>JBDHJR010000017.1:0-54639 GCA_039586815.1 Gemmatimonadota bacterium | reverse complement strand
CTGCACCTTGGCGATTAGTTCACGACGGGTCTGCGGGTCAGTGCGCTCCAACCCCGCCCACCCGTCGGCATCAACCAGTCGCATGTAGGCAAGGGCGAAGGTGGAGTCGATCTCGACGGCCCGTTCCAGATACGCACGCGCGGAATCGATCTCCAGGAGCTGCAGCGCCTGAATGCCCACCAAATACGACCGGTAGGCCTCGAGCGAGCGCGTCGTCTGCGCCGTGAGCCCCGGGACCTCTCCCGTCGGAGCACCGCTCACATCCAGAATGCGCGCTGCCAGCGAGTCGAACAGCGACCGGGGATCCGCTGCGGCTCCGGCGCGCACGATCTCCGTCGCGATGCGCTCTCCGGTGGCCACATCGTGCACCTTGGCTTCGACGGCGATCGAGTCGCGCTCGCTGCGGATGTCTCCCAGCACGAAGGTGCCGACGCGCGCGTCCATTGCCATGTCCCGTGCGGCGTCGAAATCGACGTCCGCCGCCGACTCGAGACGGCGCCGGCGCATGAGGGAGCTGGTGCGCTCGTCGTCGTACACCCGCATGTCCTCCCAGTGGCCCACCGCGAGGCCCAGGAGGTTCATGGAGGCTTCTTCGAGGTAGTCGTTCTCGGCCAGGCCGGTACGGTTCTCGAACGGGAAGAACACGATGCTGCGCCGCGGGTCGCCCTCCACGTGGTATCCGCGGGGCCAGTACGCCAGCGCCAGAAAGGCCACGACTACCGCCGCTAGCACGCCAGCCGCAAGCCTCCATCTCTTCGCCGCGCGGCCTGCCTGCGCCGGCGCGGCGGCGGCGCGCAATGCGTCGCGGAACTCGCCCGAGGTCTGATAGCGGGCTGTGGGATCCTTCGCGAGGCCGCGGGCGATTGCGTCCACCACCGGACCCGGCGTGTCGGGGCGCAGGGTGCTTACGGGCCGCGGCTCCTGCGTGAGGTGCGCTGCCATCACGCTCTGCGGCGTCCCGCCCGTAAACGGCTGCTCCCCCGAGAGCATCTCGAAGCCCACCACGGCCAACGCGTAGACATCGCTGCGCGCATCCAGGTTTTGCTCGCCGGCCGCTTGCTCGGGGGACATATAGCCCGGCGTGCCGACAGCGATCCCCACCTCGGTGAGGCGTCCGCCCTCTCGCGCTTCCTCCACCGCGCGCGCCACCCCGAAGTCGGTCAGAACGGCGTGGTCCTGCAGCAGCAACACGTTCTCGGGCTTGATGTCGCGGTGCACGATGCCGCGCTGGTGTGCGTAGGCGAGGGCGTCGGCCACCTCGCCGAGGATGCGCAGCGCGAACTCTATCGGGAGCTTACCCTCTGACTGAAGGCGCTGCCTGAGCGACTCCCCCTCCACGTAGGGCATTACGTAGAAGACGAGATCCTCGCTCGAGCCGGCCGCCAGCACGGGCAGCACGTTGGGGTGTTGCAGCTGCGCGGCTACCGCGATCTCCTGCTTGAAGCGCGCCGCGCTCACCTCGCTGACCATTTCCGGCGGGAGCAGCTTGATCACGACCCGGCGATTGAGCGACGCCTCGGTCGCCAGAAAGAGTCGGCTCATGCCGCCGCGCGCGAGCTCCTGCTCCACGCGGTAGGCGTCGCCCAGGGCGGACTGGAGGTCGTTCAGGAGATCGGACACTAGCCGTTGCCTTCACGCACGAGTCGCGCGATGCGCTCCCGCACGTCACTCACCACCGCCTGAAGCTCCGGGTCGGCACCGCTCCAGAGATCCGCCAGGCGGCTGTAGTAATCGATGGCCCGCTCCCGCTGATCGCGCGCCTCGTAGGCTTCCCCCAATCTGAGGTAGACACCGGCAAGCTCTACAGGGTCCTCGAAGAGCCGGTCATCGTCGGGTGTCGTCACATACCGCTCCAGCACGGCGAGGAGCGAGTCCGTCTTGCCGAGCGCGTCGTACGCGCGAGCCAATCCCGGCAGCACGCATACCTGACATCCCCCTCTGTCCGCACGGCGGAACGCCTGGACGGCCTCCTCTAGCTGGCCGTCGGCCAACGCAGCGTACCCCGCCGCACGCTGGTACTCGATCTCGGCCAGGGTTCGGAACTCCTCCGGAACTTCCCGGTCGAACTCCTCCAGCCAGGCCCGGGCCCGATCCGGCTGACCGGCCCGGGCATAGGCCTCGGCCAGCTCCGTGTAGGGGCGATCGAGCGGCTCGAGACTGTCCAACGGGAACTGCCCTATGGCCGCATCGAGGCGCGCGAGTGCGTCATCGGGCCGTGCCCGCACCTCCGCATCGTAGATCGCGACCCACGCTGCCGCCCGCAGGTGTTCCGGCACCAGCACTCCCTGGCGCGCGCGCTGCTCACCTCCTTCCAGCTCGCGCTGCATCGTTCCCACGTGGCCCCGGACGGCGGCGAGCGAGAGCCGCAGCCCCGTGAGAATCGACGACGTGGAGGGTTCAACGTACTCCGCCCACGCATCCACTGCTCGCTCCGCCGCCTCGTAGTCGAACTCGGACATCATGATGAAGTACTCGTTCACGTGCACGATCGGGTGGTCTCCGACACGAGCGGCCCAAGCCTCGTTCGCGGCGCGCGCCGAGTCGAGGCGGCCCAGCTCGATGTTCGTCACGACCACATTGAAGGCCGAGCTCGGCATGTTGGGCTCGAGGTCGGCGGCACGCCGGTAGTATTCCATGGCCTGCTCACTGTCCCGCGAGAGGCTATAGAGCACGCCAATGTTGTTCAACAGCGCAGCGTCGTCCGGCTCGGATTCGAGCAGCTCCAGATACGGGATCAGCGCCGCGTCCACCTCGTCACGCTGCATGTGATAGCTGCCGGCGGTCCAGAGCCGCTCCCGCTCCGGGAGGCGGTCCCGGAAGCGGTACGCCTTCGACATCGACTCCGCCGCGAGGGCCCGCTCGATGCCGTAGTTGTTGAGGTGCACGGCCAGGGCACGGTGCGCGGCGGCGAATGCCGTATCGAGGGCGATTGCCTCCTTGATCAGGGCGATGCCTCGGCCGAACTCGCCGGCGTCGATCGCGCGGGCCGCCTGGGAGTGTTTGCGCAATGCCGGCAACGAGGCGGTGGCCACCCGCTCGAGGGGTGGGGTCGCGCGAATCGAGCGCAGCGACTCACCGATGCGCTCGCGCAGCCGATTGGAGAGGCGGTCCACCGCCTCAATGATCTGGGTCGAATCCCGGGCCGTCTCCCGTACGGGCACCAGGACCTCACCAGTCTCCGCACCCAGCAACTGGGCAGACAGCACGTAAGATCCACCCAGGGCGTTGATCTCTCCGGCCACCACCGCCTTTATGCCCTCGCGCACCGCCACCTCGCGCGCAACGTCTTCCGTCAAGCCATCGGGCGTCGCCAGGCCCATGCGCTCGAATGCCTGATCCAGCTCACTTCCAGACACCAGCGTCACCGAGGGCGATTGGCCCAGGTCCACCCGGAACGCCTCGGTCACGGCATAGGCCAGAGTACTGTCGCCGGTGCGGTCCACGAAGTCGGCCAGGATCAACCGATCCCGCTCCTCCAGCACGCCCGTCGCCATCAGAGTGCCTACCGGCCCGATGCCGAGCACACGCATTGCCATGTAGCCGCCCGCCACCAGCGTGAGCCCGACGAAGGCGGTCACCCCGCCCATGATGGCGTACCGCCACGTGAGCCAGCGTCGCATGCCCGTCGCCTCCGGCAGCGCCACTGCCTGCGTCGTGTCCTGAGCCCGCTGCAGCTCCAGGCGCGACGTAACGAGCATAATCGGGAATCCGGCCGCGAGCAGCAGCACCGCACCGGGCAGCACCCAGCCCGGCAGACCGATGAGGTCCATCAGCACGTACACCGACCCCAGCACCGCAACCGACGCGAGAGCGTAGAGGCCGGCCACCTGCGCGGGCTTCGGCACCGTCGGTTGCGCCGCCGACACCGCTGCCGTGCCACCGCTCGGGGTCGCCATTGCCTCCAAGGCGTGCAGCAGATCCTCCGCACTCTGCACCCGGTCGGCCGGCAGCTTCTCCAGACAGCGCATCACTAGTGCCGCGAGGGTTGGGGTGATGCTCGAACGGTGCGCGTCCACCGGTTCCGGCGCATCGGCCAGGTGGGCTGCCACCACCGCCTGCGCCGTGGGGCCTCGGAACGGCAGCTGGCCCGCCAGCAGCTCGTAGGCCACCACACCCACGGCGTAGATGTCGGCCCGGTGATCCACGTTGGGATCGGCCGTCGCCTGCTCGGGTGCCATGTAGGCCGGCGTTCCGATCGCCAACCCCGTCGCAGTGAGTCCCTCGCCGCCTGCGTCACTCACCGCCTTCGCCACACCGAAGTCCGCCACCAGCGCGTGCCGACCCGAGAGCAACACGTTGTCGGGCTTGATGTCCCGGTGGACGACCCCGCGCGAGTGTGCATATGCCAGCGCGTCGGTCACCTCGCGCAGGATGCGGACAGCCTCGTCTACGGGGAGCGCGCCCTCTCGTGCAATGCGTGTGCTGAGCGACTCGCCTTCCACGAACGGCATGACGTAGTAGAGCAGGCCGCCGGTCTCGCCCGAGTCGTACATGGGGAGCACGTGGGGATGCTGCATGGCCGCGGCGATCTCGATCTCCCGCAGGAAGCGGTCGCTCCCGAGGGCCGCGGCAAGCTCCGGGTGCAGCACCTTGATCGCCACCTGCCGGTGGTGCTTGAGGTCCTGCGCCAGGAACACCGTAGCCATGCCGCCACTGCCGAGTATCCGCTCCACGGCGTAGCGGTCGGCAAGTGCCGTCTTGACCTGTTCCAGGGCGGCGGGCATGACGCCGAAGATAGGGGGTTACCGTTGGTCCGGGGAGGGGCGGGTACGGAGCAATCCCACCACCCTGACCTCGCGGCGAGGTCGCCGCGGAATCAGTTTTCATCAACCCCCAGCCCGACACAGGTATACCATGCGTGTTCCACCGATCGCGTTGCTGTTCGC
Source organism: Gemmatimonadota bacterium (assembly GCA_039586815.1). GTDB lineage: Bacteria > Gemmatimonadota > Gemmatimonadetes > Gemmatimonadales > GWC2-71-9 > WVYX01. The sequence continues at coordinate 49,753 of JBDHJR010000017.1, read as the reverse complement.
GGCCCTGCTCGCCACGCCGCAATCCACGGTGGCGCAGGCCCCGCAGGCCATCGTCCTCCGACCCGAGCGCGTGTTCGATGCGGTCGCGCGCAGCGCCCATACAGGGTGGGAAGTAGTCGTGCTGGGCGACCGCATAGCGAGCGCGGGCCCCGTCGGCCGCGCTTCCGTCCCGGCCGAAGCACGCATCGTCGAGCTGCCGGGCACCACGCTGCTGCCGGGCCTCATCGAGGGCCACTCGCACCTGCTGCTCCACCCCTATGATGAGACACCGTGGACCTACCAGGTGTTGAACGAGCCACTGGCCATGCGAGTTGCGCGCGCGGTTCCCGCCGCCGAGGCAACGCTGATGGCGGGCATCACCACGATGCGTGACCTGGGCACCGAGGGGGCGGGATACACCGATGTGGGACTCAAGCGGGCGATAGACGAGGGCGTGATCCCCGGACCACGACTGCTGGCCAGCACCCGCGCCATCGTCGCTACCGGGAGCTACCAGCCCAAGGGCGCGCCGGAGCACGACCTGCCGCTGGGCGCGGAGCCGGCCGACGGGGTGGACGAGCTGATTCGCGTGGTGCGCGACCAGATGGGCAGGGGCGCCGACTGGGTGAAGGTGTACGCCGACTACCGCTGGGGCCCGGCGCGCGAGGCACTTCCCACCTTCACGCAGGAGGAACTCAACCTCATCGTGCAGGTGGCGCGCAGCGGCGGGCGGCCCGTGGCGGCCCACGCCAGCTCGCCCGAAGCCATGAGGCGCGCGGTCCTGGCCGGCGTCGAGAGCATCGAGCACGGAGACGGCGGCACGCCCGAAGTGTTCCGGCTCATGGCCGAACGCGGCGTGGCGCTGTGCCCCACACTCGCCGCTGCCGATGCCGTCACGCAGTACGCGGGCTGGCGCAAGGATGTGGATCCGGAGCCGCAACGGATCCGACTCAAGCGCGCCAGCTTCCGCGCGGCACTGGACGCGGGCACGCCGATCTGCTTCGGCGGGGACGTGGGCGTGTACCCACACGGCGACAACGTGCGGGAGTTGGAGCTGATGGTGGACTACGGCATGGCGCCGGTGGATGCGCTGCTCGCTGCAACCTCGGGCAACGCGAGAATGCTGCACATGGACGAAGAGTTGGGATCGGTCACCGGGGGCCTCCTGGCCGACTTGATTGCCGTGCGCGGCGACCCAACCCAGGACATCTCCGCCCTGCGAGACGTGGTCCTCGTAATGCGAGAGGGAGTGATCTGGCGAGAGCCTCTACACTAGTGCAGATTGGCCGATCTTCTGCTCTCGAAGCCGATGGAGGGACGATGAGGCCGGGTGTGCAGTTCCTGGGGGCTGAGCTGGTGGAGCGCATCGTAGGCGAGGCGCGGGAGGTGCTGCGCGCGCTGGGCGTGGAGATCAACAACGCAGGGATTCTCTCCCTGCTGGCCGACCACGGCGCCGAGGTGGACGCCTCAACCAAGCGGGCGCGCTTCACGGACGACATCATCGACAAGGCGCTGAGCACCGCGCCGAGCGGCTTCCACTTGTACGACGTGTGCGGCAACCAGACCCACGACTTTTCGGGCACGCGAGTGCACTTCACGCCGGGCTCCACTGCGATTCGCGTCCTCGACCACGACACCCAGGACTCGCGCGCGCCGACCACCGCCGACTACGTCGGCTATGCCAAGGTGGTATCGCGTCTGGAACATCTCCCCTCCCAGAGCACCGCCCTGGTCCCCAGCGACGTTCATCACAGCATCTCCGACAGCTACCGTCTGTTCCTGAGCCTCATGATCTGCGACAAGCCCGTGATAACGGGGGCGTTCACGATAGAGTCCTTCGAGGTGATGAAGGACATGCAGCTTGCGGTGCGGGGGAGCCAAGAGGCACTCGCCGCCCGGCCGCTGACGGTGTTCTCCTGCTGTCCCACCGCACCGCTGCGCTGGAGCGACGTGACGTCACAGAACGTGGTGGATTGCGCACGCCACTCGATCCCGGTCGAGTACGTGTCGATGCCGCTCACCGGGTTCGTGGCGCCGGTAACCCTGGTGGGGACCCTCGTGCAACACACGGCGGAGACGCTGAGCGGGATCGTGATCAGCCAGCTCACCAAGCCGGGCACACCCGCCCTGTACGGCGGCTCTCCGGCCGTCTTCGACGTGCGCTACGAGACAACGCCCATGGGCGCCGTCGAGACGATGATGATCAACTGCGCCAACAACGAGATCGGCACCTATCTGGGACTGCCCACTCAGGGGTACATGTCGCTGAGCGACGCAAAGCTGCTCGACGCGCAGTGCGGCCTCGAGAGCTCCATGGGCGCAACGCTCGCCGTGTTGAGCGGCATCAACAACCTGACGGGGCCTGGCATGCTCGACTTCGAGAGCTGCTTCAGCATGGAGAAGCTGGTGTTGGACAACGAGATCTGCGGCATGGCGCTGCGGATGGCACGCGGCATCGAGCCCAAGGAGGACTTCCCGGCGCTGCCGCGGTTCGAGGAGCTGCTCAAGGACGAGCACCTGCTCATCTCCAAGCACACGCGGCGATATTTGCGGGAAGAACACCACTTCCCCGGCCCGGTAATCGACCGGGCGAACCGCGCGCGCTGGCAGGACGAGGGTGCCACGACGCTGGGAGACCGCGCGCACCACGAGGCTGAGAAACTGCTCGCCGAGTACGAGCCCTCCTCACTCGACGACGACGTGAGTGCGCAGCTCACCGAGCTCATGAGCGCCGAAGCGCGGCGCCACGGGATGGACGCCCTGCCACATCAGAGTCTATGACCGGGGTTCTCAGCTTCACTGCGGCCGACATTCATCCCGACCGAGAAGTGGCCCTGGGATATCAGGGCATCCCGCCGGGCGCCGAGGTGCCGGAGCATATCGAAGAACTGTACAGCACGGCGCTCGACGTGCTGCTGAGCAAGGTCGAGCCGGTGGGTATCGTGCGCGAGATCTCCGGGGAGGATTTCGCCACCGTCTACGCCGGCGAGGGGCACAACGATCCCAGGACCCCGGTGGGCGACATCTTCCCGCGCGCCGACCACCTCGCGCTATTCGCGGTCACGCTGGGCGAGACGGTGAATCGCAGCATTCGGCACTGCTTCACGTCTAACGAGTTCGCCGCCGGGAGCATGCTGGACGCGGCGGCCTCCGTGGCGGCCGACACCGCTGCCGACGTCATCGAGCGGCGCATAGCGGAGGAGTTGCGGGCGAGCGGCCACGCCACGCCCGATACGGGCGTGCTGCGCTACAGCCCGGGATACTGCGGATGGCACGTGAGCGGACAGAGGAAGCTGTTCGATTTCCTGGGCCCGGAGGAGATCGGCCTCACGCTGGGCACCAGCTATCTCATGCAGCCGCTCAAGTCCGTTTCGGGCGTGATCATCGCGGCACCCAAGAAGGTCCACAGCTTCGCGCCCTCGTACGACTTCTGCCGGCGGTGCGAGACACGCAGCTGCCGGGAACGGATTCGCGCGCTCCTCGTGGATTGAGCGCCACCGCCAAACGGAGAGATTGAATGGACAACCTGGCCGATATCGCCAACAGCGTGATCAGCGGTGACGACGAGCGCGTGGCAGAGCTCACACGGCAACTCATCGGCGATGCGGCATCGCCTGCGTCTATCCTGGACGACGGGCTCATCGCCGGGATGAACGTCGTGGGCGAGCGGTTCAAGCGCCACGAGATCTTCCTGCCCGATGTGCTGCTCGCGGCCAAGGCGATGTATGCCGGCATGGACCTGCTCAAGCCGCTGCTCATCGAGGAGGGAGTCCCCTCGCTGGGGAGGGTGGTGATCGCATCGGTGCGCGGAGACTTGCACGACATAGGCAAGAACCTGGTGGGCATCCTGCTCCGGGGGGCGGGGTTCGAGGTTGTCGATCTGGGGAGAGACGTGCCCCCCGAGCAGTTGGTCGAGGCGGCCGGCACCAGCGACGCACTGGTGATCGGCATGTCTGCACTGCTCACCACCACGATGCCTGTGATGCAGGAAGTGGTGGAGCGAGTCGACAAGGAGGGCCTGAGCGGCAAGGTCAGGACCATCGTGGGCGGCGCACCGGTGAATGAGCAATTCGCCAGGGAGATCGGTGCCGACGCGTACGGCTACGACGCCGCCAACGCGGTGGACCGCGTGAAGCAGCTCATGGGCAAGGCCTGACGTGCAGCCGTTTGCCGCGCGGCTAGCCGCGGGGAAGCCCCTCGTTTGCGACGGCGCGACCGGCACCATGCTGTTCGAGCGGGGCCTCGAGCCGGGCCGTCCCCCTGAGTCCATGACACTTTCTCACCCTGATGTGCTCGAGGAGATCGCCCGCCTCTACGCGGACGCGGGAGCGGATATCGTCGTGGCGAACACGTTCGGTGCGTCGCCTCTGCGGCTCGCCCAATACGACCTGGCCGGCGAGACAGGAGAGATCAACCGGGTGGCCGTGGAGGCCGTAAGGCGGGCGGGCGCCGATCGAGTGTACGTGGCTGCATCGTGCGGGCCCAGCGGAGCTCTGCTCGAGCCCTATGGCGACACCGGCGCCGAGACTGTCGCCGCCGGCTTCCGCGAGCAGCTGGAGCACGTGTTTGCGGCGGGAGTGGATTGCGTCATCGTGGAGACCATGGTGGATCTCGCCGAGGCGAAGCTCGCCGTCCAGGCCGCCAAGGAGATCGCCCCGGAGACTCCGGTGATGGCCACCATGACGTTCGACGTCACGCCGCGGGGATATCACACCGTCATGGGTGTGAGCGTCGAGGCCGCGGTTTCGGGCCTGCAACAGGCCGGCGCCGACGCGGTGGGCTCCAACTGCGGCACCGGCAGCGAGAGCATGGTGGAGATCGCACGTGCCTTTCGGGCCTGCACCGATTTCCCACTGGTGATCCAGCCCAACGCCGGCCTGCCCGAGGTCAGGGGCGGCGAGACCGTCTACGGAGAGACGCCCGAGTTCATGGCCGCCAGGGCCCGGGAGCTGCTCGACGCCGGCGTCACCGTCGTCGGCGGCTGCTGCGGTACCACACCTGAGCACACCAGGGCGCTGCGCGTCGCGGTCGATGCCTGGGGTTGAGGCCTTGCGGACGGGCGTACGCGCGGTAGGATTGTCGCCTTCACCCTCCCAAGGAGCCTCCCATGCGCCGTTTCACCTTCACCGCGCTCGTCCTCGCGCTGCTCGCGCCCGCCGCGCTGCAGGCGCAGGAGGAGTACCCGGAGCCCGGCACCCTGGTCGTGTCGTACTGGAAGTGCGACTGGGCCCACATCGGAACGCTGGTGCAGCGCTACGACTCGCTGTCCAAGCCGATCAACCAGGAGCTGGTAAACGAGGGCCTGCTGTTCGCGGCCGGGATGGCCACGCACGATTGGGGCGACGAGTGGAACGTGCTCTACTGGTCGGTCGCCGCCGACAAGGCTGCCGCCTTCGCGGCGTTCGACGAGGTCGGTCGGCGCTTCAACGAGCGCAACCCCGAGCCCCCGTCGGATCCTTCCTTCCTCGAGATCTGCGAGGATCACAAGGACGCGATCTACAACTACGGGCCGCACACCGATCCGCCCCCGCCCCCGCCGGGGCAGTAGGCGCTCGCCAGTCCTGGAGATGTGACCGGCGCCCGGCCCCGTGCCGGGCGCCGTGGCTTCCCACCCACGGGGCCGAAGAAAGGCCGAAGCGACGCCCAGCCCGACTACCGCAACAGGCCATCCGGCCTTACCTTTCGCGGCCTGAGATACGAAGCACCCATGCCGGTGGGGAAGCGTCCTGCCGGCGGCCCGAACGCGGGGGCTTTGCCGCGGAAGATTGATGCGCGATCGGTCAGCTCGGCACCGCCGGACTCCGACGAACATCAGCGCAACACCAAGGAGTACGGCATGCGTACGACCGGAACGGTGAAGTGGTTCAACGACGCCAAGGGTTTTGGCTTCATCACGCGTGACGACGGCGAGAAGGACTGCTTCGTCCACCACTCAGCCATCCAGGCCGACGGCTTCAAGTCGCTGAAGGAAGGCGAGCGCGTAGAGTTCGAGGTGGTGCAGGGCGAGAAGGGCCCCGCCGCACAGAACGTAGTCAAGGTCGAGGCGTAAGCCGAGGCGACATCAAGACAACCGACAGGAACGGCGGGATCGTGACCGAGATCATTCTGGACGACAACGACAGTGTAGATTGGGCGCTCAAGGCGTTCCGACGGAAGGTGCAGCGATCCGGCATCCTGCAGGAGCTGCGGAGCAAGCGGTACTACGTGAAGCCCAGCACGGCCAAGCGATTGAAGCAGGCTGCGGCCCAACGCCGCCGACTGCGCGCCAAGCGCAGACGCCGCTAGCAGGCACGACGCCCGGCAATCGCCGGGCGTTTTTTCTGCCGGTCCCTAGCCTACCCACCGCACCGCCGTGAAGGCCCAGCCGGCTGTGACTGCCGATACGAACGTACCCCACGCCATGTCCACCACCGCGACCGTCAGCGGGAAGTCACGCAGGGTGGCGAGGTTCACCAGGTCGTAGGCTCCGTACGCCACAAGGCCGAGCAGCCCCCCGAGGAGCACGGCCCGCACGAGCGACTCTCGCTCCACGGCCGGCGCCACCGCGAGCACGAGCAACGCAATCACGTACAGCACGTAGAACACCAGCGCCGGCACGAGCTGGACGTCACCCCGCAGCAGCGTGCCCAGCTGCTCGCGGTAGAATCGCCGTGCCACCACTCCGAGCCACAGGCCGTCCAGCGCCAACAGTGCTGGCAGCGTGACTGCGAACAGCTTGGCGAACGCGATCACGGTTCGACCACGACAAACTCGGCGGTCGCCTGCAGCAGCCTATTGCGCGCCACCAAGAGACCCGTCACCACGTAGCGCCCTGGTGCCAGCCGCGCCTCGAACTGCTCGCGGTAAGTGAGCACCTTCCCCGGTCCCAGCTCTTCCTGACCCAGTACCTGCATGAAGCCTCGGCCTTCGCCCCAGCGCCACACGGTGTCTTGTGCCGCACTCGTCACCAGGAACTCGTAGCGTTGCGAGGTCCTGAACTCGAGCGTCACCGCTTCAGACGAGCCGTTTTCCACGAGAAGCGTGAAGGTGATCACACCGCCCGCTGCGACCTCGCCGCGGTCGGTGCTCACCGACGCTCGAAGGCCCCCCTGGTCGCGGGGCACCGCGGCGCCGCCCAGCCAAACCAGGGCAGCTACCGCGGCAATCCCCGCCGCACAGTTGAACATCTAGAACGTCACCGCCACGTCGTTCGAGCACACCGACGTGCCGGCCTCGCACACCTTGTAGGTGTAAGTGCCGCTACCCAACAGATAATCGCGGTAGAACCCGTCGTTCGCGGTCGTCGCGATGTGGACTCCCTGGAGGTACACATCCACGTTGGTGGACGTCGCACCGCTCCATCGTAGGTCGACCCGCCACCAGTACCAGAACCGGCCCGGCGTCGCAGTCAACGTGATGTTGCTGGGCGGCGGCGCAGTCACCGTGACCTGCTGCGACACAATGTCGGTGGCGTTGTCATCGTCCCACACCTTCAACGTCACCGTGTAAGTGCCCTCCGCCCCGAACTCGCGGAATGGGTTCTGCGACCCCGATGAGGCGCCGTCACCGAAATCCCACTGCCACCAATTCACGAAGCCGTCTGCATCTGTGCTCGTGTCGGTGAACCAGCACGCCAAGTAATCGCAGCTATACGTGAACGATGCCGTGGGCGGCTGGTTGGGCGGGTCCTCGGCGGTGACCGGTTGCGACACGGCGTTCGTTGCCCCGCTGTTGTCCGTCACGGTGAGGCTAACCGTGTACGTGCCCGGTGCCGCGTAGCCGTGACTCGGATGCTGCGCGGTGGACGTGCTGCCGTCGCCGAAGTCCCAACTCCAGGCCGTCACGTTGCCGTCCGAGTCGGTGCTGGTGTCCGTGAATTCGCACTCCAGATACGCGCAGACGAAGCCGAACGAGGCCACCGGCGGGTCGTTACCGGCCGGCGCCGTAACCGTCACCGACTCGGTGGCGGTGCCCGTTCCACCGGCGTCGTCTGTCACAGTGAGCGTCACCGTGTATGTACCCTCGGCCACATAGCTGTGGCCCGGATGCTGCGCCGTGGACGTTCCACCGTCCCCGAAGTCCCAGCTCCACTGCGTCACGCTGCCGTCGGCATCGCTACTCGTATCGGTGAAGCCGCACGACAGATCTGTGCACTCGTAGGTGAACGATGCCGTAGGCGGCTCGTTGCCCCCGCCGATGAACGCCATGTAGAGCAGCAGGTTGGGCGTGCCGCGCGTAGCACTGCGGCTGTGCAGCGCTATCCGGTTCGGCGTCGCGTTGCCCTTGATGGCCTGCGCCACCTCGGCCGGCGTTGCGCTCGGATTGGCCGTGAGGTACAGGGCCACCGCTCCTGTCACGTGTGGCGTTGCCATCGACGTCCCGCTCATCACCGCGGCCGCGTTGTCATTCGAGTAGTACGCCGACGTGATGCTGACGCCCGGCGCCAGCAGATCGACGCAGGTCCCGAAGTTGGAGAACGATGCCTCGACGTCATTGCTCTGGGTCGCTCCCACCGTCAGCGCATTGGGGGCTCCAGCAGGGCTTTCGTTGCAGGCGTTGATCGGATAGCCGAACAGCCAGTGGCCATTGCCGGCGGCAACAGAGTAATTGACGCCTGCCGCGACCGATGCCTCCACCGCATTCCGCAGCGACTGCACGTTGCCGTAGCCCAGACTCATGTTCACCACGGCGGGACGCTGTGCGTTCGCTGTCGCCCAGTCCACAGCGGCGATGGCCATGGAGGCTTGCCCGCTGCCGCCGCAGTTCACGACGCGCGCCGCCCAGATCTGGGCGTTCTTCGCCAGCCCGAACGTCGCTCCGGCCGCCGTACCGGCCACGTGGGTGCCATGTCCATGGCAGTCCTCGGCGCTTCCGTGCCCGTCGCCCACGAAGTCGCCGTTGTTGCCGTTGGGCACGAACTGCACGCGGTCACCGAAGTCGCTATGCGTGCGGCGCACGCCCGTGTCGAAGATGTAGACGTTCGCGCCTGCGCCGTCGTTGCCGTAGGAATAGCTGTTGCTCAGCGGCAGGTCTGCCTGGTCCACCCGGTCGATCCCCCACGAGGGCGGGCCGTCCTGGGTCGCCACAAGACGCGCCTCGCGATCGCGCTCGACGAAGAGCACGCGGGGGTCGCTCCGTACTTCGCGGAGCTCTTCGGGGCCCATGCGGGCCGCGAAGCCCCTTATGGCGCGCCGGTAGGTGGTGATCAACTCGCCTCCGCGTTTCGGAGCCAGCCGCTGCGCCAGAGCCGTGGGGTCTTGCTGGTCATCCCGAAACACTACGATGTACTGGTCGGGCACCGGATCGCCCGAGGTCACCTCTAGGAGCGGTGCTTCATACGCGGGCTCGGTGGCGCGTTCGCACGCCGCCACCACCAGCCCCGTTACGAGAATGAGAAAGCCAGCTAGTCGTTTCATGAGACTCCTCCTGGAAGAGGAGAAACCGGAGGGTACTTGCAGTGGTGCGCCCGTCGCCGGAGGGCGGCGCAGAGTGGGCGGGGAATGGGCGCTTCCGTACGGGATTGCATGGTCGAACAACGCACCCCGGCTTCCCTCGTCGAGGGAAGCGGATCACATCGTCGAGCGTACGCTTCGGGACCGCCGCCGTCAAGCAGGCTTCACGCCGCCACCGGCACCACGTAGAACAGGATTGCGAAGAAGTGGAATGCGCTGCCCGCCAGCACGAACAGGTGCCACACGGCGTGACCGTAGGGCAGCCGCCGCCAGGCGTAGAACACGATCCCCACGGTGTAGGCGAGGCCGCCGCTCACCAGCAGTGCCAGCCCCCCGGGAGCCACGGCGCCGACAAGCGGCTTCATCGCCACCACCACGGTCCAGCCCATCGCGACGTACAACACCAGTGACACTGTCGGGCGGCGCAGCAACCCGATCTGGAACACAATACCGAGCAGGGCCAGCCCCCAGATCACCCCGAAGAGAGACCAGCCCCAGGGGCCACGCAGGTTGACCAGCGTGAATGGAGTGTAGGTGCCGGCGATCAGCAGGAAGATGGCCGAGTGGTCCAGCACCCTGAAGACCGCCTTGGCACGAGGGTGCTGAATGCCGTGATACAGCGTGCTCGTGGTATACAGCAGCACCATCGTGGCGCCGTAGATACTGCACGCTACCACGTGCCACGCGCTCCCCTTCAGCGCGGCAAAAGTGGTGAGCACCACTAGGCCAGCGATGGCCAACAGGCCCCCCAGCCCGTGGGTGACGCTGTTGGCGATCTCCTCACCGAGGCTGTAGCGCGTCATGGAGCATAAGATAAGGGGCCCGCATCTCGGCGGGCCCCTCGTCACCTCTCCACCGCCATGCGGCGGCGATCACTCCTTCATCGGCCGCTCGGCCGCCGTGACCTCCACCGTAAGTGTGTCGCTGCCCCGCTCGATGGTGAGCCGCACCGTCTCGCCCGGCCGCACCGTGGTCAGCCGGCGCGCTCCCTCGTTTTCCGTCACCGGGTAGCCGTCCGCCGCCACGATGCAGTCACCTTTCTCGATGCCGGCGCGCGCCGCAGGGCTGTCCTCGGCCACCGCGACGATCGTGGGCGTGTCGTCGAACTCCCAGGTCGTCTCCTGCTCGCTCACGTGAGCCCTGCAGCGGCAACTGAACGAGAAGCCGAACCATCCCTCGGGCAGGATCTCGATGAGCTTTATGTCCCCGTGCTCCCCGTGCTCGATCAACTGGACGGCAACGTCCACCTCATGTGGGATCGAGAAGGCGCGCTTCTGGCACTGGGCCTGCGCCTGGATGCTCACAGCGCGCTCGCGACCGTCGCGCCGGACCACCAGCGTAACCGTCTCCCCCGCCTCCACCAGAGACCAGTCATCTCCGCCTTCCGTACTGGTGATCAACTGGCCGTTCACCGAGACAATCTCGTCACCTTCCTGGAGCTTACCCCCCGCCGGCCCGTCGGGGTCGACGTCGAGCACCTCGGGCTCCGCGTCGAAGCGCCAGATCCACCGGCCGTCGCGCCATGTCTGCGTGCATGGCCCGCAGCCGAGTCCCGTGATACCGAGCTCACCGGTAGTCACCTCTTGCTCGCCGCAGGCCTTCACTTCGACGTGCGGCAAATCCTGCGCCAAAGCGCCCTTCGTGATACCGAACAGCAGCGCGGTGAGCGCCACCGTGATCATCATTGTCTTGTTCATCTGCTCATCCCCCTTCGCACTGCTCTAGAACCAAACCACCCACGGCTGGTCGGCAGGGCCCCGCATCACACTCGATGCTCCGATCGGCTGGACCTGCGCCAGCAGTAGTGCCGGCGTCGGGTCGCTCGGATCCAGCCGAGTGAGGGCCTCGAGCGACGCCCTGAGCGCCGCCAGCGACACGTCACGCGCCAACTCCACGTCCTGCGGATCGGCCGTCTGTACTGAGACCGCCAGGTCGCGGATCGCCGCCGCATGCACCGAGCCGGTGCGCTGCACGTAGGCCGCCGTCTCCCTGGGGTCGCCGTCGGGCGACGGAGCCAGCACCACGACCGCCGAAGTCGAGCCGAGCCGGTGCCCGAGCAGGGTGCCGGCAGCGAAGATCAGCAGCGCGGCCGCAACGCCGACCCACGACATCCACGCCGGGCGACCACGACCGTCGCTCCAACGCGGCCCTATGAGACCGTGCCGCTTGAGCGCCCGCACCGTTCGATCCTCCAGCTCGGCAGACGGCTCCCGCTCCCGCGGCAGCGCCTCGAGCGCCCGTCGGAACTCCGGAGAGAACCCATTCTGATCCTGATCAAGCATCGTTCCTCCTCAACCGGCGCGTGACACGCCGCCGTCGTACAGCGCCTGCGCCTGCTTCCGGGCGGCGGAGAGCTGGCTCTTGGACGTGCCCTCAGCGATCCCCAGCAACTCGCCTATCTCGCCGTGCGTGTAGCCCTCCAGATCGTGCAGCAGCAACACCGTGCGCTGGCCGTCCGGCAGCTGCGTCAGAACGCACTCGAGGTCCATTCGCTCCTCGTGCGACAGCGCGGGCGCTCGCGAGTCCGGCTCCACGACCTCCAGGAACCCCCGCCACCGTCCCTGCTTGCGCAGGTGCATGCGGGCCGTGTTCAACCCGATGCCGGTGAGCCAAGTGGCGAGGCTGGCCTCGCCGCGGAACCGGGGCAGGCCGTCCACCGCCTTGACCCAGGTGTCCTGGACCACGTCCTCGGCTTCGTCGGCGACCCCGCCGAGCACCCGGGTCACGAACTGCAAGAGCCGTGGTGTGTGCCGACGATACAACTCCCGAAACGCCGCTTCACTTCCGCCCTCCAGCACCGAATCGACCAGTTCCTGGTCGGTTGCCGGGTCCCTGCCGATGCCGTGCATCTCAGCCCTTAGTTGCCTCGAGTCGGTCGATGGTTGGGTGGGGAATTGGGCAACGCTATGGCCCGGCAGCTACGCGCGCCAGTTGACCTGCGCTGCGCGTGACTACATTTCGCCCCATGCCGTACACCACCAGCGCCATCCTGATCGAGCGCCACGGCCGGCCCGAAGTGCTGGTCGAGCGCGAAGTGCCCATCGCCGATCCGGGTCCGGAGGAAGTGCACCTCCGCATCAAGGCCGCCGGTGTCAACTTCGCCGACCTGTTCATGCGTGAGGGGCTGTACGATACCGTGCCGCCCCGCCCCTACAGCCCCGGCTTCGAGGTGGCCGGCGAGGTAATGCGCGTGGGCCACAAGGTCCCCAAGTGGAGGCCGGGTGACCGCGCGGTGGCGCTCATGCGCTACGGGGGCTACGCGCGCGACGTGGTGCTGCCCGCGCGGCAGCTGTTCTCCTACCCAGACTCCCTCACCCCCGCGGAGGCCGCGGCGGTTCCCGTGGTGTTCCTCACCGCCTGGGTCGCGCTGTTCAACTCCGGCAACGCACGCTCGGGTGAGACCGCGCTCGTGCTGGTCGCCGGCGGCGGCGTGGGCTCGGCGGCCGTACAACTGGCCGTGCATCACGGCATGCGGGTGATCGGCACCGCGGGCACGGAGAGCAAGCGTTCCTTCGTGACGGACGAGTTGGGGGCCGAGGCGTGCTTCGACTCGCGCGGCGATTGGGAGCCACAGGTGCGGGCGCTGGTGGGCGACCGCGGCGTGGACGTGGCACTCGATGCCATGGGGGGACGCCACACGGCCGCCTGCCGCCGGCTGCTCGCTCCACTGGGCAGGCTCGTGTTCTACGGACTGAGCGACGCCATGCCGCGCCTCAAGCGCAGCTGGCTGCGTGCGGCGTTGGCGTGGTTGCGGACTCCGCTCATCCATCCGCTTTCCCTGATCAAGCCCAACATCTCCGTGTCGGGAATCCACCTGCTGCATCTGCAGAAACGCGAGGATCTCATGATCCCCGCGCTCCAGGAGATCTACCGCGGCATCGAGGCCGGCCACTGGCGCCCCGTGCTCGACCGCACGTTCGGGCTCAGTCGCGCCGGTGCGGTCGAGGCTCACCGGTACATCCACGCGCGCAAGAACCTGGGGAAGGTGGTGCTGGTAAGCAGCAAGGTGGGATGAGCGACCTCACCTCCCGGATCCTCCAGGTCGACGCCGACGCGTTCTACGCACAGGTGGCCCGACTGCTCGACCCCGAGGGTGCCGGGCAGGCGGAGTTGCTCCTGGTAGGCGGCTCGCCCCAGGGCCGCGGGGTAGTCACTTCCGCATCATATGCGGCGCGTAAGTACGGCGCTCGATCGGGCATGCCGACGGCCACGGCGCTCAGGCTTTGCCCGGGCGCCATGGTTGTGGGCGTGTCGCGCCGCGCCTGCAGCGAGAAGTCGCGCGCGATAGTGAGCGTGCTGGAGCAGTTCACTCCTGTAGTAGAGCCCGCTTCCATCGACGAGATGTACCTCGACTTGACGGGCACCGAAGAGCTGTACAGGAACGAGCCGCTCGAGACCACCGCGCGCCGCATTCGGCAGCGGGTGATGGACCAGACGGAGATCACGGTCTCGATCGGTGGCGGCACGACGCGGCTGGTAGCCAAGCTCGCGGCCAAGCGGGCCAAGCCGCACCGCACGCCGGCAGCTGAGGGGGTGACGGTGGTGCCTCCAGGCAAGGAGGCCGACTTCCTCGCCACCTTCGACCTGGCCGACATCCCGGGCGTGGGTCCGCGCTTCCAGGATCGCCTACAGGTCTACGGCCTCGTCACCGTGCGCGACGCGCTGAAGCACGACGAGGCAACGCTCAAGGGCTGGCTCGGTGAGCGCGCCGGCGCGTGGCTCCACCGCAGGATGCGCGGCATCGACCCCACACCGGTGGATGCGCGCGAGCGTGCCAAGTCCCTCAGCCGCGACGAAACGTTCGCCAAGGACCTGGACGACGACCGCGACCTCACCCGCGAGCTGCTGCGCCTGGCCGACCGGGCCGGCTCCGATCTCAGGAAGCACGGCTGGGCCGCTCGCACCGTTACGGTGCGCATCCGCGACCACGACTTCCGCAACCGGTCCAAGAGTCTCACCCTCGACGAGCCGGTGATCGCCGACCGCGTCGTTGCGCAGGTGGCCAGGGCCTTGCTCGCGCAGCTGCGCGACAAGCGCCGCGTGCCCGCGCGCCTGCTCGGCGTGGCCCTCTCCAACCTCAAGCCCGCCGACGAGGTGGATCAGCTCTCGCTGTTCGACGAGGGGGGAGAGGAGACGGGCCGCGACCGCGCACTCGCGCGCGCCATCGATCAGGTGCGGGAGAAGTTCGGTTACGGAGCGGTGGGGAGGGGGTTGTAGCCGGCTCCTAATTCCCCAATCCCGACAGCTCCGCTCGGCCATACGGGCGCCCTGCAACCAGCTACCGCGCCTTCCCGTAGTTCAGATACACACCTGACATCGCCCCACGCCCCTTTTGGGGCGCGCACGAGCACGGAGTTGGCACGATGATCACGCCCCGAGTTCTACACTGGATCGGCCTCAGCGCGCGCGTTGCGGTTGCAGTCGTGGCGGTAACGCTGCTGACGTGTTCGACCCTCATGGCACAGATGAGCGCTCCCGTCGAGATCCCGGCCGATGCAGCCAAGCGTGCCGAGATCATCGACTCGGTCTGTGCAGCGCTCAACCAGACCTATGTCTTTCCCGACGTCGCCAGGCAGATGGACGAGTTCGTACGGGCGCAGGCGGCCGAAGGCGCCTACGACGAGCTCGACACCGTGGCGGAGTTCGCGCGGGCCCTGACCCGAGATCTCCGCTCCATCAGCAACGACCGCCATCTAGGAGTCATGTACGCGCCCCCAGGTCTAGTGGCGAGGATGAGCGCGGAGCGTGACGAGGAGGAAGTCGAGCGGGAGCGGCTAGCGAACTACGCTCGGACCAACTTCAACTTCAAGCAGGTGGAGTTGCTGGAGGGCAACGTAGGGTATTTGCGCTTCGACTCGTTCGTGGGCGCTGAGTGGGCCGGTCCCACAGCGGTGGCCGCCATGAACTTCCTGGCCAACGCGGACGCCATCATCTTCGACATGCGGTACAATGGGGGTGGCTCCCCCAGCCTGATCCAGCTCATCACCACGTATCTACTCGACGAGTCGACCCACCTGAACAGCTTCTACATCCGCGAGTCCGACAGCACGAAGCAATTCTGGACGCTCACCCACGTGCCTGGCGAGCGCATGCCCGACGTGCCGGTCTACGTGCTCACCAGCAACCGCACTTTTTCCGGGGCCGAGGAGTTCAGCTACAACCTCCAGAACCTGAAGCGCGGCACCATCGTGGGTGACACCACGGGTGGCGGGGCGCACCCAACCTCGACCAAGTTGTTCGCTCACCTCAACGTCGCCGCTCGCGTGCCGTTCGGACGCGCGGTGAATCCCATCACTGGCACCAACTGGGAGGGCGTAGGGGTGATACCCGACGTCGCTGTGCCGTCCGATCAGGCGCTCAAGACAGCCCACATCATGGCGTTGCGGGAGCTCAGGAAGGGCGAGACCGACGCAGAGCGCCAGTTCGCGCTCGACTGGGCCATCGCGTGCCTGGAAGCGCAGCTGAAACCGGTACGGGTGAATCCGGATGTGCTCGCGTCGTACGCCGGATCGTACGGCCCCCGCACGCTCACCCTCGTGGGCGGGCAGCTCGTATACCAGCGCGCGCCCAATGCTCCCATGGTGGCCACTCCCATGAGCGAGACGCTGTTCTGCTTCGACGACATCACGTACTTCCGTGTCGAAGTGGTGCTGGATGAGTCGGGGCAGCCGGTCAAGCTGGTGGGACATTACGACAACGGACAGACCGACGAGTCACCGCGCTCGGGGGGATAGAGCCTACAGCTCCGCGAGAATCACAAGGGCCCCGCGAGGGGCCCTTGGTGCTTTGGGCGGCGGCTGGCTATTGCCGCTGGTACGTGGGGCGCAGGTCCCGCGTGATCTCATATATCAGCGGGTCCACCAGATCACCGTAAGCGTCCTTGGGATCGCGCCCGCCGAAGGAGGGAATGCCTCCGTCGAATGCGATCTCTCCCACCATCGCGGTGCCCTCGGCCGATCTGCTCCACACGGTCGCCCCCGACTCCGTGGAGAGCAGCCGCACCGCGATCGAGAGGTCCACGTCGGCCCCCACCCGCGGAATGCCGCTGATCGAGGCACTTGGCTTCACGTTGGAGACGACCAGGTGCCCCACGAACACGAGCGGCACACCCTGATCTTCACCGATGAAGCGTGCCTCGGTCGGTCCGTAACGCGTGCGTCCGGTCTCGTCGAGCAGCCACGTCATCTCGCCCAGCTCGAGCACTTCGACTGTCTGCGCAGCAAGCATCTCCTCGAGAAACCGCTGCGTGGCGAACTCGTGCAGCGTCCCCTTGGCGTTGTCCACCGTGAATGTCACCAGGGCCACGCGCCCGTACGGCATCAAATCGAGCCGGGGAGGCACCAGGACCTTCGTGCCGCCGCAGGCGGCGAGGCTCAACAACAGGATTGTGGCGACCGCTACGCTGAAGTTGGCACGCATGACCACCGCCTCAGTTGTAGACCAGGAGCGCGTGACGGCGACACGCCGTGCAGTGCACCTCTTGCATACGCGTACCCTCATGGGTCTCAGCCGGTCCGAGCAACAGGTTGCCGTCGCACACCGGGCAGGCCGCCTCCAAGTTGGGCCGCAGCACCATCTCGCGGATCAGCAGCCCGTGCGCCACCGAGAACTGCTCCGCCAGCGGCCGGCGACGGTCCTGCTTGCTGCGACGGTCGTGGTCGCCGGGGCGGGAGCTGCGGCGCCGGTCCCTTCCGGTGCGCCGCTCAGTGCCCGAGCGCAGGTCGGTGAGGAAACGTCGTACTCCGTCTTCGGCCAGGGGCATGGGAGGCCTCATCCTGCCTGGAATCACCCGCAAGCGTACGCCCCGGAGGCGGGGGCGGCAAGAGCCCGGAATCTCGACAAGGACACCCCTTGATAGCCCCCGTCCCGGCTGGATGTTTGGGCTATCCGTCGAACCGCCGATGGCCCCGACGGCCCGCCCTAGGTCCGCGGTTCCTGTGCGCCCTTCACAGGCCCCTGCCGAAGACGAGACCGCCCGACCACCGACGGGGAATTGTGCGCATTTCCTGAATCGGAGGTGGAATCATGCACAGACCGCGAACGCTGCTGGCAGCGGCGCTCGGCGCCGTCTTGCTGGTTGTCGCGTGCAACGACACGGCGCAAGACCCGATCGAGCAACTGAACGCTTCGATCCAAGACCTGGCGGTCGATCCGCCAGGAACGAAAGCCAACCCTCAGTCGAAACTCGGGTCCATTGGCACCATACTCAGCGAGGCCGTCGCTGCCAGTACGGTATCGAGTGGAGCCTCTTGTGCCGTGGGCGTCATTTCAGGCACCTTGGACGCCGCAGTGGACCCCACTCAGTCGGGTCGTACCTGGCGTGACGGCAATCCGAGCACTTGCGCTGGCAAGCCGTATCCCGGCCTACTCTCCGGAACGTACTACTACAAGGTGTTTGGACCCTACGGCAACGGTGCTCCCAATACGTGCGCCACCGTCACCTGGGACGCAGGTACATGTGGCGTCTACGCGCACGCCGCGGCGTACGCCAACAGCTACGATCCCACCGACCAGGAGCTCAACTACATCGGCGATCTCGGGAGCAGCATATCGCAGCCGTTCAGCTTCCCGATTCCCCCGTATCAGGACTACGTGATCGTCGCTCACAGCAACTTCGGTGGTTTCTCCTCGTGCGACTTCTCGTTCGAGGTCAGCAACGTGCCGTGCGGTGCGGTGATCGACATCAAGCCGGGGAGCGACCCGAACTCGATCAACCTGAAGAGTCAGGGCGTCATTCCCGTCGCCGTCATGACTACCAGTGTTGCGGACGGCGATCTGTGGGACTTCGACGCCACGACGGTG
This sequence comes from Gemmatimonadota bacterium, assembly GCA_039586815.1. Taxonomy (GTDB): domain Bacteria; phylum Gemmatimonadota; class Gemmatimonadetes; order Gemmatimonadales; family GWC2-71-9; genus WVYX01. The sequence continues at coordinate 31,541 of JBDHJR010000017.1, read as the reverse complement.
GATCGCAGTACCGTAGCGTTCGGTCCCGGCGGTGCGACGCCCGCACACGACCCCGACAACGAGAAGATGCCGGCGCTCCACCTCCAGGACGTCGATGGAGACGGCGACACGGACCTGGTGCTGCACTTCGAGAACCAAGCGGCCGGACTGCAGGCGGGCGACGTCCAAGCATGCCTCACTGGGGCTACGCTCGGCGGCGACCCATTCATTGCCTGTGATGCTGTGAGAGTGATCGAGCAAGGTCCAAAGGGCGGAGGCGGACTCAAGGGGCAGCTCGAGAGCCTCACCTTCTACGCGAATCATGCGAACTGCTCGGGTGGTGCCTCATTTGCGTTCGAGCTCAACGGTGTGGCTCTGGGCACGGCCGCCGTGACCAGCCCCTGTGCCTGCAATTCGGATGAGCTGACGGTGACCTTCGACAGTCCCGAAGCTCAGGAGGCCTGGAACAAGAACGGCGGCAATACTCTGCGGGTCGAGGTTACTGGGGACATCAACAATGTCGGAGTCGGGTACATCAGGGCCGACATCGCGGTAAAGAAGGGAGCTACGACCGTTGCAGTATTCGACGCCACGGGCGGCGACGCATCAACTCGCGATCTCTGCGATGGATTCGTATGGGGCTACGAGCAGAGTATCTTCGAGTTGACGCTTGAGTGAGCCACGAGGGTAGGAAGCTCGCGTTCGAAGAGCGAGAATGGAGAGGGCGGCTTCGCGCCGCCCTCTCGTTGTCTGTGACACCGGGAGTAGGCCAACGCCTCAAAACACCCCCTCCCTCACCTGCCCCTTCTTGAGACCCTTCCTGAGCGCGACCACCTCATCCACCTCGACCGACTCGTTGTCGGGCAGTGGCACGTCGCCCTTTTCCTTCCCCAAATGGGCCACGCTCTTGAGCTTCTCCAGTATGCTGGAGCCGTCGAGCGCACTGGACCCCTCCGAGTAATACTTGAACCAGGGGATACCCGCCTCCTTGTACTCCTTCGCGGTGGGCGGTACGGTCGGCGGAGCGCTCCCGGTGATCGCGCGCCACGTCATCGAGTTGGCGATGTGCACGAAGCAGCGCGCGCGGTGGCGCGTATCCCAATCCTCCAGCCGGTACGGATCGTCGTAGATCTCCTGCCGCATGCGGCCGCCCGGAGCGAGGCCCATGTCGAGCGCGGCGCCGGTCACGTGCATCGCCATGTCGGCCGCGAATACGGAGCGCGCCATTACCGCGCTCCTGGCACGCATCCGCTCGTACGCCTCGTGCTTCATGGGGAACGCTTCGATCTGCAGCCCGCCGTACTCTGCCTCGCCGGTGATCTGCTCCTCGGCGCTGTACCCACTGCCGAGCGGCATCGCCACGAACTGGCGGATGATCCCCTTCTCCACGCAGTAGCCATCGAGCCACGGCTGCTCGGGCACCACCATGTAGTCCTGCGGATCGCGGTGCAGTCCGTCATGCCAGCCTTCACCGGTCACGGCGTTGATCTTGCCGGCCGCGATCTTCACGGCGAACGGGTAGTCGCCGTCGAAGTTGAGCCACAGCGCCTCGGCCTGGTACATGGGGAGCATCACCCCGCCGTGCTCGATCCAATTCTCTGGCACCCGGGCGGCGTAGTCGTCCACATGGTTGACGGGAAAGCGCCCCAGGCCGGCGGGCAGCGGATACTCCCCGTCGTCGTCCGGGATGCGCAGCGTGCGCTGAAAATCGATGCGCATCTCCGCCCGCTTGTGCACCTCGGGCAGTGAAATCACCAATCGGTCGTGTCTCAGCTCGATCATGCTTCCCTCCCCCCGTGCGATTACCAGTCGCCGTCGCGCACCTCACGCACCACTCTGAGCAACGCATTGTCCGGCGCACCCTTGAGCTGCCGGATGAGCGCAGCGAACAGTTCGGGTCGTTTGCGAATGACCTCCTGCAAGTCCGACGACACCTTCCCGGCCAGCGCCAGCAACACGTCCGCATCCTCACCGATCTCTCTGGCCAGCGCCACGATCTTGGCTTCCGACGGCGGCGGCGCCTCTCCCCGCTCCACCTTGCTCAGGAACGAGGGCTCGACCCCGATCCGCATCGCCACCTGGCGCACGGAAAACGTTGCGTCGCTTTGCCTTAACGCCTCGCGGCGGTCGCGCACGTAGCTACCGAAGGTATCGTCCATTACGTATACTATGTACTACTTAGTACACACTCTGTCAACCGTCACCGCCCTTGTGGACAGGCGATACACGACCGAGGTTATCCCGTTCCCCCTAGGAGGCCCGCATGGTCCCCATCATGTCGCTGTGGATCCCGATCCTGCTATCCGCGGTACTCGTCTTCATCGTGAGCTTCATCATCCACATGCTGCTGCCGTACCACCGCAAGGACTTCGGCAAGGTGCCTGCGGAGGGTCAGGTGATGGACGCGCTGCGGCCGTTCAACATTCCTCCCGGGGAGTACGCCATCCCCAACGCGGGGAGCCACGAGGCCACGAAGTCGCCCGAGTTCATCGAGAAGGCCAATCAGGGACCGGTCGCGTTCATGACCGTGCTGCCGAACGGCGTGCCGAAGATGGCCACCAGCCTGGTGCAGTGGTTCGTGTTCTGCGCCGTAGTATCCCTGTTCGCCGCATACGTGGCCGGGCGGGCGCTGGGCCCCGGCGCCGACTACATGCAGGTGTTCCGTTTCGTGGGCGCGACCGCGTTCATCGGCCACACCGTGGCGTCGTGGCAGAACTCCATCTGGTACAAGCGCCCCTGGAGCACGACCGCCAAGCACACGTTCGACGGCCTGGTGTACGCGCTGTTCACGGCCGGCACGTTCGGCTGGCTGTGGCCCGCTTGATGGGTTAGGCGATGCGCTCAGACTCCGCGACGGTTGACGAGTACCTGTCCGCGCTGCCCGACGACCGTCGGGCGGCGATCGCGACGGTGCGGCAGACCATCCTCGAGAATCTCCCCCAGGGCTACGAGGAGGCCATGAACTGGGGGATGATCACCTATCAGGTGCCGCTGCAGACCTATCCGGACACGTACAACGGCCAGCCCCTCATGTATGCGGCGCTGGCCTCCCAGAAGAACCACATGGCGGTGTACCTCACGGGGATCTACATGACTGAGGACGCCCGAAACGAGTTCGAGATCGCGTACAAAGCCACCGGCAAGCGCCTCGATGTCGGCAAGTCGTGCGTGCGGTTCAAGAGGCTGGACGACCTGCCCCTGAAATTGATCGGCGAGTGTATTGCGGCGGAGGATGTGCAGTCCTTCGTGGCGCGGTGCGAGCAGGTGCGGCGCAAGAGCTAGCGCCGCAGCTTCTCATGCGCGCTCCCCCAAAGCAAACGGGGCCGCCGCGACACTTGGTCGGGCGGCCCCGTCTTCCTTCAGCGAAGCTCGCTTACGCTTCGACCTTGGTCACGTTCTCGGCCGCGGGGCCCTTCTGGCCCTGCACGACGTCGAACTCCACGCGCTCGCCCTCGCGCAAGGACTTGAAGCCCTCGCCCTGGATGGCGGAGTGATGGACGAAGCAATCCTTCTCGCCGTCCTCACGCGTGATGAAGCCGAAGCCCTTGCTGTCGTTGAACCACTTGACGGTTCCGGTCGTACGCATACCGTACTCCTTTTGTGTTGTGTTGATGTTCGTCGGAGTGCGGTTTCCCGTACGTACCGATCGCGCATCAGTTGCTCGCGGTCAATTGCCCCCGCGATGGGCTGCCGATGAGACCGTCTTGAGACCGCCCCTTCCGGCGTGGATACCTAAAAGAAGAAGAGAGATCCGCGGCTTGCCAGATCCCCCTTTTCAGTGTTCACCGGTGTCCCGCGTGCCAAACCGGGCACGCCTGTCGCTGCTCAAACCTAATGGGTCCCTCGCGATTGCGGAAGTCCCGGTCAGGGAGGCCCAGGCTCGGGCTCCACGGCGCGGGGGCGTGAACCGAACCAGCCCCACACCGCCGCTCCGGCGAACAAGAGCAGGATCCAGTCGATCGGTATGCGGTAGCGTGGCATGTAGGCCACGATGTAGTAGATGAGCGGGTAGGTGGCGAGCGGGATCAGCAGTGCAGCCCGTTGCGGCGCGGCGAGCCTCGGTAGTGCGCGCACCGCGCCCAGCACGGCGAGCAGCGTGAGCGCGAGAGACAGTGCCCCATAGAGTGGGCTGTACAGCGGACCTGCCCAGAAATACACGAAGCGATGCGCCGTCAGCTTGAGAAACGTTCCCGGGTGTGAGCCGATCCACTCCAGGGCCTCGTCTCCCGCCCTCCGCATGTACTCGACCTCGCCCAGCTCCCGCACGGCCCGCGCCTCCGATTCGTACGTGCGCGGGTGGAGAAACTCCTCCTGTCTATCCATTACTTCGATAGCAGCCGAGGCACCTTCGTGATTCGCCATGCGCAGCTCGAGGCCCAGGTTGCTGCGGATGAAGAACACTTCCTCGAACACCATGTAGTTCCGCACTCCCCAGGGGACACACGCGAGCACGACGCCCAACACCATCACGGCCGAGTGCGCCCACTTCCGGCCGCCGCGACTCCACCACAGCTCGAACGCGATGCAGCCCAGAGCCACGGGTAGCAGCGCGGGCTGCACGTGCAGCGCCACGCCGATCACCAGCCCGAGCAACAGAGAGGTCGGCACCACACCCGGACCCCTGGTCCAGCGCAGCAGGAACCAGACCAGTATCAGTCCCAGCAATAGGGCCGTGAGTCCCTCTCCGTGCCCGGGGAACGCAACCCAAAACGCGCCTCCGATACCCGCCAGTAGTCCGGCGGGTCGCCCCACGCCGAATCTCTCGCCGAACCACGGCATCAGCCCGTACAGTGTCGAGTGGACTCCGATTATGTAGAGCCACCCCGCGTACCCGGCCACCAGGCCCATCCCGAACAGGGACCAGATGAGCGCGAGAATGCCCGGCACGAGGGGCGGCAGGTGCGCGGTGGGTCCGGTCGGGAGGATGTAGGGGTTAGCGAACTCGCCCGTCTCGATCAGCGACATTGCGATGGCTTGCCGCTCCCACCGGTCGTGCGGCAACACGTGCCGCTCCGGGATCTTCGCGAGAAAGAACCCGCGGATCGCGAAGGAGAGCAGGAAGATGAGGAGGAACGAGCGCCACGATGAGCGCGTGAGCCACTCAATGGCTCCGCCCACGCTTGTCGCTGCGGCATTGCGAGACATGGCTGGGCTAATGTACCGATTGCATCGAAAGAGGGCGACAGAGAACTCCCTGCCGCCCTCAACCAGCAAGTGCAGCGCCTTCTAGCTCAGCGCCCGCCCCAGAAACGCCAGCAGGCGGTCCCACGCGTTCTGCGCCGGCGCCTCACGCAGCTCGCGGTCTCCGTCCACCCGTAGCCAGAAGCCGTGGTTCACGGCGTCGTAGATGTGGATGTCGTTGTCGATCCCGATCGAGTCGAGCGCCGCGGCGAACCGCTCCACCTGCTCCGCCGGAATGCCTCGATCCATCTCGGCGAAGGTGCCGTACACCGGGTGGTCCAGCCGGGCCAACTCCGCCGGGTCCTCCACCAGCGAGCCGTAGAAGATGGCGGTGGCGTCGTGCTGCTCGCCCCCCAGCGCGTAGCTCAGTGCGATGCCGCCGCCGAAGCACCAGCCCATCACGCCCACCTTGCCGGTCACGTCGTCCCGCTCCCGGAGGAACCGCTGAGCCGCGTCGAGGTTGGCGATCACGGCTTCCATGTTGCCGCGCGCCTCCTGCACCAGCGCCATGTTCTCGTCGCGGTCGGCACCGGTGCGTCCCTGATACAGATCGGCGGCGAGCGCCACGTAACCCTGCTCGGCGAACGCGTCCGCCACCTGGCGCACCCGATCGGTCAGGCCGTTCCACTCGTGGATCAGTATCAGCGCCGGGAACGGACCCTCACTCTCTGGCACGGCAACGTAGCCGAGCGACGCCGCGTCGCCGGGCACGTACGCTACCGCTTCGCCTTGCGGCGGGGGTGCCTCTCCCAGAATGGCAGCAGGGATGGAGGTGGTGACGGCCTGCTCGCCCGAGCACGCTAGGGCCAGCGCGACCGGGAGCAGCAGAGGAATCGAGAACTTTCGAGCCATCGGGAGCTTCCCCTTGTTGAGATTAAGGGGACCAAGATACTCGCATTACCCCGGCTCCGTTAGCCGGTGAGACCTGTCACGGTGGCCGCGGCGTGCGAGAGAGATCTTCGAGCGGTGTCTGACCAGACGTTCTTTCAGGAGGGGAAATCATGAGATGTGCTAGCGTCCTGATGCTCTTGCTTGGAGTGACTCTCGTCACCTCGTGCTCCGACGGGCTGGATCCGGCCCGCGACATCAGCGGCCTGTGGTTGGGAACCACCCCCAACGGCATGTTCTACCAGGACAACGTGGACAACCCCAATTGCGAGTACGAGGGCGACGTACGGATCACCCTGATCCAGGACGGCACGGCCCTCACCGGCTCGTTCAGCCTCACGGTTCGCAGCGCAACCAAGCTGCTGCCGACCTCTCTGGATTGCGTGCCCGTAGGCGCTTCCTCGAATCAGGCGCTGTTCGGGACAGTGAGCAGCTCGAGAGTAGACTTCGAGTTGACCGACATGATCACGTCGTTCAGCGGGAGCTTCACCTCCGACATCCTGAGCGGCAACATCTCCTCGAGCTCCAGCACGGGCATCCGCGGCACGCTGACGGCCGTCAGGGACTAGGCCGCATCGGCCACCCAGCGGTGCTGAGCGCCCGGCTTCGTGCCGGGCGTTTCGCTACCTGGGTCTCGCCCCTTCTACCGAGCCGTACCAGGCTGTATTCTCCTCGCGGCGCCGGGGCTCAACGCCCCGGCTGGAGCACACTTCTCAGATCATTCGAGGTCCAGGACGATGCACGCACGCATATCATTCGCACTCGCAGCCGCACTCGTCGCCGCTGCCTGCACGCCCGATCCCGCGCAACTGATCACCGCCGACGGCATTATGGGCGACGTCGAGGTCCTCTCGGCCGACAGCATGGAAGGGCGCGCGCCCGCCACGCCGGGCGAGGCCCGGGCCGTCGCGTACATCGCGCAGCGCTTCGAGCAGATCGGCCTCGAGCCGGTGGGCGAGAGCTTCCTGCTCCCGATCGAACTGGTCGGCATGCGCAAGGACGCGGAGCGCTCCTCCATCACGATCCGTCGGGGGCGGAGGTCCCTGCCGCTCGAGCAGGACCAGAACTTCACCTTCTGGTCCACCGCGGAGCGGGAGACCGTCAATCTGCGCAACGTGCCGATCGTGTTCGTGGGTTACGGGGTCGAAGCACCCGAGCACGACTGGGACGACTTCAAGGGCCAGGACATGCGGGGCAAGATCCTGCTGTTCCTCAACAGCGATCCGCCGGTCGAGGAGAACGGCGAGCAGCTGTTCGGCGGCCCGGCGCGCACCTACTACGGTCGCTGGACCTACAAGTTCGAGCAGGCCCAGAAGCACGGCGCCGCCGGTGCGATCGTGATCCATACCACCGAGTCGGCGAGTTACGGGTTCAGCGTGATCGGCAACACCGGCTCACGCCGCATCTGGCAGCGCACCTACCAACTCGACATGCTCGGCTGGATCGACTCTACCCTGTCGGAGAGCATCGCCTCCTCCATGGGCACCGATCTAGGCGGTTTGTTCGACATGGCGGAGCAGCGCGACTTCCGGCCGCGGGACACCGGGTACCGTGTGACGGCGCGCATCGAAACCGAGGTCGAGCGGGTAGAGGCCTTCAACGTAGCGGGCGTGCTGCGTGGCAGTGATCCGGCACTGGCGGATCAGTACATCGTGTTCACCGCGCACCACGACCACCTCGGCGTGAACCCCAACGTCGAGGGCGACGACAAGATCTTCAACGGGGCGCAGGACAACGCCTTGGGTACTGCGGCGATCATCGCAGCCGCCGAAGCGTTTGCGGCCACCAGCCCACGGCGCTCGGTCATGTTCGTGGCGGTGACCGCCGAAGAGGGCGGCCTGCTCGGCAGCAGCGCGTTCGTCGCGAACCCGCCGGTCCCGCGCAATCAGATGGTGGCCAACTTCAACGTGGACTCACCACAGTCACTCGGCGTAACCAACGACGCCGCGGCCATCGGGATCGACATGAGCAGCCTGGGCGAGGTGTTTGCGGGGGTGGTCCAATCGTATGGCCTGCGGCCGGCAGGCGATCCCAACCCCAACGCGGGGAGCTTCTACCGCTCCGATCAGGTCAGCTTCGCCAAGGCCGGCATCCCCGCCCTGTACCTGCAGCGGGGCACCGACTTCGTCGACCCGCCGGGCTTCGACCCCGATTCATTCCGGCTGGCGCACTACCACCAGGTGACCGACGAGATCCCAACCCAGTGGAACCTCGAGGGCACCGCGCGCGACATGCGCCTCCTGTTCGAGGCTGCGCTATTCGTGGCGATGGTAGACGAGCAGCCGCGCTGGGTTCCGGGGAACGAGTTCGAGGAGGAGTGGAAGGAGCTGTACGGGATGGAGCCGTAGCAGGGACGCGGCGCTACAATCCAGTCAATGAAAGGCGGCTCTACGGAGCCGCCTTTTGCGTCGCTTCGTGATGCTCCCACCACTCGGCCGCCCGCTCGTGCGTCCAAGGCTCGGGCAGCTCCACGGTGGCGAGCTGGCCGGCCAGCTCCTCGGCCGTCTGCACGCGCGCGGCTGGGTCCTTGGCCAGACACGACAGCACTACAAGGTCGAGCGCCGCCGGGATCGCCTGCTCGGCACGCTTGGACGGCGGGACGGGCTTCTCGTTGGCGTGTGCCAGCATCATGGCCGGATAAGTGCGCTCCTCGAACACCAGCCCGCCCGTCAGCAGCCAGTACGCCACACACCCGAGCGCGTACAGGTCGGCGCGACCGTCCACCGGACCTTTGCCCAGCGCGATCTCGGGCGCCATGTACGAGGGCGTGCCGTGGATCGTTCCTGTCTGCGACAGATGCAGGTCCTCATCCGACGGCAGCTGCGCGTGCCGTTTCACGAGCCCGAAATCGAGCACCTTCACGAAGTCGTGCTCGAACGCGCGCTGGCAGAGGTAGACGTTCGCGGGCTTGATGTCGCGGTGCACCAGACCTCGCCGGTGCGCCTCCCCGAGCGATGCGCAGGCCTGTGAGAGGACGTGAACGGCACGCGCCGGAGGAAGGGGCCCGAACCGGCGTACCAGGTGCTCGAGGTCGACACCCTCGAGCAGCTCCATCACGTAGTAGAAGGTGCCGTCCTCGGTGGTGCCGTAGTCGTACAGCTCGACGGTGTGGGGAGACTGCAACGACGCAGTGACCTGTGCCTCCCGCTCGAAGCGGTTGAGCACGGTCTGCGCCGTTGCCGAATCGGGGCCGAGCACCTCCTGGTGGATGATCTTCACGGCCGCGGGACGCGCCAGCATACGATGGTCGGCACGCCACACTTCCCCCATCCCTCCGCGGCCCAGCTGCTCGACCAACCGATAGCTACCCATCTCCCGGGCGCGGCTCACGTCCTGCCCCAGACGATACACGATGCGAGCGGCGATGTAGGCGAGAATGGACACCCCGATGTAGGGGCTGATGAAGGTCCAGAAGAACTCGCCGCCCGGCAGCGCCGGCGCCCGGCCGGCGCGCACCTCGAGCAGGTATACCACGGGGACGGCAGCGGCCGACAGCACCAGGGCCAGCAACGCGCGGCGCGGCACCGTCGGCACCACCACCGTGAAGAACACCATCCACAAGGCCACGCCCCCAATGCCGACCACGTCTTCGGTGATCACGCCGGCGGGCACCCCCTGGAACGCACCCCAGTAGCTGCTGACCACGATGCCCCAGCTCATGGCGACCTCGTAGACGAGCGCCACAATCAGCACCGCCTCCAGCGTCACGCGCGGTATCCGGGCGAGTGCGAGCATCGCGAGCGAGGCAACGATCATGAAGACAGGCGCGCCCCACTCCCCGAAGTACCTGAGGTCCGACTGTATGTCGCCCTGCAGGACGTTCTCGAGAAGCCAACCGGTGGCCATGATGACGAGCATCGTGACGGCCAGGATCTGCACCCGCTTCACCGCCAGCCTGGCCAGCACGAGTGGCAGACCTCCGGTGGACGGAGTGCGCCCCTCCGGCTGCACTCCGGCCTTTGACAGCAACAGGGTGTCGGACTTGGTCATCGCCGGGGGCGGACTACGGCTCTTCGGACAACGTCCCCAGGCGTTGCTCCACCACCGGCCGCACACTCGTCATTCCACCCAAGTCGGCGAGCCTGAGGGCCTCGGTGGGATCGATGTCCTTGTGTTCCGCGAGCCACACACCCCACAGCCCGGCCACGCGATTGCCCGAGCCGCAGTGCAGCAGCATGCGACCTTCGCCGTCCTGCATTACCTCGGCGAAGGCAGCCACTTGCTCATCGCTGATCGCTTCCACCGGGCCGGGCATCGGGATGTTCACGAACCGCATGCCCAGCGCCTCGACCGCGGCGGCTTCGTCCCAGTCGATCTCGTCCGGCGCCCGCGTGGAAATGACCGTGTTGTAGCCCTGCGTGGCGAAGAACTCGAGCACCTCCTGAGAGGGCTGGCTGCCGATCACCAGGTTCCCGACCTCGGCGCAGTTTCTCATCCCTTCGATCGTGCAGGGTGTCGGGTCGGCAACGACAGTCTCGCTCTCCCGCTCGGCGCAGGCGAGGAGGGCTACTAGAGCCAGCAGCGGCAGTATTCGGATGCGCATCGGTATCGCCTCGTCAGGGTGGAGGAATGGGTGCCATGTGAAGGCAAGATTGCGCGCGCGCGGGGGCGCTGTCCAGGCGAACCAAGCCCAACTAGCGATTCGCCCGCCGGTGCCGCATCAGCCACGTAATGAACCACAGCACCACCGCGAGCAGCATGACGCTCGCCACCAGTATTCCGATCCCGAGCTTGGCCATCGCGGGCATGCCGCGCTCCACCTCGAAGCTCATCGGGTGATAGCTGTAGAGGGTGCTGTCGGCTTCGCCGGTGGCGAAGAAGGTCACCAGGAGATGACGGGTCGCGTCGAGCTGCAGCGTCCAGACGTCGCCCGTGTGCCCGAACTCCGACAGCAGCACCTGCCGGCCGTTCGGCATGTGAGGTAGCAACTCGTCCCTCGCAAACCGGGCCGGGGTGGAGAAGTCGATGTTCCCGCTGATCATGAGCGTGGTCACATCGGACGGTTGGACCGTGCGGTACTCCTCCGGGATGACCTTGGCCGGCCACCCCTTCGCCCCGACCCATCCCATCAGCGACGTCGGCGAGCCGATGATCGAGCCGGGCGGGTTCATCTCGGCGATGAAGTCGCGATTCGGGTCGTACAGGTAGTCCGAGCCTGTGACCTTGGCCGTGGCCTCACCCCACACCATCGAACCGGCCATCATGAAGTCGGCGGCCAGTGACATCACGGCGAGTCCGCTCGCATCCCCCTCGGCGGCCGCGAGCCAGGCGTCGAACACCATGGGCGCGCTGGTGGTGTGGTACAGCATCCCGAATGTGGCCGCCAGCACGTTGCCCCGCTTGATGGGGAACACCAGCCAACGCGTGGGCATGTCGCGGGCGACCGCACGCATGGCCTCGGCCAGGTTGTCGGTGCGGGCCGCGCACCCGGCGTCCTGCTCGCAGAGCCGGGAATAGTGCCGGATCTGATCATCGATCACGTCGGGGTACCAGACGAAGTGCCCCGGCGGGTTCACCGCGATCATGGCCGAGCGGTGTACGCTCGCCGGATAGCGCCACCCGTGGATCAGGGCCAGGCGCGTGCCGTAGCTCTGGCTCAGCAGGTTGACCTGCTCGTACCCCAGCGCGACGCGAGCCTCCTCCATGTCGTCCACCACGTCGATCAGCGTATAGCCGTCGGTGTCCACCCCCTCCGCGTGCAGCCGTTCAGCGCACGCGGCGTTTGCCGCGGCGAACGCTTCCAGCGTGGCCTCGCCCAGGACGTCGTCCGGCGGGTTCTTGAGCACGGCTTCGAACTCGGGGCAGTGCAGCACCGTCGATCCGTCCACGCCGCGGTAGCCCACCATCACCACGTCGTGGTTCTCGATGAGCCCGAGCACCCGGGTGAACCGCATGTTGGATTGGCCGGGGCCGCCGGCCAGCCAGAAGATCGGCTCGGCCGGATCGGGCCCCGTGGCCAGCACGCGGCGCACCGGCAGGGCCAGGAGCCGGGAGTCCGGGTCGGCCCGGTTCTCAGCCACCACGAAGGTGCCGCACTCCGCCCGGTACTCGACCTCTCTCGCCTCCCAGGTGCAGGGCTCGAGCACGACGTCGCCCTGCTCCGCCCCGAGAGGCAACTCGAGAGGCGGTTCATCACCACTGCATGCGGCCAGCAGGGCGCCGGCCACGAACACGATCGAACGCGTCGTCAGCAGTCTCATGAGATACCAGAAAGCTCAGGGAAAATGGGCAGAAGTGCGGTCGCGAGATTTCGCAAAACGGCTCGCGAGATTTCGCGACCTGTCCCGCTTCACTTGCGCGGCCGCTTGACCTTGAGGGCCTTCATGCGGGAGGTCAGGGTGGACGGTTTGAGCCCCAGCAGCTCGGCCGCACCTCCCTCTCCCGACACCTTCCAGTCGCACTGTTCCAGGGCCCGGACCAGGTTCAGGCGCTCGAGCTCGTGCATCTCCTGGACGCTCAGGATCCGATCCGGGGCGCTCGAAGCCGCCACGCCCGGCTGAGCCGAGCCGGCCTCCGACAGGGCCCAATCGAGCTCGATCCGGCCCCCCTGGGAGGTCATCACGGCGCGCTCCATCACGTTCTCCAGCTCGCGCACATTGCCGGGCCAGGAGTAGGCCCTCAGGCGCTGCACGTCCTCGGGCGACAGCAGGTCGAGCGTGCGCCCGGTGCGGCCGGCGAAGCGCTCGGCAAACCGCTGGGCCAGCAGGGGGATGTCGCCGCGGCGCTCCCGCAGCGGCGGGATAGTGACGGTGAAGCCGCTCAACGCCTCGTGCAGGTCCCCGCGGAACCCACCGCCCTCGACCGCCTGTAGCAGATCGCCGCTGGTGGAGGCAAGCACCCGCACGTCCACGCGCCGGCTGCGGGCCGCGCCAAGCGGGCTGAACTCACCGTCCCGCAGCACCCCCAGCAGCTTCCCCTGCAGCTCGAGCGGCAGGGCGCCGACCTCGTCGAGGAAGATCGTGCCGCCGTCGGCGAGCGCGAACCGGCCGCTGCCCGGCGCGGCGAACACGTCCCTCTCGTCCCCGAACAGCTCCAGCGAGTCCTCCTCGATGCCGAACAGCTCACGCTCCAGCAGCGCCGTCGGGGTGGCCGCGCAGCTCACCCGCACGAACGGATTCTCGCTGCGCGGGCTCGCCGCGTGGATGGCCCGCGCGATGAGCCCCTTGCCGGTGCCCGGCTCGCCCTGGATGAGGACGCTTGTACCGCTGGGAGCCACGCGGTTCACGTCGGCGAGCACGTGCCTCAGCGCCTGGCTGCGCCCCACGATCTCGTCGAAGTTGTGCCTTTCCTTGACCTCCTGCCTGAGATACTCCGTCTCGGCCGCGAGCGAGTGGATCTTGCGGTCAGCCTCGAGCCGCGGCTTGAGGTCCCTGAGCATCAGCGTGAAATGGGTCTTGCCGCTCTTGGAGAACTGCGACAGGGATCCCTCGGCGGGGAACTCGGTGCGGTCGGCCCGCACCCCTCGCAAGGTGCCCGCCAGTGCAGCAGCGGGCTCGTCGGGGGACCGCGCCCCGAACGACTCGGTGAGCTGAGCCACGTGCTCGTGGCTCTCCTGCGACAGCAGCCAGCCGAGTTCGCGCCCAGCGGCAGACTTGGAGGGACAGCGGAACATCTCTTCGGCCGCCCGGTTCATGCGCGTAACGAAGAGCCGCTCGTCGAGCTCGATCACGGCCTCCACAGCGCCGTCCATCAGCCGGCCGAGCTTGGTCTCTTCCTGCTGCACCTGCGACTCGGCGCGCATGCGCTGCAGCTCTACCGCAGCCCGGGCGGCGAATATGCGCACCAGTGTCTGCGCGCGCAGCTCCTGCGGCATGGGCTGGGTGTCCGCGACCGCCAGGTGCCCCAGCACCCTGCGGTCCAGATCGAGCAGCGGCAGCCCCACATAGCCCGCCGCGCCCAGTTCGGTCAGGGCAGCATCGTCGGGAAACTGCTGCCTCACGTCCTCGGCGATGTGAACCGGGAGGCCACCGTCCACCACCTGCCCGCATGGGGTGCCGGCGGCGGCGTACTCCCATGACGGCACCTTCTGCCCGTTGCGCCAACAGGCCAGCACCCGCAGCCGCCCCGCCGGGAGCACCTGCGTGACCCAGGCGCTGCTGACGCGCAGCCCGAGGCACAGGTGCTCCGCCAGCGCGGCGAACACCTTCTCACCAGTCTCGCTGGCGGTGCCCTCGTGAACGCTGCGCAGCAGGGAGTGGTCGTCCAGTCCGTGCAGTGGCTCGCGGTCTTGGCTCGTCATGGTTCCGAGGTTGGCGCGGTAGGGCAATGGTGAAACTGCGGCTCGTGTGAGGGGGCCGCAAGCGCGCCGTGGCTGGCTCGTGACTATCCGAGCGCCACCTCCACCCGGTGCTCGCCGCCGTCGTCGGACAGGGGAACGAGCGCATCGGGGGGAAGCGCAGCTCCGTCGAGTCTGACGCTCGACACCCCCCGACAAACGCCCGAAGGGTTCTCGACCGTAATACGGTACGTCGTGGCGCCGTGGCGGTAGGTGATCGCGAAGCGCTTCCAACTCCGGGGAATGCAGGGATCGATGCGGAGCGCCGAACCACGCTTGCGAAAGCCGAGAATCCACTCCAACCCGGCGCGATAGAGCCAGCCGGCCGCCCCAGTGTACCACGTCCAGCCGCCACGTCCCACGTGCGGAGCTTCGGAGTAGACATCGGCCGGCACGGCGTAGGGCTCCACTTTGTACCGGTGCACGTCCGCCCGGCGGCTGGCACGATAGATCGGGCTCAACAGGTCGAACAGCTCGCCGGCCCTGTCACCCTCACCGAGCATTGCGAATGCCACTACCGACCAGACCGCGGCGTGGGTGTACTGCCCACCGTTCTCCCTTATGCCCGGGACGTACCCCTTGATGTACCCCGGGTCGCGCGGTGTCCGGTCGAAGGGCGGAGAGAAGAGCAGCGCGAGACGGTCTTCCCATCTGACCAGGCGCCGCGCCACCTGCTCCATGGCGCGGCGGGCCCGCTCCCCGTCGGCGGCGCCGGAGAGAACCGCCCACGACTGGGCAATGGAGTCGATCTGACACTCCTCGCTCTCAGCCGATCCGAGCGGTGTCCCGTCGTCAAAGAAGGCGCGCCTGTACCACTCCCCGTCCCATGCCGCGTCGGCCAGTGCGACCTCGAGCGAGGCCGCGCGCTCGCGCCAGCGTGCGGCACGGCCGACTTCTCCGCGCCGGCCTGCGACCTGGGCGAACTCGGTCAGGTTCAGGTGGAGGAACCAGCCTAGCCAGACGCTCTCGCCGCTGCCCTCGCATCCGACGCGGTTCATGCCGTCGTTCCAATCACCGGCACCCATCAGGGGAAGGCCGTGACGGCCCGCGAGGAGGCTTCGGTCCAACGCGCGCGCACAATGCTCATAGAGCGTTCCTCGTTCGTCGGACTGCTCGGGCTCGAAGTAGGCTTCCTGCTCGTGCTCCTCCAGGAGCCTCCCCTCGATGAACGGCACTTCCTCGTCGAGCACCGCCCAGTTCTCCGTCGCTGTGAGATACTGGCTCACCGCGTAGGGCAGCCACAGCAGATCGTCGGAGATCCGGGTTCGCACCCCGCGGCCCGTGGGAGGATGCCACCAGTGCTGCACATCTCCTTCCACGAACTGCCGCGACGCTGCCCGCAGGAGGTGCTCGTGCACCACGTCCGGCCGCGTCGCCGCCAAGGCGAGCACGTCCTGCAATTGGTCGCGGAATCCGTACGCCCCTCCCGATTGGTAGAACGCCGAGCGGGCATGGATACGACAGGACAGTGTCTGATAGATCAGCCAGCGGTTGAGGAGGAAGTTCATCGGAGCGTCGGGCGTCTCGACCTGGACCGCACCCAACACTCCGTCCCAGTGATCCCGTACCTCGCTCAGCTCCGTGTCGCAATCCACCGTGCGGTAGCGTTCCACCAGTGTGCGCGCTTCCTCTTCGTCGCTCCCCTGGCCCAGCAGGAACAGCACCTCGGTTCGCTCCCCCGGCTCCAGCTCCACCTGCGTCTGCAGCGCCGCACATGGATCCAAGCCCGGCCCCGTCCTTCTCGACAGACTCCCTCCCCGCTCCAGTGAGGCGGGATGATCGAGGCTCGCGTTCCGGCCCAGAAACTCAAGGCGGTCGCCGGTCCACGAGGTCTGGCTTCCCCCCAGGTCTGCGAACGCGACCCGGTCGGCGAACTCTTCGTTCCAGGGATTGCGCGCGAACATGGCGTGGGTCGCGTAGTCGATGTCGGTGAGCACGAACGGTGCGGAGGTGCTCCGCTCGACCCCCAAGACCCACTCGGCGTAGGCCGTAACCGTGAGCCGCCGCTTGCGGTCCGACCGGTTCTCGAGTGTGAGCCGGGAGACCTTGACAGGATCCCGCACCGGCACGAACTGCAGCAGTTCCAGCGAGATGCCGTGCGAGTCGTGCTCGAAGCGACTGTAGCCCTGCCCGTGCCGCACGATGTAGGGCCAGTTCTCCTCGCGGATCGGGAGAGCCGTCGGCCCCCACAACAGGCCGCTCTCCTCGTCCCGTACGTAGAACGCCTCCCCGGGGGTGTCGCTCACCGGGTCGTTCGACCAGGGCGTGAGCTTGTTCTCCCGGCTGTTCACCGACCAGGTGTAGCCTGAGCCGGACTCCGAGACCTGACAGCCGAAGTCCGGGTTGGCCATAACGTTGATCCAGGGAGCGGGAGTCCACTGTCCCTTGCCCAGAATCGTCACGTATTCGCGGCCGTCCGGTGTGAATCCCCCCAAACCGTTGAAGAACGTCAGATCCGTGGTGGGCGCGCTAACGGCCTGGCCCTTCTCCCGCGGCGCGCGAAGCCGAGGCGGCACCGGTCCCGGTCTCGTGCGCTGCAGCCGCACCACCTGCTGCGACAACGTACCCTGGCTCGCCAGGATCACGATGCGCGCGGCGGCGAGCAGGAGTGTGTGCTCTTCCGCCGAGAGCATGTCGAACCGAAGCAGGAAGACGCCTCCATCCTCGGTGCGTCGCTCCTGGCCGACCGCCGTTTGGATCGACTGGACCATCGCCTCGAGCGACGCCTGAAGATCCTGCACGTAGGAGGTGGCCTTCGCGTTGAGAATCACCAAGTCGGCGGGAATACCCTTCAGGTACCAGTACTCGTGCGCCCGCACGAGCTGTCGCACGATGTCTCGTTCCTCCTCCCGTTCAATGCGCACCAGCACGATGGGAAGGTCGCCGGAGATGCCATGTGACCAGAGCCCAGACGCGCCGCGGCGGTTGCCGGCCAGAACCTGCGTCGTCGGGCGCAGGGTGGGATCGGCGTAGATCAGGCGATTGGCCAGGCGCTGGAAGAGGTGGGCCTCGTCCTGCGTGGTTCTGAGATGGTGCAGTTGGACCTGAGCCTGGGTCCAGGCCAACGAGCTCTCGCGCTCGAACGTCGCAGGCTGGCGGTACTTCTCCGCGGTCTCGAGGGCTTCGTCCCGGGAGGACGCGATCATGGTGGTGAATACTAGGTGCGCCGTCCCGCCCGCGGGAATCGCCACTCGGCGGCGCAGGCTCACGATCGGATCCAGCACCGGCCCCGCCGTGTTCGACAGCGGCCCTCCGTCGTTCACCGAAAGCGGCGTCCGGATCCCGCGGCCCCGGCCGACGAAGCGGACGCGATCGGTCTCGAACTGGAGCGGACCGACCGTCTCTCCCTCGACCGCCACCAGGTGGGCGAGCCATACCGGTGGCTCGTCCGCGGCCCGCGGGCGCCGCCGCGCCAACAGGGTTCCCAGCTCGGGTACGAACTCCGTCTCGACGAAGAGATTCGAAAAGGCGGGATGGGCGGTGTCCGCCGCCTGCGGAGCCAGCACGATCTCGGCATAGGAGGTAGCGTCGATCGCGCGGTCCCGATTCTCGAGGTTGGTCACCGTGAGCCGGCGCAGCTCAGCGTCGTCTTCGGGAGAGACCACGACCTCGTGGGTGATGATCAGCGAGCGGTGCGCCTGTATGATCTTGGCCCGGTCCTCGGAGTAGACGACCTCATAATGGTCGGCTTCGGTACCGCTCGGCTGGAAGCCGGCCGACCAGACCTCACCGGTATCCGCGTCGCGCAGGAAGATGAAGGTTCCCCAGCAGTCACGGGTCGTGTCTTCGCGCCAGCGGGTCACGGCGAGGTCACGCCACCGGCTGAACCCGCCTCCCGCAGCCGTGATTACGACCGTGTAGCGGCGATTGGACAGCACATGCGTGCGCGGCGTGACGTCGTGCGGCGACTCGAAGCGGCGCAGCGTGGGCAGGACGAGGTCGCGCACGTGCGCAGCAACCCGAACCTCCTCACCCCGGGGCCTGGCGACCGCCACGGAGCGCGGCGTCCGCTCCTGCAGCAGCAGCTCGGTCGCCTGAACCATGGGATGGGCGTGGAAGTAGCTCTGGGTGCTGCCGTTGTGCACCACATTGCCCAGGGAGACGATGGTCATCCCCTGGTGGTGGGCCATATACGCCCGCACCACAGCTACCCGTTCGTCTTCCGGCAGCCGCGAGGGCGTATAGTCGAGCGCTTCGTAGTAGCCGTACACGCCAAGCGCACCTGCCTCCTGTAGGCGCGCGAAGTTGCCCAGGGCTGCCCTGGGGTCCACCATGGCGGCCAAGGCGGTCGCATACGGAGCGACGACCACGTCCTCGAACAAACCGCGCTTGAGCCCCAGGCCGGGGACGCCGAAGTCCGAGTACTGGTACGTGAGTTCCAGGTCGCGAACGTTATAACCGGATTCCGAAACGCCCCACGGGACCCGTCGCTCAGCGCCGTACTGGATCTGGCGTCGCACCACGAGGCGACTGCTGAGGTCGAGCAGGCTCAGCGGTGGTTGACGCATCACTAGCAGCGGCATCAGGTACTCGAACATCGAGCCTGACCACGAGAGGAGCGCCGCGCCGCGTCCGACCGGTGTCAGCGATCGGCCCAGCAGAAACCAGTGGCGGGGCGTGACGTCACCCTTGGCGACGGCCACGAAACTCGCCAATCTCGCCTCGGAGGCCAGTAGATCGTAACAGCTGGGATCGAGCACTCCGTCAGCCACGCGGTAGCCGATGGAGAACAGTTTGCGCGAGGAGTCGAACAGGAAGCGGAAGTCCATAGCCCGTACCAAACGTTCGGCCTGGAGCGCGAGGCCCGACGTGCGATGTTCGAGCGCGATGGCCGCCGCGCGGGATGCCTCCAGGTCCTCGAGCACCAGACGCTGGCGTTCCTGCTCCGATTCGCTGCCGCGCCGCTCGATCTCTTCCTGCACCGCACGGCTCAGCGCATCGAGCCCCGCCGGTGTGGGATTCGCATCGGCCACGATCTCGAGCACCGCCGCGCGCTCGTCCTCCTCGGAGCAGAGATGCGCGCACCAGGGCACCATCGTAGCGAGGTCGCGGGCGTGGCTCCGCACGGAGTCCCGCACTGCCTGCGCCCAGACCAGCACTTCTGCTTCAATCGCGTGCGCAGCGTCGCTTGCGAGCGTAGAGACCATATCCAATACGGCTTCTGCCTGGTCGTCGAGCTCAGCGAGCCGGCGGGCCCACGCGGGCAGCGATGTTGGCGCGTCCTCGAGAACCCCCAACATCTCCTTCGCGGCAGCACGCAGCTGCTCCACCGTGACCGTCTGCGCGCGCGCCGGGAGCTCGACCTGCTCGACCGACTCGAGCAGCAGCTCCAACGCGTCGCGGGTTCCCTCCAGCACCTCGGGACCGATGAGCGGACGATGCATGCGCTCGCGGCACGCCTGCGCCAACGCAATCAGATGACCCGCCAGATTGCCGCTATCGACCGTCGACACGTACATGGGATCGAGTGGCCGCAGATCCCGAGTGTCGTACCAGTTGAAGAAGTGTCCTCGAAGGCGGCGCAGATTGATCATGGTCTTCAGCGTGGCCTCGAGGCGATCCAGCATGGCGAGCGTTCCGATCCAGCCGAAATCGCGCGCCGCCGTCGTGCTCAGGAGGTAGAGCCCCAGGTTCGTCGGTGAGGTGCGGTGCGCCTCGGCCGGCTCGGGGTCTTCCTGCAGATTGTCGGGCGGCAGGGCGTTTCCTGCCTCGGTCACGAACGCCTCGAAGAAGCGCCAGGTACGACGGGCGATCACGCGCAGCGAACGCAGCTCTCCACGCGAGAGGAGCTGCTCGTGCGGGACGCGTGGCGGGAGGCTGATCCGCCAGGCGAGTACGGGCGACAGCATCCAGAGCACCACGAGCGGCGCGGCAACAGGCCAGGCACCCGGATTGAGCACGACGACGAGCCCCCCAGCCGCGCCAGCGAGGATCACGCTCCAGCGCAGATGCCGGAAGAAGCTCCACAGCTTGAGGTCCACACCGTAGCCCTGGTGCGCGGCCGCGACCCACTCGAGCAGATTCCGTTTGCTCACGTACAGCCGCCACAGCGTACGGCCCACGGCGTCCACCATCAGCCACGCCTGGTGGGGGAGCATGGTGATGGTCAGCAGCGTCTGGGTCAGGGCGACCCGGACGTCGTGGTTCACGGCGCGGAAGTGACTGCGCTTGGAAATTCCCCGTCGTCGAGGGACGAGACCGTCGAGCACCGGGATGAACGCCGGCACCGCGAGGGTACCCGCGAACAGCCCGGTCCACAGAACGAGCGGGGCACCGGGCAGGACCCACGCGGCGACCATCATCGCCAGGAGGGACGGCGGCACGAGGCTGCGGCGCAGGTTGTCCATCATCTTCCAGCGGCCGTGCGCCCGAATGTGCAGCCGCTGTCTCCGCCCCTGCGCGTCGCGTGCGTGCTCAATGATCCAGGGAAGGAGCTGCCAGTCGCCGCGCACCCAGCGATGGTTGCGGCGGGCCGCCACCTCGTAATTGTCGGGGAACTGCTCGAACAGATCGATGTCGGTTACGAGCCCGGCGCGGGCGAACAGGCCCTCGAAGAGATCGTGACTGAGAAGGGCGTTATCCGGAACCTTCCCCGCGAGAGCCGTTTCGAAGGCGTCTACGTCGTAGATCCCTTTGCCGGTGTACGATCCCTCCTCGAAGAGATCCTGGTACACATCGGATACCGCGGCGGCGTAGGGGTCCACGCCTCCGGGGCCCGAGACGATCCGCTGATACGCCGTGCTGCGCGGGCCGGTTGGCAGGGACGGCGTGATGCGGGGCTGCAGGATGCCGTAGCCCTGGCTGACGCGTCCCAATCGTGCCTCGTAGCGCGGTCGGTTGAGCGGGTGCGCCATCGCCCCAACGAGACGGTAGGCGGTTCCCTTGGGGAGCCGCGTGTCGGCATCCAGGGTTATCACGTAGCGGACGCCGTCGGGCACCGTGGGCTTCCGCCCGTTGATCGGAATGAACGTCGTGTTTGTCGCACCGCGCAGCAGTTGGTTCAGCTCGTGGAGCTTCCCCCGCTTCCGCTCCCAGCCGATCCACTTGCCCTGCTGCTCGTTCCAGAGGCGGCGGCGATGCAGCAGGAGGAACCGCTCTCCCCCTCCGGGAGGGCTTCCATATCGCTCGTTGAGACGCTCGATGCCGGCGGCCAGTGCGGCTAGGAGGGGCGCATCGCGGGGCATGCTCTCGCGCGGAGCGTCCGCCCAGTCGCTGAGCAGGGCGAAGTAGAAATCCCCCTCGGGGTTGGCCAGGAAGTGCACCTCGAGCCGCTCCAGCTGTTCCTCGATATCGGCCTCGCTCGAGAGGAGCGTGGGCACGACGACCATCGTTCGCAGCTCCGCAGGCGCGCCCGCGGCAAGCTCGAGCTTGGGAAGCAGCCGAGGAGGAAGGAGCATCGGCACCAGACGGTTGACGAGTGATACCGCGACCTCAGACGCAGGTATCACGCCGAGAATGCCGAGCAGGACCATGCTCCACGTGCTCGCGCCGGCCCTCCACATCACGACCAGGGGAACGGCGAGCACGACCACCGTGAGCACCGCGATCCAGGCCAGGTACCCTGCGGTGGCAAACGCACGGGTGGCACGGCGTAGCCTGAGCCGCAGTGGCACGCGAACCCGCAGGAGCTTCTCGAATGCCCTCCTGCCTCCGCCTATGAGGTAGTGCCCCGGGTCCTCCTCGGCACGGCCGGGAATGCCCTGAAGCACCGGCTCGGTCTCCGGAGTGTCGGTCTCGCTGGAGTCGACAGACCCGCGCTCTCGCGCCTCGTCCCGCGCCAGGCGCACCGCCTCCCGTGCCACCTCGGTTTCCGAGCGCCGCGAGCCGCGCGAGAGCAACTCGATCTCAGTGCGGTACTGGTTCCGCGTCGCGAAGTCCATGGAGGTAAACCCAGGGCTCGCTCGCAGGACGTCGTCCACCAGGCTGACGCTCTCGAAGAACTCGAGCCAATCAATGGACGACATCCATCGCATGCTGGTGATGATGTTCCGGACCGTGACATTGGCTGCGCCCTGGGCGTGATGTTCCTGATCGACTACTTCGTGGACCGTGGTTCCCTGAGCACCCAACCGCTCGTTGAGCCAAACGAGAGCCGGCATGACCGATGGGTCCTGGTCGCGCAGCCGCTGGACGAGTTCCACCGCGAACGCGCCCATCACCGGAGTGTCACCCAGGCGCCCCAGCAGATCGTCCACGTCCTCCGGCGGCTCACCGCCCAAACCCAGGAGGCGGTCTGCCAACTCGTCCGCATTCGCACGCGCTTCGCGCGCGCTGACTATCTGCTGCGCCAGGCGCCGTACGTTCTCCACGAGGGCCACCCGGAGGTGGATGGCGACCGCCCAGACCTCGCCGATCGTGAGCGGCTGGACGCGCTGGTAGGCCCGCACGAATCGCTGGAGCGTGTGCAGCTCGAAGCGGCTGTCTGTATGGGCCACGTAGGCCCACGCCAACCCGTAGACGCGCGGGTAACCCTCGAGATGACCTTCGGCGATCTTGGGCAGCAGGCGGTAGTAGCTCCCCGGGAGGTGATCCCGGATCTCGCGCAGCTGTTCGTCCACCACGAAGAAGTTGTCGAGTAGCCACTCCTCGGCCGGGGCGATCTCGCGCTTGCTCTGGACGGCCTCGACGATGTTGCGGTAGGCGGCCACCAGTACGCGCCCGTTCTCGCGCACCCTCGGGAGGAGGTGGCGTCCCTTGCTGGGCCTTTCGCTGGTACGCTGCGCCGCAGCCAGGCTCTCGGCGTGCTGCTCCAGCCGCTCGGCGCCGAATATCTCGGCGCGAATCGGCTGTTCCGCCTTGGGCGGAGGGGCGATGACCGTGTCGGTAGGGTTCACGTAATGACGAGAGTGGTATCCACGAAACTAGCCGACGGCTCCATGGAGTCCAGGCGCGTGTGAGAAACCGTCGCCCCTCACGAACGGCGACGCAGGCAAGTTGACCGATTCAATCGCAATCCCGCCCGGTGCGAGCCCGAACTCCGTGCCGGTGTCGGTGTAAGGGCACACATACCCCCTCGCGAGACGACCCTCATGCCTCGTCACGCCAGGCTTCTGCTTCGACCCCTTCTTCTGGCAGCCACATCGTGCCTGCTCTGGGCAGCGTGCGGCTCCGACCCCACAAGCCCGCAGGAGCGCTTTCCCCTGGCCGAGACCATGGGGTTCGACCCCTGGGTGCTGGACTCGGTGTACGATGCTGCCGAACGCTCAGGCTGGAGCCGCAGTCTGGTGGTGGAGCGCCACGGCGAGATCGTAAGCGAGGACTACTTCCAGGGCTACAGCGCGACTTCCCTGCAAACGGTCTGGTCCGTCACCAAGAGCTTCACCTCAACACTGGTTGGGATAGCCCTGGACCGGGGGTTGCTGGACAGTCTGGGCGCGCCGCTGAGCGACCTCGTCCCTCCCGAGGTGTATGCGTTGGACGCTGAAAAGGGCGCCATCACCCTCAGGCACCTGCTCACCATGAGCGCCGGCATCCCCTGGGTAGAGGGGAGCGATGGCTCGGAGTACCCCGAGTGGGTGGCCGCGCCCAGCCAGGTGGCGTACTACCTGGACAAGGCAATGACCTCACAGCCGGGAGAGGTGTTCGACTACAGCGACGGGGCGGCCCACATCACGTCGGTGGTACTAGAGCACGCGACGGGACAGAGCCCGCTCGACTTCGCCAACGACATGCTGCTTCAGCCGCTGGGTATCACGGCGTCCGATTGGTGGCTCGACAACGACGGGTATTGCTTCGGAGGCCTGGGGTTCTCGATCCGGCCGCGCGACATGGTGAAGCTGGGACGCCTGTTTCTCGAGGGTGGGGTGTGGAACGGCACGCGGATCGTGTCACAGGAGTGGATCGACCAGGCCACTCAGCTCCAGATCATGGCCTACCCGGACAACCCCACGTACCAGCAGTACGGCTACTACTGGTGGGTGGGCACCGCCAATTCCCACCCCGCGTACATCGCCAAGGGATACGGCGGCCAGTTCATCTTCGTGTTCCCCGAGCTGGACATCGTGGTGGCCACCACCACCGACTGGACCGGCCCGCGCGAGGAGGCCAGGGAGCACTACACGTTCGCCTACTACCTCGTGCGCGACGGCATCGTGGGGGCGATCGTCGAGTAATGAGCCCGGATGGAACCTCCGGCAACCGTGCTCGGGCCTAGCGGTGCTCTAGCCCAGCACGCTCAGAATGGAACCTGGAAGAGCTGCAGGCCGAGAGTCGGAGTTGAAGACGCACCGTGAACCACAGTCCGTACCGGGGCGAGCATCTTGAACTCAGGTGCGAAACCCACCTCGGCAAGCCGCCGGTTGTACGCACTCGCGTCGCTGACCGCGGCGACAGTGCCCCAGATCCAGTTGCCCAGATAGACCAGGGCGAAGCCGCCGGCGACATACCACCCGGCGCTATCTTCGTCACAGTAGCCCTCGCTCCAATCTTCGCAGGCGATCGCCCATCCGACCATCATCCCTGTGAAGGATGTTCCACCGATGACGAGATGCCGGATGCCGTGACCTGTGTTCCCCGCGTAGAACGACCCGGTGCCGAAAGGAATGAAGAAGCTCAAAATGCCGGCCAGCCACGTGCTCTTCTCGCCGGGTTGTTGCAGAATCGGGCCGAGGGGCTCACCAATCACCGGCGTCGGAAGCATCGCCAGGGACACACCGTCTGCCGGGGTGCTCGTCTGGCCCTCGAGGGTGTACGGTGCACAGAGGATGACGAGAAGGAGAACGAATCGTGCACGGTACATGACTCGCGTGACCATGTTCACCTCCGGCCGAAGAACGTGGGCGGTGATGGTCACCAAAGTGCGCCGTTGCCCGGGGGCATCAAGGCAAGAACTTGTCGGGATTCACCCCCTGTCCAGCGCGGCCAGCACCCGCTCCGGAGTCATTGGCAGGCGGTATACCCGCGCGCCGGTCGCGTCGAACACTGCGTTCGCCACCACCGCTCCCATGTTGATGATGGCCGGCTCCCCACCGCCCTTGGGCGGCATGTCTTCGCGGGGAACGATCACCGTCTCTATGGCCGGCATCCACGAAAAGCTCGGTAGCCCATAGGTGTCGAAGTTGGTGTCGAGTATTTTCCCGCCCTCGAACCGCACTTCCTCGCTGAACACGTAGCCCAGTCCCATGGCGATGCACCCCTCCATTTGCATGCGGGCTCCGTCGGGGTTGACCACCAAGCCCATGTCCTGGGCGCAGACCACGCGCTCCACCCGGACCTCGCCGGTCGCGGAGTCCACGCTGACGTCGGCAACTAGGGCCACGTAGGTCTCGGCGTCGATCCCGCAGGCGAGCCCCCGGCCGCGACCGCTCCTGCGCGGCGCCACCCCAGGCTCCCAGCCGTACGCCTCGGCCACCGCATTCAACACGGCCGTCATGCGCTCGTCCGTAGTGTTCTTGAGGCGGAACTCCAGCGTGTCCATCCCGGCGGCGGCCGCCATCATATCGATCTGCTGCTCGGCCGCAAACCGGTTGGAGTTGGCAGCCGGCGCGCGCCACGCGCCCACCGCGAACGGGTGCATTCCCTCCGGGGCGCGCCCCCACTCGCCGTATACGCGCACGCTCCGGTTGGGGACGTCGTAGAACACTGCGGAGCCGCGCGAGCCGGCGCCGTACACCCGGTAGTCCCATAGGGTTATGCCGCCGTCCGCATCGATGCCCGATGCCACCTGCATGACCGCGGCGGGACGGAAGGTGTCGTAGAAGAACTCCTCGGCCCGGGTCCAGCAGACCTGCACCGGCTTGCCGGTGACCTTGGCGAGCCGCGCCGCCTCGACGGCCTGCCGCCCCGACACCTTGCCACCGAACCCGCCGCCCACGTAAGGCGTGATGACCCGTACGGCCTCAGGGCTGAACCCGATCCCGCGGGCGATCGCCTGCTGCTGGCTGAAGGGGGCCTGGGTGGAGGACCACACGGTCACCTTGCCCTCCTTTATCTCCGCGACCGCGGTGTGCGGCTCCATCGGGGCGTGGGCCACGTAGCTGTTGTAGTAGGTGGCCTCGAACGTCGCGGCGCTCTGCTGCCGGCCCGCGGCAAGATCGCCCTCCTGCTCCGTGGTGTTGGGAGCGGGCGCGGCCTCGACGATGTGATCGAAGATGCTCTCGGTGTCCACCGTAGGCGTAGGCACGTCGAACTCGGCCTCTACGAGCCCGAGCGCTTGCTCCGCAGTCTCCGGATCGGCGGCGAGCACGGCCACCAGGCCTTCCTCGTTGACGACCGTGACGCCGCTCAGCGCCTGAGCCGCGGCGGTGTCGACCCGCGCGATCGTGGCGCCGTGCGCCGGGGGACGCAGGATCCTGGCGTACAGCATGCCCGGTAGCCGGACGTCGCCCGCGAACTCGGCCTGGCCGGTCACCTTCTCGTATCCGTCGAGCCGCTTGGGGGAGCGGCCCATCACGGTGAACTCCTGTGCCGCACGCAGCACCGCCTTCTCGTCCACTGTGTGGGTGATGCGCTGCCCCATGGCCAGCTCGCCGTACGACACCTTGCGGCTGCGGTCGCCCGTCATGAACACCACGCCGTGCTCCACCGTGAGCGAGGCGCGTGGCACGCCGAGCCGCTGGGCGGCCAGATCGGTGAGCACCAGCCGCGCCTGCGCCGCCGCAGCCCGAACCGCCGGGCCGAACATACGGGTCGTGAGCGAGCCGAAAGTGCCCATATCCCACGGGCAGAGGTCGGTGTCCCCCATGACGATGCGCACGGCCTTGAGCGCCACCCCCAGCTCCTCCGCAGCCTCCTGGCTCAGGGACGTCATCGCGCCCTGCCCCATCTCGATCTTGCCGGAGTAAAGGGTGACCGAGCCGTCCTCGGCGATGTGGAGGTAGGCGTTGATATCCTCGGGGTAGCCGCGCTGGCGCCGCTGCTCCGCTTCACTGCGGCTCAGCACGCTCTTCATGGGGACATTCACGACGACGAGGATGCCGCCGCCGAGCCACTTCACGAACTCGCGCCGGTTGATGCGGGTGGCGTCATTCATGGCTCGCCTCCTCGATCGCCTCCACGATCCGCTTGTGCGCCCCGCAGCGGCAGAAGTTGCGCTCCATGCCCTCGACGATCTGCTCACGGGTGGGCTGGGGATTCTCCAGCAGCATGCCGTACGCGTGCATGATCATGCCGGGAGTGCAGTAGCCACACTGGAACCCGCCGTGCTCGCAGAACGCCCGCTGAATGGGATGCAGCTCGCCATCGCGCGCCAGGCCCTCGATGGTGATCACCTCCTTGTCCCGCACGAACCCGAGGTCGGCCTGGCAGGCCCGCACCGCCCGCCCGTTCACGACCACGGTGCAGGAGCCGCAGATGCCCGCGCCGCATCCGTATTTGGTGCCAGTCAACTCCAGATCGGTGCGCAACACCCAGAGCAACGTGCGGTCTGCGTCGGTCTCGAGCGCGACCGGCTTCCCGTTCAGCGTGAAGCGGATGGTCTCCGGCATTAGTCCCCCGAGCCTCGATAGCGGATGCCTATAGCAGAGGCCTGGGGACCTGAGGTGTCAAGATCGGCTAGTCACCCCGGTCCGCGCGGCTATCTTACCAACAGTAGACTCGTCTTCTCACTCCCTCAGGATCGGCCGATGGCACGCAGAGTCCTCGTACTTATAGTCCTGCTGGCGATCTTTCTCTTCGCCATCGCCGGCGTACCGGCGCTCGTCAGTCTCGCCGCCGACTGGTACTGGTTCAACGCAGTCGGGTTCGAGTCGGTGTTCTTCACCGCGCTGTGGACCAAGCTCGGCCTGGGGCTCGTGGTCGGGCTACTGGTGTTCGGCTTCATCGCCGTCAATCTGCGGCTCACCCAGCGCGGGGTGATGCCCGAGGGCGTCCTCGCAACCATCGGCAGCAGCCTGCCACGGGTCGATCCCACACGTCTGCTGCGCTTGCTGGTCTGGCCGGTGGCGCTGCTGTTCGGGCTGCTGTTCGGCGCGGCATCTTCGGGCGCCTGGCTCACGCTGCTGCAGTTCCGCCACGCGTCGTCTTTCGACGTGGCGGACCCCGTCTTCGGGCGCGACGTCGGCTACTACGTGTTCACGCTGCCTGCCGTCTCGGTACTCGTCGGGCTCGCGATCTCCGTCACGGTGCTCTCCCTGGCACTAACGGCGGCCCTCTACTTCGCGCGGCGCGACATCATAGTTCACGCCCGGCGCGTGCGCATCGAGCCGGCCGCCGAACTGCACCTCGCGGTGCTGATCGCGCTGCTGTTCCTGGGCACCGCAGTGAGCGTCTGGTTCGTTCGCATCCCCTCGCTGCTCTACTCGACCACGGGGCCGCTGCTGGGGGCGAGCTACAGCGACCTGGCCGTGCAGGTGCCGATGCTGCGGATTGCGGCCGTGGTGGCGTTCCTCGCAGCGCCGTTCGTGCTGCTGGGTGTGCGCAGCCACCGCATCGTGCGCAACACCGCGATCGCGGTGCTGGCGTACATCGGCGTGGGCCTCGTGGGCGCGCTCGCCTCGTCGGCCATCCAGCGCCTGGTCGTGCTCCCCAACGAGCTGGTGAAGGAAGCCCCGCAGCTCGAGCACCACATCGCTGCCACGCGCAGCGCATGGGGGATCGACGAAGTCACGATCCGCGACCTGACCGGGGAGTCGGGGCTCACGCTCGCCGACATCCAGGCCAACCGCGGCACCATCGAGAACGTGCGGCTGTGGGACCGGGAGCCGCTGCTCCAGACCTTCGGGCAGCTACAGGAGATCCGCACCTACTACGACTTCGTCTCGGTGGACGACGACCGCTACTGGATCGACGGGCAGTACCGCCAGGTGCTGCTCTCACCGCGAGAGCTGAATACCGCGTCGCTCCCTACGCGCACGTTCATCAACGAGCGGCTCACCTTCACCCACGGCATGGGGCTCACGCTGAGCCCGGTGAACGCCATCACCCAGCAGGGCCTGCCGGTCCTGTTCATCAAGGACCTGCCGCCCGCGTCGGACGTCTCGCTCCAGGTCACGCGCCCCGGCATCTACTACGGCGAGATCTCGAGCGACTACGTGTTCGTGAACACGGGACAGGAGGAGTTCGACTACCCCTCGGACGAGGGGAACGTGTTTTCGGAGTACGAGGGCACCGGCGGCGTCCCGGTGTCGTCGCTGCTGCGCCGCGCGATCCTCAGCGCGCACTTCGGCTCCCTGAAGATCCTGTTCTCACAGGACATCACGGACGAGAGCAGCGTGCTGTACCACCGCAACCTGCGGGAGCGGGCCGCGAAGGCGCTCCCCTTCCTGCGGTGGGACAGCGATCCCTACCTGGTGATCACCGACGCGGGACAGCTCAAGTGGATCCTGGACGCCTACACCACGAGCAGCCGGTACCCCTACTCGCAGCGGCTCGGCGACGGCACCAACTACATGCGCAACAGCGTGAAGGTGGTGATCGACGCGTACGACGGCGACATCAAGGCGTACGTGGTCGAGCCGGACGATCCGCTCGTCCAGACGTACGCCAAGATCTTCGACGGGATCTTCCTGCCGATCGATGAGATGCCGGCCGACGTGCGGGCGCACGTGCGCTACCCCGAGGACCTGTTCCGCGTGCAGACCACGCTGTACACCACGTATCACATGAGTGAGCCGGCGGTGTTCTACCACCGCGAGGACCAGTGGCAGATCCCCACACTGGCGCGGGGCGAGGAGGGGCGCGACCGCTTCCTGCGGCACATCATCCTCAAGCTGCCGGGGGAGACGAGCGAGGAGTACATCATCATGGCGCCGTTCACGCCGCGCGGGAAGGACAACCTCTCGGCCTGGATGGTCGCCCGCAACGACGGGGAGCATTACGGCGAGATCGTGGTGTACCGCTTCCCGCGGCAGAGTCTCGTGTTCGGGCCGACGCAGGTCGTGAACCGCATCAACCAGGACACCGAGATCTCGCGCCAGGTCTCGCTGTGGGATCAGCGCGGCTCGCAGGTGATCCGTGGCAACCTGCTGGTCATCCCCATCGAGGAGTCGCTCGTCTTCGTGCAGGCGCTCTACCTGCGGGCAGAGGGCGGGCGCATCCCCGAGCTCAAGCGGGTGATCGTAGCGTACGAAAACGAGGTGGTGATGGAGGAGACGCTGGAGCGGGGCCTCGCGCGGCTGTTTGGCGGGATGCCGGCGGGGGAGGCGCGGCCCGCGCTAACGGTTGCGGCTGCTGCAGCGACTCCCGAGGCGCCGCCCGCGGGGACCAGCGTGGCCGACCTGATCCAGCAGGCCGGGCAGCACTACGAGGCCGCCATTCAGGCGCAACGCCGCGGCGACTGGACGCGCTACGGCGAGGAGATGCGCTTGGTGGGCGAGCTGCTGCGGCGGCTCGAGGAGCTCGCGGGGGGGAGCTAGGGCTCCTCCCGCGGGGTCACCCGCGCCCCGCGCCAGGGCCGCACCCCGATGGCCCGATAGATCTCCGCGGGGTCGAGCAACACGCCGTCCTTCATCACGAGGTCGACCTTCCTGACGTCGCTGATGTCCGCGGTCGGATCGCCGCTCACCAGTATCAGATCGGCCAACATGCCCGGTGCCACCCGTCCCAGGCGATCGGCGCGGTTGGCCACCTGCGCCGCGCCGTAGGTGGCGATGCGCAACACCTCGCTCGGCGAGATGCCGGCACGCACGTAGTCCTCCAGCTCACGATGCAGCATGAAGCCGGCGAGGGCGTCGGTGCCCGCCACGATGGTGACGTCCGCATCGTACAGCACCTTCACCATGCGGAGCATGGCGTCGAACGCTCCACGGTACTGCTCATCCATTCCTTCAGGAACCGGCAGCCCTCCGCCCAGGTAGCCGCGGCGCACCACGGGCGGCAGCCGGTCGGCGATGGGAGCAGCGTTGGGCTGGATCATGCCGGGGCGCCCGCCGAACATACCTTCGAAGATGGCGACCGTCGGGTCGACCACCACGTTCCGGTCCTTGAGCAACTGGATGAACGCAGCGACGCTGTCCGAGGCCAAGTCGAGGTCCACGGCATGCTGTGCGACCGCCGTGAAGCGCAGCGGCGTGCGCGTGTCCAGCGTGTCGCCCAGGAAGTTGAGGAACAGCATGTTGGCGTGCTGGATCTCGTCGAAACCCTGGGTCACGGCCGCCTCCGCGTTCATGAACGCCGGTACGTGGCCACTCACCCGCATGCTGTGGCTGCGCGCCCGTTCCACTATGACGGGAACCAGCTCTGTCTCGATCGAGCTGTAGATCTTGATTTGCTCGTAGCCCAGTCGGGCGTACTCATCCACGGCGTCGTTGATCTCCTCCGGCGTGTCCACCAGCACCTTGGT
>JBDHJR010000035.1:0-46011 GCA_039586815.1 Gemmatimonadota bacterium | reverse complement strand
GCCAAGCAACCCCTCGGGAACCTCATGCTCTCGACGGTTGCCCGCGCGGGCGTGCTCGGATTCGCCAAGGCGCTCGCCGACCAGGTAGCCGCCGAGGGAGTGACCGTGAACTCCGTGTGCCCCGGGTACACGCGCACCGAGCGTGTGCGAGAGCTGCTCGACGATCTGGCGACACAGCAGGAACGGTCCACCGACGAGGTGGAGCGGGCGATCGTGGAGGACATCCCCGCCGGTCGCATGGCCGAGCCTGAAGAGCTCGCTGCAGCGGTGGCGTTCTTGGCGTCCGAGCGCGCGAGTTACATTACGGGCGTCGCGCTGCAGGTCGACGGCGGCTTCGTGCGCAGCATTCTGTAGGCCGCAGCTCACGGTGGAACACGGGAGGGGGACATGAAGGCGTCGGTGAACCAGCGACTCCAGGGAGAGCTCGACCAGTTCCGCCAGGACGGAGTCTACAAGGTTCTCAACTACCTCGACTCGCCGCAGGATGCGCGCGTGCAAATGGAGGGGCGCGGCGAGATCATCATTCTCTCCAGCAACAACTACCTGGGCCTGTCGGCCGTGCCGGAGGTGATCGAGGCCGGCAAGCAGGCGCTCGACCGTTTCGGGGCAGGCACCGCCAGCGTGCGCTTCATCTGCGGCACCTTTACGATCCATCGCGAGCTCGAGGCGGCGCTCGCCGGGTTCGTGGGGACCGAGGCGGCGCTCAGCTACGTGTCGTGCTGGAACGCCAACGAGGGGCTCAGCGCCACCCTGCTGGGAGCCGATGACGTAGTGATCTCGGATGAGCTGAACCACGCGTCCATCATCGACTCCATCCGGCTAGCCAAGTCCATCACCAAGTCCCGCAGCGCAGTGTACAAGCACTCCGACATGAGTGACCTGGAGGAGAAGCTCAAGGCGGCCGGTGACGCGCGTACCAGAGTGGTCTTCACCGACGGTGTGTTCTCCATGGAGGGCGACGTCGCCAAGCTCGCCGACATCGTGGAGCTGGCGCGGAAGCACGACGCCATCGTCGCGGTGGACGACTCCCACGCAACAGGCGTGATTGGCGCGACCGGGCGCGGCACGCCCGAACACGCGGGCGTGCTGGGCGACGTGGACATCATCACGTCCACCCTGGGGAAGGCACTCGGAGGCGCCGCGGGAGGCTTCACCGCGTCATCGGAAGCGCTATGCGACTACCTCACCCAGCGCTCCCGACCGCAACTCTTCTCCAACGCCCTCCCCTGTACGGTGGCGGGCAGCGCGCTCGCCGCGGTGCGCTACCTGGAGCAGCATCCCGAGCGCGTCACGCAGCTGCATGAGAGTGCGAGCTACTTCCGCGGCCGGCTCACCGAGCTGGGATTCAAGCCCCTGGAAGGCGATACGCCAATCGTGCCGGTGATCCTGGGAGAGACCGCCAAGGCGATTCAGATGAGCAACATGCTGCTGGACGAAGGTGTGTTCGTGACTGGCTTCGGGTACCCCGTGGTACCCAAGGGGCAGGCGCGCGTGCGATGCCAGATCTCGGCGGCCCACACGCGGGACGACCTCGACGAGGCGCTCGCAGCATTCCGCAAGGCCGGCGATAAGCTGGGATTGATCTGACTGGAGGACGCAAGGCTATGAGACAAGTCGCGCGAGAATTGCGCTCCGTGGCGCTGCTGTCGCTCGGGCTGGCGTTACCGCTGGGCTCCCTGGCGGCGCAGCAGGCGGTACGGTCGCCCTCGCAGGTGCTGGGAATCGAGGTTGGCGCCGATTCGGTGCTCGCCGACTGGACCCAGATCGGCCGCTACATGACCGAGCTGGCCCAGGCGTCGGACTACGTCCGGCTGGATACGATCGGACGCAGCACCCTCGGCAAGCCGATCCTGATGGTGGCGCTCACCGCACCGCGGCACCAGGCGCGGCTGGAAGAGATCCGCAGTGCGCAGAAGCTGCTGGCAGACCCGCGGCTGCTGACCCCGGAGCTGGAGGACTCCCTCGCGCGGCACCAGCCTGCGGTGGTGTTCATCAACAACAACATCCACTCCACCGAGATCGGCTCGAGCCAGTTCTCCATGATCCTGGCGCACCGGCTCGCCACCGAGGAGCGCTACCGCAAGCTGCTCGAGCACCTGGTTGTGCTGATGACGCCGTCGGCCAACCCCGACGGGCTGGACACCGTGGTGACCTGGTACCGCGAGCACAAGGGCACCCCCTACGAGGGCGGTCCGATGCCCTGGCTGTACCACCCCTACGTGGGGCACGACAACAACCGCGACTGGTTCATGCTCACCCAGACGGAGACGCGGGCGATCGCGCGAGTGCTCTACAAGGAGTGGTTCCCTGAGGTGGTGTGGGACGTCCACCAGATGGGCAACCGCGGCGCGCGCATGTTCCTCCCGCCGTTCAGCGATCCGGTGAACCCCAACCTCGATCCCATCCTGGTGCAGGCGATCAACCTGGCCGGGACGGCGATGGCGAGCGCGATCTACGATGCCGGGCTCACGGGCGTCGAGCACCAGAGCCGCTTCGACCTGTGGTGGCACGGCGGTATGCGGACCGTGCCGGCACGCCACAACATGATTGGCATCCTGTCCGAGATGGCGAGCGCGCGGCTCGCGTCACCGATCTACCAGGAGAAGGAGAGCCTGCGGTCCGCCACTCACGGGGTGAACTACCCGCGTCCGTGGGAGGGCGGTTGGTGGGGCATGGGCGACATCATCGAGTACGAGCTGCATGCGGCCGACGGCCTGCTGCGCCTGGTGGGCACCCAGAGGGAGCAGTTCGTGCGCCGCTTCGTGAAGCTGGGGCGCCGCGCCGTGGCGCTGGGTGAGGCCGGCGGCCCGTACGCTTACCTCGTCCCGACGGATCAGCCAGACCCCGCGCGGGTCGCGGTGCTCGCCAACACGATACTGCGCGCGGGGGTCGAGATGTTTCGCGCCACGCAGGCGTTCGAGGCCGACGGCCGCTCGTATCCCGCCGGCACCCTGGTGATCCCCATGGCCCAGCCGTTCCGCGCTCACGTCAAGGATCTGCTGGAGCGGCAGGAGTACCCGGACCGGCGCAGGTACCCGGGCGGGCCGCCGCTCGCGCCGTACGACGTGGCCGGCTGGACGCTGGGCCTCCAGATGGGTGTGGACGTGCGGCAGGTCGATGCCCGGTTCGAATTCGCCGGTGAGCAGCTGGACTGGGTGGCGGTCGAGCCCGGTGCGGTACACGGGGAGGGTCCGCAGCGTGTGCTCTCGAACCGAGCCAACATGGAGAGCAGGACGATCGCCGCCGCCCTGGCGCTGGGGGCCCGCCTGTGGGTGGCCTCTCAGCCGGTGGAGGCGGGCGGTGAGCGGCTCCCGGCGGGCAGCGTGGTGCTGGAGCACCCGGGGAATCCCGGGCAGCTGGACTCTTTGGTGGCCGCCCACGCGCGGCAGTACGGCTACGATGCGTGGGCTGCCCAGGGGCTGCGGCCGGAGGGCGCCGTGCGGCAGGGCCTCCCGCGGATCGGCCTGTACAAGCCGTGGACTGCCAGCATGGACGAGGGCTGGACTCGGTGGGTCTTCGAGCAACACGGTATTCCATATAAGTCTGTCACCGATGCCGATGTCCGGAGCGGCGGCCTGGGAGAGCGCTACGACGTGCTCATTCTCCCCGATGTAGGCGATTCGAGCATTGTGAATGGGCGCTCACATACACAGATCCCTCCCGAGTTTGCTGGAGGTATTGGGGAGGATGGGGCGCGGCATGTGGTCGAGTTCGTCCGTGGCGGAGGGGTGCTGGTCACCCTCGACGCCTCAAGTACTTTCGCGACATCGTGGCTTAACCTCCCTGTCCGCAACGGACTAGCTGCGAGGCCAGGCTCGGATGGGGGCTCGCGTTTTTACGCGCCAGGCTCTATTTTCGGCGTGTCCCTGGAGCCGGGAGAGCCCCTGACGTCGGGGTTCACCGACTCGGCCCACGTCTACTTCGCGCGCAGCGTTGTGACGGACGCCGCGGCCCCGGCCCGGGTGCTGGGTCGATATTTGCCGGCGCCGCTCCGGTCAGGCTATGCCCTGAACCAGGAACTGTTGGAAGGGAAGGCGGCGCTGGTGGACGTGTCCGTGGGTGAGGGCCGGGCGATCCTGTTCGCTTTCCGGCCGCAATACCGCGGGCAGTCGCACGGAACATTCAAGCTCCTGTTCAACGCGGTGCTGCTGAGCACCATGCGCTAGTTCAGGGGCCTTCGCCGGGAGGTCGGCAAATGCGAATCGTGTCCGGAGTTGCTCTCGCCGCCGTCTTCGTGACGCTCACCGCGGCGCCTGCGCTCGGCCAGGACCAGGAGTGGCAGGACAGGTGGTACTGGGGTGCCCAGGGCACCTACATGGTCTATAAGACACCGTTCAGCACATCCTGGGACAACGCCTACGGCGCGGGCGGCTCGTGGTTCATCACCAAGCGGCAGGGTGGCCTCTACCTGGCGTTCGACCAGATGTTCTTCGACGACAACACCCAGTCGGCGGTGTCCAACGGCCTCAGCCCGACCGGCTTCACAACTGTGCAATTCACCAGCAGTCAGCGGTGGCAGGCGCTGGTGTACGCCGTGCCATGGTCGGGGTCGTTCCAGGCCTACCTGGGGCTCGGGTTCGAGATCCAGAACATCACGGACGCCGACACTGTGAGCACGGGGTCTGAGACGAGCCAGGAGGTCCAGGCCGCCTTCGTCGCCATCGAGCAGGCGCGCAGCCAGGCGTTCCTGGCGATGGCGGCCGGCATCCAGCTGTCTCTGGGGCGCCTCGCTGTGTTCGGCGACTATCACTTCATGCCGGCCTCCGACAACTTCCTGATCACGAGCTCCATGCACACGTTCGCGGCAGGCATCCGGTTCGCGCTGACGTCGTCGCGCACCGAGGTAAGCACCCAGCAGTAGCACACCCACCTCCCGACACGAAACGCACAGGGCCCGGACGGCATCGTCCGGGCCCTTCTCGTATCCTCACGCGCGGCGCGACAGCCAGGGCGAGCCCCGTTCCACGAACCGCAGCGGCCAGTCGGTCGCCTGGGAGATCCCGATGCGCGGTCCGGCAGCCACCGTGACCGGCGCGGCGTCACTCGAGCGCAGCAACCGGACCGCGCCGGTCGCGAGGCTGCCACCGTCGTGCTCTCCCGTGATCCCCATGGCCTGGCACAAGCGGCCCGGTCCGGCGCAGAGCAGCCGGGGCTGGTCTGTGCCGCGGCGCCGGGCCATCGTCGCCAGCCCCACGGTTGGCTCCAGCGCGCGCACCAGCACCGCAGACGGAAAGTCCTCTCGCTCGGTCACCGCGTTGAAGCACCAGTGCACCCCGTAGCTGCGGTACACGTACGCCGTGCCCGGCGGACCGTACAGGGCGGTGTTGCCGCGGGTGCGCCGGTTGCGGTAGCCATGGGCGGCAGGGTCGTCGGGCCCCAGGTAGGCTTCGACCTCGACGATCCGCCCCGCCGTCCGCTCTCCCTCCACGCGGGTCTCGAGCATACATCCCAAAACGGCACGCGCGACACTCTCGGTGTCGCGCGCGTAGAACTCATCCGGAAGGGGCGAGCCGCTCACTCAGATTCGGGGCCCTTCACGACCTTGGAGAGTGCGTCCGTCATGCGGCGCAGCAGCCCGCCACCGGCCGGCTCCTCCTGCTGCGGCGCGGCGGGTGGCTCGGGCGGGGCAGCCTGCGGCTCCGGCTCCGGCTTCCGGACGGGCTGCTCCTGCGGCTCCGGATCCGAGCGGCGTTCGCCGGCCGGTTCGCGGACGCGCTGCTCCTGCGGGTTCTCCACCGCCTCCCGCTCTCGGCCCGGCGCACCCTTGCCACGCCGGCTGCCTCCGCGAGCCCTCAGGGAACGCGACCCGGAGGACGGCGGCGGACCGCCCGCGGTGGCGTGCTCCCTCTCCTCCTGCGCACCCTCCGGCTGCCCCTCATCGGGTTTCCGGGCCGGCGCCCCACCCCTGTGCGAGCCGCGGCGGTAGCGCGGGTTGCGATGCCTCCCCGAACCCGTCGCCACGGGCGCATCCGCCACGGGCGCATCCGCCTGGGGCGCCTCCGGGGCGGGTGAGCCCGGGGCGGGGGCGCTCTCGCCGGCTGGCTTCTTCGAGCGCGAGCGGGTGGAGCGGCTCTTACTCTTGGCAGCCGTGGTCGATTTCGTCGACTTGGTCGACTTGGCGGACTTCGTCGACTTGGCCGTCTTGCTCGACTTTGCCGTCTTCCGCTTCGTGGTCCTGCGCCGCTTGGGGGCTTCGGCGGCCTCGTCGTCCGCCGCGACATCCGCCGCGACATCCGCCGCGACATCCGCCTCCACAGGTGGCTCGATTTCCACCGGCGGCGCATCCGGATTGAGCTTCAAGAGGTAGACGTTGCCGTCACCCTTCACCAGCTCGATGACGTCCGCGTCGTGGGCCTGGCGCATCAGCCGCTGGAACCGTGAGCGGTCGAATACCGGGTCCGACTCGTTGCCGAGCAGCTCTACCATCTTGGCGCGCACCTGGTCGGACTCACTGGCCTTGTCGCCCGCGCCCAGCGCTATCAGCGCCTTACGCAGCAGCTCGAACGCCTCTCCCAGGGTGATGCCCTTCTCCTTGGGCTCGGTCGTCTCCCGCGGCTCGCCGTCGCGGCGCCGGCCACCCCGCTTGCGTCGGCTCCTCGTACCCGGCTCCCTGGGCGGGCGCTCGGCGCCCTGCGGTGCGCCCTCCTCCTCCGGAGGCACGTTGGCGTTCGAGCCCAACTCGATCGCGTACTGGCCATTGTCCTGCTTCTCCAGGGTGAGCAGGCCGCGGCCCGCCGCGGCGACCACGAACCGGCTGAACCGGTTGAAGCCGGCCTCCTTCTCGTCGAAGTTCGGGTCGATGCTCTGCATCACCTGCTTGAGCCGGTCGGAGCGCATCACGTCCCGCTCGCGCTTCATCCGCGAGGCCGCCTCGACCACCAGCTCCCACGGGTCGCGCCGCAGGTGCGCAACGTCGCCCTCCTTGGCCAGGCCGGTTACCTCGGTATAGCTGTAGTACTCGTCGCAGTTCTGAATCAGGAGGTCGCTCGACGACTCCCGGATCCCCACGCCGATGATGTACTTGCCGTACTCCTTGAGCTTCAGCACTAGGCTGGAGAAGTCGGAGTCACCCGACAGCAGGATGAACGTGCCGATCTCGGGGCGCGTGAACACCAGCTCCAGCGCGTCGATGGCGAGGCGGATGTCGGTGGCGTTCTTCTTGTTGGACCCGAAGGCCGGGGCGAAGATCAGATCGATCGACGCCTCGGACAGCGGCACGATGTACTGGGGATAGCGACGCCAGTCGGCGTAGGCCCGCTGTACCGCGACCTTCCCCTTGATCATCTCCGAGTCGAGGAGCTTCCTCAGCTGGGCCTGGAGATCCGAGCGGATCCCCATTGTAACGTTGTCGAAGTCGATCAGCAGGGCGGCGTTGTGCCCATGACCGCGCTGATCGGCGGTTGTGACGGCCCCCATGGGCCGCCCAGTCTTGATGTCTCTCACGTAGTACTCAATTCCAGCCCCACGACCTGCGCCAGCTCCCTTCGCTTCACCTTCCCGCTCCCGGTCAGGGGGAAGGTGTCGAAGAAGCGGACCCGATCTGGGACTTTGTAGTCGGGCAGCTGCTCTTGGCAGTACTCCCGTAGCTCGTCCCCCGTCACTATCGCACCCTCGACGGGGATGACGCATGCGCAGATCAACTCACCCAACAGCTCGTTGGGCACGCCGATAACGCAGGCGTCGTCCACACCCGGGTGCGTGCGGAGGACATCCTCGAGTTCCCGCGGGAATACGTTGTAGCCGCCTCGGATGATCATGTCCTTGCTGCGGCCCACGATGGCGACGTGGCCGTGTTCGCCTATCATCGCCAGGTCTCCCGTCAGGAAGAACCCTTCCGCGGTAAACGACCGTTTGGTCTCCGACGGCATGCGGTGATAACCCGCCATGACGTTGGGACCCCTTACCGCCAACTCGCCGACGGCTTCCGCCCCGTGCAATGACCCATCGTTCGGGTCAGCGACGCGGACCTCCACCCCCTCGATCGGTCGCCCGACGGACTGCTCCCGCATGTCAGCGGGATCGTCAAACCGTGTTACGGTTACCGTCGGGCCCGTTTCGGTGAGGCCGTAGGCGATTTGGACGTCGTTCCACTGGCGGATCCGTCGCACCAGGTCCACGGATACCGGGCTTCCGGCCACGATGCCGGTCCGCACAGTGGAGAGGTTCCGGCCCTCGAACGACGGATCGTTCATGATGAGCTGGAACATGGTGGGCACGCCGCTGAAGACCGTGATCTCCTCCTGTTCGACGAGATCGAGCGCCTCGGGCGGCTCGAACTGCCCCTGCAGCACCACCTTGGCGCCGGCCAGCAGCGCGCTGAGGACCGTCTGCATGCCGAACACCGTAAACACCGGCACGGCCGCCAGCACGCAGTCGTCCTCGCCCAGCCGCAGTGCATCGATCACGCAGCGCGACGTGTGTACCAGGTTGCGGTGCGTGAGCACCACTCCCTTGGGCTTGCCCACCGTTCCCGACGTGTAGACGATGGCGAGCGGGGTCTCGGCGGCGTCGCCTTCTGCTTCGCCGACCGGCCCCAGCCGCCTGCCTCGCGTCACCAGGTCGCCGAACTGGAACACCCGGTCGTCGTACCAGAAGTCCTCCCGCCCTACCGTCACCAGGTAGCGCAGATCCGGCAGCTCGCCGACCAGGTCCTCGAACAGCTCGAGCACATCCAGCTCTCCCAACGACTCGGCCGCTATCGCCAGGACCGACTCCGTGTTGCGCAGCTGGAACTTGAGCTCGTGGTAGCCGAGCGATGGGTAGAGCGGCACGAACACCGCTCCCAGCTTGGCCGTTGCCAGCAGGGTCACGACCCATTCCGGCGAATTGGGGAGATCCACGGCGAGACGATCACCGGGCTCGATCCCGAGCCCACGGAATGCAGCGGCCATCGCATCGGCCTCGGCCGCCACCTGCGCATAGCTGAGCCGGCGGCTGCCGAAGACCAGGCACTCTCGATCTGGATGCTCCCGGACGCGCTGCCCGAACAGCTCCGCCAGGTGATACGTGCTCACAAACCCCTTCTCCCGAACGTCGGGAACCATTGAAGCTAATTGACTTACGGACCCCCTACAAGCTATTCCCCCAGCACCTTCACGATCACCCGCTTGCGCCGCTTGCCGTCCCATTCGCCGTAGAACACCCGCTGCCACGGCCCCAAGTCGAGCTCACCCTTGGTGATCGGGACGATCACCTCGTGCCCGATCGTGAGGCTCCGCAGGTGGGCCGCCGCATTGTCCTCGCCGGTCAGGTTGTGCTTGTAGCGCCCCGGCTCCCACGGCGCCACCGTCTCCTCCAGCCAGGTCAGGATGTCCTGCCACAGCCCCGACTCGTGGTCGTTGACGAATACCGACGCCGTGATGTGCATGGCGGAGACGAGGACAAAGCCCTCCTCGACGCCGCTCTGCTCGACCTGCTCGGCAACCGTGTCGGTGATGTCGATGATTTCCTGGGGGCGCTTGGTGTTGAACCAGAGGTACTCGGTATGCGACTTCATGGGGTGGATTCCGTGGAGTGGGAACGGGGAACAGGGAACGGGGAACGGTGTGGTCAGGGGCGGGGCTGTACCGTTCCCCGTTCCCCCTTCCCTGTTCCCCGACTTGATCTCGCTTGGCACTACCGAAACACGACCTCAGACGGGACCCCTTGGCGCAGCCCTAGAGCACCCTCAGCTGCGCCAGCGTCTCCTCGCCGTAGAACACGCGGATGTATTTCTCCTGGATCGGCGTGAGCCTGCGCACCGCCCAGGTGAGGTACACGAAGTGGGGCTCGACGGGCCGCCTCTGGAGCTGGAGGCCGGCCTCCTGCGGGCGCCGGTTGCCCTTGCGCGTGTTACATGTCGAGCAGGCGGTCACCACGTTGTCCCACTCGTTGGTGCCGCCGCGGGAGAGGGGAACCAGATGATCGCGCGTGAGGCACTCGCGGAAGCCCAGCTCGGGCTCGCTGCGCTGGCAGTACTGGCACATGTAGCCGTCGCGCGCGAACAGGAAGGTATTGGTCACCTGGCGCCGGAACCTGCGGGGGACGTGCACGAAGCGCACCAGGCGGATCACCGCGGGCTTGGGCACGGTGAGGCGCGCGCTGCGAAGCACACGGTGCCCGTCGGCCTCCACGATCTCCGCCTTGCCGTCGATTACCAGGCGAAGGGCGCGTCGCACCGGCACCAGTGTGAGCGGCTCAAACGATGCGTTGAGCGTCAGGCAGCGCACGTCCTACCTCCTTCGGCCCACAAAAAACCCCGCCTCCGCTCGGGCGGACGGGCGGGAGGAGCCTCGGAAAAGCTATACCAAGCTGTAAGGCATTGCAATAGGGGCTGTTACGGCCCCAAACGAGAAGCCCCAGGCTCTCGCCCAGGGCTCTCGCACTCGTTCTAGGGCTCGCACTACAATCTGTTTCTCTCGTACATGAGGTTGCGGGGCGAGAACTGCCACTCGAACTCCTTGGTGAACAGGTCGCCCGTCCGCACGTTGCGGCTGGGCCGGTCGGCCGCGGCAACGACCCGCACCCGTATCCCCAGGATGTCGTCGAAGTCGTTGGTCGGATCGGTGTCCAGCGGTAGACCCTGGTCTCCCTCGTCCAGATCGGTGAACACCATCTTCACGTCCCACTCCTGGATCCCGTACGCCAGCACCTCGCCCGCGGGCGTGCCGTCCGGGTTGAGCTTCTCGGCCCGCATCAGCTTGTCGCCGTCACGGTAGTACACCACCACGTCCAGCTTCTGCACGAAGGTGGAGTAGCGGTCGAGCAGCAGGTCGCCCGTGAGACCCGCCGTGTAGTGCACCAGCGACGAGTGGGGCCCGAACTCCACCGTCCAGGTGGCCCCGGGCTTAACGGAGTTCACCAGGATGAGCCTGCGCTCGTCGTTGACCTGGAGCCGGGCCAGGTCGCCGGGCTCGAGCGAGAAACCCTTCGGCTTGTCGAGATTGAGGCAATAGGTACCGCACGTGCCGCCCGACGGCAGCGGATTGTCGGTACCTGCCGCAGGCACCAGATCGGCCGGCGGGGCCTGCTCCGGCTCGAACGGTACCGCCAGAATCACGATCGTGTCGCCCCACACCGCCAGGGTCCCGAAGGAGACCGTGCTCGCGATCCCCACGCCCACCGTCTGCATGTCGCGCTCCAGCGACATGCCAATGAAGCGACCGTTGCGGTAGACCGCCTCACGCACCGAGTTCCCCTCCATCGTGCGCATGGTCGAGACGCCGAACGACAGCGCCGCGGCCAGCACGATGACGCCCATGACCAAGGCTATGAGGAGCTCGACCATGGTGAAGCCCAGTCTGTTCATATGCTTCCGCATCGCTCGCTCCTTACGTCGGGACCGGAGGTATGTAGATCAAGGTCACCAGCTCCACCGGCTGTGTGGCGCGAGGGTAGTCCACGATCACCGTCACCTTGATCAGGGTCAGGTCGAGGGCGTCCACAACCACCGAGCGGCTGTAGGGGCCGCCCGAACTGGGCAAGCCCGCGTCGTCTACCTGCACCGGCGACTCCGCCACCACGTCCTGCGGCGGCTGCGCTCTTATGCGCTCTAGGTGCCCGCGCGCGATGGCGAGGGCGTTGACCTTGATCGATGCGGTCGACCTGGCGGCAATCACCTCTCCGCCGGCTCGCGACAGGGCCATGACGCCCACCGAGAGGAGGACCATCGCGATCAGCACCGAGATCAGCGTGAACCCGGATTCTCGTCTCATTGCCATGTTCCCCCCATATAGACCCACAGCTTCACCGAGCCGGAGCCGGTAACCGACACGGCCGCCACGGCATCGGGGTCGTCGTTGTGCACGAAGTACACCGCCCCACGGGTCCCAAAGGGAAACGTCACGCCGCGCGGGCTGAACTCCACGTGGTCCACCGGGAACGTGATGGCGCCGCTGCCGGCGGTATCGCCGGGTACAGCGCCTGCGTTCCCCCGGCCGTAACTGAGCCTAGGATCGAGCTCGCGGCGGTTGAAGCCCCGCAGCGCCGACATCTCCGCCGAGCTCTCGGCGATGATGCCGTCCCCGTCGGCATCGGCGTAGCCGATGTATGCCGCCGGGCTGCCAACATCGAACGTGACACGCGTCGCGAGCCTCGCGCTGAGCGCCCGGGTGCGGGTCATCTCCAGATCGCGCGAGAGCTGCGTCGCCGCGAGCCGTACTTGACGCATGGGGCTCACCCGCATGAACGGGATCGCGATCGCCAGCAGAATGGAGATCATGGAGAGCGCGATCAGCATCTCGACGAGGGTGAATCCCTTGCGCGTCATGTGCGAATCCGAGTCCTTAGCCTCAGTCAATTATGGTGTCTGGGCTCCCGGCCGCCAGCACCTGGCCGGCGGCCGGAGAGCCGCGCGATCTCTAGAATACCGGCCGGAAGGCCGTCCGGATCACCACCCCCACAACCGGCGTACCCGGCGGCAGGTTGGACGGGTCCTCGAACCGGGTGTCGAACTGCCAGTCACGCTTGGGCGGCGAGTAGTACGTGCCGTTCCAGGTTCCGATGGCGCGCTGCGATATGTCGAGCGACACCAGCGAGCCGCGGTAGATGAACTGGATGCCAGACCACCGCTCCAGGAAGCGTGGGAAGTTCTCGATCCCGCCGCCGTAGAAGTCGGCGTACCCGCCGGGGCAGCCGGCGTCCTCGTGGTCGCACGGCGTGGCCGAGTGCCCGGCCAGGACCGCGGCCCACACCTCGGTCTCCGTGGCGTTGAGCTTCTCGACCACCTGCTTCTTGTGATCGGCGTCGAACCAAGCGGTGGACAGGATGGTGATGGCATCCCCGATCAGAGCCGCCGGCTTCCATGCCAGCGAGTTGTAGTCGCCCTTCACGTAGAGCGGCCAGTCGGTGGCAATGCTCATCCGGTTGGGCAGCACCATCGCGTTGACTGTGCGCACCGCCGGATCGAGCGAGTTGTCGGCCAGCAGCGCCACGGCCGCGGCCGACCACCCGCCGATGTTGGCCGGGACTTTCATCTCGACGTAGATGACCTCCGACGCCTTGTTGGAGGCGCCGGCGGCCCACGCCGCGAGGCCCGCGATGTCGACGTCCAGCACGTCGCGCATGTTGCCCTCACGGCCGTCGAAAAAGGCCGACCAGCGCCACTTGAAGATGCTGCACATGTCGGCCGG
Source organism: Gemmatimonadota bacterium (assembly GCA_039586815.1). GTDB lineage: Bacteria > Gemmatimonadota > Gemmatimonadetes > Gemmatimonadales > GWC2-71-9 > WVYX01. The sequence continues at coordinate 32,902 of JBDHJR010000035.1, read as the reverse complement.
GTTCGGGATCACATAATCCGTGGGCCGCGTCACCGTGATCGTGGGCCACGGCGTGGTGCCGGCCAGCATGCTCTGCAGGTCGTTCCAGATGGCGGTGCCGTCGAACGGCGAGCCGCCCTGGTCGGTGATCACGATCTTGAGCTCGTCGATCGTGTTGGGAATAATGATGTTGAACGTGCAGCTGGCCGACAGATCGTCGTCTTGGCCGCTCCAGATCACGGCGCCGTCGCCGAGCACTACGATGTCCGCCTCGCCCGTCGTCTTCCAGCCGCAGTTGTTACCCACCTTGAAGGTGACCTTCACGCCACCGGCCACCGGCTGCAGACCCACCACCCCAGGGTTGCCGATAACGTCGTCCGGCGTCTTGCTGCCGGGCTGGCCGCACACACCGGTGATGTTGCTGAGGTTCTCAAGGTCCACCGTCACGTACATGTCGGCCTTCCAGGCAAACTTAGCGCGCTTCTCCGTGTCGGTGTCGCCCGCCTCGCGCGGTGCCATAACCTCGCGGGCACCCACACCCGGCGGCAGCGGCACCTTGAGGGAGTCCACGCTGTACGCGTCGGTCTTGAGCCGATTGTCGAAATCCTGGTCGCTCCGCGCCCGGAACGCGTTGGGATCGGCGTGGGTCCGGCTGTCGAATAGCAGCTGCACTTCGTTCCCGTAGGCATCGTCCACGTAGACGCCGTCGTAGATCAGGTGCTGGTCCTTCCGATCGTGGTACAGTTTGTTGGGCGTGGTGATGGCGTCCTTGTACCACGCGTTATTCGAGCTGAGGTAGATGTTCCCGTTGGAGTGCACCCACCCGCTGAACGTCATCGCCGGCCCGTTGGTGGCCTCCAGGTCCTTCTCGAAGAACACGCCGAACTGGAAGATCGGGATCGCCTGGGCCTTGGCCGAGATCAGCACGGCGCTGCGGTTCTCCATGGCGTCCTCGGCCTCGGAGAAGATCTCCACCTTCTGGGTCAGCGAGTAGAGGCCCGCGAACGACCCGTCGGTGATCGTCTCCGTGGTCACGTCCCCCGTCTTGGTGACAGAGAAGCTGTCGAAGCTGAACCCCTCCAGGGTCGGCGGGTAGAGCGCGGCCAACTCCTCGTCGCTCAGATAGCCGTCCTCCATGTAAATGCCCAGTTGCCCCATGATGGCTTCCGTCGCCGCCTCGGCCGCGTAGAAGACCCGCGAATTCCGGTAGTCCAGACTCGTGGTCCGGGTAGTCGTCATCGCCCCCATCACCGCGGCGGCGAGCAACACCGAAATGAGTAGCATGACCATCAGGGTCGCTTCCAGGGCGAACCCCCTCCGGTCGCCACTCAGTCGCTTGAAAACACGCATAAGGTCCTCCACGCTCTAGGGAACTCGGCCGCTGCCCGACCGTACGCTTCCAGGGTAGGGCCGGCGGCTCCGGGCCGCCAGCACCCGCCCATAGGATCCAAGTCTCAATACACTCTTCCCCGGGCGGCGCGGCCAGGGCCATTGGCGGCAAGGCCGGCACCCCGCGGGGCGTTGTCGAGCCGATATGATGCCGGATAGTGCCTCAGGAGAGCGATCTCGGCGATGCGGTCCCCAGCCGTCTCGATTCCTCTCGCGCCGTGCACTCATGGCATTGCCTCCCGGCAGCCCGGCTGTCGTCTCCCGCGAGGAGGACGACCCGTGGCTTTGCGTCCCAGAGTTTCCCCTGGTTTGCTCTTATCGGCCAGCAACGCACCCCGGGCGAAATCCCGGGAATCCGCTGAACACCAAGTACGCAACTCGGATGCCACCCATCCCCTCCCGAGCCACGTCCTTGTACGACGGCAACTTACGAGAATCCCGCCAGAGCCGCTGTGAATAGCGTCACACTAGGGTCTCTCTCGAAACGCGAACCGCTGCCGCGGTTTGCGGCGCCCTTCTTCGGGTACCTTCGGCCCGCCTTCGTGGGTTGAAGATGCGGGGATTCAAGATGCCGTGGTAGGACGTAGGTCACGCCCCAGCGCAGCAACCTTTTGCCAGCTCCGCGCGTCTACACTACGGGACCCCGGAGCCTTGGGAGAACGCCCGAAACCGTTGGGCGGGACCCACGTAGGGAGACTCAGGGACTCCAATTGACACACCTGCGACGTGCAGGCTCCCGCCGCCCGGCGGGACGGCTTGTCTGGAGGGGACGAGCAGGGACCACGCAAACCCAACCGGCGCGTCGCAGCGGTTACACGAACGGGGAGTGGCTAAACGCCACTCCCCGTTCTCTTTGGTGTGTCGGGGCTAGACCAGCTGAAAGGCGGCGTCGAGCTCGGCGATCTGTGCAATCACGGCGTGCCGGGCCGAGCCCCCGGCCGTGGCGCGCTGCTCCACCGAGTCTTCCCACGAGCCCAGAGCGGCCAGGAATCCGGCCAACCTGGGGTGGATGCCCTGGGCGACCTCCGCGGGTACCTCACCGATCTCGACCCCGGCGGCCTCGGCCTCCCACACCAGCCGCCCGATCAGCGCATGGGCCTCCCGGAACGGCACCCCGGCCTCTACCAGCTTGTCGGCCAGGTCGGTGGCTCGCAGGCTGGCGTCGAGCGCCTGCTCCATGCGCTGCGCCACCGGCTTCAGCGTCTCGACTGCGCCGCGCAGCGCTGGGAGTGTGAGCAGCAGCGTGTCCACGGCGTCGAATAGCAGCGCCTTGTCCTCCTGCAGGTCCTTGGAGTAGCCCGCGGGCAGGCCTTTGAGCAGCGCCAGCAAGGCCGACAGGTCGCCCAGCAGGCGTGCCGCCTTGGCCCGGGCCAGCTCCAGCACGTCGGGGTTGCGCTTCTGGGGCAGCAGGCTCGAGCCGGTGCTGTAGCCGTCGGCCAGACGCACGAAACCGTACTCCGAAGAGGCGTAGGTCTGAAGCTCACCGGCCAGGCGGGAGCAGTGCGTCGCCAGCAGCGTGAGGGCGAACATCGTCTCCGCCACGAAGTCCCGGTCACCGGTAGCGTCGAGCGCGTTGGGGGAGAGCCGGTCGAAGCCCAGCAGCCGCTGCAGCAGCCCGCGGTCCACGGCCATGCCCGATCCCGCCACCGCTCCCAACCCCAGCGGCAGCTCCGCCGTGCGGCCGGCCGCATCGGCGAGCCGCTCCCGGTCGCGCGTGAGCGGCCAGGCGTGAGCCACCAGCACGTAGGCCCAGCGCACCGGCTGGGCGCGCTGCCCGTGGGTGTAGCCGGGGAGCAGCAGATCGATCCCGTTCCTGGCCTGCTCCACCAGCGCGCCGCCCAGCGCGGCCACCTCGCGGTCGATCTCGGCGATCGCCTCCAGGGTCCACAGCCTGAGGTCGGTGGCCACCTGGTCGTTGCGCGACCGGCCGGTGTTGAGCTTGCCGGCCAGCTCACCCACCTCCTCGTACAGCAGCCGCTCCACCAGGGTGTGCACGTCTTCGTCAGGGGCGCCTGCGGCTGCACCGTCGGCCAGGCGCTCGCCCACGCGCTCCAACCCCGCCACGAGCTGCACCTCCTCTTCGGGCTCGAGCACCCCGGCGCGCCCCAGCGCCAGCACCCAGGCCCGCGCCGCGCGCACGTCCTGGGGCCAGAGCCGGTGGTCCACCGACAAGCTGCGGTTCAGCCGGTCGGCCGCGTCCTCCAGGCCCTGTTCGAAGCGCCCACCCCAGAGCTGGTGCTCCGTCTTGGCGCTCACGCCACCTCCTCCAGCGGCTTGGGGCGGCCCTCCACCTGTGCAGCGATGCGCACCGGGAGACCGAACAGATTGATGAACCCGGCGGCGTCCGCCTGGTCGTAGACCTCGTCCGCCTCGAACGTGGCGTACTCCCCGGCGTAGAGGGAGAACGGACTCTCACGCGACACGACCGAGGCACTGCCCTTGAACAGGCGGACCCGCGCGGCGCCGGTCACACGCTGCTGCGTGACTCCGACCAGGGCGTCCAGCGCCTCCCGCTCCCTGGTCCACCAGCGTCCCTCGTAGACCACGTCGGCGTACCGGGGGGCGAGCTCGTCCTTGAGGTCCAGCGTGCGGCGGTCGAGCACCAGCTGCTCGAGCTCGCGGTGCGCCGCCCGCAATACCGTGCCCGCCGGGGTCTCGTAGATGCCGCGCGACTTCATCCCCACCAGGCGGTCCTCCACCACGTCGGCCCGGCCCACACCATGCGCGCCGGCCAGCTGGTTGAGACGCTCCACCAGCTCTACCGGGCCCGTGGGCTGGCCGTCCAGCGCGACCGGAGTGCCCTGCTCGAAGCCGATGGTGACCTCGTCCGGCCGGTCCGGGGCCTCGGTGGGGTCGGCCGTGAGCAAGAAGAGGTCGGCCGGAGCCGGCGCCGCCGGGTCCTCCAGGATCCCGCCCTCGTGCGAGCAGTGCCACAGGTTACGGTCGCGCGAGTAGGGCTTCTCTGCGCTGGCCTCGACCGGGATCCCTCTGTCCCGCAGGAAGGCGAGCAGATCCTCACGGCCGCGATAGCCCCACTCGCGCCACGGAGCGATGATCCCCAGGTCGGGAGCCAGCGCCTGGAAGGTGAGCTCGAAGCGGACCTGGTCGTTGCCCTTCCCGGTGCAACCGTGGGCAAGATGCGTGGCGCCGCCGCGCCGCGCGGCGGCCACCTGCCCCGCCGCGATGATGGGGCGCGCCATGGCCGTGCCCAGCAGGTAGGAGCGGGAGTACACCGCCCCCGCGCGCAGCGTGGGGAACACGAACTCGCGGACGAACTGCTCGCGCAGGTCCTCCTTGACGCAGCCGACCGCACCGGTGCGGACGGCCTTCTCCTCCACGCCTTCCAGCTCGCGGGCGCCCTGCCCCACGTCGGCCACGTAGCAGAGCACGCGGGCACCGTAGGTGTCCTTGAGCCAGGGAACGATGGCGGAGGTGTCGAGACCCCCGGAGTAGGCGAGTGTGACGAGTGGACCCACGGGACCGGCTCCTGTAGTATGTCTATGCAGTTAGATGCATAAACATACAGAAGCGTTGCGTGGGGTCAAGGACCTGTCTGGGCCAGCTCCTGGAGGCGGGCTGCGAGGGTGCGGCGGGCCCTCTCCGACCGGGCGATAACCAGAATCGTGTCGTCGCCGGCGATGGTGCCGACGACCTCCTTCCACTCCTGGGCGTCAATCGCGCTGCCCACTGCGTTGGCGCTGCCCGCGGGGGTGCGCAGCACGAGCTGGTTCCCCACGCCGTCCACCGAAACCAGCAGGGCCGGCAGGAGCTGCTCCAGCGAGGGGTGCAACACGTCACCCTCGGGAGGCGGGGCGTAGCGTACCGAGCCGTCGGCCGCGGTGACCTTGAGCAGCCGCAGCTCGTGCAGGTCCCGTGATAGGGTGGCCTGGGTGACCTCGATCCCCTCGGCCAGGAGGAGCTTGCGCAGCTGCTCCTGGCTGTGCACCGCCTTGGCCCGGACCAGGCGCAGGATGGCTCCGTGACGTTGGGTCTTCATGCGTCGCTCTCGTGGTACACGCGGCGTCCGCCTACGTAGGTGGACACGATGCTCTCCGGTTCGGCCCCGAGCAACCGACCCGCCAGGTCGCTGACGACCGCACCCTCTCTGCGGCCCAGCCGCAGCACCACGAGGTCGGCCCACTTGCCCACCTCGAGCGAGCCGATGTCCGACTCCATCCCGAGGGCGCGCGCGCCGCCGATGGTGAGCAGCCGAATCGCGTCCTCGGCCGCGAGGCCGGCCAGCCCGCGTGCCGCCCGCGCCTCCGCCAGCAAGTCGAGCGATTCCACGCTGGCGACCGAGTCGGTCCCGAGCCCCACGCGCAACCCGGCGTCGAGCAGTGACTTGAGCGGCGCGTTGCCGTGGCCGTGCCGCAGGTTGGAGCGCGGGCACACCGCCACGGCTCCGCCCGACTGCGCCAGAATCGCGACGTCCTCGGCGTCGGCCCGAACCATGTGGATCGCCAGGAAGTCGGAGCCGAGCAGGCCGGCGCGCTCGGCGTACTCGACGGGCGACCGCGCCACCGGCGGCATAGGGATGCCCCGCGAATGCCGGCTCTCCGCGAACGGCCCAGAGCCGCGCGACACGAACTCCGCCTCCGCCACCGACTCCGCCAGATGACTGGCGAGAGGTAGCTGCTCCGACCTGGCGTAGGCGATTACCCGCTCGAGCAGTTGTGGGCTAACCGTGTAGGGGGCGTGGGGCGAGACCCCCACGGCGACATCGTCCGAGGCCTCCTCCCGCAGGCGCTCTACCGCGCCCGCGAGCTGCTCGAAGCCCTCGTCGCATTGCCTCGGGTCGGGGCCAATCGCCTCCTGGTAGTAGACGCCCCTGCCGCCCAGCTCGGCGAGGGCCCGCACCGTGGCCCCGCTGGTGCCGGTGTCGGCCACCGTAGTGGTACCGCAACGCCAGGTCTCGCGCAGTCCCTCGGGAGCGCCTTCGTCATACGTCTCCTGGGGCGTCGACTCCCGAATCGCCCGCATCAGCTGGATCCAGGTGAAGAACTCCGTCTCGGGGAGCTGCCCGCGGAAGCCGTGCAGCTCGAGGTGGGTGTGCACGTTGACGAAGCCCGGCAGCAGCACGGCGTCGCCATAATCCACCTGCTCGACGTCAGTGGGATTGGGAACCCATTCCTCGGGCCCGACGGCCGTGATGCGACCGTTCGTATCCGTCAGGACCGCGCCGCTCTCGACCGGCGGAGAGGTGACGGGCCAGACGACGCTCGCGCTGACCCTGAGCGGCCTCAGTGGCGGCCTCCCGGGGGGGCGCCGACCCCTGGTGCGTCGCTGAAGATGCGGTCGAACGGGTTGTGCACCGGACAGAACTCCGTGGGCTCGGTGCCCGGAATGTACCACTCGAAGTAGACGGCCTCCCGGGGACAGAAATCGGTGGCCCGGAAGCCGGTCGTGTTGTCTATGCGGTGCAGCACCAGCCCACCGGGTCGCTCCCACTCGGACGGCGGCGGACGCCGCTCGTACACTTCGCTCATGAACTGCACCCACGCGGGGGCGGCGAGCAGCCCCCCCTGGGCGTTGGCCTTTATCTTGCGCGGCTGATCGAACCCGACCCACACGGCGGTGACCATCTCGGGCGTGAAGCCGATGAACCACACGTCGGTGCCGTCGTTGGTGGTGCCCGTCTTGCCGCCCGCGGGATGGCCGAAGCCGCCCCGCACGCGCACCGCCCCGGTCGCGGTGCCACGGTCCACCACCCACTGCAGCATGTTGGTGAGCAGCCATGCGCGGTCGCGGTCCAGGATAGGTGTGCGCCGCACTTGCGGCTGCCACACGATGTTGCCGTCCCCGTCCTCCACGCGCAGGATCCCCACCGGCGCCGCCTGGGTCCCCAGCGTGGCGAAGGCAGTGTAGGCGGAGGCCATCTCCAGCGGGATGACGGACGCCGCACCGATCGACACCGAAGGCACCCTGGGGAGCCGGGTTGAGATGCCGTAGCGCTGCGCCTCACCCACCACCGCGGGCACCCCCATCTCGAGCCCCAGCCTGATCGCCACCAGGTTGCGCGACAGCGCCAGCCCGCGGCGCAGCGTCATGGGACCGTAGAACCGGTCGTCGAAGTTCTGCGGCTCCCACGGCATCGTGTCGTTCTGCATGATGCTGATGGGGCCGTCGGTGATCATGTAGCTGGCGGACTTACCGGAGCGCAGCGCGGCCGAGAACACGAACGGCTTGAAGGTGGATCCAGCCTGGCGCTCGGCCTGGGTGACCAGCGAGCCCTGGAGGTAGGGCGTGTCGGTCATCTTCGCGCCCGGCGTCTCGACGCTGTCGAGGTACTGCTGGTACGACATGTGGTGGTAGCGGCCGTACTCCTCGTTCTCGATGCGCTCCAGCTGCTCCTCCACGGCCAGCTCGGCGGCGAGTTGCATGTCCAGATCGAGCGTGGTGTACACCCGGTAGCCATGCTCGTATATGGCGTTGCCCAGGCGGGCGTAGAGCTGGCGCCGCACCCACTCCACGAAATACGGCGCCACGTCGCCGAAGTCCACGCGCGAGCTGAGCACGACCGGGTAGGACTTCCACCGCTCGGCCTCGTCCGGCTCCAGGAAGCCCTGGTCGCGCATCAGATTGAGCACGATGTTGCGGCGCTGCAGCGCGCGGTAAGGGTAGCGCCGCGGATCGTAGTATCCCGGCACGTTGGCGATCGCGGCCAGCAGCGCCGACTCTGCCGGGTTGAGATCGCGCGCCGACTTGCCGAAGTAGCGCTGCGCCCCGGCCTCGACCCCGTACGCGCTCCCGCCCAGGTAGATCTGGTTGAGATACAGCTCGAGGATGCGGTCCTTGTCGTAGGTCTCCTCGAGCTCGAGCGCCACCCGCATCTCGCGCACCTTGCGGCGGATCGACTTGGTGCTGGGCAGCTCCCGCGACCACACGTTGCGGGCGAGCTGCATCGTGATGGTGGAGAAGCCCTCCACGAAGCGCATCGCCTTGATGTCGGCTACCAGCGCTCCGGCGATGCGGCGGAAGTCGATGCCCCCGTGGTCGTAGAACCGCTTGTCCTCCACCGCGACGAACGCCGCGCGCAGCGCGGGGTCGATCTCGTCGGAACTCAACACGGTGCGGTGCTGGGCGCCGACCTCCTGGATGAGCCGCCCGTCGGCCGCGTAGACCTTGAGCGCCTGCGTGGGCCGGTACGACTCCAGCACCCCGATGGAGGGGCAGGCGTTCCCGGCGCAGGCGCGAGTCCAGCCGCCGTACGCCAGGCCGAGCCCGAGCCCCAGGCCGGCCAGCACGAGGAGGCCTGCAAGCTGCCAGGTGCGCCGCGACCAGCGCCACGGCATCAGGAAGCCCAGGCGCGAGCCTCGGTGCGGAGACGGTGTAGGTGTGTTGGTCGGTTCCATAGGGCCTGCGTAATAGTCAAACGTAGTGAAGGCCGGTTCAGCTTGCCAGCGGGGACCGGGTGGCTATGTTGCTTGGCGACATCGCACTACGTCCTTATAGGCGGCATTTCCACGCCCATGGCGAAGACCAAGTCGATCACCTCCTTTCTCGATGAGCTGACCTGGCGCGGCCTGGTGGAGAACCAGACACCCGGCTTCAAGGAGCGCCTGGCCAAGGGGCCGATCACGGGCTACGTGGGATTCGACCCCACGGCGAGCAGCCTCCAGGTCGGCAACCTGGTGCCCGTCATGCTGCTGGCCCACCTGCAGCGCGCCGGCGGCAAGCCGCTCGTCGTGGTGGGCGGCGGCACCGGAATGATCGGCGATCCCAGCGGCAGGTCGTCGGAGCGCCCCCTGCTGGACGAGGACACCATCGGCCAGAACGCCGAGCGCCAGCAGAGGCAGCTCGAGCGGTTCCTCGAGTTCGGGGCCGGCGCCACGGACGCCGAGATGGTGGATAACGCCGCCTGGCTCAGCCCGCTCAATCTGCTCGCCTTCCTGCGCGACACCGGCAAGCACTTCACCGTCTCGTACATGCTGCAGAAGGAGTCGGTCAAGAGCCGGCTGGAGGAGGGGATCTCGTACACCGAGTTCAGCTACATGCTGCTCCAGGCGTTCGACTTCCTGCACCTGTACCGCGAGAAGGGGTGCGAGCTGCAGCTGGGCGGCTCCGACCAGTGGGGCAACATCACGGCGGGCCGTGAGCTGATTCGGCGGGTGGACGGTAGCGAGGCGCACGGCCTCACCGCGCCGCTGCTCACCACTCCGTCGGGCGGCAAGTTCGGCAAGTCCGAGGAGGGAGCGGTGTGGCTCGATCCGGAGCTGACCTCGCCCTACAAGTTCTACCAGTTCTGGATCAACGCGGACGACCGCGACGTGCAGGCGTACTTCCGCGCGCTCTCCTTCCGGCCCCGGAGCGAGATCTCCGACCTGATGGAGCAGCACTCGGGCAACGCCGGTGCGCGCATCCCGCACATGGCCCTTGCGGCGGAGGTGACCGAGCGGGTGCACGGCAAGCAGGCGGCGGCGAGCGCCGCGACGGCCTCGCAGGTGATGTTCGGTGAGCTCGCGCCGCGCGAAGCGGACGCCGCCACGTGGGAGATGCTGGCGCAGGAGCTGCCGAGCGGGAAGGTCAAGCTCAAGGGCGAGGTCTCGGCCGTGGACCTGGTGGCGGGCTCGACCCTCGCCAAGTCCAAGAGTGAAGCGCGGCGGCTGCTCTCACAGGGCGGCATCACGCTCAACGGGGAGCCGCTCACGCCGGACAGCACGGCGGGGTCGGACCAGGTGCTGGCGGGCGGTTACCTCTGGCTGCGGCGCGGCAAGAAGACCGACTTCATCTTCACAGCGTCGACCTGATCCGGTCGGCCATTGCGTCGAGCGCCGCGCGCTCGGCCTCCTGCGGATACCCCTTGGGAAAGCGCAATCCGAAAGTGTCGTCCTCGTAGCGAGGCAGCACATGGAGGTGCAGGTGGAACACCTCCTGGCCTGCCGCCTCCCCGTTCGCCGTCCACACGTTGAAGCCCGCCGCGTCGGTGGCGCGCACTATCGCGGGCGCGACCCTGGCGCTCACCTCGAACAGCCGGCCCGCCAGCTCACCCGGACACGAGTCCAGATCCTCCACGTGGCGCCGTGGCACGACCAGCGCGTGGCCCGGGTGCACCGGAAACAGGTCGAGGAACACCACGGCGTCCTCGTCCTCGTAGATCACGCTGCCGGGCGCCCGGCCTTCCAGGATCGCACAGAACACGCAGTCGGCCATCACTTGCCCCGCAGGATCTCGACCACGCGCTCGATCTCGTCCACCGTGTTGTAGCAATGGGGCGAGAGCCGGATGGAGCCCTCGCGCAGCGCGCCCACGACACCGGCCTGCTTCAAGGCGTGGTACGACTCGGCCACGTTCTCCGTCTTGACGCACACGATCGAGCTGGCGTGGCGCTCGTCGGTCGGCGAGCACAGGCCGATCGCGCCCTCCGCGGCCGCCTCCAGCAGCGGGCGACGCAGCTCCCGCAGGTACGCCGCGATCCGATCGACGCCCAGCTCCAGCAGCATCCCGATGCTCTCGCTCATGCCCGCCACGTCCTGGAACGGGAGGGTGCCGGCCTCGAACCGACGGGCGTCGGCGAGGAAGTCGGTGTTGTACTCGGTGAGGTTGGAGAAGTCGTCGGTGCCCTCGAAGGAGAACCACCCGGCCATCACCGGCTCCAGCTTGGGTACCAGCTCGCGCCGCACGTATACGAACCCCGAGCCCCAGGGCGACAGCAGCCACTTCTGCGCGCCGCATGCCAGGACGTCCACCTGGGTGCGGCGCACGTCCAGCGGCACCTGACCCAGAGCCTGGATGGCGTCCACCACCAGGTATGTGCCGTTGGCGCGGCACGCCTCGCTCAGTCGGTCGAGGTCGGCGCGGTATCCGTTGGAAAACTGTACGTGCGACACCGCGAGCACCCGCACCCGCGGGTCGCGCAGCCGCTCCAGCAGGTATCCCTCGCTGGGCCAGCCCTCCGCCGAAACCGGCGCGAGCTCCACGTCCACCCCGCGCTGGCGCAGCAGCAGCCAGGGGTAGACGTTGGCGGGAAACTCCTTGTCGCACACGAGCACGGTCTCGCCCGGCTCGATGGGCAGCGAGGTGGCGGCGATGTTGAGCCCAAAGCTCGTGTTCGTCGCCAGCGCAATCTCCTCGACGTCGGCGTTGAGCAAACGGGCCACGGTGCGCCGCCCCTCCCGCAGCACCGCCTTGAGATCCTTGTCGGGCAGCTGGTACGGCGCCGTGCGCTTCGCCGTGAACGCATCGATCACATCGCGCGTTCTCTCGGGGAGAGGCCCGATGCTGGCGTTGTTGAGGTAGGTCGCTTCGGCGGTCCAGGGGAACTCAGCGTTCCGCAGCCGCACGAAGGCGTGCGCTAGCTCGGAGGGCGCCGACGCGCCGACGTTGCTGTCAGTCACGACAAACGGATAGCATTGAGGGTGCGCTGGAAGGTACACAACCGGAGCGGCCGGCGGCTACGCCGCCCCGAATGGCACACGACGGAGGTGGTGAGGTGACCGGGAACCAGCGGCGATTCACTCTGGTGCTGGGCGGCGGCGGGATGAAGGGGTTGGCTCACGCGGGTGCGCTGCGTGCGATGGAGGAGCTGGAGTTCCTGCCGGCCGACGTGGTTGGCTCGAGCATCGGCGCGTTGATGGCAGCCGCTTGGTGCGCCGGAGTATCGGCCGAGGAGCTGGAGACGCTGGCCATCGAGGTGCGGCAGCGCGACCTGTTCCAGGTGGCGCACAGCGACATGGCCTTCAAGCGAATGCGGTCGCCGGCCCTGTATCGCAAGGAGCCGCTGGAGCACGTGGTGCGAGGCCTGCTGGCGGACGTCACGTTCGGGGAGCTGGAGCGGCCGTTGCTGGTGAACACGGTGGACGTCAACACCGGCACTCAGGTGCTGTGGGGCGCGCCGGGCCTGGACGACGTTCCGGTCGCGGATGCGGTGCTCGCCTCCTGCGCACTGCCTGGCTACCTCCCGCCGCACGAGATCAACGGGCGCCACTTCATGGACGGCGCCGCAGTGGCGAACCTCCCGGTCGGAGTGGCCGGGGCGCGGGGCCGCGACCTGGTCGTGGCGGTGGATGTGGGGGCCAGCGGCGTGCTCAAGGCGGACATGCACCTGGCGGGGTTCGCAGCGGTGTTCGCGCGCGCCATCGAGATCGCCATCGAGAACCGCCGCACCGGAGTGCTGCGGGCGTGGGAGTGGCCACCGCTGCTCCTCATCCAGCCGCGGGTGGAGCAGTTCGGCATGTTCTCCTTCGGCCACAACCGCGAGATGGTGGAGGAGGGCTACCGCGCAACCATGGAGCTGCTGGGCGACCCCGCCACGATCCCCGGGCCCAACGCGTGCGGCGTGTACCCGCAGCAGAGCTACCACGTGCGGGTGGACCGTGAGCACTGCATCGGCTGCGGCCACTGTCTGGTGAACGCGCCGCCGGGGCTGTTCCAGCTGGATGACGAGGGCAAGGCCGTGGTCGCCGAGCGGGAGCAGGTGTGGTCACCGGTGGAAGCGGACTTCGTGCGGCAGTGCCCCACGTACGCGATCGCGGTGCATCCGGCGGATCACCCGCCGCGAGACGAAGGCTAGGAGCCGAGGAGAGAGGGGAACGGGGAAGAGGGAACAGGGAAGGGTACGACAGGCTGCCCACAGGAGCTTGACCCGGTGTGGCAGGCCGGCCCGTTCCCCGTTCCCCGTTCCCCGTTCCCTACTTCAGAACCGCCGCTTGTCGACTCAACTCCACCGACACCAGCCGCTGGTATAATCCCCCGGCCCGTACCAGCTCGTCGTGCCGGCCCTGTTCGATGAGCCGCCCGCCATCGAGCACCACGATGCGGTCGGCGCGGGCCACGGTAGAGAGCCGGTGCGCCACGACCAGCACCGTGCGGTTCTCCAGCAGGCGGGCAATGGCCACCTGCACCAGGCGCTCCGACTCGGTGTCGAGGTTGGAGGTCGCCTCGTCGAGGATGAGGATCGGCGGGTCACGCAACAGGGCGCGAGCGATGGCGATGCGCTGGCGCTCGCCGCCCGAGAGCCGCATTCCCCGCTCGCCCAGCAGCGTGTCGTAGCCGCGCGGTAGGCGCCCGATGAAGTGGTGCGCGTTGGCCGCTCTGGCTGCCGCCTCGACCGCAGCGTCGCTCGCTCCCTCCTGGTCGCCGTACGCGATGTTGTTGCGCACCGTGTCGTTGAAGATCACGGTGTGCTGGCTCACGATCCCCAACGCGCGGCGCAGCGAGCGCCTGCCATAGCGCTCCAGCGGCACGTCGTCGATCAACACCTGGCCGCGGCGCGGATCCACGAAGCGAGGCAGCAAATCCACCAGCGTCGACTTTCCCGCGCCTGACGGACCCACTATCGCCACTACCTCACCGCGGTGGAGCGTGAGGTCTACGCCCCGCAGCACCCAATCCTCTCCCTCGTATGCCACCCACACGTCGCGCAGCACGATCTCGCGTCGCAGTCCGGGGAACGACGGCGCACCGGGCCGGTCGACGTCGTCGGCCGGTCGGTCCAGCACCTCGAACACCCGCTCCGCCGCGCCCAACGCCTGCTCGGCCTGGGCCGGGAACTGGGACAGGCGCTTCACCGGCGGGAGCAGCCGCAAGGAGACGGCCAGGAACGCGACCAGCACCTCGGGGCGCAGCGCCTGCCCGCCCGAAGCCGTGAACGCCGCCAGCAGGAGCAACACGAACACCACCGCGCCCACCGTCTCGCTCACCGGGCTCGCCAACACGGCCAGTCCGCGGGCTCCCATCACACCCCTGAAGTAGCGGTTCACCACCTCCGTGAAGCGCCGCCGCTCGTATCCCTCCGCGCCGTGCGCCTTCACGAGTCGCGCGCCCTCGACGGTCTCGCTCACTATGGCGGTGAGCTCGCCGCGGTCGTCCAGTGCCCGCCGCACGCGCGAGCGGATGCGCTTCAGGATCGGGCGCATCACCAGCACGATCGCCGGCGCCAGCAGCAGAGTCACCAGCGCGAGGCGCCAGGAGAGCGCGAACAAGAACGCCACGTACACGGCGACCAGGATCAGATTCTGCAGCGCGGAGACGAGTGCCGCGCTCACGAGGCTCTTGGCCTGGTCGGTATCCGCCACCACGCGGCTCAGCAGCTGGCCGCCCTTCATGCCGTGGAAGAACCCGAGGCCGAGCCGCTGGATGTGGGTGTACAGCCGCACGCGCAGGTCCCGCGCAACCCCTTCCTGCACGTGCTCGCCCAGGTAGCCGGCCGCGAACACCGCCACGTTTTTCACGATCACCGTGCCCAGTATGAGCACGATCACGTTGCGCAGCGCGGTGGCGCGCTCCCCCGTCTCCAGCAGCGGGCCCACCAGGAGCGCCAGCATCTGCTCCAGCACCGTAGGCGCCTCGGCGATCCCCGACGCCGCTCCGAACAGCAGTCGCAGAAGCGGGATCAGCAGCGCCAACGTGAACCCGTCGAGCGCCGACGCCACCACCGCGGCCACGAAGCTCAGCAGGAACAGGGTGCGGTAGGGGCGGAGATAACCGAACAGGCGTCCGTAACGGACCATCTACTTCGATCCTCGCGGCGTGAGCAACGCTATCGGCAGGATCATCTCCTCCGGGGTGACGCCGCCGTGCAGGAACGACCCACGGTAGCGCGCCTGGTACTCCCGCAGCTTGGTGGGATACACGAAGAAGTGGTCACTGGTGGCCAGCAGGAGCCGCACACCGAGCTTCGTCTTGGGAAGCCCCCAGGACGGCAGGTCCTCGACCATGATAGCCGTCTGGCGCTTCTCGGCGCGGAGATCCTCGCCCAGCTTGTAGCGCAGGTTGGCGGTGGCGTCGCGCTTGGCGAACACGGTGGCCGGAGTGTGGCAGTGAATCGAGCCGTGGTCGGTGGTGAGCAGCACCGGCACGTTGCGGCGCTCCGCCTCCTTGAGAGCCTTGTACAGCGCGGAGTCCTCGAACCAGGTCGCGGTACCGTGCGTGAGCTGGTCCACGAAGTTGAATACCAGCGCCGTGACGCCGTCCTGTGACAGATAGCCCGGCACCCGCCGCAACAGGGCCTCCCCCTCGGACGCGGTCGACACCTTTTCGTACCGCAGCGGCACGGGATCGCCCATTAGCTCCTTGAGCTGTTCCCCGAGCAGCTCCGCCTCGTGTGCGTTGAGGCTCTCGTCGTCCCGATCGTGCCACCACTCCGGGTGCCGCGACTTGATCTCGCGTTGCGGGAGAACGGCGTGGCGGTAGGCAAGATGCTGAAGTAGTACGACTCCTCGACGTCGAACAGGTCGGTGATCTGCTGCTTGAGCAGCTCCCACTGGTCGAGGCGCATGCAGTCGACCACCACGAACAGCACGCGCCCGCTGGCCTCGAGCTGCGGCACCAGGAACTCGCTGCACACGTCCACCGACAGCGGCGGGCGATCGCCGCTCGGGTTGGCGAGCCACCCGGGGTAGTGCCCTGCCACGAAGCGCGCGAAATCGTCGTGCAGGGAGACCTCGAAGTGGTGCAGCGCGTCCTTCAGTCCGCTCTCGTCACTCTGTCCCAGCCTGGCATCCCAATGGAACACCTCGGCCGCGAGCTCGACCCACTCGCGCCAGCCCATCTGGGAGCCCCGGTGCTGCTCCAGCTCGCGGAATCGTGTCACGAAGTCCCGGGCGAGACGCTGCTGCCGAATGCGGTCCCCCTCGAGCAGGCGTGTGACGACCGTGAGCACCTGCCGCGGATTCACCGGCTTGACCAGGTAGTCCTCCAGCCGGATGCCGATGGCCTCGTGCATGGTATCGGCTTCCTCGCTCTTGGTCACCATGACCACGGGCACCGCCGGATCGATGGAGCGGATCTCGTTAACCAGCTCGAGCCCACGCTTCCCCGGGAGCTGCTCGTCCAGCAGGATCACCCCGTACGGCTGGCGCCGCAGCAGCGCGATGGCGTCGTCACCGTGTGCCGCCGGCTCGACCGCGTACCCCTGTTCCCTGAGGAACAGGATGTGCGCCTCGAGTGCCTCGATCTCGTCGTCCACCCACAGGACCGTCTTGGGACGTGGCATGTCCGTAACCTAAGACCTCGTCCAAGGCCCCGACAATCGCACCTGGCCGCCCGCAAACGGCCCTCGTACATTGATCATCGCGTCGTGACCGACCAGCTCCTCCTAGCCGAAGATCGTCTCCTACAGGGACTGGCAGCGGAGGCGCGGGGCCCGAAGCGCAACGGGCTCTACGCCCTCTGGCTGTTCCTGCGCCAGTGTGACGGGAGGATACCGCCCGGCGAGCTGAGCGAGCCCGCCGATCGGGCGAGGCTGGAGCGGCTCGAGAAACGGCTCAGCAGTCTCTCCCTGCGCGCTGGGCCGGGGCGCCGCGGAAGCAGTCGCCCTTGCGGCACGATCGGCCCGCGAAGCGGAGCGCACCAACCAGGGCACCCAATGAAGAAGCGCCGAATTCGCAAAGACTCGCTCTCGAACCTGATCCAGCAGGTGGACGCGCTGCCGCCGGGCGAGATCCCGCCCGACACGGTGCCGACCGGCTTTGCCTCGCTCGACCGGGTGTTGGGCGGCGGCTTTCGGCAGCGCGACCTGGTGGTGCTCGGGGGCGACATCGGCTCGGGCAAGTCGGCGCTGGCGCTCGCGATGGCGCTGCGCGCGGCCATGGCCGGGTACCCCGTGGCCTACTTCTCGGGCGAGATGGACGAGGACCGGCTCATGGAACGGGCCCTGGCGCTCGAGGCACGGGTCCAGATCGACGACCTGCGCGGGGGCAAGCTCTCAGAGACCGGGCGCTCGGCCGTGGGTGCCACGGCACTGCGCTTCAAGGACCTCCCACTCAGGGTGTATCCCCTGGTGGGACGGCAGTTCGATGACGTGTTGGAGCCGGCGTGGGACGAGAGTCCCGCATTGCTGATCGTGGATTACCTGCAGCTGCTGCCGCCGCCGTCGGCCCGCATGACGCAGGAAGAGGACACGGCGTTCGCCGTGCGCGCGCTCAAAGGCGTGGCGCTCGACCGGCACCTCGCCTGCCTGGCGGTGTCGCAGCTCCCCAAGCACGTATCGGAACGAGCCGATGCCCGCCCCACGCTGGATGACTTCGGTGCCAAGGGGGCGGTGAAGCAGCACGCCGACGTGGCGCTGGCGATCTACCGGGAAGAGATGTACAACCCGGGCGGCGGCGTGGAGGGGGCTACCGAGCTGATCGTGGCCAAGAACCGCAACGGGCCCACCGGGTTCATCGACCTCTACTTCTATCAGCAGTGGATGCGGTTCGAGGACATGCTGGATCCCGGTTAGCCCACCACCGCCTCCGCCTCGATCTCCACCAGCATCGCGGGGTCGATCAAGCGGCACACCTCGACCATCGTCACCGCCGGGCGGACTTCGCCGAAGAACTCACCGTGCGCCCGGCCCACCGGCTCCCAGCGATCGATGTCGGTGACGAAGATGCGCGTGCGTACCACGTCCTCGCGCCTCGCACCCAGCTTCTCGAGCGCGGCGACCACGTTGGCGAGCGCCTGCCGCGTCTGGGCGGCGGGGTCGTCCACGCCCACTACCTTGCCCGCGGCGTCCAAACCAGTGGTGCCCGCTACCACCACTTGTGTGCCGGCCCGAACCGCACGGGAGTAGCCGACCACCGACTCCCACTTGGTGCCGGCCGGTACGCGCTGGCGTTCCATGTGCTCTCCTTGTGGTTGTCGTTCAGTTGCGAGGATCACTCCGCCGCTGCCTGCAACTCCTCGGACGGATGCTCCGGCTGCGGGGTGGCCCGGCGCACCCAGACCACGGAGCCGAGGATGATTGCCATGGCGAAGAAGGTCTTGACGGAGACATGCTCCGCCAGCACGACCCATCCCAGCAGCACGGCCACCACGGTGTTCACGTACACGGTGGTCCCGACGAACGCGGGCGGCGCGTGGCGCAGCAGGTAGACGTAGCTGGTGAAGGCCACGATCGAGCCGAACACGATGAGGTACAGCACCGCGCCCAATCCAGCGAGAGAGAAGGACAGCTCTGCCGCCTCCCCCGAGGCAAGCCCCACGACGGCCAGCACGGCGCCGCCGAACAGCATCTGCAGCGCCGAGAAGACGTAGGGGCTGGCCTCCGCCGGGTTGCGCTTGGAGTAGATCGATCCCAGCGACCATGACGCCGCGGCCACGATCACCACCAGCGGGCCGACCCAACCCGCCTCACCGAGGGACGCCGGGTTGCCACCCACCAGCAGGACCGTGCCACCGAACCCGATCAGCAATGCCACGAACTGGCGCCACGTGGGGCGCGCATCGCTCCCCGGAATGACTGCGTCGAACAGCGCCATCATCAGCGCGCCGGTGACGATCAGGATCGCGACCGTCCCCGACTCCACCCACTGCTCCGCCCAGATCACTCCTCCGTTGCCGACCGCCAGCAGCATGATCCCGACCACCGCGGCCGTGACCCAGTCCTTGGGCCGGCTGGGGAGCCGCTTGCCCAATGCCAGCGCGAGCAGCAATAGAACCGTCCCCGCGGCGAGGAACCGCATTCCTCCGAACAGCGCCGGCGGGAGGCGCTGCACCCCGATTCGGATGGCCAGGTAGGTGGACCCCCAGACGAGGGCCACCACCATGTAAGCCGCCAATACCCGGCCATTGAGTGTCATAGTGGAGCAGCCTAGAAAAGTGCCGTTGTCAGTGCAAGCCGCGTTGCTGGGGGTTTGGATGCGCCCGTATATTGGATGCACCAGCAATCTGCCGCACGCGATCCCCACACGCGACCCGGAACTTGCTGACCGCCCCGGGAGGCGGCCGGGGCGGAAGTCGAGGTTCTCCGTATGGCCGGCCACAGCAAATGGGCACAGATCAAGCGGAAGAAGGCGGTCACCGACGCCAAGCGCGGTGCCCTGTTCACCAAGCTCATCAAGGAGATCACGGTCGCGGCCCGACAGGGCGGCGGCGACCCCGACGGCAATCCCCGGCTGCGCACGGCCATCGACACCGCCAAGGCGTCGAACATGCCGAACGACAACATCGAGCGCGCCATCAAGAAGGGCACCGGCGAGCTCGAGGGCGTGTCGTACGAGGAGGCGACCTACGAAGGCTACGGTCCCGGAGGCGCCGCCATCATGGTGCAGGTCACCACCGACAACCTGAACCGCACCGTGGCCGCCATTCGGCACGCGTTCTCCAAGAACGGCGGAAGCCTGGGCGAGCCGAACTCGGTGGCGTGGCTGTTCGACAAGTGGGGGCAGCTCTGGGTGGACGCGGGCCGCTATACCGAAGACACGGCCATGGAGGCGGCGCTCGACGCCGGCGCGGAGGACATGGCCTCCGAGGGGGACCAGCACATCATCACCACACAGCCAACCGAGCTGCACGCGGTGCGCGACCGGCTCGCGGCCAAGGGCATCGAGGTCACGCAGACCGAGATCGCGCTGATCCCCCGCACCACGGTGCGCGTCGAGGGAAAGGACGCCGAGCAGCTACTCAGGCTGATGGACGCACTCGAGGATCACGAAGACGTCTCCAAGGTGTTCAGCAACTTCGACATCGACGCGGAGACGCTGGCGGCGGTCGGCGGGTGACGCTCCGCGTGCTGGGCATCGACCCCGGCACCGCGGTGACGGGCTACGGCGTGGTGGAGCCGCTCGCCGGCCACCCCGGTCAACTCGTCGAGTGCGGCGTGATCCGCACCAACACGAAGCAGAAACTCTGGAGCAGGCTCGAGACGCTGTACGACGGGGTGCGGGAACTCATTGAGCGCCACCAGCCCACGGTCCTCGCGTTGGAGAGTGTGTTCTACTCCAAGAACGTGCGAACCACGGTCACCCTGGGGCACGCCCGAGGAGTGATCCTGTTGGCCGCCGCACAGGCCGGCCTCGAGATCGCCGAGTTTCCGCCGGCCACCGTCAAGAAGAGCGTGGTGGGTGTGGGCGGCGCCGCCAAGGCACAGGTCGGCTACATGGTGCAACGGCTGCTCAGCCTCAAGGAGCCGCCCAGCCCCGACGACGCCGCCGACGGCGCGGCCGTGGCGCTGACGTATCTTCTCACGCGACGGAGTGCACAGGTGAAAGCCAAATGATCGCGGGTATCCGGGGGACCCTGCTCACCAAGACGGGCGACCGGGTGGTGGTGGCAACCGCGAGCGGCGTGACGTACGAGATCGCCGTGCCGCTGGGCGTGCTCGAGAAGCTGCCCGGAGAGGGCACCGAGGTCTGGCTGCGCACCGTGCTGGTGGTGCGGGAGGACGGCTGGTCACTCTACGGGTTCGACGAGGAGCACGAGCGGGACGTGTTCCAGCGCCTGCTCGGCACGTCGGGTGTGGGACCGCGCCTCGCGCTCGCATGCGTGTCCACCCTGGGCGGAGCACGGGTGGTGCGCTCGATCAAGGAGAACGACATCGCCGCCCTCAGCACCGTGCCGGGGATCGGCAAGAAGACGGCCGAGCGCATCGTGCTGGAGCTGAAAGACCGGTTGGGCGACATCGTCGTGCCCGGCGCTCCCGAGACGGTGAGCGCCCCGACCGAGCACGCGGTCCAGGCACTCATCAACCTGGGGTACGCCGCCACCGACGCGGACCGCGCGGTGCGCGCCGTGGTGGCCGAGGGGGGATCGCAGCAGCCGGTTGACCTCATTCGCGGAGCACTGCAACTCTTAACCAAGCCCAAATAGCCAGAGCCTATATGTCGACTGCCGAGTGGATCTGCACGGAGTGTGGCGTGACCAACCGCAAGTTGGTCGCACCGGGACAGATGGAAGTGCACGACAAGTGCGTAACCTGTCACGCCAAGCACGTCGTGACGCCGGGTGAGCGACCCGTTCGCTGGGAAGCGGCCGCGAAGCGGTGAGCCGCACCGAGATCACCACGCCCGAGGCGCTGCCCGACGAGTCCTCCGCCGAGGCCACGCTGCGGCCGTCCCGGCTGGACGAATTCGTGGGCCAGGAACGCGTAAAGGAGAACCTCCAGATCGCGATCGACGCGGCGCGGCAGCGGGGCGAGCCGCTCGATCACATCCTGTTCTTCGGGCCGCCCGGACTCGGCAAGACCACGCTGGCCATGCTCATCGCGCGCGAGATGGGCGTGAACATCCGCACGTCCAGCGGGCCCGTGCTGGAGAAGCCGGGCGACCTCGTGGGGTTGCTGACCACGCTGAGGCGCGGCGACGTGCTGTTCGTCGACGAGATTCACCGCATGCGGCCCGTGCTGGAAGAGTTCCTCTACCCGGCAATGGAGGATTACCGGGTGGATGTGCGCATCGCAGAGGGACCCAATGCCCAGACGATCCCGATGGAAGTGGAGCCGTTCACGCTGATCGGCGCCTCCACTCGCTACGGCATGCTCACGCCGCCCATGCGGGCGCGGTTCGGCGTGGTGGAGCGCCTGGGTTACTACCCGGCCGATGACCTGCAGCAGATCGTGCTGCGGTCGGCCGGCATCCTCGACGTGGAGATCGAGGCCGCCGGCGCTGTCGAGATCGCGCGACGCAGCCGCGGCACGCCGCGCGTCGCCAACCGCCTGCTGCGCCGCGTACGGGATTACGCCCAGGTGCGGGCCGACGGCGTCATCTCGCCGCAAGTGGCGGAGGCGGGGCTGGCCCGGCTCAACGTGGATGAGTACGGGCTCGATGACATGGACGCCCGCATCCTCCAGATCATCATCGAGAAGTTCGACGGTGGCCCGGTGGGGCTCAACACCATAGCGGTAGCGGTGGGCGAGGACGCGGGCACGCTGGAAGAGGTCTACGAGCCGTTCCTCATCCAGCAGGGGTTCCTGCACCGCACGCCCCGCGGCCGCACGGCCACGCCGGCGGCATACAGGCACTTCGGCTTCACCCCTCCCACCCAGGCCGGCGACCAGAAGTCCATGTTCGGCGACGAGGCCGGTGGGTAGCAACTTCCACGCCTCCGACTTCGACTTCGAGTTCCCGCGCGAGGCCATAGCGCAGCACCCGCTCCGCGACCGGGGCGCGAGTCGCATGCTCGAGCTGGAGCGAGCCAGCGGCACCGTGCGGCACCGGCGGTTTCGCGACTTCCCCTCCCTGCTCGAGCCGGGCGACGTGCTAGTGGTGAACGCCAGCCGCGTGATTCCGGCGCGGCTCGCCGGCAAGCGAGAGAGCGGGGGTGACGCGGAGATCCTGCTGGTGCACGCCGAGCCCGACGGGACCTGGCTCGCGATGGTGCACCCCGGCGGCAAGCTCAAGGAGGGGCGCACCGTGCGCCTGGGCGACGACACCGTGGCCGAGGTCGTGGAGGTCTTGGGCGGGGGGTTGCGACGCGTCCGCTTCTCGGGACGGCTCACGGTGGAGGAGGTCATGCGGCGGCACGGGGCGGTGCCGCTGCCGCCCTACATCGAGCGACCGCCGGAGCCCGAGGATCGGGAGCGCTACCAGACGGTGTACGCCGAGGTGGACGGGAGCGTGGCCGCTCCCACTGCGGGACTTCACTTCACGCCGGAGGTGCTCGAGCAGATCAAGGACCGCGGCGTGCGGATCGCCGACCTGCTGCTGCACGTGGGTCCCGGCACCTTCAAGCCGGTGGAGGTGGAAGATCCCGCGGAGCACCGCATGCACTCCGAGTGGTACGCCATATCGGAGTCGGCCGCAGCGGAGGTGAACACCGCCAAGGCACGGGGCGGCAGAGTGTGGGCCGTCGGCACTACAGTCGCCCGGGCACTGGAGACTGCGGCCACTCAGTCGCAGGGGGTGTCGTGGACGGTGGCCCCCGGCTTCGGCTGGACCGACCTGTTCATCTACCCGCCCTACGATTTCAAGATGACCGATGCGCTGCTCACCAACTTCCACCTGCCGCGCTCGACCCTGCTGATGCTGGTCGCGGCGTTCGCCGGGTACGAGCACACCATGGCGGCGTATCGCGAGGCGGTGGCGCGGCAATACCGCCTGTTCAGCTATGGCGACGCCATGGCCATTAGATGAGTGCCTTCACCTACGCCGTCGAGAGCACCGACGGAGCCGCGCGGGCGGGCACACTCGGGTTGCCACACGGCATCGTCGAGACACCGGCCTTCATGCCGGTCGGCACGCAGGGCACGGTCCGCACACTCTCCCCCTTCGATCTCGAGGCGCTGGGCACCGGAATGGTGCTGGCCAACACCTACCACCTGCACGTGCGGCCAGGCGAGGAGACGGTGGCCGCGCTCGGAGGGCTGCACCGCTTCATGGCGTGGCCCGGCCCCATCCTCACCGACTCTGGCGGCTTCCAGGTCTTCTCGCTCGAGGGGCTCCGTCAGGTGGACAACGACGGCGTGAAGTTCCAGTCGCACGTGGACGGCAGCCGCCTGACCTTCACTCCCGAGCGCGCCGTGGAGATCCAGTGGACGCTGGGCGCCGACGTGGCCATGGCGTTCGATCACGTGGTGCCGGGCGGCGCTGACCACGCCGTGGCCGCCGACGCACTGTCGCGCACCACCCTCTGGTTGGAACGTTGCGCCACTCGACATCGGGAGCTCGCAGCCGAGGACCCCGGGCGCCAGACGCTGTGGCCCATCGTTCAGGGAGCGGGGCACCTCGACCTCAGGCGGCGCGCCGTCGAGGAGGTCCTCGGCGTCGGCGCGTGGACCGGCATTGCGGTGGGCGGACTCGCGGTGGGGGAGCCCAAGCCGGTGATGTTCGAAGTGCTGGAAACGCTGGAGCCGTCGCTGCCCCCCGAGATGCCGCGTTATCTTATGGGCGTAGGCTTTCCGGAGGACCTGCTGGCGTCGGTTGCCCGGGGGCAGGACATGTTCGACTGCGTCGCTCCCACGCGCAACGGCCGCAATGGGTCGGCATACACGCCGGACGGCGTCGTCAACATCCGCAACGCCGTGCACCGTGACGACCCGGGTCCGCTGGACGACACATGTGACTGCGAGACGTGCCGTACCTACAGCCGGGGCTACCTGCGTCACCTGTTTGCGGCGGAGGAGCTGCTGGGGCTGAGGCTCCTGTCACTCCACAACGTGCGGTTCCTGATCCGACTCGCCGCCGAGGCGCGGCGCCAGATCACGGCCGGGAGCTTCACGGCGTGGCACCGGGAATGGCTCGATCGCTATAACGCACGAGGAACCCGTGACACTTGAGACGCTGTTCTTGTTCGCACCCTCCGGCCAGGGCGGCGGTGGCCTCAGCATCTTCCTGATCCAGATGATGGCCATCATCGCAATCTTCTATTTCCTGATCATCCGACCCAAGTCCCAGCAGGAAAGGAAGCACAAAGAGCGGCTCGCCCAACTGAAGAAGGGCGACAGGGTCGTCACGGTGGGCGGGATCATCGGCGAGATCGTCCACATCAAGGACAACCAGCTCACGATCAAGAGCGGCGAGTCCCGCCTGGTGGTTCAACGGGAGCGGATAGCCGACCTGGTTACCGGAGAGTCGCAGTAGTGCCGCTTCGGCCCATTCACTTGCTCGGCTCGCCGGTGCTGCGGGAGCGCGCCACCGAGATAGGAGAGGTGGACGATGAGCTGCTGCACCTGGTGAAGGACCTGTTCGACACGATGCACGCCGAGAAGGGAATTGGGCTGGCAGCGAACCAGGTCGGCCTCGCCAAACGGGTGGCTGTGGTGCAGACTGAGGAGGACGACGCCCTGGTGCTCATCGATCCGGTGATCACGGAGCAGGAGGGACGGGTAAAGGGGGAAGAGGGCTGCCTCTCCATTCCCGACATCTTCGGCGACGTGGAGCGCTCTGCCCGCATCGTGGTCGAGATCACGACCACCGCCAACGAGCGCGTGCAGGTGGAGGCCACCGACCTGCGGGCCCGGGCGATACAGCACGAGATCGATCACCTCGACGGCGTGCTGTTCCTCGACCACTTGAGCCCGCTGAAGCGCCGCATGCTGATGAAGAAGTGGAAGAAGCTCCGCAAGGGTGAAGTTGGTTACGTCAAGCAAGTGCAGCCGGAGGAAGAGACCAGCTCGAGACTCTGACGGTGCGCATAGCCTTCTTTGGAACCCCTGACTTCGCTGTCCCCTCTCTGCGGGCGCTCCTAGGCGAGGGGTTCGACGTGGCGGCCGTAGTCACCCAGCCAGACCGGCCGCACGGCCGCTCCCGCTCCAAGCTCGTCCCACCGCCGGTGAAGGTCGTGGCCCAGGAAGAAGCCATCCCGGTGCTCCAGCCGGACAAGCCCAACACCGCGGAGTTCATGCAGGCGCTGCGAGACCACGCGCCGCTCGACATCGGGGTGGTGGTAGCGTACGGGCACATCCTCAAGCCGGAGCTGCTCGCAATCCCCGAGCGCGGCATGATCAACGTGCACGCATCGCTGCTACCCGCGCTGCGCGGAGCGGCGCCGATCGAGCACGCCATCCTGGAAGGATTCGAGGAGACGGGCGTCTCCATCATGCAGATGGAGGCCGGCATGGACACCGGTGCCGTGCTGCACGCCGTCTCGACTCCGATACCGCCCGACGAGACGGGGGGCGAGCTCACCGTGCGGCTGGCCGAGATCGGTGCGCTCGCCCTGGTGGAGGGGCTGGCGCTGCTCGAGGTCGATGCCGCGCATCCGATCCACCAGGACGACGAGCACGCCAGCTATGCGCCCAAGGTGACGCGGGACCTGTGCAGGGTCCGCTGGGAAGAACCCACCGACCTGATAGCCCGCCAGGTTCGGGCCTTCGATCCGCGGCCCGGCGCCTGGACCACCCTGGAGGGCGCCGAGGTCAAGCTGTTCGGCCCACTGGCCGCCGACGAGTGGGAGGAGGACGAGGTGCCCGGTGAGGTCGTGGAGACCGACCCCGCCTTCGTGGTGGCCACCGGCGACGGCGCGCTCCAGTTCCTCGACGTGCAGCCGGCCGGGCGGCAGCGCATGGCAGCCAGAGACTGGTTGCGGGGCCGCGGCTGCAAGAAGGGCGACCGCTTCGAGTGAAGCCCGCCGTTCCACGGCTCCACGCCGTCACAGACAAGCAGGTGCTCTCCCTCCCCGACTTCGCAGCCCGGGCCCGCTCCATCGCCAGCGCGGGTGACGTGGCGCTGCACGCCCGCGCCGGTGCGGTCGACGCCAACCAGTTGATCGCGCTCGCGAACCTGCTGCACGAGACCGGCGCTCTGGTAGTGGTGAACGACCGCGCCGACGTCGCGCGGTTCGTGTCGGCCGGCGGCGTGCACCTCCCGGCTGCGGGGCTCCCACCGCAGCGCGTGCGGGCGATGCTCGGCCCCGAGGTCGTCATCGGCCGCTCCACCCACGACCCCGGCGAGGCCCGCGAGGCGCACGAGGCCGGCGCCGACTACGTGTTCCTGGGACCGATATGGCCCACCGCATCACATCCCGAGCGGGCAGCGCTCGGAGTGGACGCGATCGCCGCCGCGGCACCTGCTCGGGTCATCGCCATCGGCGGCGTTACGCCGGAGCGGGCCGCGCTGTGCCGCGAGGCGGGAGCCTGGGGCGTGGCGGCGATCTCGGCGCTGTGGGGAGCAGACGATTCGGGGGAGGCGGCGCGAGAGTTCCTGCTATCTTTCCAGCGATGACCGAAACCATCACCGTCGTCGTCAACGGCGAAGAGCGACAGGTCGCCCCGGAGGCGTCGCTGCTCGACCTGCTGGGCGTGCTCGAGCTCGACCCGCGCGCGGTCGTGGTGGAGCTCAACCGGGAGATCGTGCGCCGCCCGGCGTTGGCGGACACCGCACTCAGTAGCGGCGACCTGGTCGAGCTGGTGCATTTCGTGGGAGGAGGGTGAGGATGGCCGACCAGCCACTGGTGATCGGCGGCCGAGAGTTCCGCTCACGGCTCATGGTCGGTACCGGGAAGTACGCGGACAACGAGACCATGGTGCGTGCCATCGAAGCCTCCGGCGCCGAGGTGGTGACCGTGGCCGTGCGCCGGGTAGACCTGGATCGCACCAAGGAGGAGGGGATCCTGCATCACCTCGATCCCAAGCGGACCTTCCTGCTCGCCAACACAGCCGGGTGCTACACCGCCGAGGACGCCATCCGCTACGCCCGTCTCGCCCGCGAGGCGGGCTTCAACGAGTTCATCAAGCTCGAGGTGATCGGCGACGAGGAAACCCTGCTGCCCGACGTGGATGGGCTGCTGCAGGCGGCGCGCGTCCTTGTCGATGAGGGGTTCAAGGTGATGGCGTACACCAACGAGGACCTGATCACCGCCCTCCGCCTGGAGGACGCCGGGTGCGCCGCCATCATGCCGCTCGCCTCGCCCATCGGCAGCGGGCTCGGCCTGATCAACCCGTACACGGTACGCACCATCAAGCGCCGCCTGTCACAGCCCGTGATCGTGGACGCCGGAGTGGGAACCGCCTCCGACGCGTGTGTCACGATGGAGCAGGGGGTGGATGGGATCCTGATGAACACTGCGATTGCCGCGGCGCAGGACCCCATCGCCATGGCCGACGCAATGCGTCACGCGGTGGAGGCCGGCCGCCTCGCCTACCTGGCCGGCCGCATGCCCCGCCGGGAGATCGCCGTCCCATCGAGTCCGACAACCGGAATGCTGGACTGACGACGGCGTCGGGCACGCCCGCCCGCAGCGCCGCCTTGGAGATCCTGCGGCAGGTGCGCGACGGCCGTCCGTTCGATGTGGCCCTGGCGCGAGCCGCCGACGGGCTGGACGACGACGACCGCCGCCTGGCACACGAGATCGCGGCAGGCGTGCTGCGGGCGCGGGACGAGCTGGACGGCCGGCTGGCACCGCTCGTGTCGGGCGACTGGGGCGGAACGGCGGCCGACCTTCAGGACCTGCTGCGCATCGGCGCCTACCAACTGCTGAAGCTGTCGCGCGTGCCGCCCTACGCCGCGGTGCAGGCGACGGTGGAGGTCTCCAAGCTGGTGACCGGACGCAAGGGTGCCGGACTGGTGAACGCGGTGCTGCGTCGCCTGGCTCGGGAGGGCGAGGCCGCAGGTGACGGGACGCCCGCCAGCCTGGCCCAGCGCTACTCGCACCCTCCGTGGCTGGTCGATCGCTGGCTGTCGCGCTACGGCGCGGAGCGCACCGAGGCACTGCTGGTCCACAACAACGCGCGCCCCAGGCTGGTGCTGCGGCCGGCGCGCTGGAGCGACGAGCAGCTGCGGGAGGCGCTGACCGAACGCGAGGTGCCGTTCGAGGAGGCGCCCTTCGGGGCGGGGCTCGCGGTGGCGCCCTCACAGGTGTGGCAGCTTCCGGGATTCGGCGAGGGCGCCTTCCTGGTGCAGGATGCGGCCCAGGCGCGGTTGCTCGAGTTCGCGGCGATCCCCGACGGCGCCCTTGTGTGGGACGCCTGCGCAGCCCCCGGGGGAAAGGCCGCGATGCTGGGGTTGCGCTGCCGGGTCGTGGCCACCGAGCTGCGGCGCGACCGGTTGGATCGGCTGCGCGGCACGGTGACGCGGCTTGCGGCGGGTGTATCGTTAGTGATGGCCGACGCGCGCCGGCCGCCGCTGGTCGAGGGACGCGCTGAGATAGTACTGGTGGACGCCCCTTGCACGGCGACCGGCACCATCGCCCGGCACCCGGATGCCCGGTGGCGCCTGTCGGCCAAGCGGCTCGCGCGCGCGGTGGAGCGGCAGGCAGCCATCCTCGACGGCGTGGCGCGGGTGCCCGTGGCGGGAGGCTTGCTGGTGTACCTCACCTGCTCGCTGGAACCCGAGGAGAACGAGAAGCAGGTGGACGGCTTCCTGGCGCGGCATCCGGAATACGAGCGCGACGGCGCGGATCTGTTCATCTTTCCAGCCGACGAGGGCACCGACGGCGGGTACGCGGCACGCTTGAGACGGGCGCGATGAGATTTCGACGACACCAACCACGCGGATCGAACTGGACCGGCTGGCTCGAGCCGCTGACGGGGCGGCTGCGGCGCCTCGCCGCTCTGCCCAAGCGCGGCAAGCTCGTGGTGTCGCTCGTCGGGTTCGTTGGCGCGTTCGTCATGGGGTACATCATCGCTGCGCTGGTCGTGTTCCCGGCCCCGATCCTCGCATCGAACGTGCCCGTGCCGCGCCTGCTAGGCATGGAACGGTCTGCGGCCATCCAGGCGCTGGCAGACGTCGGCCTGGCAGTGGGCGACACCCAGACGACATCCCATCCCGAAGCCGAGCGCGACGCCGTGGTATGGCAGGATCCCCCGGCGGGCATGGCGGTGCCGCCGCGTACTTCGGTGGACGTGACGGTGAGCGGCGGGCCCCAGCGGGTGCCCGTCCCCGACCTGGTGGGGTACGACGCGCTGCTGGCGGGGCAGCTCATTGCGGCGGCCGGATTGAGGGTGCGGTCGATAGATTCCACACAGGCCCCGGTGCCGCGCGGAGTCGTGGTGAACACGCGGCCACCTGCGGGCTCGACGCTGCTGCCGGGCAACGGCGTGACTCTGGTGGTGAGCGTGGGTGCACCGACGATCACGGTGCCCAACCTGGCCGGACTCTCGGAGATCGAGTCGCAGATCATATTGGAGCAGGTCAACCTGGTGCTGGGCACCTCGGTGCGGCGCACCCATCAGGTCGCGGAGCCGGGAACGGTGCTCGAGCAGCGGCCCGCGGCGGGCACTTTGGCGGCGCCGGGCACGGCCGTCAACATCACCATCGCGCGTCGGAGAACGCCATGAAGAACGCGATTCGGATCGCGCCCAGCGTGTTGAGTGCCGACCTGGAGCGGCTGGCCGAACAGGTCGGGACCGTGGAGGAGGCGGGCGCCGACTGGATCCACGTGGACGTGATGGACGGGCACTTCGTCCCCAACCTCACGTTCGGCGCCGGGCTGATCGCTGCGCTCCGGCGGATCACCAGCCTGCCGCTCGACGTTCACCTCATGGTGCAGCACCCCGAGGGGTACATCGACTCATTCGCCGACGCCGGGGCATCGGTGTTTACGCTGCACCCGGAGGCCACCGTGCACGTGCAGCGGCAACTCGCCCAGGTGCGGGAGCGCGGCATGCTGGCGGGACTGGCCCTCAACCCGGCCACGCCACTGTCGATCGCCGCGGAAGTGATCGACGACTTCGATCTGCTGCTGCTCATGACGGTCAATCCCGGCTTCCCGTCGCAGCAGTACATTGAAGCGGCGACACAGAAGATCGTGCGGGCACGCCGCATGCTGGCGGAGTCGGAGAGCCGGGCGTACCTGGAGGTGGACGGCGGGATCTCGCGCGACACGATCGGCCAGGCCCACGGAGCGGGGGCCGATACCTTCGTGGCGGGCTCGGCCATCTTCGGCGCCGACGACCCAGGGGAGGCGGTGAGGGAGTTACGCAAACGCTGTATGGCGGTAGCCTGACATGACGCAACGCGGACAATGGATTCTGGTCATCGCGATCGTGGTGCTGCTGGGCGGCGGCCTGCTGGCGGCACTCGCGCTCACGCCGGCGCTCCAGCCGGTGAGCGTGCAGAGCGACGCGCCCAACTTCCGGGCCGTCGACATCGCCACGCTCGACACGGTGGATCTGGGCCAGCACGAGGGCGAGGTCGTGCTGCTCAACATCTGGGCCACGTGGTGCGCCCCGTGCGAGGCCGAAATGCCGTCCATCCAGCGGCTGTACGACGAGTTGGGTCCGGCGGGACTCAGGGTAATGGCGGTGAGCGTGGACCAGACCGAGACTGACGGGGTGCGCGCGTGGATCGACGAGCGCAGCCTCACGTTCCCGGCCTACCACGACCAGAGCGGCAGCATCCAGCGGACCTACATGACCACGGGGGTGCCCGAGACGTTCGTGATCGACCGGCACGGGGTGATAGTCAAGAAGGTGATCGGGGCAACCGAGTGGGACGACGAGGTGCAGGTTGGGCTCATTCGCAGATTACTCGGCGTGAGCGAAGATGCAGTGGAAGAAACTGGCGGTTGAGATCCGGGGCTGGTTCGTCAAGAACTGGCCCATCAAGCTGACCGCACTGGTCCTGGCGGCCATTCTGTGGGGGGCTACCGCGGCACAGGAGCCCGCCACCCAGCTGGTGGACGTCGAGCTCGACGTGGTGCCTCCCGAGGGACGAGCGCTGGTGGCGCAGCTCCCCGAGGTGAAGGCACTCTACGCGGGCCGCACCCGAGAGCTGATCAAGCTCTACCGCCAGCCGCCACTGGTGCACAAGGTCATCCCCGACACGCTCACCGGAGCCAGCTACACGCTGGAGCTGTCGCTGGCGGACCTCTCGGTGATGGAGGGCGCCGACGTGCGGGCCCAGGCAATCGAGCCCCGCATCTTCACGGTCGTGCTGGACGACGTGTTCCAGCGCAGCGTTCCGGTGGTCCCGCAGGTGACCGTGGTGCCAGACTCCGGATACGAGCAGTTCGGCGATGCGCGGGCCGAGCCCGGCTCGGTGATCGTGCGTGGCCCCGAAGAAGTCGTGCGCGCGGTGGTGGGCGTCAACACCGAGCCGCTGGAGGTCAGCGGCGTGAGCGAGCCGTTCACACGCACGCTATCCCTCGACACCGCCGCACTCGGGGTGCTGAGCGTATCGCACACAGAAGTGGAGATCTCGGTCGAAGTGGCATCGGTCGCCGATCGCGTCATCATGGGCGTGCCCGTGACGATCCAGGCACCGGGAGGCGGCGCGTGGGACAGCGATCCGCCGGCAGTAATGGTGACGGTGCGGGGCCGAGCAGAGCGGCTGGCGGAGCTCACGCGCGACTCGCTCCAGGTGGTGGCCGACATCACCGGCTCGCAGACCGACACGACCATCGCATTGCAGGTCATCCCCCCCGAGGGACTCACCGCCTGGGTGACGCCCGACTCCTCCGTGATCCGGAGGAGACAGTAGGCAGTGACCGACGTAGTCCTGGGGATCGAAACCTCATGTGACGAAACTTCCGCTGCCGTCCTGGTCCGAGACGGCGCGCGGCCCGAGCTGGCCAGCCTAGTCATCCTGTCGCAGGACATCCACGCCGTGTTCGGCGGCGTGGTTCCCGAGCTCGCATCGCGCGCCCACGTGAAGGCCATCGGGCCGGTGGTGGACCGTGCGCTGGCTGAAGCCGGCGTGCCGCTCGGAGCGGTGGACGCGGTGGCGGTGACGGCGGGTCCCGGACTCATCGGCTCTCTACTGGTGGGAGTGTGCTACGCCAAGGGCCTGGTAGCGGCGAGCGGCAAGAATCTGATCGGCGTGCACCATCTCGAGGGACACGTCTTCGCCGCCACGCTGGAGCACCCCGACCTGGAACCGCCCTTCGTGGCGCTCATCGTGTCGGGCGGACACACCTTGCTGCTCGATGTCCCGGAGTGGGGGAGCTACCGCGTGCTGGGCGAGACGCGCGACGACGCGGCGGGCGAGGCGTTCGACAAGGTGGCCAGCATGCTGGAGCTGGGATACCCGGGCGGGCCGCACGTCGAGGCACGGGCGGAGTCGGGGAGCGACCGGTTCAACCTGCCTCGCCCCATGCTGGGCGACGGGTTCGACTTCTCGTTCAGCGGACTCAAGACCGCGCTACTGCACACGGTGCGCGGCTCTGCGGATCTCGATGCCGACCGTGCCGACATCGCGGCGTCGTTCCAGGCCGCGGCGTTCGACGTGCTCACGGCGAAGACGAAGGCAGCACTGGAGCACACCGGCTACCGCACGGCAGTGCTGGGCGGTGGCGTGGCATGCAGCCGCACGCTGGCGCGGTGCATGGCCGAGCGACTGGAAGGTGTGGCCCGCGTGGTTGTGGCACGGCCGCGACTCAACACCGACAACGCCGCGATGATCGCACGGGCCGGGTGGTTCCACCTGGAGCGGGGCGAACGCAGCGACAACTACCTGGACGCCGACGCGCGCATGCAGTGGCCGGGGCTGGAGCGGCCGCCGGTGCCGTCGGGCGCGAG
>JBDHJR010000034.1:0-19051 GCA_039586815.1 Gemmatimonadota bacterium | reverse complement strand
ATGGCCAACAAGCTCAAGAGCATATCGGCTGAGACAAAGGCGGGCATCAACGAAATACTCACGCCCGAGCAACAACAGGCGTACGAGGCGTGGAAGGAAGCGCAGAAGAGCGGCTGAGGCGGCTCGGGAAGAGAGAATCGCAATGGCTACGCACAGATCCCACAGAGGAAGGCTAGCCCTCATGGCCTGCTTCATCGTGACGGCTGCCGGATGCCAGCCGCCGGGCGATCAGCAGAGCGCGGAATGGCAGCCTCCCGTGCTCACCGAGGAGGACTGGCAGGAACCGGACGGCCGTGAGGTCATACAGCGCCACATAGCCTTCATGCAGGGCCAACCCGTGCTCGTGGCCGAGGCACAGGTAAGCTATGAAGCGGTGCAGGAGACAGGGCAGAAGCTGCATTTCGACATGCTCCAGCGACTGGCGGTACGAAGCCCCGACAGACTCCACTGGGTGACCCTCAACGATGATGGCACCACAGAGTCGGCATGGCTCTCGGACGGCCAGTTCATGTTGCTCAGGCAACCGGCCAACCTCTGGGGCCAGATCACCGTCCCGCCCACCATTCCTGAAGCGGTCGACCGGCTCGTAGGCGAGTACAGCCTGGATGTGCCGTTTCGGGATCTCCTGGCAGGCGACCCGGCCGAGATCTGGCTCGGCGAGGACGTCACGTCAGTGTGGTGGGTTGGAGAGGCTTGGGTCGCGGGTGCATGGACTGATCATGTGGCAGTGCGAAAACCAGGTTTCGATTTCGAGTTGTGGGTCAAGAAGGGAGACGAGCCCTTCCTGGCCAAGCTCGTAATCGTGTTTGCCGGCGAGGAAGGACAGCCTAGCTACGTCGCCCGTTTCCGCAAGTGGTCGACGACTATTCCCGATGCGGTCACGCAATTCACATTCACTCCACCACCGGGGGCGGAGCGGATCGAGGTCGTGCCCGTGATCAACCCTTGACCACGAACGCGAGGAGACGACCATGAGACGGTATCGTATGCAGTTGATCGCGTTCGTGTTGCTGGTGCTCCAGGCGCTCGGCACCACCCTCCCCACGATCGCGGAGGCGCAACGCCGAGGAGGTGGCAGTAGGGGAGGTCGCTCGGCGCGGTCGAGCCCCAGCGCGAGTCGCTCCAGCCCGGCGCGGTCGGGCTCCACAAGTCAATCGAGTCGCAGCCGCTCCAGCGCACAGAGCCGATCCAATCGTTCCTCGGCCCAGCGGAGCGCCTCGCGGTCCAGCGCTCGACGTACCTCGAGCCGGCGCACGAGCAGTACTCGAGCTCGCAGCCGGCACCGCACGCGACGCGTGTCTCGCTCCCGTCGGTACCGGCGTGGTCGCTGGCGCCACCACCGCTACTGGCGGCATCGCCGCTGGTACCGGGGGTTCTGGGTGGGCCGAGTGCTGATCACGACGGCGGCGTTCGTGGCGATCGCGAACTCGTCCAACAGCACAACCTACGTGGTCTACGGCACGACGTACGTCCGCGTGAACCCGTGGTACCGCAAGGCGCTGCACGAGGGTGAGGAAGTGAACGTGCTCACGTCGGCTCCCGTGGGCTGGGAGACGGAGGCGCTGCCGGATGGTGCGGAGACGATCGAGGTCGAGGGCGAGACGTTCTACTACGTAGAATGGTCCTTCTTCCAGGATGCCCCCGGTGGTGGGTACGTCGTCGTGGAGCCGCCGGTAGGAGCGGAAGTGAGCGCCATCCCGGAGGAGGCGGTGGCCCACGAAGAGGGTGACGTAACACTGTATCAGTTCGACAACCTCTACTTCACCAAAACGACGAATGATGCCGGCGCAGAGGTCTACTTGGTCGAACCGCAGCCGCCCGCCGAGGAGATCGACGAGATACCCGACGGCTCACCCTCGTTCGTGGCCGATGACGAGACCTACTACTACGTAAACTTCAATCTGTACGTAGAGTTCGAGGAGGACGGCCAGACGGGATTCGTGAATGGCGAGCCCGAGATCGGGGCCCAGCTCGACGCGCTGCCCGAAGGCGTCACGACCATCGAAGAGGAAGGGCGCACCTACTACCAGTTCGACACGGTCTTCTTCGAGGAGGTGGAGGACGAGAACGGCAACCCGTTCTACGAGGTAGTGGACAACCCGGATGGCTCGGAGGTAGTGGAGCTGGAAGCGGGATAGGGCGCACAGAGCAGCGCCCGCGCCACACCACAAACGAAAGCCGGCCCGCTCTCGCGGGCCGGCTTTCGCTTACCATGACGTACCTACCAGCAGTCGAGCGCCGATCTAGTACCCCTCGTAGTACTTCTGCACGATCTCCGGGAACGGCATGGCGCCCGAGCGGAGGAAGTCCGACGGCGGCACAGCCTGCGCGAAGTCGGGTGGGTTCTTCTCCTGAATCGCTCCCGGAGGCCACGCGGCTTCATCGACTATCGCCATGCGCACACGGATGTCATCCTTGGTCACATTGAAGACCATGTAGTCCTCGGCCAGGGCGAGGGGCCCGTCGTACACCATCCGCACCTGCCGCAGGATCTCGGGGGTGGTGTCGAAGTCGTTGAAGAAGTGATACCCCACCGCCATGCGGGGCTCGGTCAGCGCCATGACCTTGGCGAACTGCCCCGGGGAGGTGTGCCCCTGCGTGCCCACCTGCAGCGCCTCGATTGGCGCGAACTTGAAGCGCTCGACCAGGATGTTCGGCGGCAGGAAGCACTCGTGGATGGAGAGGTCCGCATTCTTGGTATGCTCGACCCACCACTTGTTGGGATACGTATCGCTCGAGAACGCGAACTTGAGACCGTTCCACTCCAGAATGAAGCTGACGGGGCCGTCGGTGCCGTGGATGGCCGGGACGCTGCGGATGACCACGCCGTTCTCGTCGTAGATCACCTCGTTGATGCCGAGGCGATCGAACTCGTTGACCTCCATCTCGAGACCGCGCCCGTCGATGACTCCGGAGCGGGTCGCCAGGTCCCACTGGTACATCTTCTGCAGCAGGTCCATGGCGTAGGCGGTGCTCCACTCCTCTCGGGGCGCGTCAGGGCCCCAAACGCGGAGCTTGTTGATGCGGCCGGCCACTACGCCGCCGATCCACAAAGCATCCATGTCGCCGAAGTGGTCCGAGTGCAGGTGGCCGACGAACACCTTGTCCAGGGAGTCGTAGGGAATCCGCAAGGCCGAGATGCGCTCGGACGAGCCGGTGCCGATGTCGAACAGGAACTTGTCGCCGTTGCCCAGCTCGACCAGCCAGCATGCAGCTGCCTGCTTGGGCCGCTGATTCGGCATGCCCGTGCCGCACGCGATGACGCGCATCTCGTCGGCCCCGAGCTTTTCGGTGCCGGGGAAATACATGTCGCGATCGCTCATGTTTGGCCCAGCGGCGAAGAAGGCCAGTGAGTCGGCCGCTATCTCCGGAGCCCACACGGTGGCCTTGGCTTCCTCGGGCGCCGTCGCGACGACTGCGGCCGCGAGCAGCACTACGGTGCTGGCCACGCCTGCCACGAAGGCCAATAGCGTACTGCGTTTCATTAACACATCCTCTGTTCTTGAAGTGCGGGGAATCTAGTCGGAATACCTGCGCATGCAACAGACTGTTGACCACGTCAAGCTAGTGTCACTCTGGCAGCCTTCTGGGCCGGACTCCCCGGGGGCAGACGGGTTAGACTCAGGTCCAGGAATGAGCCGACCAACGGAGGGAGACCGCACGAATGGGTGACACTACTGACCGGTGGGCAGCCGGGTCCACCTACGAGGACTTCATGGGCCGGTGGAGCCGCCAGCTCGCACCGGAGTTCATCTCCTGGTTGCAGGTGCCTACCGGCGCTCACTGGCTGGACGTCGGCTGTGGCACCGGTTCGCTCACCGATGCGATCTGCAAGACGGCGGATCCAGCTTCCGTCGTAGGCTGCGATCCCTCGGGGCCGTTCGTTCAGTACGCGCGAGAGCACCATTCAGATGAGCGATGCTCCTTCGTGATCGCCGGTGCCGGTGCGCTGCCGACCCGCCCGGGGGGCTTCGGCAGTGTCACCTCCTCGCTGTCCCTCAACTTCTTCCCCGAGCCGAAGTCCGCCATCGAGGAGATGCGCGGCATTGCCGGCGGCGGGGGCACGGTCTCCGCCTGTGTATGGGACTACGCGGGCCGCATGGAGCTGCTTCGCTATTTCTGGGATGTGGCCTCGAGCATGGATCCGAACGCCCTTGAGCTCGATGAAGGCAAGCGGTTTCCCATCTGCCAGCCCGAAACGCTCGAAGAGCTATTTCACAGGGCCGGGCTAGGCGACGTCCGCTGCGACCCGATCGACATCGACACCGAGTTCGCCGACTTCAACGAGTATTGGCAGCCCTTCCTAGGCGGTACGGGACCCGCGCCCTCCTACGTCGCCTCCCTCGATGAGGAGACCCGCACGGCTCTTGCAACCGAGCTCGACCTTGCCCTCCCGAAGCGAACCGACGGAGCGATCGCCCTCGTCGCACGCGCCTGGGCCGTGCGTGGATTTGCAGACTGAGGGAACGCGTTGACTGGGAGCGCCGGAGCCCGCTACACCGGATGTCGCCGGGCAAACAGGTTAGATTCAGTCCAACACGCGCCGAACCCAGCGCCTCTCTAGGAGCACCGATGTCGAAGAGCGACGAACGGAAGCTGGCCGCATTAGTGAAGAAGAACGCCGCCAAGGCAGCCAAGGCCAAGAAGAAGGTGCGGCGCCAGTACGACACGACGCTGCCCCCGGCAGAGGAGGAAGACACCGAGCTGCGTGATTTCTTCTCCGAGATGAAGAAGCGCGAGTTCTGAAGCGAAGCCCGCGCGCAGGGCGAAGGGGAGGGGGCGTCCACCTCCGACCTCATACAACCAATCGCACGACAAAGCCCGGTCGAGGCATGGAGCCACGATCGGGCTTGATGGTATGGGCCAGGGAGGAGTTGAACCTCCGACCTCACGCTTATCAGGCGTGCGCTCTAACCACCTGAGCTACTGGCCCCCTTGCGGGGATAATCTAGGCGATCGAGTACTCCGCCTCTACCCTTCCCAGTCCCCGTGTCGGCGAACCGGCCGCGATTCATCGACGTCGTCGAACTCCTCCTCATACTCCTCGTACTCGTCGAGCTCGTCTTCGTCCAGCTCTTCGTCTTCGTCCAACTCGTCGTCCTCTTCGAACTCGTCGTAGCCGCTGTCAGGGACTTCCTCGTCGTCGTCAAGGCTCGCGACGCTCAGCGGCGGGAACGAGAACTCCCGCGGCAACATGGTCCGATCCTCCTGCGCTCCTCGTGGTGGAGAATAGCTACGGAGATCCGGTCACGGCCCGCGCCCGGCGCGCGGCCTTCTTTCGCTCGATGGCCGCCAAGGCGCGTTTCCTGAGCCGGATCGTCTCCGGGGTTACTTCAATGAGCTCGTCGTCTTCAATGTATTCCAGCGCCAGCTCCAGCGTGATCTCCCTGGGGGGCTCGAGCTGCACGTTTTCGTCGGACGCCGTGGTCCGCATGTTCGTTAGTTTCTTACCCTTCGTCACGTTCACGTCAAGGTCCCCGGCCCTGACGTGCTCACCCGCGATCATCCCCTCGTAGACCGGCTCGCCGGGCGCCACGAACATGGTGGACCGCTCCGCAAGGTTCCACAGTGCATAAGCTACGGCCACCCCCTCCCGGTCCGCCACAAGCACCCCGCGGCTGCGCCCCGCCAGCGGCCCAGCCCAGGGACCGTACTCCAGGAATCGGTGGTGCATGATCCCCTCGCCCCGGGTCTCGGTGAGGAACTCGGAGCGGTAGCCGAACAGCCCCCGGGCCGGCATCCGGAACCGCATGCGCACGCGGCTCTTCCCCGGGTTCTTCATGTCCAGCATGTCGCCCCGCCGGGGCCCGAGCGTCTCGATCACCGTGCCCAGCATCTCCTCGGGCACGTCCACCACCAGCTCCTCATACGGCTCGAGCCGCTCCCCGCCGGGGCCCTCCTTGGGAATCACCCGCGGGCGGCTCACCTGGAACTCGAAGCCTTCCCGCCGCATGGTCTCCATCAGGATCGAGAGGTGGAGCTCGCCCCGGCCCGACACGGTGAGCACCTCCGGCTTGTCCGTGTCCTCCACCCGCAGTGCCACGTTGCGCTCCATCTCGCCGTACAGGCGCTCCCGCAGCTGCCGGCTGGTGACGTACTTCCCCACCCGGCCGGCGAATGGCGAGTTATTGACCATGAAGTCCACCGAGATGGTGGGTTCCTCGACGGCGATGCCCGCCAGGCGCTCCGGCCGGGCCGGATCGGTCACGGTCGCGCCGACTTCCACCCCCTCCATGCCGGCCAGCGCCACGATGTCGCCGGCCTGGGCCTCCTGCAGCTCGACCCGGCCGAGGCCCTCAAAGCCAAAGAGCCGCACCACGCGGCGGGGGCGGGCCTGGTCGTCGGCCACGGTGCCCGGCTCGCCCAGCGGCAGCAGCGCCACCTCCTGTCCAACCTGCACGCCGCCCCGCTCGACCCGCCCGATGCCCAGGCGGCCGAGATACGACGAGTAGTCCAGGGTCGAGATGAGCATCTGGAACGGCCCCGAGGCATCCCCGGCAGGGGCGGGCACGTGCCCCACGATGGCCTCGAACAGCGGCTGCAGGTCACCCGATGCGAGCCCGGATGCACCCGGCAGCTCGCGGGTGGCATGGCCGTCCTTGGCCGAGGCGTAGATGAACGGTGCGTCCAGCTGCTCGTGCGACGCCTCCAGCTCCATGAACAACTCGAGCACGTCGTCGTGCACCTCGGCCGACCGTGCATCGGCCCGGTCCACCTTGTTGATCACCACGACGGGGTGGAGACCCAGGGCCAGGGCCTTGCGGGTGACGAACCGCGTCTGCGGCATGGGGCCCTCGGCCGCATCCACCAGCAGAAGCACGCCGTCCACCATGCGCAGGATGCGCTCCACCTCGCCCCCGAAATCGGCGTGTCCCGGGGTGTCCACCAGGTTGATCTTGACCCCGTTCCAGCGCAGCGAAGCGTTCTTGGAGAGGATGGTGATGCCCCGCTCCCGCTCCAGCGGGTTGGAGTCCAGCACGCGCTCCGCCACCTGCTGGTTGGCGCGGAACACCCCCGCCTGACGCAGCATCTGGTCCACGAGCGTCGTCTTGCCGTGATCGACGTGCGCGATGATCGCGATGTTTCGTATGTCCAAGGGACGCCTTCAGTTATCGTATGAGGTCGCGGAGTATAGACGGAGCCGGCGGCGAATGCAACGGCTCAGCCGCTGTCGGGCTCGCACGGATCCAGCTGGCTCCGCTCGATCTGCAGGGTCACGTGGTGGATGCCCATGCTCGCCAGGCGTTCCTGCACGACTTCCAGCGCCCGCTGTCCGTCGGCCGGATCGGGCACGACGGCGTGCCCGCTCATGGCCACGACACCGCTGGTGAGCGTCCAGACGTGCAGGTCGTGCACGTCCTCGACCCCCGGCACCGTGGCGATCTGCCGCTCCACCTCCCCTAGCGCGATGTGCCGGGGCGTGGCCTCGAGCAGCACGTCTACGCTCTCCCGCACCAGACGCCACGCTCCCACCAGGATCAGCAGCGCGATGCCGATCGAGATGATCGGGTCCGCCAGCATCCACCCGGTGAGCAGGATGACGACGCCCGCGGCCAGCGCACCCACCGAACCCAAGAGATCGCCTAGCACGTGGAGGTACGCGCCCCGCAGGTTGAGCGACTCCTTGTGCCCCGCGTGCAGCAGCCGCGCCCCGATCACATTTACTATCAAGCCCGCGGTGGCGACGCCGAACAGGATGCGGGCCTCGACCTCCGGCGGGTCGGCGATCCGCTCGACGGCGTCCCACACTATGAGCCCGGCGACCACGAAGAGCACGGCGCCGTTCACCAGCGCAGCCAGGATCTCGAACCGCAGATAGCCGAACGTCTTGTCGGGCGTCGCGGGAAGCTGGGCGATCCACGCCGCGAACAGCGCCAGCGCGATCGCCGCTGTATCGGTCAGCATGTGACCGGCATCCGCCAGCAGGGCCAGGGAGTTGGCAATCCACCCGGCCACGAACTCCACCAGCATGAACCCCGCGGTCATGACCAGCACCAGCCTGAGCGAGCGCCGATGGCCCGACAGCACCGGCGTGCGGTGCGCGCAGTCGAGCGAGCGGTCGGTGGGTGGGCGGCTCTGGTCGGTCGGGTTCATCACGTTAGGTTCCGCCTGGGCCTCCAATTGGCGCGTTCGGCCGGACCCTTTACCTTACCTTTGAGCGGTCCGAATGGAAGAGATCTCCTTAACATCCCTCCTGATGCGCGCCGCCGCGGTGGTGTTCCTCGTCGCGGCGAACGCGTTCTTCGTGGCGTCGGAGTTCGCCCTCGTAGCCGCGCGCCGTTCCCGCGTAGAAGAGCTGGTCAAGAAGGGGGACCGGAAGGCTAAGGCGGTCAAGGCGGCGCAGCAAGACCTGCAACGCCAGCTCTCGGCCTGCCAACTCGGCATCACGCTTGCGTCCATCCTCCTGGGCTACGTCGCCGAGGATACGGTGGCCGTGCTGCTTCACGACTGGGTCGAACAGTTGCCGGCGGCGTTATCGTTCCTGGGCCGCGTCGGTGTAGCGTCCATCGTCGCGGTGTCGGTGGTGTCGTTCCTGCATGTCGTGGTGGGGGAGCTGGCACCGAAGAACTGGGCCATCACATTCCCCGAATCCACGGCACGGTGGCTGGCGCGGCCGCTTCTGTTCTTTACGTGGATCACCCTGCCCCTCACCAACGTGCTCAACTGGAGCGCCAACCTGCTGCTGCGGATGCTCGGTGTCAGAGCCACAGCGGATGAGCTGGAGGCAGTGCACTCGCCACAAGAGATCGTGACGATCCTCAGACACAGCCAGAGATCGGGACACCTCGACCACGAGGACGTGGAGATGATCGAGGGCGTCTTCGAGTTCACCGAGAAGAACGCGCGCGACGTGATGACGCCGCGCACCGACGTCGTCGGCCTTCCCGCTGAGATCAGCATCGCCGAGGCTGCTGGACGCGTTCGCGAGGTGGGGCGCTCCCGCTACCCGGTGTACCGCGAATCGCTGGACGACATGGTGGGGATCGTGCACGTGAAGCAGATCCTGGCTGCACTGCCGCAGCGGGAGCGGGACACTGTGGGCTCGATCGTGCGGGAGCCGTTCTTCGTGCCGGGCACGCGTGAGGTGGAG
Source organism: Gemmatimonadota bacterium (assembly GCA_039586815.1). Taxonomy (GTDB): domain Bacteria; phylum Gemmatimonadota; class Gemmatimonadetes; order Gemmatimonadales; family GWC2-71-9; genus WVYX01. The sequence continues at coordinate 9,960 of JBDHJR010000034.1, read as the reverse complement.
GACGTACTCGCCGACATGAAGCGCATCAAGGCACAGATGGCCGTGGTGCTCGACGAGTACGGTGGCACCGCCGGCATCGTCACCATGGAGGACCTGCTCGAGGAGATCGTGGGCGAGATCTACGACGAGTACGACGAGGCGGAGCCGCTCCCGGAGGCTGCGGAGGACGGCGTCACCCTTCCGGGCGAGATGGAGCTCGAGGATCTAACCGAGGCCTACGAGCTCGACATTCCCGAGGAGCACTACCTCACGATCGGGGGATACGTGTTCGGACAGCTCGGGCGTCTGCCCCAGGTGGGAGACCGTGTGAGCGTGGCCGGGGCCCGCTTCGAGGTACTGGAGATGGCAGGCCGCCGCGTGGGCAAGCTGCGCATGGTGAGAGAAGGCGGTAAGGCGGCAGGGAGTTAGCGCACCGAGACTCTCACCGCCTCAACGTCGCCAGCTCAGCCGCCAACCGCACCGCCTCCCGCATCGATCCTTCGTCGGCAATCCCCTGCCCCGCAATGTCGAACGCCGTGCCGTGATCGGGGGCGGTCCGAATGAACGGCAGTCCCAGTGTCACGTTCACACCGCCGCCGAAGCCAGCCACCTTCACCGCCGTCATGCCCACGTCGTGATAAGGTGCGAGCACTGCATCGAACTCCCCGCGCAACGCGCGCACGAACACCGTATCGGCGGGGAGCGGTCCTGCTGCATCGAGCTCGCGCGCAGCCGGCTCGAGAACCTCGTCGTCCTCGTCGCCGAACAACCCACCCTCACCGCCGTGCGGATTCAGCGCGCACAGCGCGATTCGCGGATCCTCGATGCCCCACCAGCACTCCAACGCGGAGCGCGTGAGCTGTCCCGCCCTGAGCACCCGCTCGATCGTGACCGAGGAGGTCACTTCGGCGAGGGGGATGTGCGTGGTGACGAGCGAGACCCGTAGGCCGCCGGCGACCAGCATCATCACGACGTCTACCCCACCGGCCAGGTCCGCGAGCCACTCAGTGTGCCCCGGGTACTCGTACCCGCCGGCGTGCAGCGCACGCTTCTCCGCCGGACCGGTGACGATGGCGTCCACCGCGCCGGACAGCGCGAGCTCCACCGCCTTGAGGACCGCGTCGGCGGTGAGGCGACCGGCAATCTCGAGGGGAAGCTCCCGTTCCGCCGCACGCTTCCCGCTGGACCCAATACCGATCCGCACATCAGCAGGCAGCTCCGCCACCAGCTCCTCCGGCCCGATCACCACATACTCCGCCTCCGCCGGGGGATCGACCAGCGTCTTGCTCACTACTTCCGGTCCAACACCTCGCGGATCGCCCAGCGTGATTGCGATGCGCGGCGGCATGGCGTCAGAACCGGATCTCGATGTAGGCGGCTTCGCGCAGTGACCCGAGCAACCGCTCCATGGCGTTCTGCTCGGCCAGGCTCTGGCGCAGGCGGTCGCGCATGTCTTCGTAGCTGAACGCGCCCGCCGGCCGCGATCCCTGGTAAACCAGGACCGCGTACTTGGGCCGGCCGTCGCCCCGGTCCAGCATGACGGGGCCGATCACGTCACCGGCCTGACGAAACTGGAGCGGCGCCTGGTACTCCGGGGGGAGGCGATCCCGGGGGAAGTCCTCGATCAGCGCTTGCTCCTGCCCGGCGAAGTCGTGGTACACGTCCGTCAGCGAGTCGAGCGGAGCGCCGGCCCTGAGCTCCTCGGCCACCGACTCCGCTACGTCGCGCGCGCGCGCGCGGTCGGCTTCGGTAATGCCGGGCGCAATGAGGATGTGGCGGACCATGACCTCGCCCGGCTGGCGCCGATCGACACGGATGACGTGGAATCCGAAGACCGACTGCACCGGTTCCGATATCGTCCCCGGGCGGATTCGGAACGCCACGTTCTCGAACTCCGACACCAGCATCCCGCGCCGCACCCAGCCGAGGTTGCCGCCTTGCTCGCGCGAACCGGGGTCGTCCGAGAACTGGCGCGCCAGCAGATCGAAATCCGCCCCGTCGCGCAGCGCTACCTTGATCGAGTCGGCCTTCCGGAAGCTCTCACGCAGCGCCAGGCTGTCGGGCTCGGAGCGCACCACGACCTGTCGGAAGGTGACCGTGGCCGGGCGCTCCGGCTGCTGGTCCTTCGTCTCCTCATAGAAGGCGCGCAGCTCCTCCTCTGTGGGCTGCAACGGCTCGAGCTCGCCCATCTGTTGCAGCATCTGCATGTACTGCGACCTCATCAACTCGCGCCGCTGCTGTTCGCCGAGCCAACGGCGGTACTCCTCCACCGAGCCGAAGTTGGCGGCACGCAGCTGCTCCTCGAACTCTTGCTGCGAGCCGAACTGGCCGCGGATCTCCCGGATCGCTTCGTCTACCGCCTGCTGCACCTCCGGTTCCGTAACCTGAATCGCCGTGTCACGCGACGCGGCCTGGAACAGCAGCTCCGCGTTGATGAGATTGTCCAGCAGACTGCGCTTCAGTTCAATGAGCTGGAGTGAGTCCGTCGGGACTTGCCCGCCCTGCTGCCGGAAGACGTTGACCTCCTCTTCCACGCGGGACATGGGGATCACCACGTTGCCCACGATTGCGGCTACTCGGTCCACGAGCACGAACGCCGAATCCTGCGCCGCCGCCGGCGCGCTGAGCATTGCCAGCGACAGTAACGCGACGCACGCCGCGCGCAGCACGCTCAACGCGGTCCTCCCGGACCTGCGGCCGAGTCGCCCGCGGGTGCCTGTGGTGTTGCCGCCTCCATTCGCAGGATCTGAGCGCGCTCGAGTGACTCATCCAGTCCCCTGCTCGACACGGCCCATCGGGTCTCCGCACGAAGAGCGTCCGCCAGGAACACCGGAACCGAGAGCGCCGAGCCCGCACCGTTCATCAATCCCACGATATAGGAATGCACCGCCCGATCGACACGCTCGCGCCGCTCGTCGGCGGTTACGGCACCCGCGAGTATCGAGTCCAACTGAAGTGCACCACGCAGGTTCTGCAGCTCGCCGCTCAGGCGTTCCTTCAGCGCCTCGAACCTGTCGTCCGGCAGACGGACACCGGCCTCCTTCGCGTCGTGCACCAGGAGCTCGTTGCGCGTCAGACTCCGGGCGAGCTCAGTGAGCTGGTCGTCACTGGCGGCATCCATGCGGCGTGCCATGTCGGGGGGCAGTGCCGCGAGCCACCGCACGAGGTCGGCGGCAGTGAATCTGCCGCCTCGATAATTGGCTATGATCTCGTCCGATCCCATGGACCGCAGCGGCGCGGCGGCGGCCTCTCGCATCACAGTCGGGGCCGATGAGCGAACCTCGAGGTCCCACCTCGACTCCACCTCCTCCATGATCACGGCATCCATCTGGTTTATCAGGGCTCTCTCCAGGGCTTCGGCGTACTCCTCCCGCACGTTCTCCAGCGCGGGGCGCCGCAGAATGTGGTAGCCGAATTGAGACGCTGTGACCATCGAGAGTTCCCCGGGCTGCAGCATGAAGGCTACGGCCTCGAACTCCGGCACCGTCTCGCCGCGGGCGATCACGCCGAGGCTGCCGCCCTGATCCCGCGATCCCGGGTCCTCGCTCTCCTGGCTCACCGTCGCCCACGGCTCACCCTCGAGGAGCCTGGTCCGCAGCGCTTCGGCTCGCACGCGTATGGCCTCCCTCTCCTCGGACGACATCGTCGGAAGCGTGCGAAGCAGGATGTGCCAGATCAGACGCTGTTCACCGACCGCGTATAAGCTGTCGACGGCAGTCGAGTCCAGACTGACACGCTCGGCCAGCAGCTGCGTGTGGTATTGCTCGGCTAGCTGCTCGTACACCTCCGGCCACGCAGCGTGCAGCACGGTGGCCGAGTCGGTCAGGGAATCGCCGGAGGCGATGCGATCGGCGAAGAGCGTGTAGTCCACCCAGCGGTGTGCGAGGCGTTCGGCCACGTCCCGCCTGAGCGGTACCGTTTCGCCGATGGCGAACCACCCGGCGACTCTCCCGGAGGAGAGCCGGTACTCGCCGGCTCGTGCCACCTCCCCCACCCCTGCACCGGGCTCGCACCCCGTGACGAGCGCCGCGCACAGCGCAGCCAGCGCCACGCGCTCCCATCCGGTCGTCTTCATCATGCTCTCACTCCTCACCAACGGCGGCCGAGAGCGCGCGGACCAACCCCTGTCCCACGGAAAGCCCACCCAGCCGGCGAAGCTTCAATGCCAACGGCACCGTCTGTCGCACATCGGCCGCGAACTGCACATCCTCGAGAGCAGCCGTGAGCCGCAGCAACTTCGGCGCCGCATCAGTTCTGAACTTGAGTCGCGCATCGTCGCCCCGCACGAAGATCGTCTGAAGGCCGATGCGTGTACCCAGCGAGCGCAACTCCGAGACAACGAGGAGCCGCTCCGCTTCCGGCGGCAGCGGGCCGAAGCGATCACGCAGCTCCTCTCGTAACGCCGCAATCTCGCCAAGTTCGACGGCCCGCGCCAGCCGCCGATAGAAGTCCAGCTTGGCATCCTCGTCCGGCACGTAATCGTCGGGCAAGTGCGTGGGTCCGTCGAAGATCACCTCGGGCGGCGAGCGGTCGGAGGCTTCCACATCTCCCTTGAGCGCGCGAACCGTCTCGCCGAGCCACCGCATGTAGAGATCCACTCCGACGGCGTGCGCATGTCCCGATTGGTCGGCTCCCAGCAGGTTGCCGGCCCCTCGCAGCTCCAGGTCGCGCAGCGCGATACGGTAGCCCGATCCCAGCTCGGTGTGGTGCTCCAGTACCTTGAGCCGCTGCTCCGCCTCCTGATCCACCGCATCGGGAACCACGAGGTAGCAGTACGCGCGGCGGTGGCCGCGTCCCACGCGGCCGCGCAACTGGTAAAGTTGCGCCAGCCCGAACTGGTGCGCGTCGTGCACGATCATGGTATTCGCATTCGGCACGTCCAATCCCGACTCCACGATCATGGTGGACACCAGTACGTCGACTTCGCCGGCCACGAAGCGCCGCATCACTTCATCGAGTTGGCGTTCGCGCATCTTCCCGTGTGCCACGGCGATACGGGCCCGCGGCGCGAGCCGCCCCACCCGAGCACCGATCGCGTCGATGGTCTCGATGCGATTATGCACGAAGAACACCTGGCCGCCCCGGTCCAACTCCCTTGCGATCGCCTCCACCAGGAGGTCGTCATCCCACGGCTCGATGAACGTGAGCACCGGCGACCGGTCGCGCGGCGGCGTGGCGATCATGGTGAGGTCACGTAATCCCGCCAAAGCGAGGTGCAGCGTGCGGGGAATTGGGGTCGCGGTGAGAGTCAGGATGTCCACCTCGAGCCGCAGTGCCTTGAGCCGCTCCTTGTGCCGCACGCCGAAGCGGTGCTCCTCGTCCACTACCAGGAGGCCCAGGTCGTGGAAGGTGACGTCGGACGAGAGCAGGCGGTGCGTGCCGATCACGACGTCCACCTTGCCGGCCTCGAGACCCGCTGCCACTGCCCGTTGCTCCGCGGCCGTGCGAAACCTCGAGAGCACCTCGAGTGCGACCGGGAAATCCGCCAGCCGCTCGCCGAAGGTGCGCCCGTGCTGCTCCGCCAGAATCGTTGTCGGCACGAGCACCGCAACCTGCTTGCCGGCCTGCACCGCCTTGAACGCCGCGCGCACCGCCACCTCTGTCTTGCCGTAGCCCACGTCCCCTACTATCAGGCGGTCCATGGGCTCGATGTTCTCCATGTCCTGCTTGGTCTCCTCGGCTGCCGTGCGCTGGTCGGGGGTGTCTTCGTACAGGAAGGACGACTCGAGCTCCCGCTGCCAGCGCGTGTCTGGCGGGAAGGCAAATCCCTGCGCCACCGAGCGGCGCGCGTAGAGCTCCAGCAGCTCGGCTGCCATGCGGCGAATCGCTGCCTCGGTCTTCGCCCGTTGCCGCTGCCACCGCTTGCCCCCCAAGCGATGTAGCTTGGGCGGCGCTCGGTCGTCGGCGTCCGCCACGGAACGGTAGGGCTCGAGCTGATCCAGGCGGTACAGCGGCACGTTCAGCCGGTCCCCCCCCTCGTACTCGAGTATCGCTACCTCCATCGTGGCGCTCTCGCCCACCGTTATCGTCTCGATCCCGCGATAGAGCCCGATGCCGTGCTCCAGGTGCACCACGTAGTCGCCCGGTGTGAGCGAGCCGACCGTGGCCGCGGCGAGGGCCTGGCGGTAGCGGCGCGCGCGGCGGATGCGGCGTGCACGCCGGAAGATCTCGTGGTCGGTGAGCACCGTGAGTTCGGGCAGGGCGAACCCGCCGCCCAAGGCGCCGAGCGCCAGCGTGACGCTCGGCGGCAGCGCACCGTGGGCGGCGTCATCGGTCAGCAGTTCCTCGAGCCGCTCGAGCTGCCCCTCGTTGTCGCACAGAATCAGGGTGGGGCCGGCTCGCACCACCTGCGCGAGCCGCCCCATCTTGCGCTCGATGGCGGGTGGATCGCGCAGCGCGAAGTCGTGGGCAACGGGCTCGCCGTCGATCTCCAGCTTCGCGAAGCCCTCCCAGCGGATGCGCCATTCCTCGGGAGAGAGAAACACCGCGTCCCGACCCGGCACGTCCTCGCCCCGGCGTTGCGCCACGTCGATGTGGTGCGCCGCATCGTCCCACACCCGCCGCACCTCTCCGTAGTCCACCGCGGAATCCACCACGAGCAGCGTATCGTCGGGCAACAGGTCGAGCAGGCACTGTCGCTCGGAGGGGGTTGGCACGTCCTCACCGTCGTCGCCCTCAAGCGGCGCCACCGGCAACACCGTCACGGCGTCGACCTCACCCTCGGAGCGTTGGCTGTCGAGATCGAATGCGCGCAGTGAGATCAGCTCATCGCCCCACCACTCGATGCGAGTCGGCGCCGCCATGCCGAAGCCATAGGCGTCGATGATGCCGCCTCGGACGGCGAACTGCGCCACGTCCTGCACCGATGGCTTCCGCTCGTATCCCAGCTCCTCCAGACGCCGTACCAGGTGGCCGAGCGGGAGCGCCGCGCCCTTGCGGATCTCCGTGCGCCCGCGCAGCACTGCCTGCGGCATGCGGGTGAGCTCGGCGGTCGCGGGCAGCGTGGTCACCAGCACGCGGGACCTCCCCGTCAACGCCGCCTCGATCGTCTCCACCCGCTCGCCCGCGATCTCGAGATGGGGCTCCTCCTCGCCCAGCGCTTCACGCTGGGGGTAGAGCCGCGCAGGATCGCCGAGCAGCGCCTCGAAGTCCGAGAGCCACCGCTCGGCCGCCGCCGGCGTCGGCGCCACCACCAGGAAGAGCCGCTGCTCCAGCGCTTCGGCGAGCGCCGCTACGAGCAGCGCGCCACTCGAACCGGGGAGCCCGGACACAGCAACTCGCGAGCCGCGCTGCGGAACCTCCTCGAGGAAGGCACGGAACCGAGGCAGGCGCGTGAACCCGGCGATCAGCTTGGGCAGCATCACTCGCCCCGCACCGCGGCAGCGCCGCTCGCCAGCACCATCTCGACCAATGCCGCCGCCAGCGCCGCGACCAGGAAGACGCCGGTGAGGTCCGCACGCCGCGCACCGTGGAACAGCTCGCGCCCCATCGCCGCGTCACCCAACACCTGCGCCGTGGCACCGAGCGCCGCTCGCACGGCGGACCGGCCGGCTGGGGCGAGGCGGGACTCGCGCCGGTCGTGATTGACCTCGAGAGCGCCGACCGTGTCGCCGGCCGCGCCGCGCAGCAGGTAGACGCCCGGTTGCGCCGGGGCAGACACCCCCAGAGCCTCGGTCCCGGGCGGCAGATCCGCCGCCGCCCCCGGGGTGGTCGACACGAGCCACGCTCCCCCGGCGGCGAGGCGATTGATCACCAGGTCGAGAAACGGGAGGAACCCCGCGCTCAGCGGCAGAGCGGTCCACGCATCCTCCATGCGGCTCGCGACGATCACCATGTCCTCGGCCCGCACCAGCCACGGCTCGCCGCCCGACCGCCCGAGCACCGTTCCCGATCCGACCAGGCTGTGACGACGATAGACCGGCGTACCGGCCGCCACCCCCAGATCACCCTCCAGCGTCCACTCTCCGTCGAGCAACTCTCCAAAGCGCCACTCCACTCCCCGAGCCGCGAGGGCGCGGTTCACGGCTCCCAGCAGCGCGCGGTCGCTCGGGGGGAACAGCACCGTTACTCCGTCGCTGGGACGCTCCGCCAACACCACATCGTCACCCGAGGCAGCCCGCCCCCCTTCCACCAACACCTCGACTGCCTGCTCCACGAAGGCGCCCGTGCCCTGCTCTACGCGCACCGCGGCCGGGTCGGCCACCCTCAGGGCGAGCCACCAGCTATCGTCCGCGTTCAGCTCGTCGGGATCCAGCGCGACCTGCGCTGCGACCCAGCCACGTGCAGCCACCTGCGCCCCCAAGGAGACACGGTCCCCGGGGGCGGCCACCGCGCGTGCCGCGTCGCGGCCCGCAATCACGAGCCGCACGGCGGCAGGCTGCGACGCTTCCCCTCCGACGACCGCCACGACTTCACCACCGGGCGACCAGAGGGCCGGTACGGCCCACGCCGAATCGACGCCGCGATTGCTGGGCACCGAGGGAGCTGCCCACAGCAGGACCCGCTGCGCCACGGGATCGCCGGCCGTGAGCGCGGTGGCCTGCATGTCGCTCACCACCACAACCTCGCTCAGGGGCTGGGGGGCGGCGCTCACGGCACGTCCGGCAGCACGCACGGCCTCGGCCAGGTCGAGGCGCACGGGCCAGGAAGTGAGGCTGTCGAGCAGGGAGCTGGCCTCAGCCGTCGCTGTGCGGCGCGGAATGCCGTCGGCCAGCACCAGCCACAGCCGGTCCTCGGCGCGCATCCGACCGAGCACCAGGTGGGCCCGCTCCCGCAGCACGTCGAGCACGGGCCGCCCCTGCACAACGGCACCGGAGGAGAGCGAGTTGTCCACCACCAGGGCCAGGGCGGTGGCGGGATGTCCCGTGCCCACCCCTACGCGCGCCACCGGCCGCGCGGCCGCCAGAACGATCAGCACGATCACGGCCATCCGCAGCAAGAGCAACAGCAGGTTCCGCAGCTTGAGGCGCCGGCTATGCTCCCGCTCCGTCGCCGTGAGATAGCGGACCGCCGGGAACACCACCGTGGGCGGCCGCCGCCGCCCCATGAGGTGCAGCAGCGGGGGGATCGCGGCCGCCCCCAGGGCGAGCAGCGCCAGGGGTTGGAGGAACCCGATCACCCGAGGCGAGAGCGGCTGGCGGCTGCGCGCCGCAGCACGTAACCGAACGGCGTGTCGGTCAGCACGTGATGGTAGTCGATGCCTCCGCCGCGGCACGCGGCACGCCACTGATCGATGGTCTTGCGTACCGTCTCTTCGTACACGGCGCGCAGCTCCCGCGGCCGAGCCACCAGGCTGCCGCCCGTTTCCGGATCCTCGAACCGTGCCTCCGGCGGGCCGGCGAGCGACAGCTCAGCCGGATCCATGATGTGAAACACGACTACCTGATGGCCGCGATGACGCAGGTACTGAAGGGCGAGCAGGGCAAGGTCACGCTCGAGCAGGAGATCGGAGACGAAGATCACCAACCCCCGCCGCCGCAGAATGTCGGTCACCTGCCGCAGGGCGGGCTCCGCCACGGTGCCCTTGCCGGCAGTGAGTGACGCCACGGCGGCGAGCACCTGCCACCAATGGCGGTACTTGGCCCGCGCCCGCACCACCGTGCGCACCCGCTCGTCGAAGCCGATCAGCCCAGTGGCGTCACGCTGCCGCAGCAGCACCAGGGCGAGCGCCGCCACCAGACGCTTGGCGTATTCCAGCTTGGTGAGACGTTGATCTCCCCCGGACCAGTCCATGGAGCGACTCACGTCCAGCACGATCATGGACCGGAGGTTCGTCTCCTCCTCGTATTGCTTCACGAACAGTCGGTCGGCCCGGGCCAGGATCTTCCAGTCGAGGTAGCGCAGCTCGTCGCCGGGCTGGTAGGGCCGGTGCTCGGCGAACTCCACCGAGAACCCGCGAAACGGCGAGCGGTGCAGGCCCGCAAGGAAACCCTCCACGACGCCGCGAGCCACGAGCTCGATGTCACCGAGCTGCGCGACCTC
>JBDHJR010000004.1:0-180626 GCA_039586815.1 Gemmatimonadota bacterium | reverse complement strand
CCAGTGGTGGTCTCCTCGGTGGAGCCGATCACATCGGCCAGGAACTTCTTACGGTCACTCGCGCTCAAGCCTTCCACCCACGAGCGCACCGGCGGATCCAGATCGTCGAGCCGATCGAGCGCGATCATGTGCATCGCACCCACCAGGTCGGCTCCATCGTCCATGGTGATGTCGGGTCGGTGTGCCAGGCACTCGCGTATGTGCGAGTAGTACGACTCGTGATCCTCACCCTTGATGGCGAACACCTTGATGCCGTGGTCGCGCGCGAGGTGGGCTGCGACGTCGTCCTGGGTCGAGAGCGGGTTGGAGGCGCACAGCGCCACGTCGGCCCCGCCGGCCTTGAGGGTCACCGCCAGGTTGGCGGTCTCGGTGGTGACGTGCAGGCACGCGGAGAGCCTGTGGCCTTCCAGCGGGCGCTCCTTGGCGAACCGCTCCTTGATCTGGCGCAGTACCGGCATGAAGCTCTCGGCCCACTCGGTGCGGCGCCGGCCCTCGTCGGCCAGGTTGAGGTCCTTGACGTCGTACGAGGCGTCCTTCGCGGAAGATGTCTTCACTGAAGTCATGTCTGTATTCAGTTGTTGGGGTCAGTCCGGTGTGGGAGCTACGCCGCGCTACGCACGGCGTCCCGCAGCTCAGCGCTCCGGTTGGGGTCCTCCCAGGTGAACAGCTTGACACGGCGGCCGTGCGCTTCGACTTCCTCGGGAGCTCGCCCGAAGTGGCCGTACGCCGCCGTGGCGCGGTAGATCGGGTTCAGCAGGTCGAGCGACTGCACGATACCATTGGGAGTGAGGTCGAACACCTTGCGTACAGCCTGCTCGAGCTCTTCGTCGGAGACCGTGCCCGTACCGTACGTATCGACCATCACGGAGACCGGCTCGGCCACACCGATGGCGTAGGCGAGTTGCACCTCGCAGCGCCGCGCCAACTGCGCCGCGACGATGTTCTTGGCCACCCAGCGGGCGGCATACGACGCCGAGCGATCGACCTTGGAGGGGTCCTTGCCGCTGAAGGCACCGCCGCCGTGCCGCGCAGCGCCACCGTAGGTATCGACGATGATCTTGCGGCCCGTGACCCCCGCATCACCCTGCGGCCCGCCCACGACGAACCGGCCCGTCGGGTTGATGTAGATCTTGGCGCCGGAGGAGTCCAGCGAGTAGCGGCCGAGCACGGGGTTGATGACGCACTCCTGCACGGCCTCTTCCAGCTCGGCGTTCTTGACCTCGGGCGCGTGCTGGGTGGATACCACCACCGCCCGCACGCCGACCGGCTTGCCGTCGACGTACTCCACCGCAACCTGGCTCTTGCCGTCGGGGCGCAACCACGACAGCTGGCCCTGCCGGCGAACCTCCGCCAATCGCAGCGTGAGCCCGTGCGCCAGCATGATGGGCAGCGGCATCAGCTCCGCGGTCTCGTCGCACGCGTAGCCGAACATCAGACCCTGGTCGCCGGCCCCGCCGGTGTCGACCCCCATCGCGATGTCGGGCGACTGCGGATCGAGCGCCGCGAGTACGGCACAGGTCTTGGAGTCGAAGCCGTAGGACCCGTCCACGTACCCGATCGACTCGACGGTGCGGCGCACCACCTCGGGCACGTTCACCTTCACTGTGGTGGTGATCTCACCCGCCACGACCACCATGCCGGTGGTTACTAGCGTTTCGCAGGCCACGCGCCCCTTGGGGTCGTCGCCCAGGATGGTGTCCAGAATCGCGTCCGAGATCTGGTCGGCCATCTTGTCAGGATGGCCCTCAGTGACCGACTCGGACGAGAAGATGCCGCGATGCGTTGTCATCGATCTCTACCGCTACAGGGGAGTTCCGTCACGAACTTTGGAAGGTACCCGAGCCATTCACGCCGGGCAACCGGCTCGTCTGCAACAGATTGACGTCGATGTACTCGGCGATCCTCTCCTCGAGGACGGCGTTGACCTCGGCGGTCGTGGCCGCTCGGCCAACGTCGTCCGCGACCTGTCGGGCGCCGCTCACCTCCACCTGGCGCACCAGCCAGCGGGCCAGTGGAAGCGACGGGGGGGACATGCTCAGCACGCGATAGCCGAGCCCCAGCAGCATGAACGCCGAGAGCGGGTCCGACGCCATCTCCCCGCAGATGCTGGTTTCGATACCGGCGGCATCGCCTGCCTCGACCACCAGCCGGAGCAGCTGTACCACCGCCGGGTGGTGCGGCGTGAACCGCCCCGCGAGACGCGCGTTGCCGCGGTCTATGGCCAAGGTGTACTGGGTGAGGTCGTTGGTGCCAATGCTGAGAAACTCCACCCGCTCGGCGATCTGGGGCGCCAGCAGGGCGGCTGCCGGCGTTTCGATCATCGCGCCCAGCGGTAGCTCGGCCGCGGCTTCCACCCCATCGCGCCGCATGGCCTCGATCTCGGCCAGCACCATCTCCCGCGCGCGATCGACCTCCTCCACCTGGCTGACCATCGGCAGCATGAGCTTCACGTCGCCGTGCACCCGCGCCCGCAGCAAAGCGCGGATCTGGGTGCGGAAGATCTCGGGCTGGTCGAGACAGACCCGGATGGCGCGCCAGCCGAGGAAGGGGTTCGCCTCTGGCGGAGACTGGAACGCGGCCGGGAACTTGTCGCCTCCCAGGTCGTAGCTGCGGATCACCACCGGATGCCCGGCGAATGTCTTGGCGACGCGACCGAAGAACTCCGCCTGCTCGAGCTCCCCGGGGAGCTCCGTGCGACCCAGCACGAGGAACTCCGTGCGCAGCAGCCCGACCCCCTCCGCGCCGTTCAGCAGCGTCGTCTCCACCTCCTCCGGCAGGTCGACGTTGCCCCGCAGCGCCACAGCCACACCATCCTTGCTCACGGCCGGTTCCCCGACCGCCTGCTGCATCTCCACTCCGAGGGCGCGGCGGTAGCCCTCCCACTCCCGTGCCTCGGCAATCTCATCCTCGGTGGGGCCGAGCACCACCAGGCCGTGCGCCCCGTCGAGGATCACCTCCATGCCGTCCTCGATCCGCTCCATCCCCTCGACCAGTCCCATTACACAGGGAATTCCCAGGCTGCGGGCGAGAATCGCCGCATGGGCCGTGCGCGTTCCCTCCACGCTCGCGAAGCCCGCGACCTGTTCGCGCTCGAGCTGGACGGTGAGCCCCGGAGTGAGCTCGCGGGTGAACACGATGGCCGGGCGGCCGCTGGGGTCGTGCAGCGTGGCCGTCACCGAGCGGCCCACCAGGTAGTTCAGCACCGGTACCTGGATGCCCGCGATGTCCGCCACCCTCTGGCGCAGCTTGTAGCTGGACGACTGGCCCCAAAGGGCGCGCATCTCGAGGGTCTTGAACTCGAAGGCCCGCTCGGCACTGAGCTGGTTCTGCTGGATCAGGGTCTCGACCTCGCCGAGGAAGTCCCGATCCTCCAGCATCATGATCTGTGCGTCGAAGATCTTGGCTTCCTCGGCTCCAGCCCGCTCCAGGGTGCGGTCGCGCAGATCCTCCATCAGCTCGCGCACGGCGGCCGTGGCTGCATGCAGCCGCGCGATCTCCTCTGCGACCTCGGCGGGCGTCACCACGCGGCGCGTCACCGTCGGGATCTCCCACAGCACGAGCCGCGCCGGGCCGATGGCGATTCCCGGCGAGACGCCGACCCCCCGCAACCAGCGGTCGTTGGTCATGCCTCGAGCTCTTCCTCTGTCAGGTAATCCTCCACCATGTCACGGCCGAGGCACTCCGTCAGCGCCTCCACGGCCAGGTTGGCGTCCTCCCCCTCCGCCCGCACGGTGACCTCGCTGCCGAACTCCGCCGCGAGAGTCATGACACCCATGATGCTCTTTCCGTTCACCCACATGCCATCCTTGCCGACCGAGATTTCCGACCGGAACTTCCCGGCCAGCTTCACGAACTCCGCCGCAGGTCGCGCATGGAGTCCCAATCGGTTCTGGATCGTGGCGACCCGCTCCACCCTCACGACAGCCACCCCACCACCAGAGCGAAGGCCGCTGCGGCGAGCCCGAACCGCAGGGTCCCGAACGTCGGGACGATCCACCGGGAGAACACGATCGCCATCACCGCCACGAGCCCGATGCTCAGCCGCGAGCGCAGCTGGAAGTCTTCCGCCAGCCACTCCGCCACCACGGGCAGCGCGAACCCGACCGCCATCGCAGCCACGGGGCCCACGACCCTGAGGCCGCGCTGGATGCCGCCCGCCGTGAGCTCCCGCGCGATCGCCGGCCCGCTGCGCCAGCCGGCGCGCAGCGCCCACGTCCTGATGCCCAGGTGCACCGCATTGTAGGCGATCAGGAAGATCACTATACCGGCCAGGGGTGACACAAACGCGGTGACGACGAGACCGAGGCCGACCACCGCCGGCAACACCCCCGCCCACACCAACTTGTCGCCCACCGAGCCGAGCGGGCCGATCAGCGCGTGCCGCAGGCGCCGTACCTGCTCGCCCGGGACCCCCTGATGCTCGGCCCGCGCCACGGCGCCCACCGCCATCCCCGCCATGTAGGGATGCGCGTTGAAGAACTGCGTGGCCCGGTGCATTGCCTCCCGGTAGGAGGCTCCTTCACGTCCGCCCGGAAGATCCCGTAGCAGCGGCTCGCTCGCGTGGGCCATGCCCACTCCGAGCATGCGGTCGTAGTTCCACGACGCCTGGAACATCAGCGTGCGCAGCAGCGCGCCTGCGAAGCGGCCATTCACGTGACGCTCACCACGACTACCCCCGCCACGACACCCAGAACGAACCAGCGCAAGTTGAGACCGCGGCCGCTCAAGCGCATCCCGCCGGTGGCACCTACACCTAGCGCGGCTCCCATGAGGACAATCGTGACCAGAACCGCACCGCGCACATCTACTGGCGGCCAGCGATACACCAGCGCCGCGAGAGCCAACCCCAAAGCCGTGACCACCGCCGAGCGCAGGGCGTCGCGCATCAATCCCCGCAACTGAGTGCCGCGCACGACCGCCGTATCGCCGCCGTCGAGCGCCTGGCCCCTGAAGCGCACGTCGGCGGTGTTGAGGCCGCGCACCGCGCGGATCCCCACCTCTCCGAGATAGGCCACTGCCAACCCCACACAGACGCCGATCCCGGTGCCCAGCGCTCCCGGGGCGCCCGCCGCCGTGGCGGCGGCTGCGACCGCGCCGAGCCCGTAGTCGGGGTAACGCGCTGCTCCGACCGGAAGCACGTCGAGGGCGAACAGCTCCAGCACCACACCCACCGTGGCGCCCCCGAGGGGGTCGCCCGCGATGGCGCCGGCCACCGTTCCCGCTACCAGCGGCCGGGCGATCATCACCTGGCCGACGCTCACCAGGTCGAGCCCCACGACCGTGCCCCACAGCAACAGCCACGCGAGGGTCTCGATCATGCGAACTCCCCCAGGGGCACGGCTCTGGCGGTCGGAACGTCCTGCGCTGTGACCTCAACCCCGAGCTGGGCCAGGGTGTGCAGCTGCTGTGCCTCCTCGTCGGACAGGTACACGTAGGACAGGCGCTGCGAGCGCGCCGCGCCGTCGTGCAGCCCGCCGACGTTCACCCTCTTGATATGCCCGGAGCGGCCGCACAGGCGCACCATCGTATCCACGTCGCCCGCCAGCAGGATTGTGCGCTGCCTCTCTTCGTCCCACTCCTCGACCAGGCGGGTAGCCTCGTCCACCGAGGCGAACTCCACCGTCAGCCCTGCGGGGACGCTCAGCCGGTAGAGCTCGCGTTCCCACTCGTTGGCGTTCACCTCGTCGTCCACCAGCACGAGGCGCTGCACACCGAGCGCCTGCACCCACCCGACCACGACCTGCCCGTGGATCAGGCGATCGTCCACCCGCACCAGTACGATGCTCATGAAGTGACGGAGCGAATCCCGCGGTTACCGGCGGCAGCCGCGCGGTCCGCCGCCTCTGCGGGGGAAAGGTCGCGATGATACACGAAGTCGATGAGCATGGGGAGGTTCACTCCGGCGACTACGGCAACGTCGCCCCGCTCGCGCAGCTCCCTGAGCACCGCCAGGAAACAACTGCCCGCCGGCATGTCAACGAACACGACCGCTGCGTCGTCGCCCACTGCGCTGGCCACGTCGGCGCAGAGCGAGTCGCGGCTGGCGCCGACGTTGCTCAACGCAAACAGGCAATCCGCCTCTCCCGTGATTCCCTGCACCGCGTCCACGAGCGCCTGGGCCACACCGGCGTGTGATACGACTACCCCCTTGAGCCCGTCACTCATAGTCTTCGGACAGGTACTCCCGGAGCTCGGCCTGCTTGGCCATGTGCTGGATGAGCCGGTCGTTGAACTGCTTGGCGGAGTCGACACCGCTGTAGCGCAGCAGGTGGTTCATGGCCACCACCTCAGTGATCACCGTGAGGTTCTTGCCCGGGTTCAGTGGAATCACCACGAGCGGCAGCTCGACATCGAGCAGGGTGGTGGTCTGCCCGGTCAGGCCGGTTCGCTCGAAGTCCCGCTCGGACTCCCAGTCCACGAGCTCGACTACGACCTCGATGCGTTTCTGCTGCCGCACCGAGCGCACACCGAACAGGGACATGATGTCCACCAGTCCAACCCCGCGGATCTCCATGTAGCGATGCGCCAGGTCGTCCGCCTTCCCGATCAGCACGTCGCCACCGCGATAAGTGAGGTGCACGACGTCGTCCGCGACGAGCCGGTGCCCGCGCTCTACCAGGTCGAGCACGCACTCACTCTTGCCGATGCCGCTGCGGCCGATGAACAGCAGGCCCACGCCGTACACGTCCGCCAGCGACGCGTGCAGTGTGGTGCTGGGTGCGAAGACCTCCGTGAGGTACGGTGAGATCCGCCGGTAGAACTCGGCGGTCTTCAGGTTGGTGCGAATGACGGGTATGCCCCGCTCCTTGCCCAACCGCGTGAGCTCACGCGGCACAGCCTGTCCCTTGGTGACGAACACGCAGGGGAGCTCGTAACCCATGAAGGTCTCGACCGACTTGCGGCGTTCCTCGGGCGAGAGGGAACGCAGGTACGCGACCTCGGTCTGCCCCAGGGCGTAGATCCGCTCGGGTGCAAACCGCGCCGTGAATCCGGCAAACACCAGTCCCGGGCTGGATACCTCCGGCACCGTGATCTCCCGGTCGAGACCCTCCTCGCCGGCCAGCACCTCGAGGTGCAGCGAGTCACCCTTCCGCTCGAGTACGTCCCGTACGGTTAGCTGTGGCATGCGCTAGGTAACGGATGAGCGACGCGCCGGGCGCCGCGGTTCCTTGTCGAGTTGGTTACGCATCTTCGCCACGGCGCTGTCGAGCGCCGTACGAAAGTCGGCGGCCTCGCCCGTGGCGACCTTGACCTGGCCGCGCGGCAGGAAGAGATGGAGCTCGACCACCTTCTGGCCGTGGTCGGCGTCGAACACGACTTCGGCTCGCTGCGGTCTGTGGGCCGCCCTGGCCAGCTTCGCAACCAGGGTCTCGGCCCGCTCCTTCATGTCCTCGGGTATCTCGCAATGCCGTGCGGTCAGGGTCGTGCGCATGGATCGTCACTCCTTACGCCCACCACGGGCGTGTTGCACGGTTTCCAAGAGATGTGCCTCTGTCTGCTCCGCCGCACCCTCCCACGACAGACCCGTGGCAAAGCGCCGCGCCGCCCGCCCCAACGTCTCCACCTGTCCGACGTTCTCGCTCAGGCGCAGCAGCGCGGCCGCCAGTGCCTCCGGATCATCATGTGGTACCAATATTCCAGTTTCGCCGTCACGCACGGACTCGCGCAACCCGGGGCTGTCGGATGCGATGGCCGGGGTGCCACAGGCGGCGGCTTCCACGTTGGAGATGCCCCAACCCTCCTTCACCGAAGGGAAGACCACGCCCCAAACCTGCCGCAGCAGCTCGCGCTTGCGCTCCTCGCTCACGAAGCCCAGGAAGTCCACCGCATCCGCCAGGCCCAGCCGCGCGCGTATGCTCTCGAGTCGTCCGCGATCGTCTCCACCTCCGGCGATCTCCAGCCGCATGTCGGGCCGGCGCTCCCGCGCCAGTGCCACCGCTCGGAGGGCGGTCTCTACTCCTTTATAACGCTTGAGCCGGCCCACGTACAGAAACGTCGGGCTCGGCGTGCGACCCACGGCAGCGTCGGGCGTGTACCATCCGGCGTCCACTCCAGGGTAGATGACCCGGACGGCGCCGCGGTCCACTCCTCGCTCTACCAGATCGTCGCGCGTGCTGTCGCTGATCGCGTGGAACGCGGCGCGGCGGTACACCCGCGGGATCGGCTTCTCCGCCAGCCACACGATGGTGGCCACCGGCAGCGACGCCTCGCGGAACGCGGTCGTGCCGAACAGGTGGGGCACGATGACGTAGAACGGCAGCCGGGTGAGGTTCGGAAGGTAGAGGGGAAGCTTGTTCACGTCCTCCACCACGACGTCGTACTCCGCCCCGCGCAGCAGCCCGCGCACGGCTTGGCGCCCTTTGAGGGCGAAGCTATGCCTCCCCCCGAAGCGGTGGACCCCTACACCGTCTATCACAGCCCTGTGTGGGGCACCGCGCCAGCCGGAGGCGACGAGCGTCACCTCGTGTCCCCGCTCCACGAGGCGGCGGAAGATCTCGAAGAAGTGGATCTCCGCCCCGCCGGCCTGCGGGTTCTCCAGGTCGAGCCAGTTCACCGCGAGGATCTTCACAGCTTCCCCGCCTGCCGGGCCAGGGCGTCGAGCACGCCGTTCACGAACGCCGGCGCCTTGGCGCCCGCAAACCAGTGAGCCAGGCGCACGGCCTCATTGATGACCACACGGGTCGGGGCCTCTCCGTGGTCCAGCTCGTAGACGGCAAGTCGCAGGATGTTCTGCTCGATGATACCGATGCGGTCGATGCGCCAGTTATCGGCGACGCGCTCGACTGCGGCATCCAGCCGCTCGATGTCCTCCCCGACCGCCGCCGCCAGCGGCTCGGCGTCCTCCACGCCGGCCCGCCAGGCGGGCGTTCCGCGGAGCAGTCTCTCGACCACTTCACCGAGCGGCGGCCGGCCGTGGAGCTCCCAGACATAAAGCAGCTGGAGCGCCCGTGCCCGTCGCCGGGTCTCAGCCCTCAGCGCCATCCTCGAGGTGTTGCAGCGCGCGGCGCGTGTCGATCGCGGCCTGGGCGGCCTCCTCCCCCTTGTTCCCGGCTTCGCCCCCCGCTCGCGCCATGGCCTGCGCCAGCGTATCGCACGTGAGCAGCCCGAACCCGACCGGAATCCCGAAGCGGCTGGCCGCGTCCGTGAGCCCACGAGTCGCCGCCTGCGATACGTAATCGAAATGGGGAGTTTCGCCGCGGATCACCGCCCCGAGGGCCACTGCGAGCTCGTAGCGGCCGGTCGCGAGTCCACTACGCACCACGACGGGCAGCTCGAACGCCCCGGGCACCCACACAACGTGCACCGCGTCGTCGGCGAAGCCGGCCCGCGACAGCACGCCCTTGGCCCCGTCCAGCAGCTTGCGGGTCACGCCCTCGTTGAAGCGGCTGACCACAACCAGCGCCCGCCCCTCGGCGTGCGCGTCGGCACCTCGCGAGGAGATCATCTCTAGTGGGCGAACAGGTGGCCGAGCTTGTCGCGCTTGACCCGGAGGTAGGCCCGGTTCGCCTCGGTGGTGTCCGCGACGAGCGGCACGCGCTCCACGATCTCGAGCCCGTAGCCTTCGAGCCCGACCATCTTGCGCGGGTTGTTGGTCATCACCCTGATGGAGCTCAGGCCCAGGTCCCTGAGAATCTGCGCACCGATGCCGTAGTTGCGGAGATCGGGCTCGAATCCCAGCGCCTCGTTCGCCTCCACCGTGTCGCGCCCAGAGTCCTGCAGCTCGTACGCCTTGAGCTTGTTGAGCAAGCCGATGCCGCGCCCCTCCTGATCGAGGTACACCACGACGCCTCTGCCATCCTCGGCTATCGTGCGCATGGCCGCCTCGAGCTGCGGACCGCAGTCGCAGCGGTGCGATCCGAAGACGTCTCCAGTGAGACATTTCGAGTGCATCCGCACGAGCACGTTCTGCTGGTCGTCGACGTCACCGTACACCAGGGCCACGTGCTCGTGGTGGTCTACGTCGTTCTCGTAGCCGACGATGCGAAACTCGCCGTAAGGGGTGGGAAGCTGCGCCTCCGCGATGCGGTGCACCAGACTCTCGTTCTGCAGGCGATAGGCCACTAGCTGCGCCACGGTCACGAACGTGAGACCGTGCGTTTCGGCGAACTGCTCCAGCTGCGGCCGGCGCATCATCGTGCCGTCGTCGGCAAGCACCTCGCAGATGACGCCGCCGGGATAGAGCCCCGCCAGCCGCGCCAGATCCACGCTGGCCTCGGTATGCCCTACGCGCTGCAGCACCCCGCCCGGTCGCGCGCGCAGTGGGAAGACGTGGCCCGGCCGCCGCAGATCCGCGGGCACGGTGGCGGGATCGATCGCCACCTGCACCGTCTTGGCACGATCCGCTGCGGAGATCCCGGTCGTCACGCCGAACCTCTTGGCCGCATCCACGCTGACCGTGAACGCCGTCTCGTATGCGTCGGAGCTCTCCTCAGCCATCTGGGGCAGACCCAGAGCCTGGCACCGCTCCGATGTCAGGGTGAGGCAGATGAGGCCGCGACCGTGCGTGGCCATGAAGTTGACCATGTCGGGCGTGACTCGCTCCGCCGCACCAACCAGATCGCCCTCGCTCTCACGGTCCTCGTCGTCTGCCACGAGAACGAGCCTGCCTTGCCTGATGTCTTCGATCGCCTGCTCTATGGTTCCAAACTTCATTGTGCCTTCCCTTGTTGCCTCGCATCCAACACCTGCTTCACATACTTCCCGATGATGTCCGCCTCGACGTGCACCTTATCACCCGGCTCGAGTTGCCCCAGCGTGGTGTTCTCGCATGTGAACGGAATCACCGAAAGCTGCACAACGTCGGGGTGGGGCAGCGCGTTCACCGTCATGCTCACACCGTCCACGGTGATCGATCCGTACGGGACCGATATCTCGGCCACGTCGGGCGGGACCGCGATGTCGATAAGCACCGCGTCGGCCTCGGGACGCACGGCCCGCACCTCGGCCACCCCGTCCACGTGTCCCTGCACCCAGTGGCCGCCAAACCGATCGCCCGCAGCCATGGCGCGCTCGAGATTCACGCGCTCGCCCTCCCGGATGTCGCCGAAGCGGGTTCGCCCCCGGGTGGTGACCACCGCCTCGATCTCGAACGATCCGCCGCCCGCCGCGACGATGGTCATGCACGCGCCGTTCACCGAGATGCTCTCGCCGACCGCGAGGTCCGCGTACGGCGCCTCGATGGTGAGCACGCAACGCTCGCCGTCACGCTCCGCCCGCGCGACGGTGCCCATCGCCGTCACGATTCCGGTAAACATAGCTCCCGATCAACCACCAATAATGTATCTGGTCCCAGGGCCCCACGCTCCGTCACCACCCAGCGCACGCTGTCCTCGAGCG
The DNA here is from genome assembly GCA_039586815.1 of Gemmatimonadota bacterium. Lineage (GTDB taxonomy): Bacteria > Gemmatimonadota > Gemmatimonadetes > Gemmatimonadales > GWC2-71-9 > WVYX01. The sequence goes on along the minus strand of JBDHJR010000004.1, from coordinate 169,289 downwards.
GGAGCCCGCCACGGTCGCCGAACGCCGGCACGCCGACACCCAACCAGAGCGGCGCTTGTATCCAGTAGATCCGGTCCACCATGTGCGCCTCGAGCAGGGCCCCGGCAAGCGAGCCCCCGCCCTCGACCAACACCGATCGCATGCCTGCGGCGCGCAGCTCGGTCACCACCTGCTCCACACCATCGGCCGCCAGCACGGTCGCACCCATGCCTTCGAGGTCGTTCACCGTGCGATCGAACGTGTGCGAACCGGTGATGACGACAGTTGGCACCTCCTGCGCCGTGCGCACCAGCTGGGAGTCCCGTCGCACCATGCCGCTCTTGCTGAGCAGCACCCTGGCCGGAGGCAGGCGCGGCTCGACCGACCCGCGCACGGTGAGCATCGGATCGTCCACCTCCACCGTGCGGCGTCCCACCGCGATGCCGTCGAAACCAGCCCGCAACCAGTGCACGTATTCCCGGGCCTCGGCGCCAGATATCCACTTGGAACGGCCGCTCTCGTCGGCCAGCAGTCCGTCGAGAGAGCTCGCCACCTTGAGCGCGATGAAGGGCCGCTCGGGCCGCCGCTGTGCCCACAGGAATGGAGCGTTCAGGGCGGCGGCTTCGTCGCGCATCAGCCCTTCCTCCACCTCGACTCCGGCCTCGCGCAACCGTTCCGCACCTCCGCCGGCTTCGGAAGTGGGGTCCCTGAGCGCCAGCACCACGCGGGCCACATCCGCCGCGATGATCGCGTCGGTGCACGGCGGCGTCTTGGCCGAGTGATTGCACGGCTCGAGGCTCACCACCATCGTGGCGCCCTTTGGATCTTCGCAATCCCCCAGCGCCGCGATCTCCGCGTGTGACTCGCCGTACTCCGCGTGGAACCCCTCCCCGATCACCTCGCCGTCGCGCAGCAGCACCGCACCCACCAGCGGATTCGGCGCGACGCGGCCCCATCCTCGGCGAGCGAGGTGGAGCGCACGCTCCATGGCGCGGCGCTCGGCGTCCTCTCGCTCAGGCAATGCTCACTCCGGATCCGGATACCACGCTGCCCACGACCCAGGTCGCGATGTCGGCGTCCTGCGCTGCCTGCCGCACGGCCGGTTCGTCGTCCGGTGCCACCACGGCGATCATCCCCAAACCCATGTTGAACACCTGGACCATCTCTTCGGGACTCACCTTCCCCGCCTCCTGCAACAGCCGGAAGATGCCCGGCACCTCCCAACTCGCTCGATCGATCTGGGCGCCGCACCCATCCGGCAGCGAGCGACTCAGGTTCCCCGGAATGCCGCCGCCGGTGATGTGGGCCAGCGCACGCATCCGGGGTAGCACCGGGGCGATCGCCCCCCAGTAGCTGCGGTGCACCTCGAGCAACTCGTCGCCCACCGTCACGCCGAGGCCGGGGAGCTGGTCACCGACGTCGAGGCCCAACTCGTCGAACACCACGCGCCGCGCCAGCGTGTAGCCGTTGGTGTGGAGCCCGCTCGAGGCGTAGCCAACCAGCACGTCGCCCGGATGCACCGCGTCGCCATGCAGCGCACGCCCCTCCTCCACCACGCCCACGATGGTCCCGGCGAGGTCGTAGTGACCCACCTGGTACAGGTCGGGAAGCTGCGCCGTCTCGCCACCGGCCAGGGTCATGCCGTGAGAGCGGCACCCCCGTGCCACTCCCTCCACCAGAGCCGCTATCGTCTCGGTCGAGACCCCTGCAACGGCGAGGTAGTCGAGGAACGCTAGCGGCGTGGCACCATGCACCAGGATGTCGTTCACCGAGTGGTTCACCAGGTCCTCACCCACGGTGTCGTGCCGGCCTGCGCGGATCGCCACCAGCACCTTGGTGCCGACGCCGTCGGTGCTCATGACCAGAACGGGATGCTCCATACCATCGGGCAGGCCGACCATTCCGCCGAATGCGCCCACCAGCCCGCGGGCAAGCTCCGTGCGCGTCGAGGCCACCGAGTCAGCAATGCGCCGCTTTGCCCGCTCGGCTGCATCGAGGTCCACGCCGGCCGCGCGGTACCGCTCGGCCTGGCTCACGCCTCCTCCTTCCCCGCCAAGGGGGCGGCCGAGAGCTGCCCGCTCTCGGGCTCGATGTCGAACCGCACGAGCTCGGCGAACTCGCGCACGCGCGCGGTAACCTCTGCCGGTCCGATCTCGTTGAACCGATCGATCGAGAACCGCTCGACGGCGAACGATCCCATCGCGGAACCGTAGACCATGGCCCGCCGCAGGTTGTCGGACGACACGTCGTCCGTGCGGGCCAGGTGCGCCATGAAGCCGCCGGCAAAGGCATCGCCCGCTCCCGTCGGGTCGAACACGTCCTCCAGGGGAAACGCCGGTATGTAGAAGAGCCGCTCAGACTCGTACAGCACCGCGCCGTAAGCGCCCTGCTTCACCACGACCATCGAAGGTCCCGCGTCCACGATCCAGCGGGCCGCCCGGTACACGTTCCAGTCGCCCGAGAGCTCGCGCGCCTCGGCGTCGTTCACGAGGAGTACGTCGATCCGTTGCAGCAACTCGAGCAGGGTGTCGCGCTTGCCGTGGATCCAGTAGTTCATCGTGTCGCACGCGACCAGCGCGGGCTCGCGAATCTGATCCAGCACCCGGAGCTGCAGCTCGGGATCGATGTTCCCCAGGAACACGTAGCGCGCGTCGCGGAACTCCTCTGGGATCCGCGGGTCGAAGCTGGCGAACACGCCCAGTTGTGTGTCGAGAGTATCGCGGTTCTGCAGGTCGTACGAATACTCACCCTTCCACCGGAAGCTCTTCCCAGCAGCATGCTCTACGCCGCGCAGGTCGGCTCCGCGCTGCGCCAGCTGCTCAAGGGCCGACTCGGGGTAGTCGTCCCCCACCACGCCCACCAGCTGCACCGGATGCAGAATGCTGGCCGCGCTGCTGAAGAAGACCGCCGACCCGCCCAAGGCGTCGTCTCGCTCGCCAAACGGCGTCTTCACCGAGTCGAGTGCAATGCTCCCCACCACCAACAGGCTCATCGATCTACATCCGTTCCGGGGCCGTGATCCCCAAGAGGTTCAAACCGTTGGCGAGCACGATCTGCGCCGCCCGCGCCAGTACCAGCCGCGCCCGTTGCAGCTCGTCACCCACCCCCACCACCCGGTGATGGTGATACCATGCGTTCACCAGCCGGGCGATCTCTTCCAGGTAGGCGATGATGCGGTGCGGCTCCAGCGCCTGGGCCGCCTTCTCGATCTGGAGCGGTAGCTCCCCGAGCCGCTTGATGAGGTCCTGCTCCACGGCCTCGGCGAGCAGCGACAGGTCGGCGCCGGCGGCAGCCACCTGCGTAGGCTCCACGTTCGCGGTGCGGAAGATCCCCGCCATGCGCGTATGGGCGTACTGCACGTAGTACACCGGGTTCTCCTCCGACTGCTTCGTGGCCAGATCGATGTCGAACACGAACTGAGCGTCGCCTTTGCGCATCAGGAAGAAGTAGCGGGCGGCATCGACACCCGTCTCCAGATACAGGTCGCGCAGCGTCACGAATTCACCCGTGCGCTTGGAGAAGCGTACCTCCTGGCCGTGCCGCATCACGCGCACGAGCTGCACGATCATTGCGTGGAAGAAGTCGTCGGCGATTCCCAGCGCCCTGAGTGCCGCCTGCATGCGCGGGACGTACCCGTGATGGTCGGCGCCCCACACGTCGATCGCCCGGTCGAAGCCCCGCTCCGCCTTGTTACGGTGGTACGCCAGGTCGGGCAGGAAGTAGGTGAAGCTGCCGTCTTGCTTGCGCAACACTCGGTCCTTCTCGTCGCCGAAGCCCGACGTCCTGAGCCACACGGCACCGTCCTGCTCGTACGCGAGTCCCTTGGCCTCCAGCTCAGCGAGCGTCTGCTGCAGGTCGTCACCCTGGTACAGCTGGCTCTCGCGGAACACCACGTCGAACCGCACGCCGAAGTCCGCCAGGTCGCGGTCCTGCTCGTCGCGCTGCACCTCGACGGCGATGTCACGGCAGCGGCGCAGTCCCTCGTCGGGGGAGAGGTCGGCAAAGGTCGCTCCCTCCCGTGCGAGAACCTGCTGTGCCAGCTCCTCGAGATACTGGCCGTGGTAGCCCCCCTCCGGCAGCTCTGCCTCCCTGCCCACTACCTGCTGCACGCGGGCCCAGAGCGAAGCGGCCAGCCGCTCGATCTGGAGACCGGCGTCGTTCACGTAGAACTCCCGAAATACCTCGTGCCCGGTCGCCTGGAGCAGGGAGGCTACGGCATCGCCGAGGGCCGCCCCACGACCATGCCCCACGTGAAGCGGGCCCGTGGGATTGGCCGACACGAACTCCACGTTCACCCGGCGGCCGGAGCCTGCACTCGACCTGCCGAACGCATCTCCCTCGACCAGGACTCGCCGCAACACATCGGCCAGCGCCGAGTCGGCGAGCCAGAAGTTGATGAACCCGGGACCGGCGATCGCGCTGCGGGACACCAGACCAGGTAGCGCCTCCAGCTCGGCGAGGATGGTCTCCGCCAGCTCCCGCGGCGGCCGCTTGAGTGGCTTGGCGAGCTGCAGCGCCACGTTGGTGGCGAGGTCGCCGTGGGTCGGATCGCGCGGACGCTCCAGCAGCACCTCGGTGCCGGACGCGCCCAACGCGTCCACCACCTGCTGCAGCGCCTCACGGAGCCGATCGGCCCCCTGGGTCAGGATTCCGCTCCCTTTTTCTTGGGTTTCTCGGTCTTGGAGGAACTCTCGGAGCCGCCCGACTTCTTGCCGCCATCGGACTCCGCCGCGGGCTTCTTGTCGCCGGCCCGCTGGTAGTCGGTGATGTAGAAGCCGGAGCCCTTGAAGTGGATCCCGGCACCACCTGTAATGCGCCGCTCCCCGCGGGTGCCGCACTGCGGGCACTTGGCGCGCGCCTGGTCCGAGATCTTCTGAAATGCCTCGTAATCATGCCCGCACTTGGGACAGCGGTAGTCGTACGTCGGCATCCTTAAGTTCCGTAACTGCAATAGATTACGGAACTTAGCCGCAGCCCGAGCACGGGTCAAGCGGGCGGGTGGAAGCTGCCCCACACCTGGCGCAGCGTGTCGCTGATCTCCCCCACCGAGGCACGCGCCCGGACCGCCTCGACGATCGGCGGCATCAGCGGATCGTCGCCCGCGGCCGCCCGCCCGAGCGCCTCGAGCGCCCCGCGCGCGGACTCCTGGTCCCGGCTCTGGCGCGCGCCGCGCACCCGCTCAACCTGCTGCGCTGCCAGTGCGGAGTAATCGGGCTCCGAGATGTGCGGCGGCCCTTCCTCTTCGGTGAAGCGGTTTACGCCTACCACCACCGTGCTGCCCGCCTCTACCTCGCGCTGGTACCGGTAGGCCGAGCGCGCGATGGCGTCCTGCATGAACCCGCTCTCCACAGCGCGCGCGGCGCCGCCCAGCTGGGCCACCTCGTCGAGCAGCGCCCGGGCCGCCTGCTCCAGCTCGTCGGTGAGATGCTCGACGTAGTGGGAGCCGCCCAGGGGATCGACAGTCTGTGCCGTGCCCGATTCGTGGGCCAGGACCTGCTGGGTGCGCAGCGCCAGGCGCGCCGCATCGGGGCTCGGCAGGGCGAGCGCTTCGTCGTAGCTGTTGGTGTGGAGCGACTGGGTGCCACCCAGCGCGGCCGCCAGCGCCTGCACCGTCACGCGGACCACGTTGTTCAGCGGCTGCTGCGCCGTGAGCGTCGACCCGCCGGTCTGCGTATGGAACCGCAGGCGACAGCTCGCATCATTTGCCCCGTAGCGCTCCCGCACGAGCGTGGCCCACATGCGCCGCGCAGCCCGGAACTTGGCGACCTCCTCGAACAGGTCGTTGTGGGCCGCGAAGAAGAAGGAGACGCGCGGAGCGAGCTGGTCGACCTCGATGCCCGCCGCGGCCGCCCGGTCCAGGTACTCGAGCCCGTCCGCCAGGGTGAACGCCACCTCCTGCACCGCCGTGGCGCCCGCCTCCCGCATGTGGTAGCCGCTGACCGAGATCGGATTGAAGTTCATCCCCTGGTCCACCACGAAGCGGAAGATGTCGGTGACCAGGCGCAGCGACGCCTCGACCGGGTAGATGTACGTACCCCGCGCGATGTACTCCTTGAGCACGTCGTTTTGCACCGTGCCGCGCAGCTGATCGCGCCCCACCCCCTGCTCCTCCGCCACCACGATGTACATGGCCAGCAGGATCGCGGCCGTGGCATTGATGGTCATGGAAGTGGACACCCGGTCCAGCGGGATGGCATCGAACAGCACGGCGAGGTCGTCCACCGTGTCGATGGCCACGCCGGCGCGCCCCACCTCGCCTTCGGCCACCGGTGCATCGGAGTCGTAGCCCATCTGGGTGGGGAGATCGAACGCCACGGAGAGGCCGGTCTGACCCGCCTCGAGCAGGTCGCGGAAGCGGCGGTTGGTCTCCTCGGCGGTACCGAATCCGGCGTACTGGCGCATGGTCCAGAGCCGGCCGCGGTACATGGTGGGGTGGATCCCGCGGGTGAAGGGAAAGACGCCCGGTGCCTCTGGCCCGTAGGATTCCTCGACGGGGAGCTCCGACGGCGAGCGCCGCTCCTCGCTCACCTGGCCGCCACCGCGTCCGCCTGCGCCACCGTCTGCTGCACAAAGGCCACGTCGTCCTTGCTGCCGATCAGCAGCGGTGTGCGCTGGTGCAGCTCGGTGGGCTGGATGTCCAGAATGGGCGTGGCACCGTCGGTCGCGGCGCCGCCGGCCTGATCGGCGATGAACGCGAGCGGCGCCGCCTCATACAGGAGGCGCAGCTTGCCCTGGGGCGCCTTGGAGTCGGCAGGGTACATGAACACGCCGCCGGACAGCAGGTTGCGGTGGAAGTCGGCCACCAGGGAGCCGATGTACCGGGCGTTCTTGCGCTGCTCGGAGTTCTCCACTCCCTTGAACGCCTGTACGACCTTGCGGTACCCGTCGCTCCAGCGCTGGTAGTAGCTCTCGTTGATGCTGTAGTACTTCCCCACTGCGGGCGTCTTGATGTCGTGATCGCACAGCCGGAACTCGCCGATAGTGGGATCGAGCGTGAACATGTGAACCCCGTGTCCCACCGTGTACACCAGCACCGTGCTCGACCCGTGTATCACGTACCCTGCGGCGATCTGCTTGCGCCCCGCCTGCAGACAGTCCTCCAGCGTGCCGGGGCCCTTCTCGGTCACGCGCTGGTGCACCGAGAAGATCGTGCCGATCGACACGTTCACGTCGATGTTGGACGAGCCGTCGAGCGGATCGTGGAGCAGCACGTACTTGCCGGGGTTGTACTCCTCCGGTATCGGGAAAGGCTCCGTGTCCTCCTCGGATGCCATCACGCACACGCGCCCGGTGTAGGCAACGGACTGTATCATCGTGTCGTTGGCGATCACGTCGAGCTTCTGCTGCTCCTCCCCCTGCACGTTGGTGCGGCCGAACGCGCCCAGCACGTCGACCAGGCCGGCGCGCCGCACGTAGCCCGAGATGACCTTGCCGGCTAGCGCGATGTCATAGAGCAGCTGGGTAAGCTCACCCGTGGCCTCGGGGTGCAGCCGCTCCTGCTCGAGGATGAAGCGCTCGATCGTAACCAGTTGCGAATCCGACACCGTAGTATCCCCCACCCGTGAGAAGCCTGTCCCTGATCGATCGAAAAATAGCGCCCATCCGACCGGATCGTTACCGTGCCGCCTCGATCCGTGCGCCACAGCGGAATGTCCCGGGCGCGCAAGCGCCGCAGCACCTCCGGCGCAGGGTGGCCGTAGCTGTTCGGCCCCACGCTGACTACGGCTGCCTTGGGGCGCAGGCTGTCCAGCCACGCGGCGCCGGTCCCACCGGCCGAGCCGTGGTGCCCGACCTTGAGCAGATCGATCTCAGGCACCTCTGCGACGAGCAGCGACTCGGCCGGCGCACCGATGTCGCCCGTGAACAGGGCATCGAAGCAGCCGTACCGCAGGTGCAGCACCACTGAGTTCTCGTTGGGATCCGTGCGCCGCGCCATCCAGCGATCGGACGGATGCAGCACTGCCAGCACCACGGAATCGAGCACCAGCGTGTCTCCCGCCCGCGCGGCGCGCCACTCAAGCCCCTGCCGGTCCACCACACCCAGGTACTCGAGGTACAGGCCCGTCCCCAGCGCCTGGCCCGGCTCGAGCACCAGGCCGGGATCAAACTCCTGCAGCACGACCGGCACGCCGCCCAAGTGATCGGCGTCGCCGTGCGACACCACAAGCGCGGTGAGATCGCGCACCCGGTGCCGTCGCAGGAAGGGCGCAACTACTCGCCGCCCCATGTCGCCCGCCACCCCACGAGGGCCGCCGTCGAGCAGCAGCCAGCGGCCGGAGGGAGTCCTGACCGCAATGGCATCACCCTGCCCCACTTCGAGCAGGTGGATCGCCACTTCTCCCTTACCCGCGCGCGATCCCAGCGCCGTCGCCGCCAGCGCACCCCAGACCGCGAGAGCGCAACCGAGCAGGGCTCGTCGGGCGACGAGCGCCCAGCACGGCCGGCAGCGGGCGAACCACACCACAGCAGCAAGCAGGGCCGCCCACGGCAGCGCGGCGCCCGGGCCCGGAGCGAAGCTCAGGTGCCCCGCCGGAAGCTGTGCGGCCCAGCGTGCCGTCACCTCCAGCCCCGCCAGCGCCAGACCCGCGCCTCCGGCCATGATGCCGAGGCCTATGCTCGCCAGCACGCCCGGCACCGCGACACCGGCCAATGGCACCGCCACGAGATTGGCCACGAGCCCGGCGGGTGACACCGAGCCAAACGCGAAGGCTGTGATCGGCGCGGTGGCCAGCGTCGCGCCCAGCGACGCGGCAGCCAGCTGCGCCACGGGGTGACGGCGCCTGCGGGACGGAAGCAGCCTCGTACCCCAGCGGGTCCCCCACACCGCCGCCACGGAGAGCCAGGTGCCGACACCGCTCGCCGCCTGCGGATCAACCAGCAACACGATCAGCAGTGCTACCGCGAGCACCGCCGCGAACGGGGGATGCCGCTGGCGCCACCGCGCCAGAGCGTAGAGGGAGAAGAAGCCGGCCGCGCGCGTAGCGGGCGCGGGGAACCCCAGCAGCAGCACGTAGGCCCACGTGGCCACCACGCTGGCGAGCCAGGCGCGCCGCCGCGGCATCACGCGGCGCAGCAACAACAGGAGCCACCCGGCGATGATCCCCACGTGCAGCCCCGATATGGCCAGCAGGTGGGCCAGGCCCGCTCGCACGAACTCGCGCCTTACGGCGGGATCCACATCGTGCCGGCTGCCAAGCACCATTGCCTCCACCAAGCCCGAGCGATCTCCGTAGAGCGAGCGCAGCCGCTCGGCAACCAGGCCGCGAATCCTGTAGCGCAGGGGACGCGCACCGCTGAGGACACGCAGGTGCGCCACGCTCAAGACGCCTCCCGGCCGGGCCGCACCCACCGCCACGATTCGACTGCCGGCGAGCGGAGCAGAGTCGTGGATGCGCACGCGAACCGTGCCGCCGCAGCCCTGGGTCGCGTGCCGCACCGAGGCGGTAGTGACACCGCGCCGCCCCGGCCGGTCGTGCAGCTGCAGCGTGACCGCGACCGGTCCGCTCCGCCAGACAGCTCGGCAGCTCTGCGCCGCTACATCTGCCCGCTGCGTGCCCGCCGCCACACCGACCACCCAGGCAGCACCCACGACGCCGCGCCACCCCAGCCGCAGCACCGCGGCCAGCGCGAGCGGCCCGCCAACCCACAGCAGCGCTCGGGGTGCCAAAACCACGAGGCCGGTCCATAGACCGGCCCCGTACGCCATCACTATCTGGAGAATGGGCGGCATCAGGGCCGCCCTAGGCTACCCGAGCGGCGGGTGCCCCTTCCTCGGTGCCGCCTTCACCTTGCGGAAGCCGTCCAGCAGCACAACTGACACGTCCGCCACCGGCTGTTCTGATTGCTGGGCGACCTTCTCCAGCACTTCGCCGGTGCGCTGGGCCACGTAGTGCGGCGTCAGACGGTTGAGCGCGAACACCAGCACGTCCTCGCGGCACATTTCGCAGCCGCAGAAGCCCTCCACTTTCGGGGCCAGCAGGTCGTACTCGCGCGTCACGAACTCCTCGACGAGGTTCTTCACCCCATGATGGCCAACTCCTTGCCGGCCGCAGCAGGCGCTCCCGTGAACGTGGCTCCGGTGGTGCCCGTGAGACGCACCGTGATGTAGGAGCCGATCCACTCTTCGGGGCCGTCGACCAGCACGATCTTGTTGGTTCTGGTTCTAGTCTGCAGCAACTCGCCGCGTCGCGCCACCTTCTCGACCAATACCTCCTGCGTGGACCCCACCAGCGCGACGTTCCTGCGCCGCGCCACCTGGCGCACCACCTCGATGAGCCGCTGCAGGCGCTCCCCGGCTTCGGCCTCCGGGACGGGGTCGGGCAACCTGAGAGCCCCGGTACCCTCGCGCGGCGAGTAGCGGAAGGTGAAGGCGTCGTCGAACTCGACCTCCCGCACCAGGCTCTCGGTGGCTCGGAAATCCTCCTCCGACTCCCCCGGGAAGCCCACGATGATGTCCGTGGTGAGTGCCAGGCCCGGAATGGCGCGGCGCAAGCGCGCCACGCACTCGAGGAAGCCCTCGCGGTCGTAGCGGCGTCCCATGCGCTTGAGGACGCGCGACGAGCCGCTCTGCAAGGGCAAGTGCACGTGCTCGCACACCGACGGCACCTCTGCCATGGCCTGAATGACGCGGTCACTGAAGTCATTGGGATGGGGACTGGTGAACCGGACGCGGCGCATCCCCGACGACCCGCCCACGACACGCAACAAATCGGCGAAGTCGTGCTCGCCGTCGTGGTAGCTGTTCACCGTCTGCCCCAGCAGCGTGACTTCGGTGACGCCCCGTGCGACGAGAGCCTCCACCTCACCTACCACGTCGTCCAGCTTACGGCTTCGCTCACGTCCCCGCGTCATCGGAACGATGCAGAAGCTGCACCGATAATCGCAGCCGCGCTGCACGGTGACGAACGCGCCGACGCGGTCACCCGCCCTGTGTGTGGGGACGTCCTCGTAGTGCTCCCACGACTTGAATTCCACGTCGGCCGCCCGGGCCCCGTTCATCGCCCCGGCTATGAGCTCCGGCAGCCCGCGGTACCCGTCGGGACCCACCACCAGGTCCACGTGCGGCGCGCCGTCGAGCAGCCGTTGCCCCAGGCGCTGCGCCATGCACCCTACGACGCCGAGCACCACTCCGGGCCGCTTATGCCGCTTGAGCTCCCCCATACGACCGATCACGCGCTGCTCCGCGTTGTCGCGCACCGCACATGTGTTCACCAGCATCACGTCGGCCGCCGCCGGATCTTCGGTCGCCACGTAACCCTCCCCTCCGAGCCGCCCCAGGATCAACTCGGTGTCGGCCACGTTCATCTGGCACCCGTAGGTCTCGACGTATACGCGCTTCATGGCTCTCGAGGGAGTGCGGGCTGCGCCTGCAGAGTGCCGTCTGCGGCGCGGTGCAGCGCCGCCCCGAACCTGCCGGGCAGCGCGCGATCAGCAGGCATGTACACGGTAAGGTAATCCTCGGTGAGGCCCTCGAACCAACCGCCGGAGCGGCGCAGCAGCACGACGTCGGCGTCGCGGCCGTGCTGGCGCGCGCGGTACGCCGCACCCTTCTCGGCCGCGATGGCACGCAGTTCGGCCGAGCGGTCCGCGGCAACGCCGGAATCCACCACTCGACCGAGGCGCTGCGCCGCCGCGCCGGGACGCTCCGAGTATGGGAACACGTGGAGGTATGTGAACGGCAGGCTCTCCACCAGCGACAGCGTAGCCGCGTGGTCGGCGTCGGTCTCCCCCGGGAATCCCACCATGACGTCCGCGCCCAGCCCCAGCACGGGCTGCCGGGCCGCGAGTCGAGTGATGCGCTCGCGGTAGCGCGCGGCCGTGTACCAGTGGCGTCCCATGCGTTTGAGCACGTGGTCGCTTCCCGACTGGAGCGGGGCGTGCAGATGCGGAGCGAGCCGGTCGGGCGCGCCGAGCATCAGCTCCGCCAGTCGGTCGTCCAGCTCCGTCGCTTCGACCGACGACAGGCGGAAGCGCACCCGCGGCACCGCGCTCACCAGGCGCTCCAGCAGGGTTGCCAGTGTGAGTTGGTCGGCGCGATCCCTGCCGTATGCCCCGATGTGAACGCCCGTCAGCACGAGCTCTTCGTGGGACTCGGCGAGAGCGGCCGCCTCCTCGACGATCTCCTCCGGCCGACGCGACACGTTCGCGCCCCGCGCCAGCGTAGTGGCGCAGAAGGTGCAATGTTCATCGCATCCGTCCTGGACCTTCACCCAGGCGCGACTGCCACGTCCAAAGCTGCGCAGCACTGGATCCACACCGTCTGCGGGCAGCCCCAGGGCCTCGAGCACTCGCGCCGGCTCCGTGCCGGCCACTACACCCGACACGTTGGGCAACCCCGCGATGGTGCCGTCGTCGAGCGCCGCGGCGCAGCCCATCACCACCGTGCGGACTCCGTCGTTGCGGCGCGCGAGCCGGCGGACCAGTCCCCGCATCTTCGACTCGCCCACGTGGGTCACCGTGCACGAGTTCACAACCGCAGCGTCCGCATCGGCGGGATCCGTCACGACCGAAGCGCCCACGGATTCGAGGGCCTGGCGCACCGTCTCGGTATCGTACTGGTTTGCTTTACAGCCGAAGGTGTGGAGATAGACGCGCGTCATGGACGGAGGCTCAAGCCGAAGGCGAGCTGCCACGCCTTCTCACTCGCGCCGCCACCCTCTCTCGAGATCCGCTCCACCGCGAAGTTGAACGCTGCCCGTCCCGCCGCGAAGGTGAACCCAGTTCCCGCCGTGAGATCGATCTCCCGCACCCGGTCGGCCTGGGGACTGAAGGGAAGCTGCGCGTAGCGGAACCCCAAGCGGATGGGAAAGGGCGGCCCCACCGCACCCCCGACCTCCAGGCCGGCGCTCACGTCCCATGTGTCGAAGGTGGTCGCATCCCCGCCTATCGAAGTGAGTCCTTGTTGGGCGTCGGACCACGACTGCCATGCGACGGTGGACGCGACCATCAGCCCGGGCACAGGCTGAACGGCAAGCCCACCGGTGACGGTCTTGGGCAGGTCCACGCGTCCGATTAGCACCGAGTCGCGCGCCGCTTCGAGGTCGCCGTCGCTGCGGAACGATGCACCAAGCCGCAGCCAGCTAAACGGGTTGAACCCCAAACCCACCGACCAACCCAGCCCGGAGTAGCTGATGTCACTGTCGTGCAGCAACGGTGTGTACCGAGGGTCCGCGTAATCGCGCTGGATCCGCTCGCGTGTCGAGCCCGTGATCAAGTGAATCGCGGCCCCCAGCTGGAGCCTGGACGAGATGTACCATCCGAGCGCGCCTCGCAGGTCCGCCACGGCGCCGTCGGACCGGATCCGATCCTCCACGCCCACGGTTCCTCCCTGGAGCGTCACCGTGTCGACTGTCGTGATGTCCCAGGTGCGCGACATGTAGTTGGCGTAGCTCGCTTCGAACGACAGCGGTGTGCCGGTGATGCCCCCCGCCAGGGCCGCGAACGGGAAGCGCGTGTCCCGCAGGCCCTCTATCGAGACGGTGTCGATCTGATAGTCCCGCAGCGAGGTCAGTGACGTCACCGTGGCCGCGAGGCGGGTGATCTGCGCCACGGGGGCCGGGTTGACCGCGGAGCCCGGATCCACCGCCGCGATGCTCCCACTCATGGCTCGCGAGCGCACACCTATCGCACGGCCAGGGAACCCGATCCCCACCACCGCGTAGAGAGACGACTGGGCCACCGCTAGCTGCGGCAGGCCGACGACCAGCGCCAGAACCAGCAGAGCGAGCCGGCTCACTGCCCCTCGCGTGGGAAGAGCGGCGTCCACGTGACGGCCAGGGCCGGTGCAAGGGCCGCGTTGCGACTCGACCAGAAGCGCGCCTGCCCCACTGAGCCCGCCTGCGGAACCATCCAAAGCGCGATTGAGTGTGGCCTCGAGAGATCCAGACGCAGCAGCTTCAGAATGTGCGTCACGTCGATTAGGAGAGTATCGCTCCAGCCGGTGTTCACGTCCAACGAGCCCAGGGTGAGCGTGTCTGCCGATCCGCCCGGCACGAGGATCGGTGACTTGGACCCGACGTCTTGAGTCACAGCATCGGCACGCAGCCGCACGCTGTCACCGGCGGCTCCCAGGATGGGCTCAGAGGGAACCAGAATCAGAGTGGCGCGAGCGATGTCGGATGAGTCGGTGACCCAGCTGGGGATGTCGAACCGCAGGAACGACCGCCACGACGGCGCACCACCCACTGCGAGGATATCCGGGTTCATGGCCGGCTGATCGACCGAGACGTATGAATCGAACTGGGTAAGTCGGGTCTCGTTCACCTCGACGGTGTCACCATCAATCACGTACTTGACGTAGATGGCCATCTGGGCCCCGATCTGGGCTTCGATCGTGCCCAGGTCCGCCCAGCCCTCGGGACCCGCGGTGATTCTGAACCCCAACGCCGCCACCATGCTGTCCGCGATCAGCGTCGGGAATGCGTCACCCGGAAGGCGCACGCTGATGGTATCCCTGGTGAGCGAATCCGGGATCGCCAACACCCCGATCTCGGTGCTGTCATCGAAGAAGGGATCGAGGTCCGCATGGGTCGTCGTCGAGTCGAGGCCCACTGGGAGGTGGTGCATGACCAGCTCCAGTCCCGGGAAGGACGAGTGACCGAGCACGGCCACCGTGAGCAGGAACGAGTCGATCACGGCAATCGGCTGGTTGTTGAACTCAGACGAGAACCGCTGGAACTGGTTGATGGGACGGCTCTCCGCGGCCGACCCGTCAATCACGACCTGCGCGCTCCCTGCCCGGTGAGTCTGTACGTAACCCACGTAAGCGGTGTCGCCGTAGACGCTCCCCACGAACACAGAGTCGAATACGTCGATCAGCTTGGCCGGACAGTACTCGGGACAGGTCCCGGGTGCCGTCAGATCCTCCTGGCACCCGGCCACGAGCATGGTCAGGAGGCTCGCCCCCCAAACGACACGCGCCAGGTTCAACTTCCCCACCCTCATCGGTGTGTCAGGTCCTCCCGCCCGAACGCGTCGGGCAACAAGTCCTCGAGACGCCAGCGGCGCGTCCCATCGGCGCCGATGGCCTCCACCTGCAAGTCCAACCCGAACTCGGCCAGCGCCTGGCGGCAAGCCCCGCAGGGCGAGCCTCCCGGCAGCGAGTCGGTCACTACCACCAGCCGCGTGAAGCGCTGCGCGCCTGCAGCGACCGCGGCGCCGAGCGCCACCCGCTCGGCGCATATGCTCAAGCCGTAAGACGCACTTTCCACATTGGCGCCTACGAAAACGCGCCCGTCGTGCGCCTCCAGCGCCGCTCCCACACAGTAGCCGCTGTACGGAGCGTAGGCACGGGCTCGCGCCTCTCTCGCCGCGTCGATCAGCCGGTCGCCCACGGCGCCACCTGCCCGAGAAACGATGAGCCCGCCTCCAGCTCTACCGAAAAATACTCAGCAACGGTCGCTCCCAGGTCGGCGAATGTCTGCCGCTCCCCCAGCGCCACCGGCTCCACGCGTGGGCCCGCCACCAGCACCGGTACCGCCTCCCGCGAGTGGTCGGTCGACGGCGTCGTCGGATCGTTGCCGTGATCGGCGGTAAACACCATCACGTCTTCCTCTCGCAGCGGGGCCAACAGCTGGGGCAGCGCGCGATCCAGCTCTTCCAGCCCACTGTAGAACCCCACTGGGTCGTTGCGGTGCCCCCAGGACTGATCGAACTCGATCACGTTGGCGAACACCAACCCCCGGTCCAGCGACCGCAGCGCGTCGGCGATCAGCGCGTACGCCTCGGCGTTGGTCGGCGTGTGCGTGCTCTCGATGCCGCGCGCGGCAAACAGATCGTCCACCTTGCCGACCCCCACCCGCGGCACGCCGGCCCCCGCCAGCCGGTCGAGCAGCGTCTCGCCGGGCGGCGCCAGCGAGAAGTCGCGACGGTTCGGGGTGCGACGAAAGCTACCTGGCTCTCCCTCGAACGGCCGGGCGATGATGCGCGACACCGCGTGCTCACCAACCAATACCTCGTCGCGTGCCACCCGACACGCGGCATACAACTCCTCCAGCGGGATCGTCCCCTCGTGCGCCGCGATCTGGAATACGCTGTCGGCCGACGTATAGACGATCCAATCACCCCGCGCCAGCTGCTCCGCCCCGAACTCCTCGATGATCGCAGTGCCCGAGGCGGGCTTGTTGCCCAGCACGTCGCGGCCGGTAGCCTGCACGAACGCGGCGATGACGCTGTGCGGAAAGCCGCGCGGGTACGTGGGAAAGGGCTCTTCCAGCGGCAGCCCGCAAAGTTCCCAGTGTCCCGTCGTGCTGTCTTTGCCGCGGGCGCGCGGCAGCGCTACCCCGTGGGCACCCCTGGGACGCTCGCATCGCATCCCCTCCAGCGGACGGCAGCAGCCGAGACCCAGCGCCTCAAGGTTGGGCAACCGCAGCCCACCCACCGCGCGCGCCACATTGCCCAGCGTGTCGCTCCCTGCATCACCCCACTCGGCCTGGTCGGGCACCGCTCCGATGCCCACACCGTCCAGCACCACGAGGGCAACGCGGCCGCGGCCCCGGGTCATGCGCCGCCGTACTCGCGAGTCGCGCGCAGCCGCAAGTGGGTGAGCGCCTCGTAGGCTATGGTTCCCGCCCAACCCGCGAACTCGTCTATGGTGATCTCGGCCCCACCGTCGTGCCCTACCAGCGTAGCGAAGTCCCCGAGCCGTACGCCCGAGGCGACGCCTTCCAGATCCACCATCACGAAGTCCATCGTGACCCGTCCCACCAGCGGACGTCGCGCGCCGTCCAACAGCACCTGCGCCTTCCCGCCTGCGGCTCGCGCCACTCCATCCGCGTACCCGATGCCCAGCGTGGCGACCGTTGTTTCGCGCGGTGCGGTCCACGTCCCGCCGTAGCTCACCGTCTCGCCGCTGCGCACGTGGCGCAGGCTCACGACGGGAGCCCTGAGCGTCACGACGGGTCGCGGCGCCGGCAGGTCGGGCGCGTGTCGTCCTCCGTAGAGAAAGATGCCCGGGCGCGCGAGATCGAGTCGCTGCTGCAGCCGCCAGGCGCCAGCGCTGTTCTGCGCGTGCACCAGCGGAGGGCGCCTGCCCAACGCGCCGAGCGCGGTCTCGAACCGCGACCACTGCGCGTCGACGGAATCGCTGCCCTCGTCGGCGGAGTGGAAGTGCGTGAAGACCCCCTCCAACCGCTCTGACTCGAACGCCGCGATCGCGTCGGAGTCATCCCACCGCACGCCGCACCGAGCCATCCCGGTGTCGATCTCCAGGTGGAACGGCAGATCCCACACCTCGGCAACCGCGGGCCGGTCCAGCACCGCACGCAGGTCGTGGTCGCGATACGCCGGCAACAGGTCGGCCGGCGGCGGAGTGAGTACGAGAATGGGCCGGCGAATGCCGGCCTCCCGTAGCTCGATCCCTTCCGCGGCAGTCGCCACACCGTAGCCCCACGGCTCGACCACCTCCAGCGCACGCACGACGGGAACGACCCCCAGGCCGTACGCGTCGGCCTTCACCATGGGGAGCAGCGGCGCACCCTGCGCGGCCACCTGCACCGTCCGCGCGTTGGCGACCAGGCTCGCCAGGTCTATCTCTACCCGAGCGCGGTTCGTCGTAAGCCTCGTTTGACAGTGTTGCTAACGGACGCGTATTGTAACCGGCCCGAGGACGCAAATGCAAGAACCATCAGCGCTTGGACGCATCGTGGAGCTGGTGCGGGACCTGCGGAAGAGGTGCCCGTGGGACGCCGCCCAGACCCCGGAGACCCTGCGGCCCTACCTGGTCGAAGAGGCTCTGGAGCTGGATCACGCCCTGTCGCTCGCCGACCCCAACCAGATCCGCACCGAGTTGGGAGACCTGCTGCTGCACGTAGCCTTCCAGGTCGTGCTGGCCGAGGAGCAGGGCCGCTTCGGCGCAGAGGACCTCACGCAGGGCGTGGAGCAGAAGATGTGGCGCCGCCACCCCCACCTGTTCCCAGAGAAGCTCGACGGCGATACGGAAGGCGCCCCCCTGGACCCCGATACCTGGGAGCGCACCAAGCTGGAGGAGCACGGTGAGGATCGCCCCAGCGTGCTGGACGGCCTGCCGCCCACCCTGCCGGCGCTGCTAATGGCTTATCGTCTGCAGGAGCGGGCCGCGGGTGTGGGGTTCGATTGGCCCGACGCCCAGGGGCCCCGTGAGAAAGTGCGGGAGGAGCTGCGCGAGCTCGAGCGGGAGATCGAGCAGGACGATACAGAGGAGGCAATCGGCGCCGAGATCGGCGACCTGCTGTTCGCCGTGGTGAACCTGGCACGCAAGCTGGGAGCCGACCCGCGAGCCGCGTTGGAGCGCGCCAACGCCAAATTCAGCGAGCGGTTCCGCGCCATCGAGCAGCTGGCAGCGGAGCGCGGCATCGACGTGGGCCGCGCTTCCCTGGAAGAGCTGGACGAATTGTGGGACGAGGTGAAAGCGGCGGGTGACGCCTAGGGATACAGCCGCGTCATCATGCGGGGGAACGCGATCGCCTCACGGATGTGGGGGAAGCCGCAGATCCACGCCACCGTGCGCTCCACCCCGAGCCCGAAGCCCGAGTGCACGAAGGTGCCGTACTTCCTCAGGTCGAGGTACCAGGCGTAGGACTCCTCCGGCAGGTAGAGCTCGCGAATCCGCTCCAGCAGACTGTCGTGGTCGTCCTCCCGCTGGCTGCCACCGATGATCTCGCCAATGCCCTCCGGCGCCAGCAGGTCGTTGTTCAGCACGGTGCGCGGGTCGTCGGGATTCTGCTTCATGTAGAACGCCCGCACCGCGCGCGGATAGTTGTACACGAACACCGGCCGGTCGTACGTGTCCGACAGCGCGATCTCCTCGTCGGCACCGAGATCCTGACCCCACTGGATCTCCTTCCCCAGCTCACCCAGCTTGGTGATCGCGTCGCTGTAGGAGATGCGGTGGAACGGCGGTGTCACCCGCTCGAGCGGTGCCGTGTCGCGCTCCAGCTCCTTCAGCTCCTCGGCGCGGCGCTCGAGGCAGCGCCCCACGATGTAGGAGACGAAGTCCTCCTGCAGCCGCATGTTATCGTCGGAATCGAGCCAAGCCGCCTCGGGCTCCACCATCCAGAACTCGGCCAGGTGGCGCCGCGTCTTGGACTTCTCCGCCCGGAAGGTGGGGCCGAAGCAGTACACCCGTCCCAGTGCCGCGGCGGCGGCCTCGAGGTAGAGCTGCCCCGTTTGCGCCAGGTAGGCGCTGCCCAGATCGAAGTACTCGGTCTCGAACAGCGTGCCCGCCGACTCGCCTATGGAACCGGTGAGGATCGGCGTGTCGACCAGAAGGAACTCGCGCTGGTGCAGGAAGTCCCGGATGGCACTCACCACCTCGTGGCGCACCTTCATGATCGCCACCTGCCGGCGGCTGCGCAGCCACAGGTGACGGTGCTCGAACAGGAACGCCGTGCCGTGCTCCTTGGGCGTGATGGGAAAATCGGGGCTGGTTGCCAGCACCTCGAGTCCCGTCACGGTGAGCTCCACCCCGCCGGGAGCGCGCTCGTCATCCCGCGCGGTGCCGCTGACCACGACGGCCGTCTCCTGGGCGAGCCCCTTGAACGCGTCCCACACCTCCGGCTCGACTTCCTTCTTGGGGACGACGGCCTGCAGATAGCCGGTGCCGTCGCGCAGCACGGCGAAGCCGATCTTGCCGCTCGAGCGGGTGGTCATTACCCAGGCCCTGACGGCCACCTCGTCACCGAGGTGGTCGCGCAGCTCGTTGATGCGAAGGAGGGCGCTCATGGCGCCGGTATCGTAGCCACGGGGACGTGAGGCGTGCAAGGGGAACCTCGCAGGAACGGCCGCGGTTCAGCGGTAGACGACCACACCCGCGCGCTGCTATACTGCGCGCTCGCATTCAGCATCTAACCGGCACCCCTAGGTGAAGCCCATGAGCGAACTGGCCGACAAGCACTGCGTCCCCTGCCGCGGCGGCGTGCCGCCTCTCAAGGCAGATCAGATCTCCAGCCTGCTCGACATACTCGGGAGTGGGTGGCAGGCGGTGGACGAGCACCACTTGGAGAAGGAGTTCGGCTTCGACGACTTCGCCCAGGCCCTGGCCTTCACCAACCGCATCGGGGCGGTGGCCGAAGAGGAAGGCCACCACCCCGATATCTACCTGAGCTGGGGCAAGGTGGGTCTCAAGATCTGGACCCACAAGATCGACGGCCTCACGGAGAGCGACTTCATTCTCGCCGCCAAGGCCGACATAGTGCGTTAGGCCGGCTTGCGCGCCCGCACGAAAGCGCTCATGAAGGAGGCGACGCCCGGGATCTCAAAGTTCCGTGTCGACTCGAGGTCAATCTCCTCGAACCCGGCAGCAGCCAGCTTGGCGCGGTAATCGCCCTGCTTCAGCGCCCCACCCAGACACGACGACCAGAGCGCGGCGTTCTGCCGCACCTCGGCCGGCAGGTCACCCAGTGCCACCACGTCACTCACCGCGAACCGACCGCCGGGCTTCAGCACGCGGAAGGCCTCCTCGATCACGCGCGCCTTGTCGGACGACAGGTTGATCACGCAGTTGGAGATAATGACGTCCACGCTGCCGTCGGGTAGCGGGATGTCCTCCATCTCACCCTTCAGGAACTCCACGTTCTCCACTCCCGCCTTGCGCTGGTTCTCGCGCGCCAAGTCGAGCATCTCGTCAGTCATGTCGAGCCCGTAGGCCTTCCCCGCGGGGCCGACCCGCTGCGCCGACAGCAGCACGTCGATGCCGCCGCCCGAACCCAGGTCCAGCACCACTTCCCCCTCTTCCAGTTCGGCCAGTGCCGTGGGATTGCCACACCCGAGAGAAGCGAGCCGCGCCTTCTCGGGCAGATCGGCGAGCTCCGCTTCACTGTAGAGATTCAGGGGGATCGGCTCGCCCCCCTTGGTGTCGGAGCAGCAGCAGGCCGAGTCGCCCTGCGCCGCCTGGCGAGCTGCCTCGGCGTAGTGATCGCGCACCGTTTCCTTGATGTTCTCCGTCATGTGTTGCGCCTTCCTCGCTTCACGGTTCAACAGCACTTCAACGCCAGCTTGGAGCGCTTGTTGTGCTCCTTGGCGATGATCCCGAGCCCTTCCCCCAGCTCCCGCACCGCCTCCGGATCGATCGAGTAATGCATCCAGCGACCCTCGCGCCGCGCCTGCACCAGTCCCACCTCGCGCAGCGTCTTCAGGTGGAACGACAGCAGCGGCTGGGTGATCTCGAGCTGGGCGGCCAGGTCGCACACGCACACCTCGCTCCCCACCAACAGGTGGAGGATGCGCAGACGGGTCTCGTCGCCCAGAGCGCGATGGCGCGCGACCGCGGAGGCCAGTTCGGTGGTGGGTGGGCTATTCATAAGCAGTTATTTAATCAATGATCGCTTATATGTCAAGAGGAGGGGGGCGGGAGCAGCGGCGAGGCCCACGGGCGGGGGCTGACGCCCGGCAACCCCCGATGCCCCCTTTCGGCTCTGGCCTAAGTGCACGCCGGAGGCCAACTTGGCGGGAAGCGGTGGAAGCACATGCAGCTGCGGAGGCGCAGAGGCGTTAGGCAGCGCAGCGGCTCGGCCCATATCCGACTCTACCGGCAAAGTTCAACGACGGAGTGACGTCGTGACCGTTGAAGACCATCCGACCGTGTACGTGATTCGCACCGCGTATGTCACAGCCGCCCAGGGCAAGCTGACTCATTCGAGTCAGGATCAACCGCTCCGCGAACTGGCTGACTTGGTCGCGACCGTGAATGAGCTCGAGGCCGACTTCGGAGACCGTCTGCGAGCGGCCCGGCGTGCCGCCGGGATTGCGGATCCATCACTGTCCCGCGCCGCGCGGGAGGAGGTTGAGGCGTCGGGGGGGGCAGCCGGTCGCGTGGCGCAGCTCCTCGAGCGACGCTGCCGTCGAGCGGGAAGCGCGGTCGATGTCATCAGGGTCCTCGAGGAGACCGCTTCGGAAGACCTGGAGGGCTGGCGCTTCCTACTCGAGGGATCTGAGGACGGGCCCGCGCGGGCCGTCGTGGGTGAGGTCGTGGCAATGAAGGCGCGAGTTGTGGAGGCGATGAAAGCCTTTCTCGGGCGCTTCGCACCGTGAAACGCTCACATTTCTCCGCGTGTGCTGACTCCAGCGAGCCAGCTCTTCGTGACGAGAGCGACAGCTTCACCACCTAGGAGTCTCAGATGAGTGTACGAGTTGTCCGCCTCGGGACCCCACGGCACCCGGATGAGGGAACCAGGATCGGAACCGTCCGCCGCCCTCCCCGCGGCGTGCCCAAGTCGGAATTCTCCAAGCAGAACTGGTACGACGTGTGGTTCCCTACCCTGGCTCCGAGTGCTGAGACGATGAAGCTCGGGCAGCAGGCGGAAACGCCGCGGCAATGGGCTGCATTCACGAAGAAGTACAAGGCGGAGATGGCTGCGACCGAGGCAAAGCACGCCCTCACACTGCTGGCAGTGCTGTCTCATACCACGAACTTCTCTGTGGGCTGCTACTGCGAGCACGAGGATCGCTGCCACCGCTCGGTCTTGAGGCAGCTTCTAAGCGATAGCGGGGCCAGGGTCGAGCCCGGACCGTAGCGTTGGACTACCGGAAGGCTACACCTTCGGATGTCCCGGAGATGGTGCGGTGTCGGGTCTGAGACCCGACGATCGGGCCGGCGGAGCCGTGATGGATGGCATGCATCGGATCGCGAAAGCCGTGTTGCATGGTCGAGACACGATCGACGCGGTGCAGTTCGTCGAGGATCCCGAAACGGATAACGTTGGCCTGGGATCGGACAACTTGCCCTACTGATGGAAGCTCCCTTCTCGCGATACCCAGCCAACATGCCCAGCGAACAGACGGTGATCGTCTATCGCTACGTGCTGGATGCGTTTCCCAGGCTCGGCCGCGCACCTGCACTCGCCGAGGCGCAGCGGGATCTCAGCCTGGATGCAGCTTCGATCACCGACGCGCTGAGGGAGTTGGCATCGCACGATGCGGTGCGCCTGGATCCGACCACCGGCTGGATTGCCGACGCGTACCCATACTCGCCGGTGAAGACGGCGCACGAGGTGCAATTCGAGGCAGGGTCGCGCGTCTACTGCATGTGCGCGATCGACTGTTTCTACGTACCGTTCTTGGCGGAGTCCGCCTGCAGCATTCACTCGAGCTGTCACCACTGCGGCGTCTCGATCGAAATCGCACTCGACGCGACGGGCGTCGTGACGAACGCACCCCCCACCACTACAGTCGTTTGGGACAGCGGGGCCGCGTACGACTGCCCCAAGACCAACTTCTTCTGTGACCCGGCACATCTGGAGGCGTGGCGCAGTATCGCCGGTGAGGAACCCGGCACCGTGCGCTCGATCGAAGCGGCACTGGAGAGGGGTCGCAGCGCGGCTGCCCGGATTCGGGAAGTCATCGGCAGCTGATGCGCGCCCGTGCACCTGCGGAGGGGCAGACTCCTTTGGACACCGAGCTCCACGCCGTCACCGGCGCGTTCGGCTACTCCGGACGCTACATAGCCCGCCGTCTGCTGGACACCAGTAGTCGAGTCATAACCCTCACGAACTCCTCCCACCGCCCCGATCCTTTCGGCGGGCGCGTGCCGGCCCATCCGCTGCAGTTCCAGAACTTGGCGGCTCTGACTGAGACGCTCCGGGGCGTGACAGTACTCTACAACACCTACTGGGTCCGCTTCGACCACAAGACATTCAAGCATCGCGAGGCCGTGGCCAACACCCTGGCACTCTTCCGGGCCGCCCAGGAGGCGGGAGTGCGGCGCGTGGTTCATGTCAGCATCACGAATCCGTCGGTCGAGTCCGACCTCCCATACTTCAGCGGCAAGGCCGAGCTCGAGGCGGCTCTCAAGTCTTCTGGTCTGTCATACGCCATCCTGCGACCCACCGTGCTGTTCGGGAAGGAGGACATCCTCATCAACAACATCGCATGGGTGCTGCGCCGCTTCCCGGTCTTCGGGGTGTTCGGCAACGGAGAGTACCGCCTGCAGCCGATCTACGTGGACGACCTGGCACGGCTCGCAGTCACACACGGAGCGCACGACGACGACGTGACGGTGGAGGCGATCGGGCCGGAGACCTTCACGTATCGCGAGCTGGCCGAGACGATCGGCCGGATCATCGGTCGCCCCCGCCCCGTGGTCTCGGTCCCGCCACAGCTCGGCTACTGGGTCGGCCGCGCAGTGGGAGCGTTCAAGGGCGACGTGGTCATCACGCGCGAGGAGATCCGGGGTCTGATGGAAGGACGGCTCTACGTCGATGCTGCGCCAGCGGGGACCACCGCACTGACCCAGTGGGCGGCCGAGCACCGCGCAACGCTGGGTGTTCGCTACGCCAGCGAGCTTGCCAGGCGGCGGCTCGATGAACAGCATTCAACAAGGCCGCCTAAACCGCGAGGAGTAAATGGCTCATTCTAAAGACGCCGCAAAAGCCGGCATAGGATTCGGCACCGCTCTCGCAATCGCAATCTCGTGGAGCGCCAACAAGTCGATCATCTGGGCGATCATCCACGGCATCTTCTCATGGTTCTACGTGATCTACTACGCGATCAAGTATCAGTGAGCGCGCGATCGTGACCATGACTTCTGTCGATCTGCAGCGAATCCCCGGTGTCGGACCCAGCATAGCACAGGACCTGCTGGCTCTCGACGTTAGGCAGGTGGCCGACCTGGACGGCGCCGATCCGGAGGAGCTGTACGAACGTCTCTGCACAATGCGCGGGGAGCACATCGACAGATGTGTCCTATACGTGTTCCGCTGCGCGGTTTATTTCGCGAGCAACGACGTGCACGACGCCGAGCGGCTCAAGTGGTGGAACTGGAAGGACGCGGAGCACGCCGGCCGATGACGGCGTGGCTGCTCATTGCCGCGCTCTTGCCTGCAATGGGCCTCGGTGCGGACTGGCCACCCCAGGACGACCCCTGGCAGCCCGTGCGCTTCCTCGAAGGCTCATGGACGGGCACGGCTGAAGGCCGCTTCGGTCGCTCCACCATCACGCGGACGTACTCGTTCGTGCTGGAAGGGGCCTACCTGCACGAGCGGCACCGCAGCGTGTACCCGCCCCAGGAACAGAACCCCGAGGGCGAGATCCACAACACCTGGAGTTTCTTCAGTTTCGACCGTGACCGCGGACTCCTGGTGCTGCGGCAGTTCCACGACGAGCGCATCGTGAATCGGTTCGTGCTTGACACCGCATTGTCACAAGGCAACCGGGTCGTGTTCGACACAGAGGCGATCGAGAACTTCCGCGAGGGGTGGCGGGCGCGAGAGGCATACACCGTGATCTCGCAGGACGAGTTCGTGGAGGAGTTCTTTCTGGGCGCCCCGGGGGAGGATCTGGTTCTCTTCGTCACGAGCCACTTCAAGCGCTCGCCATCCCTTACCCCACCCTGAACAGCTCCATCCCGCGCTCGTAGCGCCGCTCGATGCGGCTCCTGAGCCGCGCCTGTTCGGGCTTGGACAGGTTGGGGTCCTTGTCGATCAGTGCCAGCGCGGCTTTCCGGGCAGCCACCACCAGGTCGCCGTCGGTCTCCAGGTCCGCGAAGCGCAGGTGGAACCCCCCGGCCTGGCGCGTGCCGGCCAGCTCCCCCATGCCGCGCTCCTTGAGGTCGAGCTCGGCGATCTTGAAGCCGTCGCTGGTGCGCGCGAAGCGCTTGAGCCGTTGCAGCGCCACCGGCTGATCGCAGATCAGGATGCAGTGGCTCTCCTCGGCCCCGCGCCCCACGCGCCCGCGCAGCTGGTGCAGCTGGGCCAGCCCGAAGCGCTCGGGATGCTCGACCACCATCACCGTTGCGTTGGGCACGTCGATGCCCACCTCGATCACGGTGGTCGCCACCAGCACGTTGAGCTCACCGTCGCGGAACCGCCGCATGACGTCATCGCGCTCCTCGGACTTGAGGCGGCCGTGCACCAGCCCGACGCTGAGGGGGGCCAGCTTGCGTTCCAGCTCCTCCGCCATGGTGGTCGCCGCCTTGAGATCCACCCGCTCCGACTCCTCGATCACCGGATAGACCACGTACACCTGACGGCCGGCGGCACACTGCTCCTGCAGGAACGCGTAGATCTTGCCGCGGTCCTTGCTGCTGCGCACGCCCGTCTTCACCGTGGCTCGCCCCTTGGGCTTCTCCTTGAGCGCCGAGATGTCGAGGTCGCCGTACAGGGTGAGCGCCAGCGTGCGCGGTATGGGCGTGGCCGAGAGCAGCAGCACGTCGGGCGCTTCTCCCTTCTCTATGAGGGCGGCGCGCTGCTCCACTCCGAAGCGGTGCTGCTCGTCGATCACCACCAGCCCGAGGCGGCTGAAGTCGGTGGTCTCCTGTATCAGCGCGTGCGTGCCCACGATGACGCGCGCGCCACCGGTGGCGATGCGTTCCCGAATCGCGGCCTTCTCCGCTGCCGTGAGCCGCCCGAGGAGGATCTCGGGCTGAATCTCAAGTGGCTCGAGCAGCTCGGCGAGCGTGCGAGCGTGCTGCTCGGCGAGCAGCTCGGTGGGCGCCATGAACACCGCCTGATAGTCGTTTTCCACGGCCAGCAGCATGGCGAACAGCGCCACCACCGTCTTGCCGGTCCCCACCTCTCCCATGAGCAGCCGGTGCATGCGGGCATCGCCCACCATGTCCTTGGTTATCTCGCGCACCGCCCGCTTCTGCCCCGCCGTCAGCTCGAACGGCAGCGTGTGCTTGAGCTTGGAGGTGAGTTCCTTCTTGACCTCGAAGTGCGGCCCCTTCTTGGCACCCTTGGCCAGATGCCGCGCGCGCGCCACCACCAGCTGCAGGTCGAGCAGCTCGTCGAGCGCGAGCTTGCGACGGCCCACTTCCCACGCACCGGGTGCGGGCGGGCGATGAATCACCGCGAGTGCCTGCTCGAGCCCCGGCACGCCCGCCTCGCGTGCCAGCGGCACCGGCGTGACGTCTTCTACGACGGCGACCATGGCTTCGAGGTGCTCGGCCACCACGCGCCGGATCTGCCGGTGCGTGAGTCCCTCCGTGGCGGGATAGACGGGCAGCACGAGCCCGCCGCCGAACTCTTCGGCTTCGGCCCCCTCGCCCTCTTCGGCCAGTACGATCTGCTCGCGCGGCACGATCTGGCGCCCGTGGTAGTACTTGACCGGGCCGGTGACGAGCAGGAGTTGCCCCTGCTTGATCACCCGGTCGAGGAAGGCCTGGCCGGGCCAGGCGCACTCTATCACCCCCGAGGCATCCTTCAGCACGGCACGGAAGATCCTGAGGCGACGCCGCGTCGGGACCACGGCTTTGGATACGACGTGACCCACCAGGGCCACGTCCTTCCCCACGTCGGCCTTGGCGATGGGTGTGACTGTGGTAGCGTCGAGGTAGCGGTGCGGCACGTGGTACAGCAGGTCTTCCACGGTGCGCACACCCAGGCGCGCGAACGCCTCGGCCCGCCTCGGGCCAACCCCCTTGAGGAACTGCACGGGCTGATCGAGTCGAACCGGCATCAGTCTGCCAACATGCGCTCCGTGAAACGCTGTGGGTCGAACACTTCGAGGTCGTCCAACCCTTCACCCACCCCGATGAAGGCGATGGGAACGTCCAGCTCGCGGCGCAGCCGAATCACCGCACCGCCTTTGGCGGTGCCGTCCAGCTTGGTGATCACCAGCCCGCTCACCGGCACGGCATCCGCAAACGCGTGTCCCTGTTGCATCGCGTTCTGCCCCACCGTGCCGTCGAGCACGAGGAAGCTCTCGTGCGGCGCGCCGTCGCGCCGGCGCTCCACCACGCGGGCGATCTTCTTGAGTTCCTCCATGAGGTCCCCGTGCGTGTGCAGCCGACCGGCCGTATCCACCAGGACCACGTCAATGCTGCGTGCCTTGGCCGCTTCCACGGCGTCGAACGCCACCGCGGCGGGATCGCCGCCCGGCGTGCCGGTGACACACGGCAACTCCAGGCGCGCGGCCCACTCGGTGAGCTGCTCGCTGGCTCCGGCACGATACGTATCGGCCGCAGCGAGGATCACGCTCTTGCCCTGGCGCCCGAGCCGGTGCGCCAGCTTGGCGATGAACGTGGTCTTCCCCACGCCGTTCACGCCCAATACCAGGATCACGGCCGGCCCGGCTCCGTCGCCCAGGTCCAGCTCGCGCTGCTCGCCACTGCCCGGCAGGTAATCGGCGATGCGATGCTCGAGCCACGCGCGTGCGGCACTCTCGGACTTGAGGCTGCCGCGCCTGAGCTGAGCCTCGAGCTCCTCGGTGATCTCGAACGCCGCCGGCCCGAAGTCGGCTTCGACCAGGACGCGCTCGATCGCCTCGAGCGTGTCGTGATCGAGCCCCTTCACCAGCACCGTGACGTCGGTGAGGGCCACCTCCTTGATGCGACGCCACAGCCCGCGCTTCACGACAACCCCCGGCGTTGCCGCCAGGCCCACTCCGCGGCGAGCGCCGCTACCGCGATCAGGAAGAGCCACCACCACTCGCGCGCGTACGTTTCGAGCCAGGTGAAGCCCGCCGCACCCACGCTGAGGCTGGCCACCGGCCGCGGCACGAACTCCTCCGAGTAGGGCTCCACCACGGCCATGCCGCCGGCACCCGGCGCCGACCAGCGGTACACGCCCGGCTCCAGCGTCACCAGCGCGACGCCGTCCGCGTCGAACTGCAGGCTCACGGTCTCGGTAACTCCTCCTCCCTCGAGCGTAACAATGACCGAATCGGGTCCTGAATCACCGTGCCGGCGGAACACTACCGGCGTTCCACGCGGGGTGACGGCGGCGGCGCTGAGCGGCGCCTGCCCAGGCAGCGCTTCAGAGGCGAGCAGCCAATCGACTCCCGCTGCCACAAGCGCGCGGTACGCCTCGGCCGCCGCACCGCCGCGGAACGCCCAGCGCCACACTCCCGCCCCTGCGGTGGTGAGCTCCCGCTGCCCGGCGGTATCGGTGCCCACCAGCACTGCCCGCTCGGCGCCGCGCCGCCCACGACGCGCCGACAACGCCACCCACTCGCCCCTGCTGGGAGCGAGGGGCACCACACCGGTGAGCGGCGGCAGTGCGTCCCACGCCACCCCGGCGAGCCGGCCGGCCAGCGGCGATGCCGGCACGGCACCACCCAGATACCAGTCGCCCGGGAACAACTCGGCACTCCGGTCGCTGCCACCCGGCCAACGCCACACCGGTCCGCGCCGCTGTGGCGCGATCGCGCTGCTGCTTCCGCCGCGCAGCACCAGCAGTCCCGCACGACGCGCGGCGGACCGCACGGCGCCAAGAGAAGCCCGCTCGAGCGTGCGCATGTCGATCCACGTCGTGTCACCCGTGCGCGCGTACCCTATGACCGAAGTGCCTGACACCGCCCGCAGTGTGCTCACCAGGAACCGCCCCTCCCAATCCGCCGGATCCACGATCACTACCACGGCGGGCCGATCCGTTATCCGCACGACGCGCCAGCGCTCGTCATCGCGCGGCTCGGCGTCGCCGGGCAGTGTGACGCGCAGGCGCAGCACGTGCCTTCCCACCGCCAGCGTGCGAGGGGGGAGCGCGACGCTGCGGCGCGCGGTGGCGGGGCCCGGCGGCAGCTCCAGCTCGCGCTGCAGCAGGCGTCGCTCTCCCACGAACACCTCGAGGCGGGCGCTCTGACCGGACTCGGCGCCCCACTTGCCGATGGTGAGCGATATGCCGAGCGAATCTCCACGCTGTGCCACGGCGGGGAGGTGCGCATCAATCAGCGCCGCGCCTGGTGCGGTGTCGCGCTGCAGCAGAACAACCCTGGCGCCACCCAGCAACGCGGCAGGGATGGCCGCAGCGTCGTCCAGCTCGCCGTCGGTCACGATCACCACGGGGCGGCCCCGGCCCTGGGCCGCCGCGAGTGCCGGTCCCAGACGCGAGCGTCCGTCGGCAGGTGGAACGGTATCGAACGCGGTCACGCCCGATCCAAACCGCAGCACGGCCGCCGCCGTACCGGCCAGGCCACGGGCCGTGTCCAGAGCTGTCGACCACTGGCCACCGGCGGCCGTCATGCTGAGCGACGCGTCGAGCAGCACGGTGGGCTCTCCCCCAGCAACTCGAGCGCCGCGCACCGGATTGAGCACCAGCACCAGCAGGCTCGCGAGCGCCACCGTGCGCAGGGCCGCGAGCCCCAATCCCTCGATGCCCAACCGCTCGCGCCTGAGGTAGGTGAAGCCGGCGATCAGCGCCGCCGCTCCCAGGGCGACGATCAGCCCGAGCATGCCATCGCCTCACTCAGCGTGAAGCGCCCTTCCAGCAATGCGCGGCCCACGATGACACCGGCGAGCCCGAGGCGGGCGGCTGACTCCAGCTCCTGCAGCGACGCCACACCGCCGGCGGCGATCACCTCGAAGCCGTATCGCATCAGCGCCGCTGCTCCCTCGAGCTCGGCGCCGCCCAGGGTGCCGTCGCGCTCCAGGTCGCGATACAGCACGGTGCGCACCCCGATGTCACGCAGCAGCGCCGAGAGCTGCTCCAGAGTGACCGGCAGCGGCGCCCCACGGCGCACGTCCAGCGCCACGGCCGCGCGGTCGATGCCGACGGCGGAGGCCAGTTGAGCGAGGCGGCCCGGCTCGACCGCCGCAGCCGATCCCAGCACCACCCGCGCGGCACCCGCGTCCACCATGTCGCTCGCCCAGGCGGAATCGGTGATATTGCCGCCGACCTGCACTGCCACGCCCGACAGGCCGCACAACCGGCGCACCAGCCGATCGTTCTCGCCGCCGGTGTCGAGCGCGCGGTCCATGTCCACCACGTGCACCCAGCGCGCGCCCTCGGCGACGTACGCGTCGGCCAACGCGAGCGGATCGTCACGTTCGCCTGCCGCGGTCCGTGCGACACGCCCGTTCTCGATGTCTATGGCCGGATAGATATCCACGGGTTACGGTACCCGCGTCTGCGTCAGTCGGTGCCGGCGGCGACGCTCTCGGTGGACCGGGGAACCAGGAGCAGCTCGTAGTACGACCGCAGCGACTCGTACTCGGCGCGACGATCCCGCGGCACCGGCTCTCCCTCCCCGAACTCACCTGCGGAACGCGGATCGCGGTGCGCGCCGTTCTTGAGGAACTCGTAGTGGACGTGCGGCGCGTTGGCCAGCCCCGTCATCCCGACGTAGCCGATGATCTGACCCTGCTGCACGCGCACGCCCGGGCGTATACCGCCGCGAATGCGGCTCATGTGGGCGTAGCGGGTCTCGATGTCCTTGGTGTGCCGTACCGCCACTATGATGCCGTACCCACCCCAGCGGCCGGCGCGCGACACAGTGCCGTCTCCGGTCGCGACGATGGGCGTGCCGGTGCTCGCCGCGTAATCCACACCCAGGTGCGCCCTGTGGGTCTTGAGCACTGGGTGGAACCGGCGGCCCGAAAATCCCGACGAGATGTACTTGAACGACGGCACCGGATAGAGCTTAAAGGCGCGCTTGAGAGAGCGCCCCTCGGCATCGTAGTAGTGGTTGCGTCCTTCGTCATCGGTCATCACGTACGCGTCGTGCGGCTCCCCGCGCGACTCGATCCGCGCGGCAACGACCCGCCCGTAGCGCACGTCGCCCAGGCCCGACTTGAGCCGCTCGTAGAGCACCACGAAGTCGTCGCCCTCGTAGTTGTCGCGCGTGAAGTCGATCATCCACCCGAACACTCCGTCGGCCAGATCCCACAGCAGCAGGGGCCGCTGGCTCGGCGGCAGCACCGAGTCGGGGATGTTCTCGTTGAGCGCATCGTACAGCGACGAGCGAATCACGCCCTCGACGCGCCGCAACTCCACGCTCCACACGATCGCATCCGACTCACCGCGCCACGTCCGGCCCGTATCGGCGTGCAGCGTGAGGAGGCGGTCGTCGCCCAACCGAATGGTGACGCGGTTGGGGCGCGCCTCACCCACGGCATAGCGAAACTCGAAGACCTGGCCGGCCGGCATGCGCCGCGGGTTCAGGCCGTCGGCCGCGTCGAGCAGGGAGATCAGCTCCGTACCCTCGATGCGGTGCCGCGAGAACAGGTGGGACAGCGTCTCATTGCGACGCAGCGTGTCGGCGCGTTCGTATAACGCCTTGCTCACCACGATTGGCTTTGCCACGGGAATGCGGCGCTCAGACCACGCCTCGCCCGCCGTCCACACGAGGGCGACGACGAACGCCAGCGCGGCGATCGCTATCGGGAGCGCGCGGTGGCGCATGTCAGTCCATCTGGCGCCGAATGAAGGTGGGAATCTCCATCTCGGAGATGTCCACGTCCGGCGTGGCGGGCTCCGGCTTCGCCGCGGGCGCCGGGGTGTCCTTGGAGACCGGCTTCGACGCACGCCCGCCGCGCTGTTGCGGGAAGGGCAGCACGCCAGCGGTACCGCTGCGCCCGAAGGGGCTCTCCTGCTGCGTCGCCGGCTTGTCGAAGCCGGTGGCGATCACCGTGACACGGATCTCGCCGGCCATCGCAGGGTCATTGACCGCACCGAAGATGATCTCGGCTTGATCGCCCGCGGCGTCGTGGATCACCTCGCTGATCTGGCTCACCTCGCCGAGGCTCATGTCCTCGCCACCCGTGATGTTCACCAGCACGCCCGTGGAGCCTGCGATGGAAACGTTGTCGAGCAGCGGGCTAGTGATGGCCTGCTGCGACGCCTCGATCGCCCGGTCCTCGTCGCGGCCGGTTCCCATCCCCATGAGCGCGGAGCCACCGTTCTGCATGACCGTGCGTACGTCGGCGAAGTCGACGTTCACCAAGCCGGTGACGCTGATGAGCGTCGAGATGCCCTGCGTCGCGTGCAGCAGCACCTCGTCGGCCTTCTTGAGCGCCTCCTGGAAGGGCACGTTCTTGCCGACCACCGCCAACAGCCGCTCGTTCGGCACCACGATCATCGTGTCGACGTGCTTGCGCATCTCCGCGATGCCGATCTCGGCCTGCCGCATCCGCTTGCGCCCCTCGAACAGGAACGGCTTGGTCACGATCCCGACGGTGAGCGCGCCTACGTCCCGCGCGAGCTGCGAGATGATCGGCGCCGCTCCGGTGCCCGTGCCGCCGCCCATGCCGCAGGTGACGAACACGAGGTCCGCGCCCTCGAGCACGTGCAGCACGTCATCCTTGTTCTCCTCGATGGCCTGGCGGCCGATCTCGGGTCGCGCACCCGCACCGAGCCCACGCGTGAGCTTCTTGCCGATCTGCACCTTCACGTCGGCCTTGTTGTGCAGCAGCGCCTGCGCGTCGGTGTTGACCGAGATGAACTCCACCCCCGTGAGGTGCTCCTCGATCATGCGGTTGACGGCATTGCCTCCACCGCCACCGACACCTGAGACCCGCATCCTGGCGTTCTTGGAGACTTTTTCCTCGAGTTCGAAGACCATGGGCCCCTCGTTCACGGCGGTTAGAAGAACTCCTGCAGCCAGCGCTTCACCGGACCGAACAGGCGGCTGACCCCGGTGCCTCCGACTGCGTCACCCTGAACGCGTCGCTGCACACCGTAGAGTGCCAGCCCCACCGGCACCGCGTAGCGCGGCGCCTGCACACTGTCCACCAACCCGCTGATGCCGCGCTCCGGAGAGCCCCGTCGCACCGGCATCGCGAATACCTCGCGCCCCAACTCCACGATCCCAGCGAGCTGCGCACCGCCGCCCGTGAGGATCACACCGGCGGGAAGCCTCCCGCCGAACCCCGAGGTCTCCAGCCGGTCGAGCACGATGCCGAAGATCTCGTCGAGGCGCTCCTGAATAATATGGGCAACAAGCTCTCGTTTTGCCCCGCGCACACCCTGACCCGGCGTGCCGGGAAGCTCGATCATCTCGTCGGGATTGACCATGGGGGTGTAGGCGACGCCCCACCGCTCCTTGAGTCGCTCCGCGTCGGCCTGGGTCACGCTCAGCCCCTGAACCAGGTCACTCGTGATCCGTCCAGCGGCGAACGGCAACGAATCCACGTAGCGCGGCTTGCCGTCGTGGAACACGGACAGGGTCGTCGAGTCGCCCCCGATGTCCACCAGGGCACATCCCAGCTCCTTCTCGTCCTGGGTCACGACCGCCAGCGACGCGGCCAGCGGCTCCAGCACGAACTCGGCTACGCCGTAACCCGCGCGCTTCACCGAGCGCCGCAGGTTCTGCGCCGCCTGGGCATGCACGCCGATGAGGCACATCTCGACCTCGAGCCGCATGCCGGTCATTCCCACGGGATCGCTGATCCCGCCCTGGTTGTCGACCTTGTATTCCTGAGCGATCGAGTGGAGCAGTTCGTAGCCGTCCCCCAAACTCACGGCTCGTGCCACCTCGTCCACCCGCTCCGTGTCGTGTCGCCTGATCTCCTCGCCCGTCACCGATGCGAGACCGGTCTCCATCTGCCAGGAGATGTTCTCGGCTGCGACCCCGGCGAACACCGACGGCACCTTCACGCCGGCCATGCGCTCGGCATCGCGCAGCGCCCGCACGATCGAATCGATGGTCTCCTCGATGTCCCGCACCTGGCCCCGTTTCACGCCGCCGGATTTGGCCATCCCCACACCGAGGACACGCGCCTTGGGCAGCCGTCCGTCGCCCGTCGCCTCCGCGATGACCGCGCAAGTCTTCGTGCTCCCTACATCGAGGCCGCTCACCAACGCTTCGCGCTTCACACTCTACCCCGCCGCACGACCACCCATCCGGCGAACCGGGCATCCAGCGCCCCGAACGGGCGGCCGGAACGCATCAGCTGTTCACGCACCGTCCCCACCGCGTAGATCTCCTCCAGCGTCGGAGCCGCTCGCAGCAGCACCGCCTGGCCACCCAGCTCCAGCACCACCGTACCCCCGGCGCCGCGTCGCGCCGCATCCACCTCCTGGAACAGCGACGAGTCGGCCGTGCGCACCAGCGCCAGGGCGCGCACCAGCACCGTGTCCACCTCCGGCACCAACGGTAGATCGAAACCGGTCACTGCGGGATCGTACGGCAGGGGGCGACACTCTCCGTCCAGCGGCACCAGGCCCGCCGCACCCGGCGCGAACGCCACGGGTACCTCCTCGGCGAACACGATGCGCAGCGTACCCGGGAGACGGCGCTGCACCTTTGCATCCACTACGCCAGGAATGGCCTCCGCCCGCTGCTCGATCTCATCGGTGGGATCGAACAGGTGGTGCACCGGTCCGATGTCGAGGGTCGCGAGCACCTGGTCCGGTGCGAGGTAGCGCAGCCCGACCAGCTCGACCTGTCGCATGCGGAAGAACTCCACGTGGCGCAGCGCCCGCGGCGCGAACCCGGCCGTGGCGATCACCACGAGTACGAGCAAGCCGAACAGGATCAGGCGCCGCTTCACGCCGCACTCCCGCCGAGGCGCTCGAGCAAGTCGCGTCCCACTTCGGTGATGTCACCGGCTCCGAGGGTCAGTACCACGTCGCCTTCTCCCACGAGTTTCTCGAGCTTTGCGGCCAACCGCTCCACCTTGGGCACCCACTCGACCTTCGCGCCCGCGCGTTTGGCTGCCTTGACCACGATCTTGCCCGTCACGCCGCGCAGAGGCTGCTCGCGAGCGGCGTATACATCGGTCACCACCGCCAGGTCGGCGGTCGCCAGCGCAATTCCCATCGCCTCGCCCAGCGCCTTCGTGCGCGAGTAGAGATGGGGCTGGAAAGCCACCACCAACCGCGCCGCTGGGTAGCGCTGCCGCGCCGCCGCCAGCGTCGCGACCACCTCGGAGGGATGGTGCGCGTAATCATCGACCACCGTAACTCCGTCGCGCGCTCCCAGCACCTCGAACCGCCGTCCCACGCCGCGGAACTCCGCCAGGCCGGCGAGCGCCCGGTCCAGGTCGGCGCCCAGCTCCAACACAGCCGCCACCGCCATCGCCGCGTTGCGCAGGTTGTGCAGCCCCGGTACCGCGAGCCGCAGCTCCACCGTGCGCCCCCCCGGCAGCGACAGCCGCGCCACGCTGACGTCCTGCTCGCGCCGCACGTCGGACAGCCGGATGTCGGCGCCCTCGGCAAGCCCGACCCGCCACGTGGGTACCTCCAACGCGCGTGCGACGCGGCTCGCACCTGCGTCATCCACCCCGACCACGGCCCGCTCGGCACGCCCCGCAAACTCCACGAACGCCGCGTGCAGCTCCTCCACCGACCCGTAGCATTCCATGTGATCGGCTTCCACGTTGCCTACCAGGGCCACGGTAGGCTCGAGCTTCAACAGCGCCCTGTCGTACTCGTCGGCCTCGACCACGAAAATCTCGTCGTCACCGAGGCGCGCATTCCCTTCCCACGCGGCAACGCGTCCACCTAC
The DNA here is from genome assembly GCA_039586815.1 of Gemmatimonadota bacterium. GTDB lineage: Bacteria > Gemmatimonadota > Gemmatimonadetes > Gemmatimonadales > GWC2-71-9 > WVYX01. The sequence continues at coordinate 133,238 of JBDHJR010000004.1, read as the reverse complement.
CAGGGCGGTCGGATCGGCGCCCGCCGCGGCCAGCGCGTCTGCCACCATGGCGGTCGTGGTGGTCTTGCCGTGCGTGCCGGCCACCGCGACCAGCTTGCCCGGCACCACGACCTCGCCCAGGGCATCGGCCCGGGGCACGACCGCGATCCCTGCGGCCCGCGCCGCCTCGAGCTCGGCGTGATCGGGCGCGATCGCTGCCGTGTAAACCACTGCACGCGAACCAGTTACGTGGCTCGCGTCGTGTCCCGCCGTTATCCGGGCACCCATGCGGGCCAGCTCTTCGGCGCCCGCCGGGCTGGTATCACATCCGGTGACTGGCACCCCGCGGCGCAGTGCGATGAGCGCCAGCGCACTCATTCCTGCACCCGCTATCCCCATGAAATGGATGGGCCGGGGATCGTCCGGGGCGAAAAGATGCATCTTTGGGCAGCTAATATAGGAGAATCGCGAAAGTTACGAAAGCCCTTGGACTTAGCTCACTATGGCGAGTAGCTCGCGGGCTATCCTTTGGGCTGCGTTCGGGTGCCCCCGGGCCGCTGCGGCGGCCCCCATGGCAGCCAGCCGGGAGGGCTCCTCCAGCAGCCGGAGGGCCTCCTGGGCGAGCGTGGAGGCCTCTATCGGGGCATCCTTGAGGTGCAGGGCCGCCCCGGCCCGGGCCAGGGCCTCGGCGTTGCGCGCCTGGTGCCCCGCCGCAGCCGACGGCAGCGGCACCAGGACGGACGGAAGACCCCAGGCACACAGCTCGGCGGTAGTCATCGCGCCGGCTCGAGCAACCGCAAGGTCAACCGCCGCATAGGCTTGCGCTATCGGATCCCAGAACGGCTTGACCAAACGGTCAGGGGGGCGGTGGTATTGCCGGTACGCCTCGAACATGCCGGGTCCGGTACTCCACAGCAGCGTCACACCGTCGAGCAGCCCGTCGTCGAGCGCCCGGGCCACCGCCGCGTTGATGCTCCGCGCCCCCTGGCTTCCCCCCATCACCAGCACGGCCGGGGCCTCTGCGTCCATGCCGAGCTCCGCCCGGGCGGCCTCCCGTCCAGGACGCGGCTCAGGCGGGGGGGCGATCGGGTTGCCGAACTCGTGCAGTGCGGTTCCCGCGCCCGGCTTCAGATGTCGCGCCGCTTCGGGGAATCCCAAGTGAATCTGCCGCGCGCGCGGCGCGAGCCACCGCGTGGCGATGCCCGGGAATGCGTTTTGCTCCTGCAACGCGAGCGGGATGCCGCGGCGCCGCGCCTGCAGCATTATCGGGCCCGACGCGTAGCCACCCGTACCCACCGCTAGCACCGGTCGCTCGGCATCCAGCACGCGCGCTCCCTCGCGCAGTACCCGCGTGAGAACCACGGGCAAACGCAGATTGCGCCACCAGGCGCGCCGGTAGATCGGCTCGGCCGGCAGCAGGTAGTAGCGAAACGGCCGCGAGGGAAGCAGCGACGCTTCCACACCGCGCGCGGCACCGACCAGCACCGGCTCTACGTCGTCTCGCTCGCGCGCCAGCGCCTCGGCCAGCGCGAGAGCGGGCATGAGGTGCCCGCCGGTGCCTCCGCCGGCAATGAGGATGCGCATCACCGCCTCTTCCCCGTAGCGGTTGCGGGACGGCGGTCGGCGATGTTGATGATGATGCCGGTGGCCACCAGGGAGACCAGCAGGCTCGAGCGTCCGTATGAGATGAACGGCAGCGGAATCCCGGTTGTCGGCACGACTGCCAGCGTCACCCCGACGTGCAGCACGGCCGCGATCCCGATCATCGCGGTGAGTCCCGTCGCCAGGAGCTTACCGAACGGGTCCGCCGCCGTGGTGGCCACGCGGAAACCCAGACCCAAGTAGAGTCCCAGCAGCGCGATCACCAGCGAGACACCGAAGAACCCCCACTCCTCGCCGATGGTCGAGAAGATGAAGTCGGAGTATGCGTACGGCAGGTAGCCCAGCTTCTGCAGCCCCTCGCCGAAGCCCACACCCAGCACCCGCCCCGCCCCGATCCCGATGAGCGACTGCTGTATCTGCCAGTTGGACTCGGCGACGTCGCCGCCCGCGCTGAGAAAGCTCACCATGCGCGCCAGGCGGTACTGGGCCGACACCAACTCGTGCCACAACAGGGGCAGCATCACTATGCCCAGCAGCAGGAAGTGACCGATGCGCGCACCGGCTGCAAACAGCACGAGGCCGGCCAGCAGCGCGACCACCGCGGCGGTGGAGAGGTCGGGCTCCAGCAGAATCAGCAACGCCACCGGAAAGAGGATCACGACGAAGGGCATCAGGCCGCGCTTGAACTCGCGCACCTGCGCGCCCTTCTTCACGGCGAGCATCGCCGTCCACATCACGACCACCAGCTTCGCCAATTCGGATGGCTGGACCGTGACGGGACCGAGCGTGAGCCAGCGGCGGGCTCCGTTCACCTCGGGGGCGATGGCACGCGTGAACGGAAGCAGCGGCACGATGAGCAACACTGCCGCGATACCGAGCAGCGGCCAGGCGTATCTCTGCCACACGTGGTAGTCCACGCGGGCGGCGACCAGCAGCAGTACCACGCCGAACACTGCGCCGATCAGTTGGCGCAACGCGAAGTAGCTCCCCGGGTGACCGCTCTGCACGGCCCAGATGCTCGACGCCCCGTACACAGCGGCCACGCCGAACACCACGAGCGTCGCCGCGACTATCCCCAGCAAGCGACTCTCCCACATGACCGGTGCGTCGATCCGCGCGACCCTCACATCGCCTCCACCAGCTTCCGAAAGTGCAGGCCGCGCTGCTCGAAGTTGGCGAACTGATCGAAGCTGGAGCAGGCGGGCGAGAGGAGTACCACGTCTCCCGCTTGCGCCAACTGCGCCGCCCGTGCCACGGCGTCGTCGAACCGTGCAACCCGCTCCAGCGGGGCGGCTCGTGCCAGGTCGGCGGCGATGCTGTCGGCGGCTTCGCCGTACGCCACTATGGCGCGGCACACACCGGGCAGCGGCGCCAGAGCGGCGTATGGCTCGCCCTTGTGCCGCCCACCCATGATCACCACGTACGGGCCCGTCATGGCGCGCAGCGCCACTCCCGCCGCCGATACGTTGGTCGCCTTGGAGTCGTTGATCCACTCAACGTCGCGCACCGTTGCCACGGGCTCGAGCCGGTGCGGCTGCGGCAGGAACGTGGCGAGCCCTCGCGCAATGTCCGTAGTCGCTACGCCGGCGCTTGCGGCTGCCAGTGCAGCTGCCAGCGCGTTGGCCACGTTGTGGTCTCCCAGCAGCCCGAGCTCGGCCCGGGCCAACAGCGGCTCATCATCCAGCATCAACTGCCCGGCCGCGCGATCGAACCACGCATCACGGCGCTGCTCCAGGCTCCAGTGGCGTTGCTCTCCGGCAGCTCCCCGCGCCAGGTCGAGCACCGCGCGGTCATCGGCGTTCAGCACCCAGACCGAATCGGCGGTGGCGTTGCGGAAGAGCAGCCGCTTGTCCGCGTAGTACGCCTCCACGTCGGGGTACCGGTCCAGGTGGTCGGGCGCCAGGTTGGTGAGCACGCCGATGGCCGGCACGAGGTGGGGCGCGTCGTGTAGCTGGAAGGAGGACACCTCCACCGCGATCCAGTCGGGCAGCGCATCGTCGGTAGCCAGTTCCGTCAGGGGCCGACCGATGTTGCCCGCCGCTTCGGCACGGAACCCAGCGGCGCCGAGCAGGTGCGCCAGCAGCGCGGTGGTGGTGGTCTTGCCGTTGGTGCCGGTCACCACGGCGAGCCGTGACGCGCCGAGCTGCCGCACGGCGAGATCCAACTCCGCGATGACCTCGACGCCCGCGTCCCGCGCCGCCGCCAGCGGCGGCGCATCGGGCGGTACCCCGGGTGAAACTACCACCGCACGCGCCGCCCGGATGCGCTCGAGGTCGTGTCTCCCCGTCTCCACGGCAGCGCCCAGATCGGCCAGCTGCCGTGCACCCTGAAGCACGGCTTCGCCCTCCGCCACGTCGGAGGCGTACACGCTCACGCCGTGCGCCGCCAGCCACTTCCCGGCAGCCACGCCACTGCGCCCCAGGCCCACCACAGCTACCTCGCCGCCCCGCCAGGCGTCGGGGATCATCTGATCTTCAGGGTCGACAGCGCGAACAGGGCGCAAAGAATCCCGATGATGTAGAACCGCATCACCACCTTGGACTCGGGCCACCCCAGCTTTTCAAAATGGTGGTGCAGCGGTGCCATGCGGAACACGCGGTGCTGATCGGCGTACTCCCTGCCGCGCCGCCGCTTGTGCCACTTGTAGACGCCCGTCTGCAGAATGACCGAGACGGCCTCGGCCGCGAATACTCCACCAACCAGCAGCAACAGGAACTCCGACTTCATCAGGATCGCGACCGTGCCGAAGGCGCCGCCGATGGCGAGGCTGCCCGTGTCGCCCATGAACACCTGGGCGGGTTGGGCGTTGAACCAGAGGAACCCGAGCGCGGCGCCCAGCAGCGCGGCGCAGAAGACCGTGAGCTCGCCGGTGCCGGGCAAGTAGTAGACCCACAGGTACTCGGCCATGTCGATCCGGCCGAACAGGTAGGCGAAGATTGCGAACGCCAGCGCAGCAACGGCGGTCAGCCCGATGGCCAGGCCGTCGAGCCCATCGGTCAGGTTGACCGCGTTGCTCGTGCCGCTTAGCACCAGGGTCACGAACGCCACGTACAGCAGCGGCGGCAGCGGGAGCAGCACGTACTTGAAGAACGGCAGCGTCGTGGCGTTGGCAGGCAGGTTGTCGGCCAGGGGATAGAGCAACAGGTACGTGCCCAGCACCATCCCGAAGGTGACCTGGCCGATCAGCTTGTGCCGCGCCACCAGTCCGCGGGACTTGCCCGACACGAACTTGAGGTAGTCGTCCACGAACCCGATCGCACCCATCCACAGCGTCGCGATGGCCGCCACCACCACGTAACGGTTGTCGAGCCGGGCCCACAGTACGGTGGGCACCAGGGTGGCGACGAGGATGATCAGTCCACCCATCGTGGGCGTGCCCCGCTTCGCCTGATGGGAGGCGGGTCCCTCGGCCCGGATCACCTGCCCTACGTTGCGGGCCTTGAGGCGGCGAATGACCGCGGGCCCCGCCAGAAACGCAAGCACGATGGCCGTCGCCGCCGCGCCGGCTGCACGGAAGGAGATGTAGTTGAAGAGATTGAACGCGATGAACCGTTCGGCCAGCGGGCTTAGGAGATGGTAGAGCACGTATCGCTATCCGGAACGAGATAGGGAATGGCGCGCTCGAGCTGCACGCCGCGCGACGCCTTGACCAGCACGAACTCGTTTCCCGTGAGCCTCCGGCTCACGCGCTCTCCCAAAGTGGTGGCGTCCGCCGCCGTAATCAACCTGTCGCCCAGGGCGTCCGCGTGCCGCTCGAACCCGGCGACGAACTCACCCACCACGGCTACCAGCGCCGGATCGTCCCGCATCACCCGGTCCGCCATCGCACGATGGTGCTCGGCGGCCTCCGCTCCCAACTCCAGCATGGTGCCGAGCAGCACCACCAGGGGTCGGTCGCCGCGCATTACCGCGGCCGTTTCCAGCGACGCAGTGAGCGATTGGGGATTGGCGTTGTACGCGTCGTTGAGCAACACGAGGTCTCCGCTGTGTAGCACCTCGCAGCGTCCCGGCGGCAGCGTGATCTCGGCCAGCGCAGTGGCGACCGCAGCGAGATCCAGCTCCAGCAATCCGCTCGCCGCCAGAGCCAGCATGGCGTTGTCGGCCTGGTGCTTGCCCACCAGGGGCAGGCGCACGGGGACTCCGTCCAGCGTCAACTCCACCTTGCCCTCTCCGTCCAGTCCCCAGGCGTCGGGCCGCACGTCGGCGGACCGATCGGTCCCGGCCACCACCACGCGCTGGGCCGCCTCGCGCGCCCGCCGCGCCAGCGCGGGCGGAACCGTCCCCACTACCGCCGTAGCGTCGCGCAGCAACTCGATCTTCTCGGCCAGCACGCCCTCGAGCGAGCCGAACCCCTCGACGTGTGCCGTGGCCACGTTGGTCACCACCGCGAGAGTGGGCTCGATGATGTCTCTCAGCCGCGCAATCTCCCCGGGAAGGCTCGCGCCCGCCTCCACCACCAGAGCCTCGGCCTCGTCGGGCGCGGCCAGGATCGTGAGCGGCACCCCGACCATGTTGTTGAGGTTGCCGCTCGTGGCGTGCACGCTCCATGCGGTACCCATTGCCCCGGCCAGCATCTCCTTGGTAGCGGTCTTGCCGTTGCTGCCGGTAACGGCGACTACGGGACCAGTTATGTCGCGGCGGCGCTCACGTGCCAGTGCGCCCAGGGCGGCCAGCGTATCGTCCACTTCGAACATCGCCAGGCCCGGCTGCGGCGGCGTGCCGCGCCGTACCACCGCGCCGGTTGCCCCGCGCCGTGCCGCGTCGCGCAGGAAGTCGTGCCCGTCGTATTGCTCGCCCACCAGCGCGACGAACAGCATCCCGGGCTCGAGGGCGCGCGTATCCGTGCCGATCCCGGTGAAATCCGGGCCGGTCGACGCCTCCACCCCCAGCGCCCGTGCCACCCGCTCGCCGGGCCAGCGTGTCATGTGATCCCCCTGGCGCGCACCGCCTCGCGCACGATCTCTCGCTCGTCGAACGGCTGGCGCTCCGTTCCGTAGATCTGGTAGGTCTCGTGTCCCTTCCCCGCCAGCAGCAGGCAGTCGCCGTCCCTGAGGTCCGCCACGACCTGATGGATGGCCTCGCGCCTGTCGGTGATGCGCAAGCGGGGCGCGTTCTCCATCCCCTGCTCGATATCGTCGATGATCCGTTCGGGATCCTCGCTGCGGGGGTTGTCTTCGGTGAGCACGGCTAGGTCGGCGCCGCGCGCCACCGCACGCCCCATGAGGGGCCGCTTGGCGCGATCGCGATCGCCGCCCGCACCGAACAACACGATGAGGCGTCCCCGGGCCATGGGCCGCAAAGTCTGCAGCACGCGCTCTAGCGCATCCTGAGTGTGCGCGTAGTCCCGCAATACTACGAAGCCGCAGTCCGCCAGCCGCTCCATGCGTCCTGGAACCTGTGGTGCCGTCGCGAGGCGGGCGGCGATCACCTCGGGCTCGACACCCAGGGCCCACGCCGTCCCGGCCGCCGCGAGCGCATTGCTGACGTTGTAATCCCCCAGCAGGGGAGGTCGCACCGGCAGCGACGTCTCACCGAGGTTGAGCACGAACACGGCACCCGCCGCCGCGAGCTTGACCTCGCTCGCGGACACCTCGACGTCCGCTCCCCTGCCCCACCACACACGCCTCACTCCGGGTCGCTCGGGGAGGTCACGCCACGCCTCGTCATCCCGGTTCACCACCTCCACGCCACCGGGTCCCACGTACGTCGACAGCAATAGCTTGGCCTGACGGTACGCTTCGAGGTCGGGATGATAGTCGAGGTGCTCGTGCGTGAGGTTGGTGTACACCGCGGCCCGTAGCGCGAGCGTGTCGAGGCGGCGCTGATCGAGCGCGTGCGACGACGCCTCCATGACGACACGCTCGACGCCGCGCTCGCGGAAGCCCGCGAGAACCGCCTGCAGCTCGACCGTGCCCGGCGTAGTGAGCGCCCCATACCCCGCGAGTGCCTCTCCGGCGGCGTCGAACGCACCTAGAGTGCCGATCGAAGCCGCGCGTCCGTCGGCGTTCAACAGGTGCCGCAGTATCGCGACGGTCGTGGTCTTACCGTTCGTGCCGGTTACAGCCGTGAGCTCGAGCCGGTCGGCCGGCCAGCCGTACCACTCCCGGGCCGCGATGCTCGCAGCGGCCCGCCCGTCGCGTACCAGCACCTGGGGAAGCTCCGCCGGCAGGGATCGCGTCACCAACGCCGCCGCGGCACCGCGGGCCGCCGCGTCGGCGACGTACGCGTGACCGTCCTCCGCCGTGCCCGCAACGGCGCAGAACAGAGTGCCGGCCGTGACGCGGCGTGAGTCGTCGGCGACACCGGTGACCTCGACCGGCTCACCGGGTGCGCGCTCCAACTGCCCGCCCTGCTCGAGGGCGCGCAGGATTCCGGCGAAGCGGCTCATCGGCTGCGCTCCCTGGCGGTGACCGTCACCAGCGTACCGGGTGCCACACGGGTGCCGGACGGTGGATCGGTTCTTGTGACCGTGCCCCAACCCTCAACCCGCATTCTCAGGCCCGCGCGATGCAGTGCCCGTGCCGCATCGCGCAGCGTACTGCCCGACACGTCCGGCACGGTGCTGGACGCACCCGGATCTCGGGGCTCCTGGGGAGGCCACTCCACCACGTAGGGTACGGTCCCCGCCGCGATGGCCGGATCGGACGATACCGGTGCCCCCTCGGCGGTGAGGCGCGCCCGATCGAGCGCCCCCGATTGCGCCGCGAGCAGCTGCTCCACGACCTCCCGGGTGATCGGAGCGGCGGTGAGCTGTGCATAGGCGCCTTGCGGGTCGTCCAGCTTCACGACCATTACGATCTGGGGATCGTCGGCGGGGAACAGCGACGCGAAGTTCGCCACGTATGAGCCGGGAACATAGCCGCCGGGACCGGCGCGGCGCGCCGTTCCCGTCTTACCGGCGATCTCGTAACTCGAGAGGGCCGCCGTGGCCCCGGTTCCTCCACGGTACACGACTCCGTGCAGCATGGCGCGCAGCTGGGCCGCCACGTCGGGCTGCACCACGCGGCGCACCGGCTCCGGCACGTGCCGGTACACCGTCTTGCCTTCCGGCCTGCGGATCTCGCCCACCAAGGTGGGTTGCACCAGGACGCCCCCGCTTGCGACGGCGGCGTAGGCCTGCGCCAACTGGAGCACGGTCACGGCGACCTCGTACCCCATGGCGAGACTGGCAGGCGTCGTGCCGCTCCACTCGTGGGGCGGCTTCAGCAGCCCCGGCGATTCGGCCGGGTACTCAACTCCGGTGGGTGTGCCGAGTCCGAAGTCGCGCAGCATCTCGTATTGCTGTACCGCGCTGAGGCGCTGCCCCAGCTTCACGATACCGATGTTGCTCGACTGCTCGATCACACCGGCGAGGGTGAGCCAGCCGTTCGGATGGTCGTCGTGGATCGTTCGGTCGCCGTAGCGAAACTCCCCTTCCTCGGCCCACACGCTGTCATCGGCTTCCGCGACGCCATTGCTGAGCAGCGCCCCGGCTGCGAACAGCTTCGCGGTCGAGCCCGGCTCGAATACGCTGGTGAAGGCGCTCGCCACACTACGCCCGTCTGCGTCGCGAGAGGCGATCGCCAGAATCTCCCCGCTGCGGGGATTCAGGGCCACCACGTCCCCACCGAGCGCCTCGTAGCGGTCGATCCCGTCCAGCAGAGCCCGCTCCACGATCTCCTGCAACTCGGCGTCAATCGTCAGGTACACGTCGTGCCCCGGCACCGGAAAGGCCGACAGGCTCGAGGGTGACTCGATTCGCCGGCCCTGTCGGTCCCGCAGCACCACCGCCTGCCCCGGTACGCCAACGAGCCACTCGTCCAACATCCGCTCCAGCCCGCTGGAGGGCCGCCCCTCGGCCTCGGGCCGTCCCAACACGACGCTCGCGAGGTCGGGATCGGGATAGAATCGCACCAGCTCCCGCTCGGGATACACTCCTCTGAGCAGCCGCAACGGCGCCACTTGAACTGCGGAGTAGGGACCGTGGAAGTGCACCCACGACTGCTGCAGACGGCGCCGGACCGTTGTGAGAGGGACGTCCAGCGCGTCGGCTAGAGCGCGCGCGGCAACCGCCGTGTCGCGCAACTCGTTTGGCGCGACCCCGACGCGGAATATCTCCTGGGTGAGCGCCAGTGGAACGCCGTTGCGATCGTAGATCGTGCCGCGCCGCGCGGGAAGCTCGACGCGCTCGGTGCCCTGCGCCTGAGCGGTCGCGTAGTGCCGCCCTCCCTGACCGAGCTGTACCTGCGCGGCACGCACCAGGAGCACCAGCAGGGCGAGACCAAACGCCAGCTGCACCACTCGCAACCTCACCCGCTCGCGCGCCATGCGTCAGCGCTCTCCGGGGACTGGCGCGGGCAGGATCACTATCTCGCTGTCGGCAGGCATACGGAGACCCAGCGACTCTGCACGGGGGACGAGCACTGCGCGGCTCTCCCCCTCGCGAATGCGTCGCAGCAGTTCGGCGCGGCGCGCCTCGAGCAGCGAGCGCTCGTTGCGCAGGTCATCCAGCTCGCCCGCACTCACCACCGCAGAGGTCTGCCGCGCGACGACCCACGCCAGGATGGCGAGGACGAATACGAGCCACAGAGCGACCCAGACGCGGCCTCTAGGTTGTACCATGCGTCCGGAACGCGCGTAACCTGGCGCTTCGCGCGCGCGGGTTGGCGGCTATCTCGGCAGCCGCGGGCAGAACCGGCTTGGGCGGGTCGAGCTGCCCGAGAGCACGGCCGCGGCAGTTGCACACGGGCTGCGCCGGCGGACACACACACGATCGCGCCCACTCCCGAAACATGTGTTTCACGATTCGATCCTCGCCCGAATGATAGCTAATCACGGCCAACCTGCCCCCGGGTTGGAGCGCGTCGCGCAGGGCCGGAAGCGCCCGGCGCAGCTCGCCCAGCTCGTCGTTGACCGCGATGCGCACCGCCTGGAACAGCCGGGCGAAGGTCGACGGGCCGGTGCGCGGCCCCAGGGCATCTCGGATGGCGTTCACCAGGTCGTCGCTGGTGGCGAAAGGACTACGGCGGCGCCGCACCACGGTAGCCGCGAGGCGGCGGGAGCGCCGCTCGTCGCCGTAATCGCGGAAGATCTCCGCCAGCTCGCTCTGGGGGAGCCGGTTCAGCAGATCTGCCGCGCTGGGGCCGCTGCGGTCCATGCGCATGTCGAGCGGCACCCCGGGGCGAAAAGAGAAGCCCCGTTCATCGGTGTCGAGCTGCTCGGAGGAGACCCCCAGGTCGAGCAGCACGAAATCGGGTTGGAAGCGGGCGATCTCGGCCAGCACCCCGGGGTCGCCGAAGCGCCCAGGAACCCAGTATGTGCCTTGGTCGCCCAGCTGTTCCCGGGCGCGGGCCCGCGCGTCGGGGTCGCGGTCCACCGCCAGCACCTCGGCCCCCGCGGCCCTCATCCGCTCCGCGTGGCCGCCGCCGCCGACCGTGCCGTCCACCACGCGGCGACAGCCCGCCACCAGCTCGGCGACGGCATCCGCGAGGACCGGCAGGTGGCGCTCCCTCAAGCAATTACCCCCATAAAGCGACGGCCCCGCGAACGTTGCGCGGGGCCGGTACTCACTGGAGACGTCATGATGCGAGCGGGGCTGACGGGACTTGAACCCGCGGCCTCCGGTGTGACAGACCGGCACTCTAACCAAACTGAGCTACAGCCCCATACCACAGGTAGCGTGGCAATGTAGACACGCCGAGGGCCGTTATCAAGCGCCGGTCAGCGGCAGTTGTAGGCACGCCGCAGCTGCGGCACCCGCTGTTCGAAGGCTTCGAACTGCTGCATGAACTGCTGCGACTGCTCCGGTGCGAGCTCGGAGCCGATGGCCATCGCCGCCTTGCCGCGGGCGATCATGTCGGCCTCCTGGTCCACCAGATCGCACGACTCGGTCGCGGTGACCTCGGGGTCGAACTCGAATATCCGGAACATCAGGCCCAGCCCGAGGAAGAAGTTGCTCTGCACCGTGAGCCGCCCCAGCACGTCGAACTCGACCGCCCTCTCCAACAGCTCGACCGCGAATGGGATCTGCTGCCGCGTCTGCACCAGCGCGGAGCCGGTCTGATAGTACTTCACCGCAGCGTTCATCAGCACGGCAGTGTCGGCGCTGACCCGCGTGGCGTGGTCCAGGAACTCGAACCCCCTGAACATCCTCTCCGTGTCGAGCGCGACGGCCGTGTCCACCACGAGGCCGTCCAGCAGGAACGTCGCGGCGGCCACCGCGCTGCGCACGTCCGTGGAGTCCATCATCAGCATGTGCTCGTACACCACGATCGTCGAATCGGCGAGCACCGCCCGCAGCTCTTCCTCGACGAAGATCGTGTCCTCAGCGGCCGCCGCCAGCACCGTGGCGTGCGCGCGCCACAACACGGTGGACTCGGGTATGTTGGCCACTGCCCGGCCCGACCACTCCAGCTCGGCGTGCACGTCACCCAGTGCCTGAGCGGCCCCGAGCACCTGTTGGTAGAACACGTCCTGGCCGTGCAGGCTGGTGTCGGCCGCGTACTGCGCCGTCAGCGCGTCCATGGCGCAGTCCCACAGACTGCCCTCGATACATGCGCGCGCCTGGAGCTGCAGCACCTCGACGTCCCCCGGGTTGCCGCCCAGCCACTCGTCGGCCAGCTCGCGCGCGGTCTCATACTCCTGCATCGTGATGGCGCCGGCGATCACGCCGATGCGCAACTGCCGGTCGGCCACGTCCGAGCGGCTCTGGTTCACGAACGCACCCAATGCGGCGGTGGAATCGCCCGCCCGCTGATACAGCAGCCCGAGACGCTCCCACGCCCGCCCCAGGAGCGGGTCGCCTTCTACGGCTCGCTGCAGGTATACGATCTGGGAATCTGCCGGCTCCTCGAGCGCTTCCGAGGCCACCTCGGCACACATCGCAGACGACGGGTGGTTCGGGTAATCGCGGAACACCCGGTGGGCACGGTCTATGGCATCCTCGAAGTCACCGCGGTCGCGCTCGTCGGAGCACTGGCGCGCCCGCTCCGCGGCCCTCACCTGCGGTTCGAGCGAGTCGGCGATCGTGCGCGCGAAGTCCCTTGCGGTTTCATCGCCCGCGCCGTCGACGGTCATCCAGCCCGACAAGCCCGAGCGACCGATATCCACCATGCGGAAGTGGCCCATCGGCGCGCCTTCCTCCCGCCAGATGGAGCCGATGATGTACGCGTCGGCTCTCAGCGCGCGCGCCAGACGGTCGGCGTCCGCTTGGCCGAGCGCCACGTCGCACGCGTAGGCCGACTCTTGCAGCACCGAGCACACTTGCTCGCTGCTGACGGTGACGACGTCGTTGCGGAACTTCCCTGTCATACGGTCGCGCACTTCCAGCGCCACGGCCGCCCCAAACTCCCTCTCCGTGGGGTCGGCGGTCGCGGGCACCAGAAACAGAACGCGCTCTCGCGGCCCCGTAGGAGCTCCGAACTGCGCGTTGGCACTGGTCGCCGTGGCCGTCCACACAAGGCTCACGCCAACTGCCGCCACCATCGTCCGAACAATCATTGGTGTCCACCGCACCACTTGCGCCCTCCGGTTCTGGCGGCCCGGTCTCACCCGGGCCAGGTCATCGTCAAGCGAGATGGGCGAAGAGGGATTTGAACCCCCGACTTCCTGCTTGTAAGGCAGGCGCTCTAAACCCCTGAGCTATTCGCCCAAATGGCGGTCAACTCAGAGCGCCAAGCCCAGCGGGAACAGGACACAGTAGCCCAGCACCAACAGTACGGGCGCCACCGTGATCGACCCCCCCGCGAGCAGCGCGTAGCCGACCGCGATCGAGGCAAGCGCGCCGCCCAGAAGCACCAGGTTCCGTCGCCGGAACCGCAGCCGCGCGGGCGACCCTATTCCATTTAACATAGACACTCAGGCTAACCGCAGGTTCCGAAGCCGTCAAGCATCCGGGTTCCACTCATCTTCGGGTACAAACCACCCATTCTCAAGGGCTTGGCGCCGCTCCCGATCGCGTTGCCGCCGCCTCGCCCACAGCACCACCAGCAGCAGGCTCACGAAGGCCCAGAACAGCGTCACCGAGCTGAAGATCAACAGCCAACCGTAGCGCCTGCGCAGGTCACGGCGCCACATCGTCTCGAACTGCCCGAGCGTGATCTGGTACGTGCCGCGCAATGCCTCGTCGAAGTTCGGCGTGTCCCGCAACGTGGTGATGAGTGGCTCCAGGCCCCGTTCACCTCCCAGGCGCTCCAGCAGCCGCACGGCCGTGGTCGCGAGCGCGTAGGACGCCTCGGCCTCCACCGCACCGCCGTCCCGAATGTGCCGGTCGAGACCGGCCAGCGTCGGCACCACGCCACGCAGCACGATCCAGTTCACCTGCAGCACATCTGCCTGGTCCCACTCTGCCGCCGCGTGAGCGGCGTATCCCTCGTCGAACCAGCGGGGAACGCGCCGTACCACGCTGTGCAGGGCGAGGTGCGCCATCTCGTGCCTCAGCAGCCTGCGATAATCGCGATCCACCTGCAACACGATGGTGCGGCTCCCCGGATAGGCGGCCGCCGCTCCCCACTCCGGGAGTCGTCCCGCGGTGATCGAGTCGAACTGCGCATCGTTGGTCGCGAGGACCAGGCGGATGCGCTGGGGGGGCGGCTGGGGAATGCCGGGCCAGGGTCCGCCGCGGTCGGCGAGCTCGGCGAGGGCTATTGCAGTAGCCTCGTCGGACCAGTACACCACCGTCACGCTGCCCACGTTCACCACGGAGGGCTGCTGCGGCAGCGCGAGCAAGAAGAGGAAGAGGGCTGCTAGCGTGGCGGCTCCTGGCCCTGCGCGACCAGGTCCAGCGTCTCCTTGCAGCGCTTGCCCCACGGATTGAACTTGTTGGCCTGATACCCCTCCTCCCATGCCCGCTGGGCCGCATCGCGGTCCCCTGCATGCCAGTACGAGCGCCCCAGCTCGTAGTAGGCTTCGATCAGGTTCGGGCCGAGTTTCAGGGTCTTTCCGAAGAACGTCTGGGCGTCCTCGTACATCTCGCGCTCCAGGTACACGAGCCCGAGATAGAAGTGCGCGTAGAGCGTGGCCTTCTTGTCGTTGTCGAGCCTGATCGCCTTGGACAGGTGCTCGATCGCCTCGCCGAAGATCTCCTTCTTGAGACAGATGTACCCGACGTTGATGCGGGCCAGCGAATTCGCCGGCTCCTTCGCCAGTACCATCTGGAAGGTCCCCATGGCCGAGTCGTAGTCTTCACTCAACATCTGCGCCCAACCCAGCAGCGAGTGCGCCTGCACGTCGCCGGGGGAGAGCTGCAGCGCCTTGTTGAGCGACTGGATCGCGCCGCCGTAGTCACCCAGCGATATGAGGCTCCAGCCCTTCTCGATGAACGTGGTGGCGCCCAGGTGATCCTGCATGACGGGAACCGCGCCCGTGAACTGCGGCGCCTGGTCGCCGCTCTCGCTCTGGGACAGCTCCTTGTACTTGTCCACCAGCACGCGGATGCTCTCCTTGAGCTCGGAGAGATCGGCAATCGTCTGATCGACGGTCTTGAACAGAGTGATGATCTCGGCCTTGAGGTCTTCGCGCTCCTCGCCGCCGGGATCTGAGCCGAGACGCCGGGCGATGGAGTCGTATTCGCCGCGCAGCGACGATATGAGGGAGTCACTCATGAGACGCCTCCACTTGCAGCTTCTCGAGCTCCAGCCGCTCCTTCGACGAGAGGAGTTTGCCGGCGTGGAGCACGACGAACGTACGATCGCCGTCCGCGACCACACCGCTGATGTACTTCGCCGCCAGCCCCCGCACGAGCGATGACGGAGGGCTGATCCGCTCCGCCCCCACGCGCAGCACCTCCTGCACGGCATCCACCACGACACCAATCTTCTCGCCCTCGAGCTCGAGGATCATGATGCGGGTGTCGTCGCGCACCGGCGCATCCGCCTCGACGCGTTTGCGCAGATCCATCAGTGGCACGACCGCGTCGCCGTACCGCACCACACCCTCGAGATAGGCGGGAGCCTTTGGCAGGGGAGCGGGATCCTGGTAACGCAGGATACGCTCCACCTGGAAGATGTTCACCGCGAAGTCGTGTCCACCGACACGAAAGGTGACGAGCTGGACTTCGTCTCCCGTACTCATCTCTCCTCGGTTGCGCTCACGGAAACGAGCCGCTCAGCCAGAACGTCCATGTCTAGAACCGGGATCAGATTCTCTCCCTCCCGGGCCACCCCGGAGGCCCAGGGAAGATCCCATCCATCGGGCAGGGGCCCGGGGTCTTCGTGCACCACAGCCTCTGCATCGTCCACCGCCAGCGCCACTACCCGCTCCGCGCATCGCGTAACGACCCCCAACATCGCCTCTGGGGCGGGGTCGCGCTCCACTTCCACCAGCGCGCCGAGGTCCACCAGCGGCATGAGCCGCCCACCCGCTCGAATCAGGCCCAGCACGGCGCGATGCGTGCTTGGTGCGGCGTACGCCCGCGGCAACTCGATGACCTGCCGCACGTCTGCCAGCGCCACACCGTAGCGCACTCCGCCGGCCTGAACCACAAGATAGCCCTTCATGCCCCTACGCGCCCCTCGAGCCGCGCCTCGATGCGTGATGCGATAGCGTCGAGCGGCACCACCTCTTCGGCTCCTCCCGCGGCAACCGCGGCTTGCGGCATCCCATAGATCACCGCCGACGCCTCGTCCTGCGCCATCCCGAAGCCACCGGCGTCGCGGATTGCCCTCAATCCCTCTGCACCGTCGCGCCCCATTCCCGTCAGCACCACGCCGAGCGACTGCGCCCCGAACAGCCGGGCTACCGACCTGAACAGGGGATCCGCGGCCGGCCGCACCCCCCAAACGGGCTCGTCCTGGCGCAACTGCAGCTGGGGGCCGTCCACGCCCGACTCGACGCGCATGTGATAATCCCCGGGAGCTACGTAGGCCGTGTCCGCCAGCAGCGGCGCGCCGTCGTCCGCCTCTACCACTCGTACCATACTCGACGCATTGAGACGCTCCGCCAGGCTCCGCGTGAAGTTTGCCGGCATGTGCTGCACCACGAGCACCGCCGCGTCGCTGCCCGCCTGCAGTCGCGGGATCACCTCTGCCAGCGCCCTCGGACCGCCAGTGCTCGCGGCAATGGCAATGGCGTACCGCGCCCTCCCCTTCACCCACGCTACCGGGGGCGGCACCACCACGGGAACCGGCGCGCGGGCCAGGATTGGCACGCGATCCAACTCCGCCGCCATCGCCGCGTCCAGCGCCGCCAGGAGCGACGGCCCCAGGGCCTCCAACGCCTCGCGATCCGAGCCCCGCGGCTTCGCGACCACCTCCACCGCGCCGAGCTCGAGTGCGCGAATCGCCGCTTCCGTGCCGGGTCCGGCATAGGCGCTGACCACGACGATCGGTCGTGGCGACTCGCTCATGATGTAGCCGATGGCGCCGAGCCCGTCGAGCCGCGGCATCTCGATGTCCATCGTCACGACGTCTGGCTCGAAGCGGTGCACCTTCTCTGCGGCGTCGAGCCCGTCGCGCGCGATCGCCACGACGCGATACCGGTCAGAGGCGTCGATCACGTCCGACAGGACACGCCGCATGAAAGCGCTGTCGTCTGCCACCAGTACCGACGCCACTCGGCTCACAGCTCGATCTCCACCTTGCCCACCACCCGCACTCTGACCTTCCCCTCCCCCACGTCGAAGAAGACCGAGCGCCCCGCGCGCCCACCCACCGCCTCGGCTACGATGGGAACCCCAGCCTGCCGCAGTGCCGTGCGGCACGCCAGCACGTTGCGCTCACCGATGTGCACGCTCCCGGTGGGCAGCAGGTCGCCGAACATCGTGCTGCCTCCCACGAGACGGGCCCGCGTCCGCTCCAGCACCGCACCCCGCTGCCTCATCTGCTCCACCAGCAGCGGTACGGCGGTGTCGGCCGCGCGCGCGGGATTGTTGCGCCGTCGCGCGAGCGACTGCGCCGGGAGCAGCACATGGGCCATCGCTCCAACCTGGCCGTCGGGATCGTGCAGGATCACGGCAACACAGCTCCCGAGCCCGAGCGCCGTCAGCGTGCC
Organism: Gemmatimonadota bacterium; assembly: GCA_039586815.1. Lineage (GTDB taxonomy): Bacteria > Gemmatimonadota > Gemmatimonadetes > Gemmatimonadales > GWC2-71-9 > WVYX01. Next base: position 115,691 of record JBDHJR010000004.1, on the reverse strand, counting down.
GCTGCCGTCGATCACGGCGTACTCGCCCATTCCGATGACGGTCTGGTCGTTCGTGTTCCTCATGGCAGTCGGTAGATGCGCTCTCTGGCGTCCACGAGCTCGAGCTCCTGGCGCACTTCACCCACCAGTGTCTCGACCTTGCCCAGCACGAAGTACCCGCCCGGCCGCAGCGCATCCACGAAGCCGCGGAAGAGCCGCTCCTGCGTGGAGCGGTCGAAGTAGATCACCACGTTGCGACACATGATGAGGTCGTATGGAGGATGAGGCGGCGCATCGCGCAAGAGGTCGTGCTGGTGGAAGCGCACCATACCCTTGACCTCGGGCGCCAACTGACGAGAGTCGTCGCCCAGCACGTAGCGCGACACCAGCGCCGGCGGCATCTCGTCGAATGCCGCCGGCCGGTAGACACCCTCTTCCGCGTGCGCGAGGCTCTTGCGGTCGAGGTCGGTCGCGTCGATGCGGCTGCGCCCGCCCGGTACACCCGGAAACGAGCGCTCCAGCTCCAGGAACAGGACGGCCAGGGTGTAGGGCTCCTCGCCCGACGCGCAGCCGGCCGACCAGCAGCGCACCCGGCCCTCACGTGCCTGCCACAGCTCGGGTAGCACCGCATCCGCGATCCGCTGCCACGTGTCCCGGTTGCGATAGAACTTGGTGACATTGATGGTAATGGTGTCGAGCAGGCGGTCGTATTCGTCCGTGTCGCCGTCGAGCACCTGAGCGTACTGCTCGTAGGTGTGCACCCCCCGCGCACGCATCCGCACGGCGATGCGCCGGCGAAGACATCCTTCTTTGTACGCGTTGCCGCAGAAGCCACGTACCTCGCCGATCTTCCCGAGTAACGCGACCAGCGCGGGATCGCGCTCGGTGGACTTCACGTAAGGGCGCTCACGGTGTCGAGATTCGTGCGGGCGAGCTCGTGACCGGGATTCAACTCCAGTGCCTTGCGCCACAGTTCGGCGGCCGATTCCCGGTCGAGGCGCTTGTAGGCGATGTTGCCGAGCTTGAAGTAGACGTCGTCACCCAGCTCGGGCTGCAGCTTGACCGCGCGCTGGTAGGCGTCCCAGGCCTCGTCGTAGCGCCCTCCCCTATAGTGGAGATCACCCAGGTTCTTGGAGAGCTGTGGCACGGAGGGGTCCTCGGACAGCGCCGCGCGCAGCGTCTCCTCGGCCCCATCGAGGTCTCCCAGGAGCTCCTGCAGCACCGCTCGGTTATTGCGCAGCACCACGCTCTCGGGATGGGCCTCGAGACCTTCGCGCAGCAGCGCCTCGGCCTCCTCGACCTCCTCGAGCGCCGCCGCCGAGAGGGAGCGCGCCCAGAACCACATGGCGCTGGGGATCTCGTCTCCCCCAACCTCGCGCGCCCGATCGAGTCGGCCGGCGGCGACTTCGTGGTCGCCGCGCTGCAACGCGACTATGCCCCAGCTCGTCATGATTTGCGTGTCGCGGCGCGCCTTGCTCGCCGCCTCCGCATACGTGCCCTCAGCCTCTTCGAGACGGCCGCCCTTCTCGTAGGCCAGCGCCAGGTTGTGCAGCACTGCAGGCCGCATGCCACCCCGCTCGGCGGCCTGATTGAAATGCCCCGCAGCTTCCTGCCAGTGGGCCTGCTTCACCGCAATGAGCCCGAGGTGGAAGTAGGCACTCCCGTCGGAGGGCCGCAGGTCCACCACCCGGCGGAACTCGCGGGTCGCCTCGTCCAACATCCCCGTCTTGTAGAATGCGACCCCGAGATTGCGATGCTCGTCCACGCGGGCGTCGCCGACGTCGGCCGCCTGCGGCTCACTCCGCCCAGTGCGGTGCACGAACCCCGCGGTGATCAGCCCGTACAGCGCCTTGCCCACATCGAACTCCACCAGCCCTGAGTCCTCGACGAGCCTGGTGAAGTCGCGGGAGCCGTCGAGCAGCGGCACCAATCGCTGCTGCTGCTCGGTGAGGCTCACCTGTGAGGCGGCAATGCGGCGCTGGTCGACCGTGAAGATGATGTCCAGCGACGGGATCTTCTTCTCGATGAGGCTCCACTCATCCACACGGCGCGCCCCCTCCAACACCAGGGACTCCGGCTTGATTGCCACGAGGAAGTCCTGCTCCTCTGGGTGGACGTCGGCCTCGAAGTTGAACGAACCCCGTGTCCAGGTGAACAGGAAGAAGACCGCCTCCTCGATCTGGAGCCGCATGTAATGCTCCAGCTCCTCGCGCGCGATGGCGCCCGACTCGACCAGCAGCTCTCCGACCCGCTTGTCGCGCTGCCGAATCTGCTGATCGATGGCATCGTGGAGTTGCTCCTGTGTGATCTTGCCGTTCTTGACCAGGATGTCACCGATCCGGTCGCGGCGGTTCACGAGCGACGCGTAGGTGATCTGTCCGCGGTTGAAGTAGATGTGCCCCAGATTGGTGCGGTCGGTGACCGAGAGACAGCCGGTCTTCTGACCGAGCGCCAGGAGCTGCAGCACGTCGGCGAGCGACGCCTCCTTGAGGCTGCCCTTGATGGCCACTAGGTCATCTCCTCGATCACGCGCTGGGCCGGGTCGGGCCAGAACCAGACCATCTTCTCACGGCTCTTCACGCCGCCGGAAGGCGAGATCATGATGCCGCTCGTGCGCACCGGAGCCGACACGCGAGGACGTGCCGGCGCTGCGCCTTCCACCATCTCGCGCGCCAGGGCGGCGCTGGGAGCGGCTCCCTGAGCATCGGCCGCCACCATGACACGCTGCAGCAGGCCGATCACGGATCGAATCGAGTCGGCGGGACGCGCGGCCAGGTAGTCGGCCAACTCGTCATCCGCTGCACCGACGTCCTCTTGGAGCTTGCGAACCACGATGGCGCGGCGGAGCTCACGGTCGGGACTCTCCATGTTGACCACCAGCCCGCCCTCCAACCGCGACACCAGGCGCTCGTCCAGGCCCTCGACTTCGCGCGGTGCCTTGGCCGTGGTGAACACCAGCTGGCGCTGCGCGTCGAACAGCTCGTTGAAGAGGTGGAACACCTCCTCCTGGGTGCGCTCCTTGCCCGCGAGCAGGTGCGCATCGTCCAGCAGGAACGCGGTCGCGCGGCGATAGCGAGTGCGCCACAGATCGATGCGCTCGCCGTCGATTGCCTGCACCAGCTCGTCGATGAGCTGCTGCGCCGACAGGCACGCGACTACGGCTTCGGGCCGGGCGGCGAGCTCGTGGCCGATCGCGTGCAGCAGATGCGTCTTGCCCACGCCGGTGGGTCCCGCAAGCACCAGCGGGTTGTAGCGCACGCCCGGCTGAGTCACCACCTCCTGCGCCGAGTTGTGCGCGACCTTGTTGGCCTCGCCGTCCACGAATGACGCCAGCTCCCACGCGGCAGACGGGCCCGGGGGCGGTCCCACCTCGTGCAGCACGGTCTGCACCAGGTGGTCAACCTCGTCCAGGCTGTCCGGATCGTTGAACACGGGGTCCTCGGCGCGCTCGGGATCGAGCTTGGCCATCGTGGCCTGCATGGAGCGGAGCTGCTCGACGTCCTTCTCGAACTGCTTCAGCACCCGGTCTAGGGAGACCGGCACATCCTGATCCAACAGCCGTTCGAGGCGTCCGGTGCGGAATCCCTCCGCCTCCCAGCGCGTGATCGCCTCGCCCAGCTTGGAGCGCCACGCCTCCACCTGCTCCTCCACCGTGTGCGCCACGTCGGATAGGAAATCGGCGAACTCGTCGGGTCGCTCCTCCTCGGGCTCCGCGACCGGCTCACCCATGGCGGTGAGCGCCGGCGCCGGCCCGGTCGTCATCGGGGCCTGGGTCCGCACTTCCCCGGCGAGCAGCTCGTGCGCGGCGGCCGGGGTGATGGGTGACTCGCTCACGGCCTGGTAGGCCACGAGCTTGTTGAGCAGCCCGAGAAGCTCCCGCACGTTGGGCACCTCGAACCGAGCCACTGCATCCAACACCCCTTCCCCAAACTGCGCCCCGCGGTCCTCCGTGCGACGCATCAGAATGGCGAGCCGCGTCTCCGCGTCGGGCGGGCCGATGTCCACCAGCAGGCCCGCATCGAAGCGCGACAACAGGCGCTCGTCCAGATCTTCGATCTCGGAGGGAGGACTGTCGCTGGTGAGCACGACCTGCTTCCCGGCGGTCTGCAGCTCCTGAACGATTCGCAGCAGCTCGGCCTGCATCTCGCGGCGGTGCGTCAGGAACTGCACGTCGTCCACCAAGAGAATGTCGATCTGCGCATAGCGGCTGCGCAGCGCCTCGCTCTGCCCCGCCGCCACGGCGGCGTGGTGCGCCTCCACGAACTCGTCGATCGTGATGTACTCGACGCGGCTCTCGGGAGCGAGCTGCTTGGCGAGCTGCCCAATCGCCATGAGGAGGTGGGTCTTGCCCAACCCGGTGGGGCTGTACACGAACAGCGGGTTGTACGCAGCGCCCGGCGACTCCGCTACAGTCCGAGCCGCAGTCACCGCGAGCCGGTTCGCGGCGCCGACCACGAGGGTCTCGAAGCTGAACTTGGGATTCAGCTCCTCGGTCACACCGGCTCCTCCTGACTCAGTTTGCGCAGCACCTGCTCCGAGGCGGCCTTCAGCGTCTCGAAGACACCCGTGCCGGCGAGCGCCGCCGCCGAAAAGCTGGGCACGCTCCAGAAGTTCAGCGCGTCGTCCAGCTCCTTTGGCGAGAGCACGAGATCCTGCGGCAGATCCTGCTTGTTGTACTGCAACACCAGCGGCATGCCGCGCGCGTCGGCACCCTGGGCAAGGAGGTTCTCCTGCAGGTTCTGCAGGCTCTCCACGTTCTCCTCGAGCTGCCTCGCCTGGCTGTCCGCGACGAACACCACCCCGTCCGCCCCCTGGAGCACCAGCTTGCGGGTGGCGTTGTAGTAGACCTGTCCCGGCACCGTATAGAGCTGGAACCGCGTCGTGAACCCCGATATGCTGCCCAACTCGAGCGGCAGGAAGTCGAAGAACAGGGTGCGATCGGTCTGGGTGGCTAGCGACACCATGCGGCCGCGCCGATCGTCAGGCACGCGCCCGTAGATGTACTGCAAGTTCGTGGTCTTGCCCGACCGTCCCGGACCGTAGTAGACGATCTTGCAGGTGATCTCGCGGGTGGTGAAGTTGACTAGAGACACGTCGTCACTGCCCGAAAAGGTTCGCGAGACTCTCGTTGAGCTCCTGCTCGAAATCCGCGGCGAGCACCGCCTTGGACTCTTCTTTCGCGGGAGCCGCTGCTGCCAGCTGCATCGCGAGCTCCTCGAAGAACAACTGCACCAATCCGACCGAAGAGTCCGGACCGTAAACTACCAGCGCGAGCAGCCGCCCGCGCGGGGTGTCGAACGCCCCCAGGAAGATGCCGTGCTCAGACCCCTGGTGGTTGAGCGCCGAGAACTGCCGCTGCTGCAGCATGGAGGCGAGCTCGCCGCTCGACGCCACTATTGCCGCCCCCAGGGCCGCTGCCGACATCACGTCCACCGCGCGGGTGAACCCGTGCTGCGCCAACACCTGGCCCGCCGGCGTCATCAACAGGGTGAGCCGCGCACCGGCCTCCGCCACGAAGTGCTGCAGCGGCGCGAGCGTCCATGCTTCTACCGCTCGCGTATCCGTCATGCGAGTCCCTCGGCTGCCCGCAGCATCTCCAGCCGCACGAGCCCCACGTTCATGTTGGGGTCGCCGACGGCCACCACCAGCACGCCGTCGGGTGCCGGTACGACTATGAGCGTCCCGCCGTCGCCCTGGAGATGCATGAAGTGGGGCGCACCCGCGGCCCCCGCATCCATCGCCTGGCGGAAGCGCTTGTGCAGGCTGGCGGCCAGTGCCGCCACCGCGTTGCCGCGCACTCCCTCCATCAGCGACTCGGCTACGATCAGCCCGTCGTCACCGGCCACGAGCATGGCCCCGCGCACGCCTCGCACCCGGGTGATGTTGTCGAGCGTTCGCCGAAACTGCGACGTCACAGCTGCTGCCCCTCGAGCCAGGTTCGTGCCACCGCGCCCGCGCGCTCGGCCAGCATCGCGAGCCGGCCCGACGGAACGCTTTGGTCGCGCAGGATGAGCAACAGGGTTTCGGTCGTAGGCGGCGTCACGTACACGTTTCCGTCCGGTCCCTCGGCCACGATCCAGCGCCACTCACCCAGGCCGAGCATGCGGGCCGTACGGTCAGCCTCCTGTGCGGCACCCGCCAGGTACGCCGCCACCATCTCCGAGACCTCTCCGCCGGAGGCGTCGAGCAACCGCCCGCCCAGCACCCGGCCGCGTTCGTCCACCAGCAGCAATCCCTGCTCGGCGCCCTCCAGCCCGGCGAACAGCGGGTCTTCGCCCGAACTCGGCGGCGCCGCCTCTGCCTGCGCCTCCTGTGCCGCATCGCGCACCGTGCGCAGCGCGCGAACCACGCTCTCGTCGGTCGGATCGGCTGCGAGAGCCAGCTCGAGATGCTCCATCGCGCTGTCCAGATCACCGGAGCGGAAGCTCAGGAAACCGAGCCCCTTGTGCGCGCCGAGATGTCTCGACTCCAATTCCAGCACCGTGGCCCACACCTGAGCGGCGCGCGTATAGTCACCGCTGTCCACCAGCACGCGGGCGTACAGGTCGCGGCCCTCGACGAGCTCGGGATGCTGCTCCAGGCCGTTGACGAGAACGCGGCTCGCCGCATCGAGCTGCCCCACGCGTCGCAGCGCCTCGCCCAGCTCCAGAAAGACGAGGCTCGACGGATCGCGCGCCAGCTCGGCCGTCATGGCCTGGACGTCGCTAGCCACGTGACCCTCTCAGGTAGGTGCCGAGGCTCTGGGCGGCGGCGACAGCGTCGCGCACCTGTTGTATCTCCTCGGCGCTTCCGCCCTCCTGCTCGCCGATCTTGAGCCAGCGCTGCCACCACTCAACCGCCTCGCCGAAGCGCCCCTGCAGCGCCAGGGCGTCTCCCAGCAGGCGGTGCGCCACTCCGAACAAGGGATCCACCCTGAGTGCGCGCCGCAGGCACTCCTCGGCCGACCCGGCGTCGCCGCCCGCGAGGCTCACGCGTCCCAGCACGAAGTGGACTGCGGCCTCGTGCGGGAACCGCTCCCGCATCGTCTCGGCAAGCTCGCGTGCCGTGGCAAGGTCACCACCCTCGAGGGCCGCCTCGGCGCGCTCCACCCATCCCCGCACGTCGCCGGACAGCTCCGCGGACGCCGCAGCCGCTCCCCTATCGGCCACGGTCAGGAGCCCCGCGCTCTCGAGTCCGAATATGGTCTTGGCCACGTCGAACTCGGAGCGGGCCACGGCGCTGGCGATGGCACGCAGGTCCCGCTCGCCGTCGATCGTCGCCAGCACCTCCCACTCGAACGGAAGCAGGTCGAGTCCGCCGCTCTCACCGCCCACAGCGGGTGCGAGCGCGGGCACCACTCCGCTGTGCGGGATCTTGGATTCGATGCGCGACCACTCGTCGATCCGGCGTGCGCCCTCCATGAGCACCGATTCCGTGGTGATTCGCACGGTGGCATCGGCCGGGACTTCCTGCAGCGGACCCTCCACGAACGAGAAGTAGCCCTCGCGCCAGTTCATGACCTCGAAGATCACTTCCTCGACCTGGAACCTCACCTGGCGCTCGAGCTCCCGCTGATTGACGGCGCCGATGTCCAGCAGGACCTCACCCAGGAGCCGCCCGTCACCCCCCTCCTGCATGTCGCGGGCCCGGTGCAGATCCGCCTCGGTGATCTTCCCGGCCCGAACCAGCATGCCACCCAACGGATGTGGGTTGCTCTGGATCTCCGCGTACACCACGGCGCCGGCGTCGAAGTAGACCGTCCCCTGGTTGTGCCGCAGCTTCGACGCCACCGTGAGCACACCCGTCTTGCGGCTCAGGTCGAGCAACTGGAAGACATCGTGGATCCCCAGTTCCTTGAGTGGCCCCTCGATAGCCATGGTCTACGCCACCTCGGACTTGAAGATGTGCCGCAGGTCCAGCGCCGTGCGCGCGTGCTTGCGCGCCCGCTGCGCGTAGGGGCCGGACGGGTCCAGATCGATCACCCGATCCCACCGTTCCACTGCCTGCTGGTACCGCCGCTGACGGGCGAACACGACGCCCGAGAAGAACAGGGCCGCCAGATGATGCGGATCGTGCGTCAGGATACGGTCGAACGAGTGCAGCGCTTCCTCCACTCGTCCGTCGTCGAGCAGCGCCTTGCCCAGCACCAGCAGTGCGTCGAGCGCGGCGGAGTCGGCCGTGAGCAGGTCCGCCAGAAGAGCGATTGCCTCACGCGGCGCCCCGGTTCTACGATGCAGCTCGGCAAGCGCAACCGCGGCATCGAAGAACGTCGGCAGCTGATCGAGCGCCGCCCGGTACGATGCTTCTGCCGCCCCCCAGTCTTCGCGCGCCTCGTGGACCTTGCCCAGCGCGAAGCGTACCCGCACCAACCGGGGGTCGAGCTCCAGCGCTCCTTCGTACGCGGTTCGCGCCGCGGTCCAGTTGCGCATTCCCGCCGCGATGTCTCCCTCCAGCTCCAGCAGGTCGGCCCGCTGCGGCGCGCGCGCGCGGGCCGCCTGGAGCGCCTGCATCGCGTTGCCCGGGTCGGCTGCGGCGAGCCGCGCCCGGGCCAGCACAACCAGCACGTCCACGTCGTCGGGGCGCTCCGCCGCCAGCGCCGTGGCATCTTCCACCGCCTCCGCGCCGCGCTCCAACGCCAGCAGCTCCCGCATCTCGGCCAGGCGCACGTCGGCCCGGTCAGGCGCCAGTCGCCGTGCCTCCCGGTACCGCTCCAGCGACTCGCCGTGCAGTCCGCGGCGGGCGAAGATCTCGCCGAGCAACACCTGGGCCTCCACCTCATTGGCCCCGCGGCTCAGCGCGCGGTTCGCCTCGGCGGATGCGAGCTCGAACAGCCCCTTATTGAGGTAGTCCCGTGCCAGGCCAAAGGGATCGCCCCGCTTGGCTGGCGCAGCGGGCTTGGGCGCCGGACGCTCCAGCTCGCGGAACAGGCTGTCGAGCGTCCCGGGCTCGAGCTTGAGGCTCTGGCTCGTCAACTCCGCCGCCACGTCGGCCGAGATCTCCGGGACCACCGAGATCCCCGGATCCTCGTACTGCAGGTCGATGGCGAGCCGGAACTTCTGTGGCACGTAGTAGGGATCGAGTGTCTGCGCCCGCGTGACCGCCCTGAGCGCACCGTCGAAATCGCCGAGGCGCGACAGCGCAAAGCTCAGGTTGTAGTGCGCCTCTGCTGATTGCGGGTCGGCCTCGACGGCGCGCGAGAACGCGTTGCGCGCGTCCTCGGCCCGTTCGGTCTCGGTGAGCACCAGACCCAGTCCGTTCCACGCGGCGGCCGACGCGTTGTCCTGCTCCAGCACCCGCCGGAACGCCTGGAGCGCGAGCTGGTACCGCCTCAGGCTGTAGAGCAGCAATCCCAGGTTGAGCCGCGGTATGGTCAGGTCGGGGCCGTGCCTGAGCGCCTCCCCCAGCATCTCGACCGCGTCCTCGGGTCTGCCCACCTGGGCCAGGGTGATGGCCAGGTTGTTTCGCGCGAGGGCGTAGTCGGCCCCATGGTGCACCGCCCGCTGATACGAGCCGACGGCGTCCTCGAACCGACCGAGCTGGTGCAGCACCACGCCTCGCTCGTTCCACAGCCTGGGCGAGTCGGCAATCTCGGCGACCAGCTTGTCGTACAGCTCCAGCGCCGCGGCGTGGTCGCGCTTCAGCAGGTTCACCTCGGCCAGGGCCTGAAGCACGAGCTTGCGATCCTCACCCCGCTCCAGCGCGAGCCGGTACTCCTTGAGCGCCTCGTTGTAGTAGCCCTGCCGCCGAAAGGCCCGACCCAGGTTGTAGTGGGCCAGGGTCTCATCTACATCGGGTTGCGCCGGGAACGGCGCCGAGGGACGGTCTCGCTGCTCGGCGATCGACTCGAGCGTCAGGTTGGCCTGCGCGCGGCCCAGCGTAGGGTTCAGCTCGATCGCATTCTTCGTCGCGGCCCGCGCCTCTTCGTGCCGCCCCAGATCGCCCAGCACGAACGCCATCTGGTAGTGGGCGTCGGCATTCTCGGGGTTGAGATGGGCGGCTTGCTGCAGCGCCTCGAGGGCCTCCGTGTTGCGCCCCCGGTTGTACTGCAGCTCGCCGAGATACTGGTATATGACGCTGCTCTCGGCATCCAGGGTGCGGGCCCGCTCCAGCCACTCGACCGCCTCTTCCAGCTTGCCGCGGCTCTTCTCGGCGAGTCCCAGCTGGATCATCGCGGCCACGCTGTTGGGATCGCGTTCGATCAGTGCGTGGAACTCGCGCGCCGCTTCGTCGTACTGCCCCAGCGATGCATACGCGCGGGCCAGCTCCCAGCGGGCGTTGCCGTCCTCGGGATCCGCGCGCAGCCGCTCGCTGAGCTCCGCTATGCGACGATCGTAGAACCCCGACGCCTTGTAGGCGATCTCCAGGTTGCGCCGGGCGGTGAGCATCTTCGGATCCAGCTCGAGCGCCCGCTGGAACTCCGCGATCGCGTCCTCCACCAACCCTTTGCGATGGTACAGCACCCCAAGGTTGTTGTGGGCACCGGCGTCAGAGGGGTCGATCCGGCGGGCGAACGACCGTAGGACGTCGCGGTCCTTCTCCGGCAGCGCGCCCGTGGACATCGAGTCAGATACGGATGGCGTCGAAGATGGTCTTCAACGAGGCGACGTCGGGCAGCAGCAGGAAATGGCCGCGCAGCATCGCATCCGCTTCAGCGAAGTGGAAGTTGGTCTCGACGCAGAACACCACGTCCTTGTCCCGTCCAAAGCTCAGGTGCGTGGTGCTCAGCACCGCGCCCGAGAGATCCACGGCCAGGCTCGGGACGGAGGGAAGCAGCATCATCCCCATGAAGTCCGAGAGGGCGTTCATGTACGCACCTCCCAGGATGTTGCCCGCCTCCTTGAGGCTGGACTGCTCGAGATCGCCGAACTCGCTCGTGGTTTCCGGCTCGCGCCGCAGCAGGAGGTCGCACAGCAGCATCGCGTTCGACTGCGGCACGACGAGCAGCATTCGCCCCGTCAGGTCCCCCAGCATGTGCATCAGCACGGCGGCAACGACGTCTTCAGCGTCACCCAGGATATCCGGCACCTGCTCGAGGCGCTCTACGTAGATCTGCGGCACGCTGATCATGATGCGACGGTCGGTGAGCTGCGAGAGCGCCGTCGCAGCGTGCCCCGCGCCGATGTTGGCGACTTCCCTCAGGGCGTCCAGCTGTAGTTCTTCGAGATCTCGCAGGTCTACCATGCTTGCTCCTAGACTAAGCCGGCCGCATCGAGAATCAGGACCGGGCGCCCTTCTCCTAGAATTGTCGCGCCGCTGAAGATGGGCAGCATACCCCGCGGCGGGGTGAAGGCCTTCACTACTATCTCCTGCTGGCCGAGAAGCTGGTCCACCACGAGCCCGGAGCGGCGGTCTCCAATCTGCAGCACGATCACGGGACTGCGCTTGGGCTCGTCTCCCACGACCTCCAGCATGCGCCGCAAGTACACCAGCGGCACCACTCCCTCCCGCAGGGTCATCGCGTCGCGCTCGTCGGCGCGCGTGACCTGGGCGGCGCCCAGGTCCAGTGTCTCCGCCACATGCGTAATGGGGAGTGCGTAACGCTCCTCTCCCACGCGCGTGATGAGGGCCCGGACGATCGCCAGCGTGGTGGGGAGACGCAGCGTGAAGGTGGTGCCTTCACCCGCGGTCGTATGCACCTCGACCCCACCTCCCATGGCCCTCGTCGCGTGCACCACGGCGTCGATTCCCACGCCACGTCCCGACAGGTCCGACACCTCGTCAGCCGTGCTCATGCCGGACTGCGAGAGCACCCGCAACAGCACCTCGTCACTCAGCGAGTCCACATCCGCGTCCACGAAACCCAGCTCCTTCGCCCGATCCAGGATCTTGGCGCGATCGATGCCGCGCCCGTCGTCCCGCACCCGAATCGCCACCGCGGCGCGCTCCCGCCTGGCGCTCAGCTCGATGGTTCCTTCGGCCGGCTTCCCCGCCGCCTTGCGGTCCTTGGCGCTCTCGATCCCGTGACCCACGGCGTTGCGCAGGAGGTGCACCAGGGAATCGCCGATCTCGTCCAGAATCGCGCGGTCGAGCTCGATTTCCTTCCCTTCCACGCGAAAGTCGATCTGCTTGTCGAGCTTGCGCGAGAGGTCGCGCACCAGACGCGGGAAGCGGTCGAACACCTGCCACACCGGCGTCATGCGGGCCTGGATGATCTCACTCTGGAGATCGCCCGCCAGCTGCGAGAACTTGGCGCTGACCTCCTCCAGCTCGGGGTCGGCGCGCTGCACGCTGATATCCGTGAGCGCGGCGCGCGTGGTGAGCAGCTCACCGATCAGGTTCATGAGCGCATCGAGCCGGCGCAGGTCGACCCGGATGTGGCGCGCCTGCCGTCCCGCCGCCTCTGCCGCGGGCTGCGCTTCGTCCGCGGAAGCGAGCTCCACTCGCTCCACGTCGCCGCTGCTTCTGATGGCCTGCTCCACCACCTCGTCCGAGGCCTCGGTCTCCAGCCGGAAGGTGAAGCGCCCGTCGAACTCGTCGGCCTCCATGGCAGCGGCGGGCGGCTCGACCGCGAGCACGCGACCCAGTGCGCCCACCTGCTGCAGGATGATCAGTGCCCGGGCTCCCTTGAGGGGCGACTCGGGCGCCAGCGTCACCTGCACCGCCTGGCCGGCTCCCGCCGGTGTAGCCGCGGCCGGCGCCGAAGGTCGGGCGCGCTTGCGGCGGCCCCCGGCTTTCTCGAGGCTGGCCGTAGCGGCGTCCACGGCCTGCACCACGGCGCTCACGTCCAGTTGGGATTCGCGCCCGGCCACGGACGCTTCTATGGCCTGATCGAGGGAGTCGGCGCTCTTGAAGAGGAGCTCGAAGAGCTCCTCGGATGCCGTGCGCCCACCGCTCCGCAGGATGTCGAGCAGGCTCTCGGTGCGGTGTGCCAAGTCGGCGACCTTGGCGTATCCCATGGTCGCGGCCATGCCCTTGATCGTGTGCATGGCCCGGAAGATCCCCGCTACGGGCTCGCTCGCCTGTGGGTCCCGCTCCCACTCCAGCAGTAGCCGGTTGATGGTGCTGAGGTGTTCGCGACTTTCGGCTAGAAAGAGCTCCGCATACTGCGAGAGGTCCATGCCTAGCCGAGCACCCGCTGGACCGCCTCGAGCACGCGGGACGGCTGGAACGGCTTCACGACGAAGTCCTTGGCACCTGCCTGGATCGCCTCGACGACGAGCGCCTGCTGGCCCATGGCGCTGCACATCAGGACGCGCGCGCTGGGATCGCCGCTTACGATCTCTCGCACGGCGTCGATGCCACCCATGTCGGGCATCACGATATCCATCGTGACCAGGTCGGGCTTCAGCTGCTTGTACTTTTCGACCGCCTGCGTGCCGGTCTCCGCCTCGCCCACCACCTCGTAGCCTGCTTGCGTCAGGATGTCGCTGATCATCGTCCGCATGAAGATCGCGTCATCGCACACGAGTACCGTATGGCTCACACAGCCTCCCTACACGCTGAGGATTGGGGTCAGCAACGCTTCGAGATCGAGCAGAACAAACGAGTCGTCCCCGCGCCGGCCCACTGCCCGCACCAGACGGGGATCGACGCCCGGCAAGTCACCGCGGTCGGAGAGATCGTCGGCGGCGACGGACACCAGGTCGATCACTTCGTCGACCGTGAACCCGACCAACTGCTCGCTAACCTCGAGGAGCACTATGGTCTGCCCCCCGCCGTCGGTGCTGTGGCCTAGCGCACGACTCCCGTCGACCAACGGCACGAGCTGGCCCCGGATGTTGATGAGGCCGGCCACCGCCTCGTCAGCACCGGGGACGCGGGTGGCGGCCTGCCTGGGGAGGATCTCACGGACAGCGTCCACGTCCGCCCCACACAGCCGATCGACCACCCTGAAAACGAGGATTCGAGCGCCCGCCAAGTCACGCATCTCATTTAAAGAAGCCAAGATAGTCCAACACGTTGGGGCGAGCAAGCAGACTCGAATCGGCTGCCGCGGCGCCCAACGCCGGGAGTAGATCGGGGGGCCATTCGCTGCGGAACTCGACCCATTCGCCGCTCGCGGGGTGCTTGAATCCGAGCAGCGCGGCATGGAGTGATTGGCGCGGCGTGGCTCGCTCCACCGCCTCCGCCAGCGGCCTCTGGGACCCCGTCACCCGCCTGGCGCCCCCCTGGCCGTACACCGGATCCCCCACGATTGGGTGCCCCAAGTGGGCCAGATGCACGCGCACCTGATGCGTGCGGCCGGTGGACAGACGCACCCGCAGCAGGTCGCAGGCCTCGAACCTGGCCACCGGCTCCACGCGGCTCCGGGCGGGCCGGCCGGTAGCCAGAACCGCCATGCGCTTGCGGTCGGACGGGTGCCGTGCCAGCGGCGCATCCACGTCCACGGTCTGCCTGACGTGGCCCCACACGAGCGCGGCGTAGGCGCGAGTCACCTTGCGGCGTGCCAGGGCTCCGCTGAGCGCGCGGTGGGCGGCCTCGGTCTTGGCCACGATGAGCAGACCCGAGGTGTCCTTGTCGAGCCGGTGCACGATTCCCGGCCGCCCCTCTCCCCCGCCCCCCAGAGAGGTACCCCGGGCCACCAGCGCGTTCAGCAGAGTGTCGTCCCAGTGACCCGGCGCCGGATGCACAACCAGACCAGCAGGCTTATCCACGACGAGGAGTGAATCGTCCTCGTACACGGCGGTTAGGGAGCGGTGATAGGGGGTCAGCTCCCGGGGAGGCGCCTCCTCCGGGACCTCCACACGCACCGCGTCGCCCCGGCTCAGCGTGCGCGAGGCCCGGGCCGGCTCATCGTTGACGCTTACGCCGCCGGCGGCGATCAGCCGTGCGGCTTGAGTTCTGGAGAGAGAGAGTTGGTCGGCGAGGAACCGGTCGAGACGCTCCGTCGAGTCAGTGGCGACGTGGAACGTGACGGTGGGAATCGGCTCACGCCTCGGCCGGACCGGCGTGCTCCGCAGTGGCTTCACCGCCCTGCCGCCCCTCCTGCCACAGCACCAGGGCCAGGGTGACGGCACCACAAGTCACCGCCATGTCGGCGACGTTGAAGGTGGGCCAGTGAAACGCGCCGATCCACACGTCGATGAAGTCCACCACACCGCGCGGGCTGCGCACGCGATCGATCAGGTTGCCGACCGCGCCACCGCACACGAGCGAAAGAGCCGTGAGGCGCACCCACTGAGTCGGTCGCGTGTGCCGTACCATGGACCCCAGCACGACCAGCGCCACCAGCGCCAGGACCATGAACACCCAGCGCGAGTACTCACCCACGTGGATGCCGAAGGCCGCTCCGGGATTGAACACCAGCCGGAAGGTCAGCCAGTTGCCGAGCATCGGTACCGGAGCGTGCGCCAGGGCCGTCACCGCGATTTGCTTCGTGACGAAGTCGAGCAGCACCACCGCGAGCGCGACCCCCCAGAACCAGGGGGTCCTAAGCCCGTTTTGCATCTTCCTCTTTCGCCTTGCACTTGATGCACAGCCGCGCATGCGGCAGCGCATCGAGCCGCTCGAACCCGATCTCCTCGCTGCACTCCTGGCACACCCCGAAACTCTCGGGCGAGAAATACAGGCGGCGCAGCGCCTCGTTCACGTGCCAGAGGTAGCGGCCTTCCTTCGAGGCAAAGAGGAACTGCTTCTCCCGTTCCATCGCGTCGGTTCCCTGGTCCGCCATATGGAACGAGTAGGAGGAGAGGTCCCCGTTCGAGGATTGCAGCGTGCCGCTGAACTGCTCGTCGTACTGACCGAGCTCCTTCATCACGCGGTTGCGCTCCTCCAGCAGCCGTTTCTCGAGATGTTGAAGTTGCTTCTTCTTCATCCTTCGCCGTCCCTACCAGTCATGCCGGCCCGAGCCTAGACTCGCTCTGCGTCCGCCCTCCTGAGGGAGAGCACGACGCGCCGGCCGTCTATGTCCACTGCTTCGCGGACGTCCGAGTCGGGCAGGTCTTGGCCTGCCTCCAGATGGCGGGCCAGGGTCTCGCCCGCGATGAATTCGTGGTGCGCGTGGGCCGCCTCCAGCACGTCATCCGCCCCGGAGATGCCCAACGCGATCCGCGTATTGTAATCGTACCCAGCCTCTTTTCGTAGTCTCTGCACCCGATTCACTACTTCCCGGGCCAGACCCTCCCGGCGCAACTCCACGCTCACTTCCGGATCCAGGGCGACCACGAGGGCCCCTTCGCTCTGCACCGGCCAGTCGGTCACCACCTCCCGCTCCACGACAACGTCCTCCGGACGGTATTCCCAAGTCCGCCCGTCCTCTGTGACTGAGACCGCACTCCCGGCCTCGAGCCGTTGCAGCTGCTCCGCGGTGAGCCGCCGCGTCGTCTGGGCGGCCAGGGGCGTGTCCTTGCCGTACACCTTTCCTAGCGCCCGAAAGTTGGGCTTGGCCCGCAGCCGCACGAGCTCCTCGTCCGAGGCGACCACGTCGATCTGCTTCACGTTCACTTCGCGGGCCAGCACGTCGAGGAACGTAGTGAGCGCCTCGCCGCGCAGCCGCTGCGGCACGGCCACGCGGAGACGGGCCAACGGTTGCCGCACCCTAAGGCCCGCGTGCTCCCGGGCAGCGCGAGCCAGTGACGCCAGGCGCCGCACCGCCTCCATTTGCGCATCGAGGTCGGGGTCGTTGCGGCCGCCGCCCGCCGGAAACGGGATCAGGTGCACCGAGGTTCCCTCCAGCCGCCGATGGATGGCATCGCTGGTGAAGGGCGCAGCGGGCGCCAGCAGGCCACTCACCGTCACGAGCGCCTCGTGCAGCGTGGCCAGTGCCGCCGGGTCGGCCGCGGCATCGGGCGCCCAGAAGCGGCCCCGGTTAACGCGCACGTACCAGTTGGAGAGCTCGTGGTCACAGAACTCCATCAGCGTGCGCACCGCGCCCGTCACGTCGTAGGTCGCGAGCGCGGCATTCACTGCCAGCGCCACCGCGTCCAGCCGGCTCACCAGCCAGCGGTCCACCAGCGGGCGCTCGGCAAGGGGTGGCGCCTGCTCCGGCGTCCAGTCCTCGGCGTAGAGCGCAAAGAAGCCGTAGATGTTGCGCAGCCGGTTGAGAAAACCGACCGATACCTCGCGAATTGCGTCCGCGTCGAACCGCTTGGGCAGCCCCACCTGGCTCGACGCCAGGAGATAGAGCCGCACCGCGTCGGCCCCGGACTGCTGCACCACCTCCCACGGATCGGCCGCGTTGCCGAGGCGCTTGGACATCTTGCGCCCCTCGGCGTCCAGCACGATGCCGTTCACGACACAGTGGCGGTACGCGGGGCCGTCGGAAACGCCCGCCGCGATGGCAAGCAGCGAGTAGAACCAGCCGCGAGTCTGGTCCAGCCCCTCACAGATGAAGTCGGCCGGGAAGTGCCGCTCGAACTCCTGCTCGTTCTCGAAGGGGTAGTGCCACTGGGCGTAGGGCATCGCCCCGGAGTCGAACCACGCGTCGATCACCGCCGGCACACGGCGCAGGGTACCGCCGCAGCCCGGCTCCGAGCAGTCGAACGTGTAGTCGTCGATGAACGGCTTGTGTGGGTCGAAGTCCTCGGGAAGCGGCTTGCCCCAGTGCTGTCGCAGCTCGTCGTACGAGCCCACCACCACACGGTGCGCCGCCTCTCGCTCGCAGATCCACACGGGGAGCGGCGTACCCCAGTAGCGATCGCGCGTCAGCGCCCAGTCCACGTTGTTCTCCAGCCACTCGCCGAAGCGCCCCTCTCCCACCTCGAGCGGGTACCACGCCACCTCGCGGTTGATGGCCAGCATGCGATCGCGGTAGGCCGTGGTGCGCACGAACCACGACTCCCGCGCGTAGTAGATCAGCGGCGAGTCGCAGCGCCAGCAGAAGGGATAGCTATGCTCGTAGCCCTCGGGCTGGTAGCGCCCGAACACCTTTCCTTCCTGCACCAGCCGATCGGCAATCACCGGATTCGCCTCGAAAACCGTCTTGCCGTTGATCGCGTCCCAGGTGGTGCCGGCGAAGCGGCCCTCCGCGTCCACCGGGTTGGCGAACGGCAGCCCCTCGCGCTGGCCCGCGGCGTAGTCGTCGGCACCGAAGGCCGGCGCCAAGTGCACCAGTCCCGTCCCCTCTTCGTTGGTCACGAAGTCGCCGGCCACGATGCGGAAGCCCCCGTCGCCCTCGACCGCGACCGCATCGAGTAGCTGCTCGTAGCGCTGACCCACCAGGTCGCGCCCCATGTGCTCGGCGACCCGGGGAAACTCGGCGAGCGGCCTGCCGCCGGTGGCACCCGGTACGACCGCAGTCTCGGCGATGACCTTCTCGGCGATGATGCGGCGACCCTCCACCTCGTGCTCCACGTAGCGGAAGTCGGGGTGCACGGCAACGCCCACGTTGGAGGGCAGCGTCCACGGAGTGGTGGTCCACACCAGCAGATGGCGCCCTTCGTCTCCCGCGAGACGGAACAGCACGTAGATGGAAGGGCTCTTGTGCGTGGCGTATCCCTGCGCCAGCTCGTGACTCGAGAGGGCGGTGCCGCAGCGGGGGCAGTAGGGCAGCACCTTGTGTCCCTGGTACAGCAAATCCCGCTCGTGTAGCTGCTTCAGCAGCCACCACACGCTCTCGATGTACTCGTTGGCGTAGGTGACGTAGGGTCGCGAGTAGTCGAGCCAGTAGCCGATCCGCTCGGACAGCGATTCCCAGTCGGACTTATAGCGGAACACGCTCTCCTTGCAGCGCCGGTTGAACTCGGCCACGCCGAACCGCTCGATGTCGGCCTTGCCGCTGATGTTGAGCGCCTTCTCGACCTCGATCTCCACCGGGAGGCCGTGAGTGTCCCACCCCGCTATGCGGGTGACCGAGCGACCCAGCATCGCGTGGTAGCGGCAGATCATGTCCTTGATCGTCCGCGCGAACACGTGGTGCAGGCCGGGTCGGCCATTGGCGGTCGGCGGCCCTTCGTAGAACACGAACGGCTCGCCGTCGCGCGTGGCTTCGAGGGTGCGGTGAAAGAGATCCTCCCGCCGCCACGACTCGAGTACCTCTTGCTCGAACGCGTCCGCCGTACCTACCGGCAGCGGCTGGTATGGCATCAGGCCAGGCGCTCCAGCACCCCGGTCACGAGGCTGGTGAGGTTCGGCTCGGCGGCGGCAGCGGTCGCGATTATCGTAGGGATGTCCGCCGGCTCCAGCGCGTCCGGCAGGCACTGGTCGGTGATGATCGAGACTCCCATCACGCGCATGCCGCCGTGCAGGGCCACCAGCACCTCTGGAACGGTGGACATGCCCACCACGTCCGCTCCCACCGTTCGCAGGAAGCGGTACTCCGCGGGCGTCTCGAGATTGGGACCCGGAACCGCCACGTACACCCCTTCGCGCAGCGTGAGCTTGCGGTCGCGTGCCACTTCGCGGGCCAGCCTCCGCAGCTCCGGGTCGTACGGCTGCGACATGTCGGGGAAGCGGGGGCCGAGCGCCTCGTCGTTCCGTCCGATCAGCGGGTTGTCACCGAGCAGATTGATGTGGTCCGCGAGGAGCACCAGATCGCCCGGACCCCACAGCGGATGCATCCCTCCGCACGCGCTGGACACCAGCATGGCGTGCGCGCCGAGCGCCTGCATCACGCGCACGGGGAAGGTGATCTGCTGCATGGAGTAGCCTTCGTAGCGGTGGAACCGACCCTGCATGGCTACCACACGCTGCCCGCCGAGCTCTCCGAACAGCAGCTTGCCGGCGTGGAACTCCAGCGTCGAGAGCGGGAATCCGGGAATCGACTCGTAGCCGATCTCCGCCTCGACCGCTATCTCGTCGGCCAGTCCTCCCAACCCCGTTCCCAGGATCAGCGCGACGTCCGGCGCGAACGCCGTGCTCTGCCGCACCACGTCCACGGCCCGGCCGATCTCCTCACGCAGCGAGCTCGCGGTCATGACTTCCCGGGTGCCGTGCCGTCGCGCTCGTGCTCGGCCAGCGCATCTATCTCCGCCAGCTGGCGCCAGAGCAGCTGACGGAACGCAGTAAGGTAGGCGCTGAACTGCCGCTGCACCTCTTCGATGTCGCGCCGCGCGTCCGCCTCGGACGCCCGGGCCTCGGTCAAGATCTCCTCCGCCTTGACCTGGGCGTCGCGCATAGCGGCTTCCGAATCGCGCTTGGCCGCTTGCTCCGTGTCGGCGCGCACCTGCTGCGCCATCACCACGGCGTCGTTCAGGGCCTTCTCGCGGTCGCGGTACGACTTGAGCTGCTCCCGCAGGTTCTGCAGGCGCTCCTCCAGCGTGGCGCGCTCCCGCAACAGCCGCTCCAACTCCTCCGCGACGCGCGAGCGGAAGTCCTCCACGCCCGACACTTCGTATCCTATGGCGGAGCGGCGGAATTCCTGCGTCCGCACGTCCACCGGCGTCAGTCGGAATCCTTCGTCATTCATGAGGGCCGCTCTCCGAACAGGACGGTGCCCAATCG
Source organism: Gemmatimonadota bacterium (assembly GCA_039586815.1). Classification (GTDB taxonomy): domain Bacteria; phylum Gemmatimonadota; class Gemmatimonadetes; order Gemmatimonadales; family GWC2-71-9; genus WVYX01. The sequence goes on along the minus strand of JBDHJR010000004.1, from coordinate 95,414 downwards.
CAAGATGGTCGCTCCTTCAGCCACGGCGGCGCGGTAATCCCCCGACATTCCCATCGAGAGCTCCGGGAGCTCGAGTCCCGCACCTGCCAGGCGGTCGCGCAGCTCGCGCAGTTTGCCGAACACGCGGTGATGTTCCCGCTCGTCGTCCACGAACGGTGCCATCGTCATCAAACCTCTCAGCGCCAGGGCGGGCAGGCACGACATGTGCCGGGCAATGCCCTCGGCTTCCTCCGGCGCGCAGCCACTCTTCTGCTGCTCCCCGGCGACGTTCACCTGTAGCAGCACGGGGAGCGACGTCCCGCCGGCACGCTGCTCCACCGCCCGTGCCAGTGCGTCGGCCAGCCGCACGGAGTCCACCGAATGCACCATGGCAAAACGACCCGCCACGTGCTTGGCCTTGTTCGTCTGCAGGTGGCCGATCAGATGCCACCGCACAGGGAGCTCCTCGAGCTGCTCGAGCTTCCCGAGGGCCTCCTGCACCCGGTTCTCGCCGAGGTCGTCGAGACCTACCGCGTGTGCCGCGCGGGCGGCTTCCGGCGGCTGACCCTTCGTCACCGCTACAATGGCCACCGTCCCGCGCAGGCCCTCTCGTGCCTGGATGTCGGCAATCTCGTCCCGCACGCGGGAGAGGTTGCCGGGGAGGGCGGCAAATGTCATAACCTGTGAACTTAGCAGGGCTTGCACACCCTGCAAAGATGGCGGGTTGTTCCGGAACGGACGCCTACTGGCCCGGCACGTCCTCCACCGACGGCGTATCGAATATCGCCTCCCCCGCATCCAGCAAACGCTGCATCTCGGGAATCGGCTGCAGCCAGAGGGCACGCCGCAGGTTCTCCTCACTGCGCTCCCGATCGCCCCGGAGCTCATAGGCCTGTCCCAGCGAGTAGAACGGGTAGCTCAGGTTGACCGTGATGTTCCGGTTGGTCGGGTCGACGCGCAGCGTGTCGCCGCGGAACAGTTCGGCGTAGCGATAGATCTCCCAGGCCAGGGAGTCGGTGCGCGGCACGTTGAGCGGCACAGCGAACAGGCCGGGGGTGAGCTTCTCCGGCTCGGGCCACCCCACGGTGTTGAGCCGGAACAGGAGTGCTTCCTGCGTGAGGTACGGCGCGAACATGCCCCAGTTCTCGCTGCCCGACGTGAGGGAGAAGTAGATGGGACGCCTGTCCCAGTTCTCCTGGATCGACCGCAGCACGACGAGGCTGTGCAGGTAGAGCGGCGTGTTCTCGGGGATGGCCAGCTGCATGTCACCGGCGTGGAACGTGAACGACTGCGAAAGCAGCGTCGCACTCATCTGCCCGATCTCCTCATCGGTCAGCGTGTGGAGACCGCCGGGCGGCGTTTCGGGTGCGAGGTCGGCAAACCACGGAGCCTGCTCCGGGTCGAACGGGCGGATCGGATTGTCCCGCAGCTGCCGGATGTACCAGTCAGTGTTGGACAGCGAGAGGTTCACCACCCACACGTCTTGCCGGATTCCTTCCGCTTCCTGCAGGTACCAGAGAGGGAACGTGTCGTTGTCGCCGTTGGTGAACACGATGCCGTACGGCTCGACCGACTGCAGCATGTTGTAGGCGAAGTCGCGCGCCAGACGCGCTTCGGGGGCGTGCGCCCGGCTGGCGGCGCGGAAGTTCAGCGCGAATGGCAGCAGGGCGATCAGGAACACGGCCGCCGGGGCGAAAGCCCGCACTTCGGGCCGGCGGTGCCCCTGCCCAGACATGAATCCGCGGGCCTTCCAGTAGAGGCCCGCTAGCCCGAGGCCCACGAAGATCCCCCAGACCACGAACGAGACGGAGAAGAAGTAATCCCGCTCACGCACCTCGTGCATGTCCATCTGCGGATACAGGTCCCACGAGAGCGAGAAGCCCGGCTTGAAGTTCATGTAACCCACGAGCGCCGGGCCGGTGGTCAGGAAGAGCAGCAGCAGCAGCCAGAACACCGATCGGTCACGCTGCCGCAGCACGTTGGCGCCGTACACTCCGAGGCTGATGAACGCCAGCGTGATGGGAAGCCGAACCGGCGCGAACACGTAGTCCGTTGGCGCGAGCCCCATCGACCACTGCCAGTCGAAGTACTGCAGGTACATCTGCGCCTGGCGCAGCATGAGCGGAATGCTGCGCACCGTGTAGCAGCGCGGGATGCCGAACGCCGCTTCATCCGGCGGCACCGGACCGTCCACGAAGCTCGGGAGGCACGCGAGGAACGCGCCCACGCGCTCCACCGCGCCCACACCCTGGCGCACCGTGTAGATGGGGTTGTCGATCGGCGAGCGGGGCGGATACTGCTCCCGGGCGATGACCGCCCAGAGTGTCTCCCACGTGGACGGATCGGCCTCGTTGATGAACGGCCCTACCTTGGCCCGGAGGAGCAGGAACAGATAGGTCGATGCCCCGACCACGGCGATCATCAGCACCGTGGCAGCGAACGGGAACGCCCCGGCCGACACCGCGTAGGCCGCGGCACCCAGGAACGCCAACCCGCCCACCAGCAACAGCCCCTTGCTCCCCAGGCCGACCCCGATCAGCAGCGCCCACACGCCCACGACCACCGTCCACTGGGCCCATTCGGTCTTGCGGTCGGCCTCCTGGCGCAGCGGCTCGGTTCGCAGCACGTGCCACATGAACCCGATCAGTGCGGGTCCCACGAGCAGGGTGAGCAAGTGGTTGCCGACCGACAGCGCCCCCAGATACACGATCAGCAGCAGCACGTGGGGTGCCCGCTCCCCACCGCGATGCTTGCGCCACAGCCACGCGAGCCAGCAGATCACCGCGATGGACGAGGCGGCGATCATGTAGACCTCCGTCTCGTTGGAGTTCTGCCACACCGTGAACGGGTAGGCGGCGAGCAGCGCCGCGGCGACGCCCCCGCCGATGGTGAACAGCTTGTCGTTCTCGGCACCGCCCCGGCCCTCGTCCGTGGCCCGCCACCCGCGCAGCGCCTGCACCACGAGCAGGAAGAACACGGCAGCGGCCGCCGCGCTGAACACGGCCGTCATCAGGTTGGTGCGATAGGCGTACTCGCCGATGGGCACCAGGGCCGCCCACACGTTGGCCATGAGCACGAACACCGGCGTGCCCGGCGGGTGCGGGATGCCGAGGATTTTCGCCGTGGCGATGAACTCCCCTGCGTCCCAGAACGTGACGGTGGGGGCCAGAGTCCAGATGTAGACCGCCAACACGACCACGTATACGGCAATGGCGGCGCGGTACGGTATCCTGCCGGTCTCGACGTGCTCAGATGCCATCGAATTGCTGCTCGTTTGGGGTGGTTGCCAGCTCAGGCCGGTGAAGCGTCACCACGCGCGCCCGTGAGCGCAAGGCTCGCCTCCTCGGGCCCGGCGAGGGCGGTACGTACCTGATCCGGGGTGATCCCGCGGCGCAGCATCCCCCGCAGCGCCATGGAGATCTTGGAGGTCTCCTCCGAGACCACTACGACCACGGCGTCACTGTCCTCCGAGAGCCCGAGCGCAGCGCGGTGCCGCGTGCCCAGGGACTTGTCGCTGACCGGGAACTGAGTGAGCGGAAGCACCGCCCCAGCTCCGATGATCTGGTCTCCTCGCACCAGCACCGCCCCGTCGTGCAGCGGGGAGTAGGGGGTGAAGATCGTGGTGAGCAGATCGGCCGACACCGTAGCGCGCATCGGTGTGCCGGACTCCACGAACTGGTCCAGGGATACGTCGCGCTCCACTGCGATGATGGCTCCCGTCCCGTTGCGGGCGAGACGGCCCGTGGCCTCGGCTATCTCGTCCGCGACCACGCGCTTGCTGGAGCTCGCCAGGAAGCTGATCAGCCGCGACCGACCGAGTCGCGCCAGCGCATGACGCAACTCCGGTTGGAACACCACGATCGCTGCGAAGGCTCCGTATGTGAACACCACGCCGAGGAGCGTGCTGATCATGTTGAGCTTGAGCACGAGGGCGACGAAGTAGATCACGAACAGGGCCGTGATCCCGACCAGGATCTGCAGCGCCCGCGTCCCCGCCAGGAACAGCAGCAGGCGGTAGGTGATGACCGCCACTATCAGGATCTCGATGACGTCGTACACGCCCGGGACCAGGAACCGCAGCTGCTCTAACGACATCAGGCGCTCCGTATCGCGTGGGCGATGGCGAGGGCCTCCCGCACCGCTGCCGGGGCGTGCACCCGGAAGAGGGACGCTCCCCCCAGGCAAGCCGCGGCGCACGCGATCGCGGTGGCCGCATCACGGTCGGCAATGTCCCCCCCCGTCACGGCCCCGAGGAACCGCTTGCGCGACGGCCCCACCATGACCGCATGCCCCAGAGCCGCCAGGGCGGGAAGGTGACGTAAGATCACATAATTGTGCTCCGGGCGCTTGGCGAAGCCGAGCCCCGGGTCCAGCACGACGCGCTCGGTGCCCACCCCGCGGCTTGCCGCGGTCTCCACCGCCCGCTCCAGCTCCCGCACCACGTCATCAGTCACGTGCTGGTAGGCGGCGTGATCGTAGCTGGCCATGGTGCTCACCGAGCCGCGCGAGTGCATCAGCACCAGGCCCGCGCCGTGCTCGGCACACACGTCCGCGACCTCCGGATCCAGCCTCAGCCCCGACACGTCGTTGATCGCCCACGCGCCCGCGGCGAGCGCGCGCGAAGCAGTCTCCGCCTTCACCGTGTCGACGCTGAGCGGCACCTCTGGATGCCGCTCGGCCAGCCCGGCCAGCACCGGCTCCAGCCGGCGCCACTCCTCGGCCGGCGTGACCGGCGCGGGACGTCCCGGGCGCGTGGACTCGGCACCGAGGTCCAGCATGGCAGCGCCCTGCTCGATGAGTTCGGAGGCATGCTCCAATGCGGCGGCGGCGTCCAGGAAACGTCCCCCGTCGCTGAATGAGTCGGGCGTGATGTTGAGGATTCCCACGACGACGGGCTGCGCCAGCGACACCGAGCCGCGCTCCAGCGGCCAGCTCGCCGGCCCCACCGCAGCCTCGGCCTGCGCGGGGGCGTGGAGGGTCACGCTCCGGCCGGCTCGGCCGGGGGAGTGCCGAGTATTCCCTTGCCGGTCGCGCCCGACCGGTCCTCGGCCGTTCCCTTCAGCTCGACTGGCGGAACCTGCTTGGTCGACGACGGCGCCAGCGGCGGAAGGTCCTTTCCTTGGGCGACAAGATCAACCTCATCGCGGTCCAGCGTTTCCCGCTCCAGCAGCGCCTCGGCCATGCGGTGCAGCGTGTCCAGATCACCCTCGAGGATGTCGCGTGCGCGGCGGTAGGCCTCCTCGAGGATGCGCTTGACCTCGCTGTCCACCAGCTCGGCGGTCTGCTCCGACACCTCGCGGTGCTGGGAGATCTCACGGCCCAGGAAGATCTGCTGCTCCCGGTCTCCCACCGCGACCGGGCCGACCGCGTCACTCATGCCGAACTGGGTCACCATGCGGCGCGCCATCTCGGTGGCCTGCTCGATGTCCTGTGCCGCCCCCGTCGTGACCTTGTCCGGCCCGAAGATGATCTCCTCCGCCACCCGGCCGCCGTAGGCCATGGCGAGCCGGCCGTGGATGTACTCCTTGGTGTAGTTGTGGCGGTCCTCCTCGGGGAGGGAGAAGGTGAGCCCGAGCGCCTGCCCGCGCGGCACGATGGTCACCTTGTGCACCGGGTCGAGCCCCGGCACGCGCACGCTCACCAGCGCGTGACCTGCCTCATGATATGCTGTGAGCTTGCGCTCCTCGTCGGACAGGACCAGGCTCTTGCGCTCCACGCCCAGCATCACCTTGTCCTTGGCGTCCTCGAAGTCGATCATCTGAACGTTCGGCTTGTCACGCCGCGCGGCGAGCAGAGCCGACTCGTTCACGATATTGGCGAGATCGGCACCCGCGAGGCCCGGTGTGGCACGGGATATCGTCGCCAGGTCGACGTCGTCGGACAGCGGGATCTTGCGGGCGTGAACCTTGAGAATCTGCTCGCGACCGCGCACGTCGGGCATGTCCACCACGATCTGGCGGTCGAACCGCCCCGGGCGCAGCAGCGCCGGATCGAGCACGTCGGGCCGGTTGGTGGCGGCAATCAGGATGACACCTTCGTTCGACTCGAAGCCGTCCATCTCGACCAGCAGCTGGTTCAGCGTCTGCTCCCGCTCGTCGTGCCCTCCACCCAGTCCCGCACCGCGGTGCCGGCCCACGGCGTCGATCTCGTCGATGAAGATGATGCAGGGCGCGTGGGCCTTCCCCTGCTCGAACAGGTCGCGCACGCGGGACGCGCCCACCCCAACGAACATCTCGACGAAGTCGGAGCCCGACATCGAGAAGAACGGGCGGGCTGCCTCGCCCGCGACGGCGCGCGCCAGCAGCGTCTTGCCGGTCCCCGGCGGGCCCACCAGGAGCACGCCCTTGGGCAGCCGCCCCCCGAGGCGCTGGAACCGCTGCGGGTCGCGCAGGAACTCTATGATCTCCTCGAGCTCCACCTTGGCTTCGTCGCATCCCGCGACGTCCTGGAACGTCACCTTCGGCGTGTCGCCGCTCAGCAGCTTGGCCTTCGACTTGCCGAACGAGAACGCCCGGTTCCCGCCCTGCTGGATCTGCCGGAAGAAGAAGACCCAAAGGGCGATCAGGATGATCCACGGCAGCAGCTGGAAGAAGACCGCCCCGAAGGACGGCTTCGGCTCCTTTGCCGAGATGGGTACGTCCTGCTCTTCCAGCTGTTCGAGGAACAGCTCGGAGTCCTGAATCGGCAGCACAACGCTGAACCGCTCTACCTGGCGGCTCCCCACCGTAACGGGGCGCTTGAACTCCCCCTCGATGAACTTGCCGCTGGTGATCTCGACGCTGGCGATGTTGTTCTCGTCGAGGTGGCCGCGGAACTGGGTGTAGGTGATCTCCTCCACCGCATCGCGGTTCGCGCCGATCATCTGATAGAACGCGATGGGGATGAGGATGATGAGCAGCCAGAATACGAGGTTCCGGCTCAGGCTACCCCAGGTGAACTGTTTGTTGGGCGGTGTGCGATCAGCCATCGACTTCCTGCAAGCTCCCGATGAACGGCAAGTGCCGGTACTGCTCGGCGAAATCGAGCCCGTAGCCGACCAGAAAGTCGGCGGGCGCGTCGAATCCCACGAATCGCGGCTCCAGCAGCAGGTCCGGTGCCACGTGCTTGTGCAACAACGTACAGATCTCCAGGCTCAGCGGTTCCCGCGTCCGGAGCAGCTGTACCAGCCGGTTGAGGGTAGCCCCCGAATCCACGATGTCCTCGATCAGGAGCACGTGCTTGCCCTCGAACACGGCCTGCGGGTCGTACAGCAGGCGCACGTGCCCGCCGGAGGTGACCCCCCTCCCGTACGAAGCCGCCACGATGAACTCCAGCTGGTGCGGCCGGGAGATGCTGCGCACCAGGTCAGCCATGAACATGAAGCTGCCCTTGAGCGTCCCCAGGAGCAGTAGCTCCCCCGTATCGTAATAGTCCAAGATCTCCCTCCCGAGTTCCCTCACGCGTCCGGCGATCAGGTCGGGTTGGTAGATCACGTCTATGCCGTGCCACTCAGTCAGTACGTTCTTCTCCAGCTGCACGGGCCTCGATTCTCACCGCCGGCTCCCCGGGTTCCGGCACGGCAGCGCTCGAGCGGCACACTCCGGGAATCCACAACACCTCGTCCCGCCGCACCAGCACGGGGTACCCGTCCCGCTCGCGGACCGGCACCCTCGCCTCCATGAGCAGCCGGCGCACCTTGCGCCGACCCACCCCGCCGAGCGGCGCGATACGGTCGCCCCGCTGGGCGGCGCGCAGGCGACCCTCACCCGGTGTCACCCAGGTGACGAACGACTCGCGCCGCACGGAGCCAACCCGGTCGTGGCGCCAGCTCACGTCCCAGCCGTTCCACTGGACTTGGCCCGTCGCGTCCTCGCCGCAATCGACCGCCTGCTCGCGCACCGCACCTTCCCTCACCGGCGCGATGCGCACCCGGTCGAACGACAGCTCCGCTACCCAGTTCGACCCCAGCTGCATCCCACGCCCGCTGGTGCTCGAGCTGACGAAGTCCAGCAGCCGCGCCGAGCGTCGCGGCCCGAGCACGCATCCCACCTCCCGGGCGAGTGCGCGCAAGAGGGCCTCCGACAACGTGTTATCATACCGAGCCAGGGGAACCCGAGCAACCTCGGCGACCCTCCCCGAGACCCGGAAATCGAGCTCCGGCAGCGTCCTGAGCGCCGCAGCCCAGGCCCGCCGCTCCGAGCCCGCGTGCCGCGCCAGGTCGGACAGGCGCCGCTCCGTGGCAGATCCGAAGCGCTCGCGCACCAGGGGCAGCAGTTGGTGTCGCACCCAGCTGCGGTCGTGTCGCTCGTCCTGGTTAGCCGGATCGAGGTGGCCTGCGACGTCACGCTCGCGCAGCCAGGCTTCCAGCTCGCCGCGGCGAAACGGGAGCAGCGGCCGCACCAGCCCACGCGGCCCGCGCGCCGGGATCCCGGCCAAGCCCGCCATGCCCGTCCCGCGCAGCAGCCGGTAGAGCACCGTCTCCGCCTGATCGTCTGCATGGTGGGCGGTCACCAAGTAGCGACAGTCGGCCTCCCGCTGCAGCTCGCGCAGCGCACCGTAGCGGGCGCGGCGCGCACGGGTCTCCGAGGCGTCGGGCCCGAGCTCGATTCGTACCTGGCGGTGAGGCACACCGTAGCTGTCGGCCAGCCGTGCCACCTGGCGGGCCACCGCGTCGCTCTCGGGCGCGATGCCGTGGTCGACGTGCGCCACAAGCAGCTCGAGATCGACGGCAGGCGCCACCACGGTGAACAGGTCGAGCAACGCCACCGAGTCGGGTCCGCCGCTCACGGCGAGGAGAGCACGGCCCGGACGGGGAAATAAACCCGTTTCCCGCAGGTGCTGGCGTAGCCGCTCGTCGAGGTGTGGCATGGCGCTTCAGTCGGGCTGCTGTCGCTCCGCCCGCTTGCGGGCTTCGGCCAGGTAGCCGGGGCGCAGCTCCAGCAGGTTGGAGAGCCTTCGCATCAAGTAGCTCTCGTGCTTCGCCAACTCGCCGTCCGCGTACACCAGCCGCCACATGGCCTCGGCCAGCACCATCCGCTGGCCCTCGTCGTAATTGGCCGTGATCATCGAGGTGAACTGGTACAGGTCGGCCGCCCGCCGGCGCTCCTCCTCGGCGAGCACGATCAGCTCGCGGGCCTGCTCCAGCGGGACCGCGAAGTGGCGCGTCAGCGTGTCCTCGATGTGGAGGCGCTCGTCGTCGGTAAACTCCTGGTCGGCGTGGGCCAGCTCGAGGAGCAGGGCGCACGCCGCCAGCCGCACGCGCTCGGCCTCCCCGACGGACTCCTGCGCCGGCTCGTCCGCTGGAGCCGCGGCGTCCAGCGCGAGGTGGTCCCCAAAGAACCGCTTGATCGATTTCAGCATGCCGGCCTCACCCAACTACCATAACAGGGGCGCACGGAGCCGCGCTGCCCCTGTGGGAGCACAGGGCGCGGTGGGGACCTGCATGTGGACCGCCCGAGGGCGGGCTACGCTGTGAAGGACTGCGCCTTGGAGCTCCCGCCGCCAGCAAAGAAGTTGTACAGCCACGCCAGAATGGCGCCGCACACGGCCCCGTCAATCGCGGCGTACATGGTCGCCACGATGACCGACCCGAAGCCGCCCGGACCATGGTATCCGGGATACACCGACGCCCCGAGCTCCAGGAACCCCACTCCGTACGACGGGAAGATCAGATTGGTGAGCCCGACGAGGAAGAAGGCTCCGCCGCATAGAATGGCACCGACGATCGCCAGTGCGCGCATGTTGAGTGACATCGTGTCCTCTCCCGGTTGGTACGATACGGCCAATGTGGGGCCGAAGCCGCCTGCGCGAAAGCACAAGAAAAAGCGCCCGGCCGAAGCCGGGCGCTGCGAAGCCTCCTTGCGTCGGCTCCGCTACCTCACCACCACCTCCTCCCCATCCTCCTTCTGATCCGGGAATGGCCACTCGAATCCCTCTTCGGGATCGAAGTCACCGCCTTCCACCTGATGGATGGCCCGCAGCTCCTGCTGCGTGCCTTCCGGGTCGAGGCGCCGCTGATTGACGGCACATCTCGCCTCCCGCATGGCCGCTCCCGGGCATTCGCTGAGCGCCAATCTAGCCGTGATTGAGTGAAGAAATCGTGAAAAAAACCCGCTGATCGGCGAGCGAAACGCTCGTGATTGCCCGGCCTCAGGACGCGGGTGCTTCGACCGGCTGCCGCTGTCCGTTCTTGGGTGCCGTGCGCACGAACTCCCCGAAATGGAGGCACTCCTCCAGCCGGCAGGACCACGCGAGGCCGTCCTGCCAGACAGTCATGTCCGGGCAGCCGTCGCACATGTTCTGGCGGCCGTCAGAGAGGATGTCGATCGGCTGGATCACCATGATCGACTGCTGGTGGAGCCGCCGGAACAGGACGCGCGGGTCGGTGATCGCGTTGCGCAGGGTGCGGCGCACTCCGGTGTCGAAGGGGGCGAGCGCCAGCATTGACCGGCCCCGCCGCAGCACTTTGGGATGGGCGTACGCCAAGTACCGGCCGTGGCGCCAATGGTGCAGACTCTGCGCCAACTCGGCCATGCGGGGACCGTGGTAGCCGTAGATGCGCTGCTTGGTGCCCATCCGGACCGTGAGCAGCCACTTGAACGAGTCGGCCTTCTCCGTGCCGTTCAAATAGGCACAGGGGGCGAAGTCCGGAATGCGCTCACGGATCTTGGCCACCACCTCCGGCGCAGAGATGTCGATCCGGTAGTGGGGCGTCTCGCTCGCGTAGGTCAGCGGCTCCATGTCGAGCTTGCGTCCACCCACGTAGTAGTCGAACTGGCCTTCCAGCACCGCCTCCCGGTAACAGATGAACACCATCACGTGGACGATGTCGATGTGCTTCTGCGCCCAGTCGACCAGGTCAGGCACGGCGTCCAGGGTGTCGCCGTACACGGTGGAATTGAACGCGCTCGAGAGGCCGCCCACCCGGGCCACCATCTCCGCATAGTGGAGCCGCAGCTCGTTGTGCTCCTGCTCCGTCTTGTCCTTCCACTTGGGACGCCCCTGCTTGCTGTCGATGTGGAAGGTGAAGCCCCACAGGCCCGCGCGCTTCATGTCGCGGACGAGCTCCTCGTTCAACGCGAGCCCGTTCGTATTGATGATCGGCTTCCACCCCCGCTCGGCCACCATCCGCACGATATCCACGACGTTGGGGTGCGTCAGGGGATCACCGCCGGCGATGGAGACACCGTCGGCCTCGCGATACCGCTGGAACACGTCCAGATCGGCCGCCACATCCTCGAGACTCTTGTGCTCGTTCACGTTCGCCCGGTAGCAGCCCTCGCACGCGAGGTTGCACTTCATGGTGGGCTCGAGCCAGGCGATGGCATTGTCGGGCAGGCTCCAGGGCAGCCGGTAGAGTTCTCGGTGATTGAGCACGTCGTTCATCGTTGCCTCGGAGCACTCACCCTGCGGTGGGGCGGGAGGAGGGTTTGACGGATGTGGTCCTGAATCGCGCGCACCATGTCCTTACGGAACAGGTTGGAAGGGAATGTAGATAGCGCGCCTCCCCTTAAGAGAACGTGAAGCATCATTGAAGGGAGGCGGCCGGCGACGAGCGCGGCCAATCCCGACTGAACGCATCCCCTTCTAGCTCAACTGCTCGAAGAAGTCGTTGCCCTTGTCGTCGATCAGGATGAACGCGGGGAACTGCTCCACCTCGATCCGGTAGATCGCTTCCATGCCGAGCTCGGGGTACTCCAGCAGCTCGACCTTCTTGATGTTCTCTTGTGCCAGCACCGCCGCGGGGCCGCCGATCGAGCCGAGGTAGAAGCCGCCGTGCTTGCGGCACGCCTCCGTCACCTGGCTGCCGCGGTTTCCCTTGGCGATCATCACCATCGAGCCGCCCTGGGATTGGAATTGATCCACGTAGGAGTCCATGCGGCCCGCCGTGGTAGGACCGAAAGACCCGGACGCCATTCCCTGCGGCGTCTTGGCGGGACCGGCATAGTAGACCGGATGGTCCTTCATGTACTGCGGCATCTGCTCGCCGGCGTCGAGCCGCTGCTTGATCTTGGCGTGCGCGATGTCGCGCGCCACGATCAACGTGCCGCTGAGCGAGAGCCGCGTCTTCACCGGGTGCTTGCTCAGCTCGGCGAGGATCTCGGGCATCGGCCGGTTGAGGTCGATAGCCACCACCCCGTGCTCGTCCTTCTTGCGGTAGCGCTCGGGAATGAGCCGGCCCGGCTCGCGCTCCAGCTCCTCGATCCACAGGCCGTCCCGGTCGATCTTCGCCTTGACGTTGCGGTGTGCCGAGCAGGACACACCCATTCCGACCGGACAGGACGCACCGTGACGCGGCAGGCGCACCACCCGGACGTCCAGGGCGAAGTACTTTCCGCCGAACTGGGCGCCGATACCGGTCTGCTGCGCCCGCACCAGCAGCTTGCGCTCCAGCTCCACGTCGCGAAACGCCTGGCCCCCGTCACTCCCCTGCGTAGGAAGCCCGTCCAGATAGCCGGTCGTGGCCAACTTCACGGTCTTGAGGTTCGCCTCGGCCGAGGTGCCGCCGATGACGAAAGCCAGGTGGTAGGGCGGGCAGGCGGCCGTCCCGAGCGTGCGCATCTTCTCCGCTAGGAACTCCTCCAGCCTCTCGGGATTTAGCAGCGCCTTGGTTTGCTGGAACAGGTAGGTCTTGTTGGCCGATCCCCCGCCCTTCGCCACGAACAGGAAGCGGTACTCCATCCCGTCGGTGGCTAGGATATCGATCTGCGCGGGCAGGTTGTCGCCGGAGTTCTTCTCTTCGTAGAGGGTGAGCGGGATCGTCTGCGAGTAGCGCAGGTTCTCCTTGGCGTAAGTCTCGTGCACGCCGCGCGTGAGGAACTCCTCGTCCCGCACGCCGGTCCATACTTGCTGCCCTTTCTTGGCGTAGATCGTCGCCGTGCCGGTGTCCTGGCAGAAGGGGAGCACGAAGCCCGCCGAGACCTCCGCGTTGCGCAGCAAGGCCAGCGCCACACCTCTGTCGTTCTCGCTCGCTTCGGGATCGTCCAGGATCGCGGCCACCTGCTCCAGGTGGGCGGGCCGCAGCAGGAACGAAGCGTCGCGCAGCGCCTCCCGCGCCAGGAGCGCGAGGCCCTCCGGTTCCACCTTGAGAACTTCCTGGCCGTCGAAGGTCGATGCCGCGACGAAGTCCTTCGTTAGCAGCCGATAGCGGGTCTCGTCCCGCGCGAGGGGATACGGGTCCTGATACACGTGCGCCGCCATGCTCCACTCCTCCTCCCTCCCCCGAATTCTCGCACAAACGCGCTGGAGAAGCTATCGCCCGCTACTGCTCTCCGGTCATCTCGGCGAAGCCGACTACGGTCCCACACGGGGCCCGGACGAAGATCTCACGCGCCCCGTAGAACGTCGTGCGCTCCGGAACCACCACCTCCACGCCCTCGAGCTTCGGGAGGACCTCATCCAGGCTCTCGACCTCGATGAAGAGCGCCCCCGAGCGGTCGAGCGCTCCCTCGGCGAGCGCCGGGACGTCCGCCGCGACGCTGGCCCGGCTCTGGTACATCACCTCGACCGCACCGCTCTCCACCGCCGCGAATCCGAGGGCGTCGCCGTGAGGGACCTCGATGGTCTTGGCGAAACCGAGCCGCTCGACCCAAAAGCCAAGGCACGGCTCGATCTCCTCGACGATGATGATGGGGGTGAGCTTCTTCATCGCAGGGTCCTGGTGGTACTCGGCCGCTCCCGCCAACGCCACGACGGGAACGGCCAGCATGATGAGAGTGGCTGTCCGCATACGGCCGAGCATACGCCGAATGCGGGGCGCCGCAACCCTGCTACGTGTAGCGGGGATCCTCGCGCGCGGTGGTGATCAGTTGCCTGAGCGACTCCGTGACGGCCCTGGCGAGCTCCGCCCCGGACTTGAACTCCAGCGCCATGCTGCCGCGCGCGGGAAGCTCCCACTCGGTCACACCGCCTGCCGCCTGCTCGTTCCTCAGCTTGTAAGACACGTCACCCTGGCACCCGATCATCAGCACGGTGTGACTCCCGCGCTCGCGCGCCTCGATGCGTTCCACGTTGATGGTGCTGATGTCGGTCTCGTAGATGTTGCTGACTTCACCGACCTGATCGGTCTTGACCACGCGGATCTCGAGGGTGCCACCCCGCCTCAAGCTCACCTGAGACACAGTACGCTTGCCGTCATGGTCGTAGAACACGGCGTCCTGCAGCACCTGGTTGATCTCGCGCAGCATGTCGTCAACAGTGCGTTCCTGCGCGAATCCGCTGCCCACACAGAAGACAGCGAGACCCGCGCCCAGCACTAGTGGTCGCACGACGGTTCTCATTGCCTCAAGCCCTCGAAATGGACGGATTATTGGGATTGGAGCGACGGCTCCGGGTCGGGCGGGACGCATAGGCCCTCCTGGAACGTCCCTGGTAGTAATAGGGGGGGTACAGGCGCGATGGTCAAGGCGTCCAGTCGGGATCGGTTGCCACCTGCTGCACCACTCCCGCCGCCAGCCCACCGATTCGCAGCATCCCGGCCATATTGATCAGCCACACGTCGTCGGCGGCGGTGTGGTACTCGCCGTGCAGCCCCGTGAACAGCATTATGGCCGGCCTACCGCTCTGGTGGAAGCACACGTGGTCGCTGCCGTACAGGCGGTCGTCCCTGAAGGCCAGCTCCAACGATCCGCTATTGGCGGCACGCAGCACCGGCTCCCAGGCGGGCACCGCCGCCGCCCCGTTCACGATCAAGACGTCGCCGCGCAGCCGGCCCACCATGTCGAGGTCCACCATGGCAGCGATGTTGTCGAAGGTCAGCGTGGGGTTGTTGCAGAAGTAGATCGATCCAACGAGCCCCTCTTCCTCGGCGCCGTAGGCGTGGAACATGATGGAGCGCCGATCCCGGCCGGCACCCTCACCGTCGGTGAAGTAGTGGCTCAGGAGGCGGGCCAGCTCGAGCAGCATGGCCGTGCCCGACGCGTTGTCGTCGGCGCCGTTGAAGATTTCGATCGAATCCGGAGTTACCTGATTCCACCCCAGGTGGTCGTAGTGCGCGCCGACGATCACCCACTGGGACCCCAGCGAGCCGGCACCCGGCAACACGCCAACCACGTTCTGCGATTGGCCGCCGCCGAACGAGAACTCCTGGAAGTAGTCGCCGGCACCCGGATCGAGACCGTAGCTCGCGAACTCGTCGCGGACGTACTCGGCCGCCCGCCGTTCGTAGATGGACGCTGCCCCCCGGCCGTAGAGGCTGTCATCGGCGAGGAACTCGAGGTGTCGCTCCAGGGCCTCGGCGTCCAGCGGGTCGGTGACCACCGGCTCCACGGAATCGCAGCCGGAGAGCAGCGCGACCCCCAGGAGCAGGGCGGCCCACTCACGTCCCGAGCGCATCGACCTCGATTTCGAAGAGCAGATCATCGCGGCACACCGTACCTTGGGTGACGATCAAGGTTTCGAGGGGCAGGCCACGCGCGCGGCACTGCTGCTCGAAGCCCGCGGCCTGGCTCACGTCCTTGTAGTACACGATCCCGCGCAGAACGTTCTCCCACGCCATGCCGCGCGATCCGAGGATCGCCGCCACCACGTCCAGCGTGTGCCCTACCTGCCGCTCCAGTTCGCCCCGATGCACGGTGTCGCCGCAGGGATCGATGGAGGCCGTACCCGACACATAGAGTTGATGCGCCCCGCCCCGCACCACTTCGGCGGCCCGGCTGAACGAGCTGCGATACTCGGTGGCCGGGCACTGGAGCGGCGACTCGACCTCCATCACCCGAACCTCCTCGCTCTTCGGCCGCAGTGCGATCGCCTGGGCAACCACCGAGCGCGCCCCCGAATTGGCGGCCCCGATCCCCGTGCTCGCCGGCAGGAATCGATCGAACACGCCGCGTTCGTCGAAGAATCGAGTGCGGACCTCGTTGAACGCGGCATACCATTCGAGTATCCGGTCGATGAACAGCCAGGTCCGAACGACGTGGTCGAAGCTCATGCTGACCTGATCCAGCGCTTCCTCGATACCCTCGAGCGTCGCTCGCGTCTGCTCCTCACGGGACAGCGAGGGATCGGCCGCGCAGACATTACCCAGCCAGCAGTGGTGCGCGTCCGCGTCCTCCCAGGCAGCCCCAACGGCCCGCCCGTCACGCTCCAGATACCGCACGGGCGCTCCCGCAACCGCACAGGCCTGCATGCTGGCCGTCGCGCCGCCCTCGTCGATCCAGGTGACCGGCCACGGCACCCCGCCCGACCACTCCTTCAGGGCCTCCATCCCCTTCGCGTGATACTCGAGCGGGGCCACCACGACGTGGGACACGAGCCTCGCTCCGGACGCGTGCGCAACGGAGGGAAGCTGCTCCAACAGGGGCCGCGGGTCGGCGGCGGCTATGTGCCCGGATAGATGGCGTACCTCGACGCCCCCGAGCGACGTCGTGGCAACATGGAGATCGCCCGCTAGCGCCATCCTGCGTCCTCGATCATCTCCTTGAACGCGGCCTTGGCGCTGTCGGCGATGTCGCCACCCGCCTGCTTCGCCCGGTCGATTGCATCCATCCCGATCTGCTCCATCTCCTCCGTCGCATGATCGATCGCCTCCCTCACCCGCTCGTCCTCGCGGCGCGCACGTGCGAGATAGCCGACGCTGACGCCGACCACGAAGATGATGAGGTAGCGAAAGACGCGCGCGAAGAATCCGCCTCGTGCTTCCACGGTCACGACTCCCTTCTGGGCACGACCACGCCCGGGACGCCCTCCTCCTGCAGCATCCGGTTGAAGGCCGGCAGGTCGGTCTCCAGAATCGCCTGCAGCCGGTCGCGCAGGGCCCGCCACTCCACGTTGAGATCCTCGAACCGCGTGTAGGCACCCTGCACCGGCCGTCCCTCAGGGCCGCCGAAGCTGTAGTTGTCCACGCCGGTCACGTATGCGTAGAGTGCGAGGTACTGCATGTCCAGCTTCGGCGGGTAGCGCAGCGGATCCTGGGGGCTCTGGTTCTTGACCTGCCTGAGATCCTCGTCCACGGCCGTCAGGCGGATCGTGAGTGAGTCGGCAGCGGCCAATAGCTCGTCGCCGTAGCCTCCCGCGGTCACTCTGTCACCAACCGTCGCCACCTGCTCCGCCACACCGCGAATGCTGCGAGCCGCATCATACAGCCGGCTCAGCGTGTCCCGGATTGCGATCGCCAGCCGGAACTGCTCGTCATAGTCTGCCTGCGTCACGTCGCTCAAGCGCGGGTCCGCACGCACCGTGAGATCCCGCGTCTGGGCCTGTCCATCAACCGAGAGCCGCACCTGGTAGCTTCCCGGCGGCGCCCTCACACCGCCGGCCCACCCCGGGATCACCACCCCACTCAGCGTGTCCGGCCCCGGATACGTGATGTCCCACACCATGCGGCTCATGCCGGCCTTCGCCGCGATCGGCTTCTGTCCCAGGGCCGCTGCGGCGGCCGAGTCGGACGCGAAGGTCCGCACCACGCTCCCTGCGCCGTCCAGCACCTCGATCGTGATCGGCGCCGCCGGCTCCCGCTCGAGGTAGTAGTGAATCAGCGCGTTGCCGGGGAGGCGCGCCGGAGCCGGCTCGGTCTCGTCGTCATCACCGCCTCCGGCATTCACGCGGTAGGCGTCGCGCGGCTCATACAGGTAGATCGGCGCCGCCGCCACGTCGGCCGAGAGCTGCCGCAGGGGCGTAACGTCGTCCAGGATCCAGAAGGAGCGGCCCTGCGTGGCGAGAATGAGATCGTCGTGTGCCACCCGCATTCCGGTAACCGGGGTGATCGGCAGGTTCAACTGGAGCGACTGCCAGTTGCGACCGTCGTTGAACGACACGAACACTCCGAACTCGGTGCCCGCGTAGAGCAGCCCCTGTCGCACCGGGTCCTCGCGCACGGTGCGCACCGGGTAGTCCGCTGGAATCCCGTTGTCTCCGTCGGTCAGCAGCCGCCACGACTCGCCCCAGTCATCGGTGCGGAACACGTAGGGCGCGAAGTCGTCCTCGCGATACCGCTGCACCGCCAGAAACGCACGGCCTGGCGCGTGCGGCGAAAGCTCGATCTCATCCACCGTGCCGTAGCGCGGCATCCCGCGCGGCGTGACGTCGCTCCAGGTCGTCCCGTTGTCACGCGAAACGTGGACGCGGCCATCGTCCGACCCGGCCCACAGCTCCCCGGGCGTATGGTGGGACTCCGCCAGCGAGAAGACCGTGTTGAAGACCTCGACTCCGGTGATGTCGGGATCGATCGGCCCGCCCGCGTAATCCTGGTGATCCGGCGTATTGGTCGTGAGGTCGGGGCTGATCGTCTCCCAGCTCATCCCGCCGTCGGTGGTGCGATGGACGTGCTGCGAGGCGTGATACACCACACCCGGATCGTGCGGCGAAACGAGAATGGGCGACACCCACTGAAACCGGTACCTGAGGTTGCGGGCCGCCTCGCCGGATTGCTCCTGCGGATAGATCGTGACGTAGCGGCGCTGATCCCGTGCCATGTCGTAACGGTCGATGATCCCACTGTAGCACCCCCCGTATACGACCTCCGGGTGGTCCGGATGAACGCCAATCGGTCCGGTCTCGCAGCCCCCCACGTTGCGCCAGTGCTCCTTGGCGTGGAGCGTGTTGCTCGAGGTCCACGCGAGCACACTGATCGTGGTGTTGTCCTGCTGCCCGCCGTACAGCCGATAGGGAAACGCGTTGTCCACGATCACGTCGTACATCTCGGCGGTGGGCTGGTTCATGTAGGTCGACCAGGTTTCGCCGCCGTTCAACGTCACCTGACCACCACCGTCGTTGCCCACCACCATTATCCGGTTGTCGTCGGGGTTGATCCACAAGTCGTGTATGTCGCCGTGCGGCACCTCGATCTGCTCGAACGTCTTGCCACCGTCCACCGACTTCCACATACGCACGTTCAACGCGTACACCGTGTTCTCGTCCTGCGGATCGGCCTGCACGTGCGTGTAGTAGAAGGCCCTCTGGCGCAGCTTGTTCTCGCTGTTGACGCGGTTCCAGGTCTCGCCTCCGTCGTCTGAGCGGTACACGCCTCCGTCGGGCTCTGCCTGGATGATCACCCACACCCGCTCCGGGTCCGCTCGGGAAACGGTGACGCCGATCTTGCCGACCAGGCCGGTCGGCAGTCCACCCTCCAGCTTGCTCCAGCTGTCCCCGCCGTCGGTGGTGCGATACACCCCACCCTCTTCCGACCCGCTGATTACGGCCCACGGCTTGCGCTCGCCGCGCCACATCCCTGCGA
Source organism: Gemmatimonadota bacterium (assembly GCA_039586815.1). Classification (GTDB taxonomy): domain Bacteria; phylum Gemmatimonadota; class Gemmatimonadetes; order Gemmatimonadales; family GWC2-71-9; genus WVYX01. The sequence continues at coordinate 76,285 of JBDHJR010000004.1, read as the reverse complement.
ACAGGACGCGCGGGTTGTCCGCACTCATGGCCAGGTCAGCGGCACCCGTGCTGTCACTCAGGGCCAGCACGTGCTCCCACGTCGCTCCGCCGTCGCGGCTGCGGAACACCCCCCGCTCCGGATTGCGCCCGAACGGGTGCCCCAACGCAGCCACGTACACGAGATCGGGGTCCTGCGGATGCACTTCGATGCGCCCCACCTGCCCGGCTTCGCGTAGCCCCAGGTACGTCCAGCTCTTGCCGCCGTCGGTCGAGCGGTACACGCCCCGCCCGGTCGAGGTGTTGCCCCGGATGTCGGCGCTCCCCTGCCCCACGTAGATCACGTTGTGATCGGAGGGTGCGACCGCGACGGCTCCGATGGAACCCCCGAAGGAGCCGTCGGAGATGTTGGCCCAGGAGTTCCCTGCGTCCGTGCTCTGCCACACGCCACCGCCGGTGGTTCCCATGAAGTAGGTGTACGGCCGACCCCCTACCCCGGTCACTGCGGTGGAGCGCCCGCCTCGGTATGGCCCGACCATGCGGTAGCGCAACCCGTCAATGAGGGTGGAGTCGTAGACCACGTTGCGGTCGCGTTGCTGCCCCCAAGCCTGCGGCACCGCCGCCGGCTGGAACAGCACGATCAGAGAGATGATGCCCGACACGATGGGACGGTGGACCGACATGGCGATTGCCCTCGACTGGAGTGCTCGCAGGGATGCTGTGATGACGGGTGAGAGATACGCCGCGCGCACGCGGCGGGCAAGACGATGCGGCGAGCTATCGGCGGGTCAGCACGAACCTCATGGGACGATGGGGCCCGCGGGTGAAGTCCATGGCCCCCCGCCCATCGATCCTCACGCGGCTCTCAATGGGTCCCTCTGTCACGATAGTGAGCTGTTCCCCGAAGATCAGGGCGGGCCCGCCGAACCACTCGCCGTCTCCGTCCTCGCGCCGTACGATCGCACCCATGAGCACCGGATCCGGGAGGTCGAGCGTATCGCCACACACCACCACACCGCTCGGTACGGAGCCGGACAGCTCGAAGTCGATCAGGTCGGCGGGCGGCGCGGCAGTCTGAACGATCTCGAGCGTGAACTCGAGCGTGCAGAAGGTGGTCGAGGCGGGAATCGTCTCGGCTGTGAGCATCCAGGTCCCGGTGAGGTCCGGCTCCTCGCCGGGCCCCAGGGAGTCCGAGCATGCTACCACCGCAACGACCGCCATTGCCGCGACCGCTGAGCGCATGGGCCTCTCCTGTCGGTGTGGAGGCGCCTTCGCTATACAACAAGCACGGCCGCTGGGGCCGCGCCGGTCAAGACACTATAGGGACAAGATCGCGGCCGAGATGAGGCCGCCGAACACCATGAGCGCGACCGGCACCAGCCACCCCACCACGCACACCCCGATGGCGCGCCACGTACTCCTGTAATCGAGAGCCTGCCGGACGGCCACGACCATAGTGGCCAGCATCCAGATGTTGGCGATCGGTACGACCACCCATCCGAGCACCGGAACGATGCCCGCTACTCTGAGCACTCCGGGCGAGCTCGCAAACCCGATGGTGCGGAGCATCTGGCCCAGATCGGCCCGGGTCTGGGGCTCCGGCAGCAGCTTGGTTCCGATGAAGTAGGTGAGAAAGGCCCAGATGAACCAGCCAACCAGGGCGAGGCCGCTCTGAATCAGCAACCCGAGGAATCCTACGCCCTCGCCGATGCCGGCCGCGGCGCTCGAGAGCAGGACCACAGCCATGGCCTCGGTCATGGCGGTGGGGTCGGCCTCCACCTCCTCGTACGTGTGGACGTCCAGCTTGGCCGCACCGACCATGCGATCGATGAAGGTGGCCATCGCGCGCCTCCCTGGCCCCCAGGCCTGCGATGAAGTGCCAATACTGGGGCCGCCGGCCGGATTGCGCCAGTGCGGCACCTTGCCGGAGCGAGGAGTGCCCCGCCCACCCGCTAAAACCCGAGGGATAATGTCCCACCAGGCCACTGGTGATGGACCACGGCCCGCTCTAAACTCCGGTGCAACCAAGCTCACACCATCGACGTCCTAGAAGGCAGATGGCACATCACATGGATCATTCCCCGACGCACAGCGCCGCGTGGCGGTTCTGGCTACTCGCAGCCATCGCGCTCGTCGCCGCCCCTGCCCAGGCGCAGCGTCCCCGGGATGCAATCCTCGTCTTCCCGCCCACGCCGGAGGACCGCGGCGCGGATTCCGCATATGCAGTGCAGCTGGCAGCCGAGATCCGCGACGGCCTGATGCGGTGGCGGCGACACGCCGTGCGGGTGATCGAGTTCTGCCTCGAAGACGAACTGTGCGAGGAGTTCCCTCCACCCCAGCTGGCCTTCGATGTAGCCCGTCACCTCAGGGCGGACATCTACGTCCTCGGCGAGTTCCGCCGCGCGTCACCCAACCCGACGGTCGACCTGCGAATCTTGGAAACGGCGCGCCAGGGTGGCGTCCCGCACTTCACGACGGCGCTCACGGTGGTCGGGGATTCGGCCCTCTTGGCCGTGGACTTCGCGAGAGACGTGCGGGACTCCTTGAAGGCAGCTCTGCAGACCGTGCAGCGGGCGGCACGCCACGCGACCGAGTGCTGGGAACGCGTGCGTGACCGGGACTACGAGGGGGCCTACGAGAAGGCCTCGCGCGCGTTCGAGGTCTACACCAACCACGCATCGGCGGCGCGCTGCCTGTCGTATGTGTACCTGGCGACACAAAACTCCGACAGCCTCGTCTGGGCCCTCGAGCGTGCCGTGGCGGGCGACCCGGGCATGACCGACGCCTGGGAGGAGTTGGGCCTGGAGTACGCGCGGCGCGGTGACACCGCACGAGCGGTGCAGGCCCGGATCTCCGAGGTCCGCTCGGACCCGAACGACGCGCCGCGCCGCATGCGGGCGGCGCGCCTGTTGCACACCATGGGGGAGGAGTCGGCCGCCGTGGCGCTGGTGCGCGAGGGAGCGTCGCGCGCCGGAGGAGACCTGGAGTTTCGCAGCCTCCTGGCACGCATGTGCTTCGAATACCGTATGTGGCGCTGCGCCCTGGAGAGCTACGCCGAGCTGTTCGAGCTCGACTCGAGCGTCGTCGGCGACACCGCGTTCTACCAGCGCATCATCGCGGTGGCGCAAACGCTCGCCGACACCGCGGCCGTGGAGCGGTGGACGCATGAAGCGGTGGATAACATCGAGCCCGAGGTGCGCGCCGCATGGGCGCGGGCGGAGCGCGCCAGACTCAACGCCGAGCGAGCCGAGTCGCTGCTCAACTCGTTCCGCATGGCGCGCGCTTCGGTACTGGCCGACGTGGGGCAGCGCGATTCGGCGCTGGTCATCTACCGTGGCATCGCCAGCGCGGACCCCAACGATGCCAGGGCGCCGATCGCGGCTGCCCAATTGCTGACACAGGAGCGGTTCCTGGTGGTCGAGCGCGGAGCACCCCTCGACTCGGTCATCCTCAGGAGCGCCGATTCGCTCCTGACGAGTGCGATGCGGCGCTCGACCGAACCGGAGGTGCACCACAGCGCCGCACTGGTGTACCTGGAAGTCGGGGCGCGCCTGGTAGAACGCCGCGTGGCACCGCTGGTGGCGCTGGATTGGCTGGAGAAGGCGCTGGCCTTCGAGGCCGACAGCGCGCTGCAGGAGCGCGCCGCCGCCCTCACAGGCGTGGCGTACTTCTACCTCGTGGAGGACGCCGACACCGCCGTGCGCGAGCAGCAGACCTGCGACCAGGTGGAGTACGAGGCCGAGCTGGTGGCCCAGGGCCTGGCGCGAGTTCCCAGCGTACAGCGCCAGTTCCCCGAGCTCGGCACCAACGTCGCCAGTGCCCTGGCGGCCTACGAGCAGCTGCTACCGGCATACCGCCGCTCGCTGGAGTGCGAAGCGGCCGCGCCGGTCACTCCCTAGAGCTTCTCCGCTTCATACCCGGATTCCTTGCGTCGGCGCCAGGAGTCGGCGAAGCTTATGCGGCAATCGGAACCATGACAGACCTTCACTTCGGCCCAACGGGCAAGTTCGAGGCACTGACCGACGAGGCGGCCGGGCGGTTCGACCGCCGCGTGCTCAAGAAGATCGAGGCGTCCGAGGTCATGCTTGAGCGGATCAGGGTGGACCCGTTCCTGCGGGACGCGCACATAGTGCTCAAGGCCGCCACGGACGTGGACGCCCGCAAGGCGGCCAAGCGGCTGCGCGGACGCTGGTTCCCGTTCCACGCCCTGAACGACGACAACCAAAGGCGCGTGGCCTGGTTCAAGGACCTGCAGGAGTCCACCGTCGCGGACGCACGGGAGCACAACCTGCCCGGTGAGCGGACCAAGCGGCTGCTGGAGCAGCAGGCGATGTGGCTCGCCGTGTTGCGCTGCCCCATGACCTTGACAGACGACACGGCCTGGAAGGAGGCCCGCAAGAGTTGGACGGCAGAGCTGAAGGAGGAGCCACTCCCGCACTCCGATTCCACACCCGGCATGGTCCACAAGCCCCAAAAGATGCGGCCCTCGGTCCAGACACTGTCACACGAGCGGTTCCTCGCGGAGGCCCGCCTGCTCGCCATGGAGAGCCTGCACACAGCGTACCTGTGCGAGGCGGTGGACACCAAGCTCACCGACGCCCAGAAGGCTGTCTTGCGGTACTTCTACGTGATCGGCCTGATGGAGAACCAGATCGGCAACCAGATGGGACTCACGACCGACGCCGTGGGTCAGCTGCGACGCCGCGCGCTGGGAGCCGTGCGCAAGGAGGCAGTGGGCTAACCAGTGGAGAGCCGGACCCCGGGCTACCCCCCGGTGTATATTCCTGCCTCACAATCTCCAAGGAAGACACATGAGGAGCTTGCTCGTCATCTGGTCGGCGCTGGCCTTCGCCGCGTGCGGGAACGCAGTCGCACCACTCACCAACGAGGACTTCGCGCCGGAGCTGAACGTCGATCTCGAAACGATGACGCAGACTTCGTCGGGGCTGTACTACCAGGACATCACCGCGGGGAGCGGGGAGGTAGCCGTGGTCGGGGACGTGGTGTCGGTTCATTACGAAGGGTTCCTGCCCAACGGAACGAAGTTCGATAGCAGCCGCGATCTCGGCACACCTCTCGAGTTCACGCTGGGATCGAGCCGGCTCATCGCCGGGTTCAACGAGGGCATCGCGGGCATGCGGGTGGGAGGTATGCGCAAGCTGGTCATCCCACCGAGCCTGGCATACGGGGAGCAGGGCGTACCGCCCACGATACCCGAGAACGCCACGCTGGTGTTCGACATCGAGTTGCTGGCGGTGAACCCGTAGCGGGAGCTCAGCCCTCCTCGGACACCTCCCGCGCGACGGCGTAGAGCAACCCCGTACCCGGCTCCGGGTACGAGGTCCAATCCAGCCTCTTGTAGGTGCCGTCCTTGCAGCGGTAGCGGTTCCGGAAGTAGAGGCTCTCGGCTCCGGACTGGAGCTTGCGGACCTCCGCCACCGTGTCCGTGCGGTCCTCGGGGTGGATGAAATCCACGAAGGGCTCGCCCAGCAACTCCTTGGGCGTGTAGCCCAGGATTCGCTCGAATGCAGGGTTCACCCGTTTGAAGAACCCGTCCACGCCGGCAATGCAGAACAAGTCGAGCGCGTAGTTGAAGAACCGCTCGACGTCATACAGCTCGTACTCGCCGGTGACGGCCGCCGTCAGGCTCACTCCGCAGGAGTGGCAGTAGCGGGCGTCGGGGGCAAGCTTGGCAGCGCAGCGCGGACAGTCCTCCAAGGTTGTTCTCCTGTCGAGGCCTCGGGTGTTTGAAGTATGAAAGGGGCCTCTCGCCAGCGTCAAGCCGCAAGGCCCGCGTGGCGTAGCCTGGACGGACCCACCGTGGCAACCGTAGCTTAGGCGACGTACAGATCGGAGGAAAGATGACAGGGACATCAGTTCGAGCCATGTGCGGGATCGCAATCGCCGTGCTATGGCTCCCCGGCTGCGGCGGCGGTGGGCAGCAACAGCAAGGGACTGCGACACTCGCTCCGGTGCGGCTGGAGTACCCCCGCAGCGAGATACCGTCGCCCGGCCTGTGCAGGATCGCGGAGCGCGGCCTGACCCGCAGCTGCAACGGCATCGAGAACGAGGCGCAAACGGGACAGACGATCCTGTTCCGCCCGAGGGACGGTACCCGTCGCGTGGTGGTGTGCTACCTGCACCGGTCCAACAGGGGCCAGATCGAGGGCATCGACGTGTTCGACATCGACACTCGGGACCTCGTCGAGGTCGTTCAGAGGCGTGGGGATCCCGCACCGCCGGGGGGGTGTCAGGAAGCGCTGAACTGAGGCTTGAGTTTAGGCGGCGGCCGGCCGGGACTAGCTCTGATCCAGCGCCCGCCGCACCTGGTGCAACAGCTCGCCGAGGGTCCACGGCTTGGCCATTAGCGGTACGGCGGCGTCACCCTCGTCGCGCGGCCGAGCTAGATCGGCATACCCGCTTATGAGGATGCACTTCGTCGCGGGCTTCCTCTCTCGAATGGCCCGGTACAAGTCCGGGCCGTTCATCTTGGGCATCACCACGTCCGAAATCACGAGGTCTATCTCGTTCTCGCTGCCCTCGAACATGCGCAGCGCCTCATCACCGTCAGCCGCCGCCATCACTGTGTAGCCGTACTGCGTCAGCACCCTCTCGGTGGCCCGCCGGATCGGCTCTTCGTCCTCCACCAGCAACAGCGTCTCAGTGCCTCCCTTGAGGCTGCCTTCGGGATCCTCGAGGGAGGCCGCCCCCGCGCCAGCACCGGCCACCGGGAAGTAGACCTTCACCGAAGTGCCCTCGCCCACCTCACTCTGGACCTCGGCGAAGCCCCGGTGCTGCTTCACCAGCCCGTAGACCATCGCCATGCCGAGGCCGGTCCCCTCTCCCGGGTGCTTGGTCGTGAAGAAGGGCTCGAACACTCTGCGCCGGGCCTCCTCATCCATACCGAGGCCGTCATCCCGCACCGAGAGGCACACGTAATCTCCCGGGTCGCCCCACCCGTGGACCGCGCGGTGCCGCTCGTCGAGCGTCTCGGCGCGGATGTCGACCGTGAGCGATCCGCCGTCGGGCATGGCGTCGCGCGCGTTGGTGGCGAGATTCACGAGTATCTGCTCCACAGCCCCCTGGTCGACCAGCACCGGCCCCACGGACTCCGCGCCGGAGAACCGTATTTCGATACTCTCGGGTATCAGCCGGCGCAGCGTCTCGATGAACCCCTCCACTAGCTCGGAGAGATTGACCGACCGCGGCGAGAGCAGCGCCCGCCGGCTGAATCCCAGCAGCCGCTTGATCATGGCGGCACCGCGGCGCGCGGCCGACCTCAGCTCCTGAAGATCCGACCGCTGGTCAAAGCACTCGGGAGGCAACGCGGCGTCAACCAGGTCGGCATGTGCCATGATCACGGTGAGGATGTTGTTGAAGTCGTGCGCCATCCCACCCGACAACTGCCCCACGGCCTCCATCTTCTGCGCTTGCTGGAGCTGCGCCTCCAGTGCCCGCTGTTCCGAGATGCGCTCCTTCTCAGCGCGCTCGCGCTCCAGTCGCCGCACCGTCTCCACGCGGCGCTGCTCGTTGAGCTGCCGTTCCGCCTCGAGTAGGCGATTCTCCCACTGCAGTAGTCGTTGCCAGCCGAGCGCGATCCCGGCAAGCACTGTGACCGCCACCAGCGCCATGACCTCACGGGAGCTGCGGCTGCCCGCGTCGCCGATCCCCGTGCTGTAGAGCAGGAAGTGGATGACCGGCAGCAGGACCGTGTAGACCAGCAGCATGCTCCCGCGGCCGCGGTGCGGCTCCGGGCCCTCCGCGAAGGCGTCGTCCGTCGCCGTCTTGTCCGGGAACTCGTGCGACCGCAGCAGGGCTGCAAGAGTGACGGGCACGAACGGGACGTACCACACGACGTCCCATATCTGTCCAGCAGGCTGCAGCAGAGTGGCGACCTCGGCATAGGTCAACGTCTCGGACGCATCAGTCAGAACCCACATGGCGACGGTGAGCGCCATCAGACCGTAGATCGTGCGCCAGCGCTGTGAAGCAGCGTCGTGCCGCAGGTAGAGGAGCCGTACCACGATGATGGCGTCGAGCGTCAGGTACAGCAGCATCGACGGCACCCAGGTCCAGTACGCTTCGTAACTCAGGATGGCGGGGATGATAGCGAAGTAGAACCACAGCGCGAATAGGAACACGCTTGCGCCCAATGCCTCCACCCGCCTTCGCATCGTACCGAGACTCGCGGGAACCGGCTTGTCGGGGCGGAGCTCGAGGGCCAGAATGATGCACAGGTAGAAAAGCAGGTAGAGCGCGTCCACCACCAGATCGAGCCACCACTCCACGTACCGCACCGGCAGCGCGGCATACACCAGCCGCACCGACAGCCAGCAGCCGAAGGCCAGTGTCCACAGGTCCCAGAAGCGCCGCTCCGTGCGACTGGCGATCGCGCCCCGCCGAAACTGGAACGCCGCCATGACCGCCAGGAGCAGCGGGATGTCGGCGTACCACTCCGCGAAGCTCTCCAACGCGCTGGGGGAGAGGATCGGGATGAAGTACGGCACGAGCACCACCGCGAGGGCGGCGCCCGCAATCCACGTCACCGGATTGCGCCGTAGCGTCTGCCAGCGGTCTGAAACGAGCTGGGCCGTTCCCATTAAGCTGATCCTCGCTACTCGCAGGGAGATCCGATCGCGGGCGCGGCGACGGGGCGGCGCAACAATAGATGCCGCAACGGGAGGCGGCTAGGTCCTGCGTCACACCGCGGGGCCAGCGACCGCGGCGTGCAAGCTGCATAACTGTTGCTATCTATGCACTTACGCGTACTACGCGGGGCTGGCCGCAGCGGCGCGACGCGCACCAGCCAAGGACGTGACGAAGGCCAGCAGGTACATCGCCAGCGCCAGCAGGTAGAGCGACCGGAAGCCGAAGTACATCGAGTTGTACTCGAGGAACCCACCCAGCATGGCCCCAAACAGGTTGGACGACAGCGCCACCGCCACCGAGCTCGACCGCTTCAGCTCGGTCGAGAATGCAAACCCCGAGAAGAACAGCGGCAACGTGAGCAGCCCCGTGAAGAACAGGCGCGCCACCCACGTGGGTACGGCGCTCAGGTCGGCCGTGGACAGGAACATCCCTGTGAGCAGTGACAGCCCGAGCATGCCGTACACCAGCAGCGGATGGGGCACCCCGAACCGGATGACCACGAGGTTCGCCAGGAACGCCATGATGAGGATCCCGGCGATCACCGCCCCGACGACCACCCAAGTGCTGCCGTACACGAGCGCGAGCTCCGTGATCCCCTTGGTCTCGACCAGCATGAATCCGGCGCCGAGGAAGAAGCACGGCGCCGACCACGCCGCCCGCGCCCCGGGGGTCAGCTCGCGGATCATGGCCACTGAGAGCAGCAGCAGCACAGCTACCATGGCCACGTAGGTGCTCGGGTACTTGCGCTGCGGCATGTAGAAGAAGGGCCAGTCGTCGGTGGATACGTCGGCCTGCAGGACATCCTGGGCGAAGAAGGTGCTCTGCTGGATGTACTCCCCAGATACCGGCGTGACCGGGCCGGCCATTCTCTCGCCCACCACGAACGTGTAGCCCTTGTCGTAGCGCGTGCGGTACATCATCGGGGGCTGCCCGTCGAACGCCTCCTGGAGCATCAGGTAGATCTTGCGGCCCAGCTCGGCACTGACCACGGCGAAGGTGAGACAGATCAGCCCATCCTCGCGCAGCCTGGATCGCGCTTCACGGAACGCTTCTACCGTGTAGACGTAGCTGTCCAACCGCACGCCCGCGCGTCCCGAGAGCAGGGTGTGCGAATCGAGCAGGCCGTAGACGATGAGGTCGTAGGTCTCGTCGGTGCGGCGCACGAACTGGCGAGCGTCCCCCACGACCACGTTCACGTTGGGTGCGGCGTACGGCTGCTCCGGATGCAGCAGCTCGCCGAACCGGAGGATGGCCGGGTCGATCTCAACGGCGTCGACCTCGCCGGCGCCGAATCGTACCGCCGCGGCGACGTCGTTGCCCGTCCCGCTCCCCAGCACGAGCACCCGATCGGGCGCCGGCTTGAACTGATATGGCACGGCATAGTGACTGATCCAGCCACTGGCTGCCGCTCCCGGCGCGGAGTCCGCGCTCAGATCGAGCACGTTCTGGTAGTACACGTTGTTGACCCGCACCTCGGGCGGCCGTTCGCCGGTGACGATCAACGTCAGCACCTGGTACGGCGAGTACACGTCCTGCTGATTCGGCTTGAACGAGACGCCGAGGAGCGCCACGGCTACCACGCCCGCCACGACCGACGGCAAGAGTGTGTTCACGCGTCGGGCGAGGAACGGCAACAGCAGCAACACAGTGAACAGGAACCAGACGGCCGGCGGCGTCCACAGATAGGCCATCACGTTGAACAGCAGGATTCCAAGCAGGCTGCCGGCCAGGTTCCAGCCGTACGCCACGAGCTTTTCCTGACGCAGCATGAGGCGCGAGGCCAGATGGCCCAGCGGTACGAAGCTGATGGCGTTGAAGGCAAACACCGCAGTCAGGAAACCGTATACCGCCAGTACGTGGCTTACGGTTTGCACCGGATTGATGCCGAGCGAAATCCGCTCCGCCACCGGGGTCTGGAGCGATACGGCGACTGCCTGGTCGCGCAGCAGGAACAACAGGACCGCCTGCAATCCCAGGATCGGGAGCAGTAGCGGAGTAGCCAGCCGGCGCTTCGGTCCCAGGGTGTATCCGATGCCGAGCCCCAGGAAGCACGACAGCAGGCTCACGTTCTTGAAGTACGCGAACAGCTGGAAGTACGAAGCGTGCAACCGGATGACCATCAGCTCCGCGTACAGCCCCAACCCGGCCGCGAGAGCGATCCACAGCCCGAGGCGCGCCACGGGGATGGCGTCCATGCTCTCGGTGTGTTCGTCCAGCGTCGATCCGAGCCAGGGCCACCAGCGGCCGCGAGAGCGCCACAGCCACGCTCCGAGCAGGGCGAGGAGCACGGGGCTCGAGAACAGCAAGACATCCGCCCACGAGACGAGCGGCTGGCCCCAGTACGAGCCGAACGCGAACAGAGTCCACCCCACGAGGGGTGGTGTCACCGCGATCCAGAGCCAGCGCCTTGGGGTCACGTCTCTTCTCCGATTGCCGTCGAGGTCGCCTAGGATGCGGAAGCTCGGCCGCGCGCAATATGTCGTAGGTCACACTCCAGGCAGCCACCCGGGCGACGGCGACCGCCGCCCCACAATACAACAGGGGCCCCCGGGAAGACCGAGGGCCCCTGTACCGCCACACGAGCGCCTACGGCTGCTGCACCCACCCCCCGTAATCGAGATCCAACGGCGGCGGTGCATCGCCGCGATGATCGCCCGGCCTAAGATAGTGATCGAACCAACGCAGCGCACGCACGGCGTAGTCGTAGCGGAACACGTTGGTGCGGTTGCCGTGTCCTTCGCCCGGGTACTGAACGTAGCGCACCGGAGTCTCGGTGCTCGTCTCGACCGCCCGATACAGCATGAACGGCTGGCTGGGATGCACCCGAGTGTCGTTCGTGCCGCCCAGCACGAGGAGTGGCGTGCGGCACTGCGGCGCGTAGGTCAACGGGCTGCGCTCCGCCAGGTACTCCCACTGCTCGTGCGGCCAATGCTCCTCATAGTGCACGAAGAAGTACTCCCACGGGATGTCGGTCGTGAGCCACTTGGTCGCGACGTGCGCGATCGGCACGAAGCTCACGGCCGCCGCGAAGTGCTCTGTGTGACGTGTGGCCGCCCACGCGGAGGTATACCCGCCGTACGAGCCCCCACCGACACCCACCCGAGCGGCATCGACCCATCCCAGCTCGACGAAGTGGTCGATCGCGTCGAGGTGGTCCTCGAACTCCACTCCCATGAGATCACCGTGATCCGCCTTGGCGAACGCGACGCCGCGCCCGGTGCTGGAGCGGTAGTTGGGATACCACACGAAGTACCCGTTCCGGCTCAACAGCTGGCCCCAGCCCGAATAGCTCGTCATCCATCCGTTGTTGTAGTGGCTCTCGGGTCCGCCGTGCGCCACGATCACCAGCGGATAAGTTCGACCCTCCCGGAAGTCGAGCGGATAGAGCAGGATCCCTTCGATCTCCACGCTGTCACGGGCCACGAAGCGATGCACCACCTGGCGGCTCAATCGCACGCCCTCGAGCCACGGGTTGGAGTTGGTGCGGCGCACCCAGGAGCCCTCGGCCAGTGTGTAGACCTCCCCCGGGTGGTCAGGGCCCGACATGACCGCCGCCACCGTTGCGCCGGCCGAGTGCACCGAGCCGAACGCCATGCCACTGGCGGGGAGATCGTTCCAACTCCGGTTGCTCAGGTCGAAGTCGCTCACCCGGCTCTCGACTCCCCTGCTGACGCGCAAGCGCAGGCGATTGGCCTCGAGCCATTCCACCGAGTGCACCATCCCCTCAAAACCCGGTGTCAGGCTCGTGACCTCGCCGGTCTGCGCGTCCGCCACGAAGAGCATCCCCGCATGGGGATCCCTTGCACCAACGGCGCTGATATAGGCGAGACGCCTGGATTCGGGTGACCAGGTGAACTGTCCCAGCTTGCCGGGGTTGTCCACCAACTGCTCGACAATGCCTGTGTTCACGTCGAGCACGTAGATCCGCCTGAACATGTAGCTGTCGTCGATAAGGGCGCGCGGTGCCACGGCGAGCGCCAGGCGACTGCCGTCGGGCGACCACTCCATGGTGTACACGCTCCCCGGTACCTCGACGCGCGTGACGGTATCGGCATCGGCCGTCCAGATGTACAGCGAGATGGCATTCCAGTCCTCGTCCACTACCCGCTGGCGAAACCCGAGCTCGCGGGCTGCCGCTCGCTCCGGAGGTGGGGCGTCCTGCGCGGTGAAGGCGACTGCCGCACCGTCTGGTCTCCAGCGGTATGTCCGGATGCTGCGCTCGGCAACGAAGACCCGGGTCGCCTCGCCACCCCCGACGGGCAGCGCGTAGAGCTGCCGGCCCGCATCGCCTTCACGTCGCTCCAGAAACGTGATCGCCGCACCGTACGGCGCCCACGACACGCCGCCGATGTTCCTCTTGCCGACCGCGAGCGGATGGACAGCCCCATCCTGACCCAGTATGTGAAGCGTGCTGTACGCGGAGCCGGGTGAGTCCTCGGGCGTTCGCGGCTCGGTGCGCGTGAACGCGATCCTCGCTCCGTCGGGACTGGGATACACCCCGCTCACGTTCTTCATCGTGACGACGTCGAGCGGAGTCAGGTCCCGCTGAGCCTGAACGCCGCTTGGTACCAGGAGTGCTATGACCGAGAGACACAGGACGTGTCCGATGTTCCGCATTGTTCCCTCCGCGATGCCTTTCTAGTTGACCGTTGCGGGCGAACCGCTAGCGCATCACCGCCAGCGCTTCCGCCGTCGCTTCCAACATAGCCTCCGGACCGACCGGCCCGCCGGTCGCTGCACACATGACGATAGCCGGACGGCACGGACGGTTCAACGTCGGGGGGGAGGGGTGAGTCACCCTCCCGTTCTGGCCGGCTCCACAGACACCCTGTAGCTTAGAGCGCCCCCAGTTGAGGCCGCGCCCATGTCCGATCAGCTCCACCGCCTGAAGGCAGCCCTGGCCGACCGATACGCCATCGAGCGAGAAGTGGGTAGCGGAGGCATGGCCACTGTCTACCTCGCTGAAGACCTGAAGCACCGCCGTCAGGTGGCAGTGAAGGTCCTCGCGCCGGAGCTTGCCGCCGCCCTGGGGCCGGAGCGGTTCCTTCGCGAGATCGAGATCTCCGCCGGACTAGATCACCCGCACATCTTGCCGCTCTACGACTCCGGCCAGGCTCAAGGGTTTCTCTACTACGTCATGCCGTACGTCGAGGGGGAATCGCTGCGCGAGAGGCTGAATCGCGAGAGGCAGCTCCCACTGGACGACTCGCGACAGATCGCCCGCGAGGTGGCAGATGCGTTGTCGTACGCGCATAGCCGGGGGGTGGTCCATCGAGACATCAAGCCTGAGAACATCCTCCTGGCGGGTGGGCACGCGCGGGTTGCCGACTTCGGGATCGCACGGGCGGTGAGCGCGGCGGGTGGCGACCGGCTCACACAAACCGGAGTGGCGATCGGCACGCCCCTGTACATGAGCCCGGAGCAGGCAGCTGGCACCCAAGATCTCGATGGGCGCAGTGATCTCTACAGCTTGGCGTGCGTCCTGTTCGAGATGCTCGCCGGCGAGCCACCGTTCACGGGCGCACCTGAGAGCATGTTGGCTAAGCATCTCACGGCCGAGCCTCCCAACATCACGACGCTGCGGCCCGCAGTGCCGACCGAGGTGTCGGCGGCGCTCACGCGGGCACTCGCCAAGACTCCGGCCGACCGGTTCAACCCGGTGGCGCAGTTCGCAGACGCGCTGGAGCCGCGTGGCCCGGCGGTGGGAGCGGCTATACCCACGGCTGCGGGGCCGGCGATTGCACTTACACCCATCCAGACCGCCGGTGTCTTCGGCGCCGGGTCCCTGGTACTTCTCGCGCTGGTGTACTGGCTCGTCATCCAGACTGGGCTGCCGATGTGGGTCTTCGCGGCGGCGGTTGCACTGCTGGTGATCGGGCTGCCGCTCGTCGTGGCAACGAGCCTGGCCGAGCGGCGACGCGGCGACCGGCCAGCGACAGGAATCGACCGGTGGCTCACCTGGCACCGTGTGCTGCTGGGCGGTGGATTGGCGTTCGGCGGCCTGGTCATCGCAACGGGGGCGTATGAGATCACCCGAGCGGCAGGTCTGGGACCCGGCGCAACGCTCATCTCCAGCGGCGCTATCGCGGAGCGCGAGCGTCTCATTCTCGCTGATTTCGAGAACCGGACCAGCGACTCAACCCAGGGCGCCACCGTCACCGAGTTGATGCGGATTGGGCTGTCGCGGTCGACCGCCGTGTCGGTCATGGATCCGCTCCAGCTGGGGCGTACCCTGCAACGCATGCAGCGCGACCCGGCAGAGGGTGTTCCGGCGGAAATAGCGCTCGAGGCAGCGGAACGGGAGGGACTCAAGGGAGTGATCACTGGCGAGGTCGTCACCATCGGGAGTGGATTGGCGATCTCGGCACGGCTGGTTGCGGTCGGCGGCGAGGTCCTGTTGGCCGAGACCGAGAACGCGCGGAGCCCGGATGAATTGGTCGAGGCGGTCGACCGGCTCTCCTCCAATATGCGAGAGCGATTCGGCGAGTCGCTGCGGCGTATCCGTCGGGGCGAGCCTCTAGATCAGGTTACCACCGGAGCAATGCGGGCACTGCGGTTGTTCTCGCAGGGACTCCAGGCCTGGAACCAGGGGGACAATGCACGCGCCATGCAGCTGATCGACGAATCCATCGCAGAGGATTCCACGTTCGCGATGGCATATCGCAAGCTGGCGATCATCTTGTCAAATCAGGACCAGCAGCGATCACGCGCCGTTGAGGCTGCCAACAAGGCGTACCAGTATCGTGACCGCCTGACAGAGCGGGAGCGGTATCTCGTCATCGCGGCGTATCACAGCGTCGTTACTGGGAACCGCGACCAGCAGATCAGCGCATATCGCACGGTGCTGGACCTGCATCCCGACGAGACGTACGCGCTGAACAACCTGGGTGTGATCTACACCGAGCTGCGTGATTACCCCCGCGCGGCCGACTACTACGGGCGAGCGCTGGCGGTCGATTCCACCCTGCGGCTGCACTTCAGCAATCTCTCGACGGCGCTGGCCGCGCAAGAGCTGTTCGACACCGCCGAAGTGGTCGCCCGCCGCTTCGAGCAGCGTTTCCCCGACAATCCTGAGGTCAAGCTGGCCTATCTGCTCAATGCGGCGATGCGGCAGGACTACGACAGCGCCGAGGTGCTGACCGAGGGATTGATCGCCGACCAACGAGGGACGGTATTCTGGGAGGCGATAGCGTACGAGTGGTGGGGACATCTCGACGCGCTGCAAGGCAAGTTAGCCTCCGCCCGACGCCGCTGGGGAACGGCGTTTGAGATCACCGGCGAGCGGGGGCTGCGCGGGCAATACCTGACTCGCACGGCGCGCCGCTCCGTCGTCGAGCGTCTGCTGCTGGATGACGAGCGACGAGCGCTGCGCATATTGGACGACGCCCTGACACTGCACCCGCTCGACGAGCTGTCTCCGCTGGACCGGCCGTATGGTCAGCTGGCACTGGCCCTCGCAGCCGCCGGTGCTCCCGAACGGGCCAGGACGTTACTCGCCGAGTTCGAGACGACGCCTGAGGCCGATCACAGCGAGGACGCCGAGATCTGGGCCCACGGCGCGCGCGGGGTGATCGCGCTGGCGGAGGGTAGAACGGAGGACGCCGTTGTCGCGTTGCGGCAGTTCGATGATGGCAACTCCTGCGCTACCTGCGCCTATCCATGGCTGGCGCGGGCCTACGACCGGCTGGGCCAGGGGGATTCCGTCCGCGTGCTGTATGAGCGCTTCGTGAACCACCCATCCTACAACCTGTGGTACGATGGTGGGCACGTCGTACAGGCGTACCAACGACTGGGCGAGATCTATGAAGCGCGTGAGGACGTGGAGCAGGCGGCAGAGTACTATTCGCGCCTGACCGAGCTGTGGGATGAAGCGGATCCCGAGCTACAGTCGTGGGTCGAGACCGCCCGCAGCGCCCTGGAGCGACTCGGCAGGGAGCCGCGGAGAATGCAGTAGCCAGCGGTTCGTGACTACGCGCTCCTGCGCGTAGAAAACCAGGGATGGCGGCCGAAGTGATTCCGCGGCACGGCCTCGCCCCTGGTCACATACCACTCGAAGCCTCTTACGACTGATGACAAGTACTTCGTGAGCATGGGGCGAATGCGCACCACGTGCGGCAGCCAGCGAATCGCCACAGGCAATTGCTGCAGGATGTGTGGATATACTGCGATTCGGAGTGTGGACTCGGCTGGTGTGCTCGGCAGGATTCTCCACGAAACGAACGAGGATCTGCTGCCAGGCCTACCTATCTCGAGGTCATAGCCGACCCCCTCGATCCAGCGACAGAAACGGCGTTCGAAGACCAACCCACTCAGGTAGTGAACCTCATCTCGGGAGGCTTCGCCAGGCCAGACATGTACGGGGTTCTCGGCGCAGAACGGATGACACAGCTCGAGATTCCCCGGCTTGGAGATGGCCTCCCAGACCATCTCCGCCGGTGCCGCGATTGACGCCGCGGCGGCAACCGGCCATTTGAAGCCTGGCTTCGGGTCTTCTATCTCGTGATGACCTGGATGACGCTGGTTGATACCGACTGGCCCCATCTCATCTGCGCTTCCGAGAGTTCCAGGTAGCGAAGCTCCTTCACGTTGAACATCCCGATGTCTCTACTCGAGCCCAAATATTCGCTGTCGTCAATGTAAATGGCTTCCTCGCGCCAACGAGGACGGAGTCTCCGTACGGCTTCGGCCACCGAGGAAAACTCCGGGTAACCTGCCAGTTCCTGCTCCGAGATCAGATTGGTCCGCGACATGGTTGCATCACTTCTGCCGCCGACCTCCCCATCGGCTGTTCCGCTGGAGGCGCATCCCTGCGTCAAGAGCGCCAGGGTCAGCACTGCCATCAGCTTTCGAATCATCGTTCCCTCCGTACGAAGGACGAGCCCGTTGGAACACGTCGGGCCCAGCATTAACTGAGAACGCCGGGCCCGTCAAGGTAGCGGAGGAGGGACTCGAACCCCCGACACGCGGATTATGATTCCGCTGCTCTAACCAGCTGAGCTACTCCGCCACGATTTCTGCCGCCAAAAAGATACCAAGAGCCACCCCGGCGTTCCAGTCGCCTGCGGCCCCCGGGCTGGCAGCCCCGCGTCCCCCGGGCTAGAATCGCCCTGAGGGGGTGCTGACACCCACCTGTTGTCCCGCATCTCCCGCCCACATCGACCCGCCGAACGTGAGGAGCACGCAATGACCGCGCTTCGAATACTCCTGGTCTCCATCTCGCTCCCAGCCCTCGCGCTGGCGCAGGACAAGCGGCCCATGACGATCATAGACCTCCTCGAGGTGCCGGGGCTGGGTAGCGCACAGCTGGCACCGGACGGGTCCCAACTTCTCTACGTCTTGAGCGAGGCTGATTGGGAGGCCAACAGGCGCATCAACCACATCTGGCGCGTGGATGTGGACGGGACGGGGCTGGTGCAACTCACGAACGGTGAGGACGGTGAGTCCACGCCGCGCTGGTCTCCCGACGGTACTCACATCGCCTTCCTGGCGGAGCGAGGCGATGACGAGCACAGGCAGATCTACCTGCTGTCCAACTCGGGGGGCGAGGCGCGACGGCTGACGAACCATGAGACCAGCGTCGGCTCCATCGCCTGGGACCCTGACGGGCAGTCCATCCTGTTCATCGCCTCTGACCCCGAGCCCGATGAGGAGTACGACGTCATCGTGTTCGACGAGGATTACGAACAGCGACACCTGTGGCGTGCTTCCGTGGCCGACGGGACCGCGGAGCGCATCACCGCGGGCGACTACTCGGTACGCGGCTTCCGCCTGTCGCGCGACGGCCACCACATCGCTCACCACAGGGCTCCCACCCCCTTGCTCGAGAACATCGCCGAGGTCGAAGTGTGGCTGATGCGCGCGGACGGCAGCGGGGAGATCCAGCTCACCAGCAACGGAGCACGGGAGGGCGGCGCCGACGTGTCACCCGACGGCCGCTGGGTGCTGTTCGTGTCCGACGCGAACGACCAGTTCGAGAGGTACTACAACGACAACATCTTCCTCGTCCCGGCCGGGGGCGGTGCACACCGCCTGCTGCTGCCGGACATGCCCTATGAGGTACAATCGGCTCGCTGGAACCGGGACGGCACCGCCATCTACTTCCTCGCGAACACGGGCGTGCGCAGCGAGCTGTTCGAGGTGGACGTGGCATCGGAGCAACTCACCCAGCTCACCAGCGGCGACCACGCCGTAGGCGGCTGGTCGTACGTCCCATCCGCCGACAGCCACGTATTCGAGATCAATACACCCACGAACGCGGGCGACGTGTACGTCATGCCCTCGGGCGGAGGCGAGCCGCGCAAGATCACCAGTGTGTACGACTACCTGGAAGGCGAGTTCCGCCTACCTAGGCAGGAAGCAATCCAGTGGCAAGGGGCCGACGGGGCGACGGTCGAGGGACTGCTCTACTACCCGCTGGACTACCGAGCGGGCACGCGCTACCCGCTGGTGGTACAGACACACGGCGGGCCGGCAGCGTCCGACAAGTTCGAATTCGGGAGCTGGAGCAGATACGTGCAGGTGCTGGCCGACATGGGCTACTTCGTGTTCAAACCCAACTACCGCGGCAGCACGGGCTACGGCGACGTGGTCCTGCGCGACATGGTGGGCCACTACTTCAACCAGGCTCACCTCGACGTGATGACCGGTGTGGATCACCTCATCGAGCTGGGAATGGTGGACGGCGACCGCATGGCCAAGATGGGATGGAGCGGCGGCGGGCACATGACCAACAAGATCATCACGTTCACCGACCGCTTCAAAGCGGCCTCCTCGGGAGCGGGCGCCGTCAATTGGATATCCATGTACGCACAGAGCGACACGCGCTTCTACCGCACGCCGTGGTTCGGGGGCACGCCGTGGCAGGAAGATGCCCCGATCGACACCTACTGGGAGCATTCACCGCTCAAGGACATCGCGCAGGTGACGACGCCTACCATCATTTTGGTGGGACAGAACGACAACCGCGTGCCGTCGCCTCAATCGGTGGAGCTGTACAGGGCGCTCAAGTCGAACGGGGTCGAGACGCACCTCTACATCGCGCCGCGGGAGCCGCACGGTTGGCGCGAGCTGAAGCACGAGCTGTTCAAGGTGAACGTCGAGCTGGCTTGGTGGGAGAAGCACGTCATGGGACGGGAGTACACCTGGGAGAAGGCGCCCGAGACTGACGACGCCAAGGAGGGCTCCTAGAAGCCGATCAGCGCTGCATCGGCTCTACCCGGTAGAGCATCTCCCCGTCGCGGATCATACCGAAGCGCTCGCGGGCGACGCGCTCCTGCGTGGCCGAGTCGGACTCGAGCGCCGCGGCCCACGTGGTGAGGCTGTCGATCTCGGCCTCCAGCCTGACTATGGCCCGCTGTTCGTCGGCCACCCGCCGCTTGAGCTTCCACCAGTCCAGCGTGGTGTAGAGTCCGCCCCACAGCCCGAAGCCGATCCCCCCCACGACGAGGAGCAGCGCGACGAAGCGCCCGGCCGTCACAGGTTGTAGATGTGGCGCCCGGGATACAGCGCGAAATCGTCCAGCTCCTCCGCAATGCGCAGCAGCTGGTTGTACTTGGCCACGCGGTCGGTACGCGACGCGCTGCCGGTCTTGATCTGTCCCGCACCCGTTCCCACCGCGAGGTCGGCGATGAACGTGTCTTCGGTCTCGCCCGAGCGGTGCGAGATCACCGTGCCGTAACCGGCGCCCTTCGCCAGCTCGATGCACTGCAGCGTCTCGGTGAGCGTGCCGATCTGGTTCAACTTGATGAGAATCGCGTTGGCCACGTCCTCCTCGATCCCCCGCACCAGCCGCTCCGTGTTGGTCACGAACAGGTCGTCGCCTACCAGCTGTACCTTGTCGGCCAGCGCCTCGGTGAGCAGCCTCCAGCCCTCCCAGTCGTCTTCGCCGAGCCCGTCCTCGATCGAGACGATGGGGTACTTGGCCAACCACCCGCCGTACAGCTCCACCATCTCGCCGGCCGAGCGCTTGGAGCCGTCGCCCTTCTTGAACACGTAGGAGCCGTCCTCGAACAGCTCGTTGGCGGCGACGTCGAGTGCAATGGCCACGTCTTCACCCGGCTGGTACCCGGCGGCCTCGATGGCCGCGAGCACCGAGTCGAGCGCGGCCTCGTTGCTGGGCAGCATTGGCGCGAAGCCACCCTCGTCACCCACCGCGGTAGAGAGCCCCTGCTTGGTCAGCACCTTCTTGAGCGCGTGGAACACCTCGACGCCGATGCGCAGCCCCTCCTCGAACTCGTCCGTTCCCACCGGCACGACCATGAATTCCTGCACGTCCACATTGTTGGAGGCATGGGCGCCCCCGTTCAGGATGTTCATCATCGGCACGGGCAACACGTGGGCGAGAGGACCCCCGAGGTAGCGGTACAGCGGCAGCTCGCGGTCGGCCGCCGCAGCGCGCGCCACGGCCATGGACACCGAGAGAATCGCGTTTGCGCCCAGGTTGCTCTTGTTGGGCGTACCGTCGAGCTCGATGAGCTCCTCGTCGATCGAGAGCTGGTCCACCGCCTCCATGCCCTCGAGCCGCGGCCCGATGACCTCGTTGACGTTGCGCACGGCATGCTGTACGCCCCTGCCGAGGTAGCGCTCGGCGTCGCCGTCGCGCAGCTCCACTGCCTCATGCTCACCCGTGGAGGCTCCGCTCGGGACCGCGGCGCGGCCCAGCAACCCGCTGGCGAGCCGCACGTCGGTTTCGACCGTGGGGTTGCCACGGGAGTCCAGCACTTCTCGCGCAGCGACTTCGATGATCGTCGACATGGCTATTCTCCGGCCTCGGCGCGCAGCCGCTCTATCACGGTGCGGGTCTGGGCCATCAGTTTCTCTCTATCCTCGTAGGCCAATCCCTCGGTGGAGATTGGCTCCCCGAACATGAGCGTGACCGGCTTGGGCCGAACCCAGATACTCCCCTTGGGGAGGATATCGAAGGTCCCCGCACAGTATATCGGCACGAGCGGCACTTGCGAAGCGATCGCGAAGACGAAGGGGCCCTTCTTGAACGGCAGCAGGTTGCCGGTGCGGCTGCGCGTCCCCTCCGCGAACACCACCGCACACATCCCGTCCCGCACCGCCTGCGCGGCCTCCTCGTATGCATCGAACGCCTTGGCGCGGTTCTGCCGGTCGATGAAGATGTGGCCCGCCGAGCGCATCGCCTTGCCGAAGATCGGCACCTTGGCCAGCTCCTTCTTGGCCACGAAGCGCATCGTGCCCGGCAACTTCGACGACAGCGCCAGAATGTCGAAGAAGCTCTGGTGATTCGACACGAACACGACCGGCTGGTCGCGCGGCACACTGTCCATGCCCCGCGTGCTCACCGACACGCCCGCCACCTTGAGCACCTTGGAGGACCAGGAGCGCCCGATGCGGTCGTACACGCCGCCCTGGCGGTTGGGAATGCCGAGCAGGCCAAACACAACCGCCTTGGAGCCGTACCACACGGTGAGGAAGAACGTCCCGATCGGGTACCACAGCTTTCGCAGCATCATCCTCGGAACTGTTGATATCCAGCCGGCAACTCAACCGGCGCGCCGTTGGCGGTCAACGTCACCCCTGAGCCGGCCTCGACTCGGCCCACCCGCGTGAGCGGCAACCCGTGCGTCTGCTCGAACGCCAACGCTCCCTCGGCAGCAAAGCTCGGCGGCAACGCGGCGAGCAGCTCGTACTCCTCGCCGCTCACCAGGGCCTGCTCCGGCGAGCCCGCGGCGGCGTGCAGCGGCACCAGCTCGCGCTCGATCACAGCTCGCACCTCCGAAGCGGCCGCCAGGTGTCCGGCATCGCCCAGCAGGCCGTCGCTCAGATCGATCATCGCCCTCGCTCCCCGCTGCTTGAGCCAGCGGGCCTCGGCGATGCGCGGTCCCGGCCGCGCGAACCGCTCCCGGGCTTGGCTGTCCGGCTCCACACCCCTGGACCAGGCGTCGAGTGCGGCTGCGGGCGCGCCCAGCGCGCCCGTCACCCACAACGCGTCCTCGGGCGCCGCTCCCTTGCGGTGCACCGGGTCGGCGGCACGACCCACCACCGTCACATCGATCACCAGGCGCTCGCTGCCCACCAGGTCCCCGCCCCAAACCGAGGCTCCCACGGAGGCGGCCGCTTCTCCCGCTCCACCCATCAGCTCGGCCACCATCTCCTCGGGCCACTCGGGAGTGACCCCGAGGCTCACCATCACCCCCGCGGGCTCGGCCGCCACGGCCGCGAGATCGGATAGCGCCGCGGCTGTGGCGCGCCATCCCAGCTCTGCAGGCGAGAGCCACCCGGCACGGAAGTGCGTACCCTCTACCGCCACGTCGGTCGAGATCGCGAGCGGCACCCCGCCCACGCTGACCAGCGCGCAATCGTCACCCGCCGGGCTGAGCTGCTCTCCCAAACGGCGCCATATGGCGCGGATGCGATCGAACTCGCCGCCCGACCCGAGGGGCGTGTGCGTCACCTTAGCAGCGCCTCCTTGGTGAAGCGGACAAGGCCGCCCGTCGCGGCGACCCAAAGATAGGTCGGGTCGGCCGCGATGTCGCGCACCATTCCGGGCAGGTCGCCGGGCTGGTTGAACAGCTTGAAGTCTCTAGTGCCCGGCCGGTAGAAAGCCAGCCCATTGGTACCGCCGACCCACACGCCGCCCGAGTCGCCCAGCAGCACGGTGATGCTGCCCAAATCACCTCCCAGCGGACGCTCCACCACCCAGTCCTCGCCCGGCGCGCGCCACAACAGCCGCGCTCGCGTGGCGGTGAACAGAGTGTCGCCCTGGACGGCGAGCGCGACTACGCGGTCCTTGAGCTCGGGGTAGACATCGGCGCCGCGCGGCCGGTAGATCGTGTCACCGCCGACACGCGTGACACCCAGCCCGCGGAGCCCGCCGATCCACACCGTGTCGCCCGAGGCCACTACCGCGAGAAGCGGCCCGACGCCCGGACTGTCCACCCGCCGCGCTTCTCCGCTCCGGTCGACTCTTACCAATCCCTGCTGCGTTGCCGCCCATACGCCGCCGTCCTGCTCGGCCAGCGCAAACACGACGTCGCGCTCCTGGCCCTCGTAGCGGTACAGCAGCTCACCCGGCTGCTCGCCGTCACGCCGCACCACCCCACCATCGGTGGCCGCCCACAGCGATCCGTCGCGCCAGGCCATGTCGAACACGCGGCGGAAGGCGTAGCCGACCCCGCGGGGACCCTCGTCGTGGGCGAACCGTTGCAGGTCGTCCGCCACGAAAGTGAACCCCGAGCGCTGCGCGCCCTCGGGCGAGCCCGTCCACACACCTCCGGGTACCGCGACCACGCCGCTGGCACTCGGAGCGAGCAGGCCGAAAGGCATGCGCCGCACCTCGGTGGTGCCGGGGTCCACCTGTAGCAGACCCATCCCATCCGTCCCGAGGTACAGCTCTTCGGTGTCTGGGGCGAGTGCCGCCGCCGTGTAGTGGTGGCGCCGCAGGCGCTCGTCGGTCAGGATCTCAGCCGCTCGGGTGGCGAGGTACGGCGCGCGCGCGAGGGCCGCGTCGACCGACATGACGCGGAGCGGCTCGGTCGGCATTCGCGGGCTAGGGGTGAGCATGATGCCGCCATACGGCAGGAACTCCCATCCGGTGCGCGTCATGACCCACATGCCGGCGAACGGGTCCCGCCGATCCAGCATGAGGTCCCGCACGCCGCCCAGCACCGCAATGGTCTCGAAGCGCCGCAGCGTCGGCAGGTAGTGAACCAGCCGCTGGTCGGTGCCGAGCCACACCGAGCGATCCACGGGGTCCACCAGCGCAACCCGCACCGGCTCGGGCGGATACCCGTCCAGCCCCGTGACGGGAGGTTCCCAGCGCCCGAAGCGGCGGTCGAGGATCGCCAGTCCGCCGGTCGTGGCCGCGTAGAGCAGATCCTCGGAAACGGCGAGCGCCTGGACCACGCTGAAGTCGGATAGGACCACCCGTTCCTCGGCACGCCACAGGCGGGACCCCACCTGTGCCTGGAGCGGCTGCACGCACACCCAGACCGCGACCAGCGCGAGTTGAAGCCGGATCACACCAGTGCTGGCGTGGGAAGCTCGACCAGGATGGGCGGCCGGTAGGAAGGAAGCTCGGCCAGGAAGCGCCACAAATCCGGAACCGACGCGAGCACGTCGGCGGGCCGCGTCGCCCGCACCGTGTGGTGCACCGACGCCAGCTCCGCACCACGGCCCAGAGTGTAAGCCCCCAGTCCCGCCGCATCGTAGGCGGAGAGGCCGCGCGCGAGGAACGCCGCTATGAAGCCGGCGAGCAGATCGCCGCTCCCGCCCGTGGCGAGCGCCGGATTGCCCGTGGCCACCACGCGCAGCGGGTGCTCGGGAGTGGCGATCACCGAGGGTACCCCCTTGAGCAGTATTACGAACGTCGCCGAGCCCTCCGAGGCCGCCGAGGCGGCGGCGAAGCGGTCTTCGGTTAGACGCTCGGCCGGCACGGGAAACGCGGCCGCAAACTCACCTGGATGGGGCGTGAACACGCGCGGCGCGGCTCCGGCCGTGAGGGCGTCGGCCCCCGCGTGCAGCGCATCGGCGTCGATCACCGCGGGCACCGAGGCACACTCCAGCACCGCCCTGACGAAGGCGCTGCGGGCCTCGCCGCGCCCAAGTCCGGGGCCCAGCACCAGCGTGTCGGCCCACTCTATGGCCTCTTCCAGCTCGGGCTCGAGGCCCGGCCCCAGCGCGGTGGTCACGGTGAGCGCATCGGGCAGCACCGTTTGCGCCGCCTGCACCGTCACCGGCGCGGCGGCCACCTTCACCAGCCCGGCACCCGCCGCGAAGGCCGCCGAGGCCGCATGCAATGCCGCACCGGCCATACCCTCCGCACCACCCACGATCACCACGCGACCGCGCTCGCCCTTGTGCATAGTGGCGTGAAACGGCGGCAGCAGTACTGCGGCCTCAGCGTCGGTGAGCAGCCGCGGCCAGGAGGGATCGATCGGCGGAAAACCGATGTCTGCCACCACTACCTTGCCGCACCAGTCGCGCGCCAGCAGGTGCCCGCGCCGCACGCCCCCGAAGGTCACGGTGAGGTCCGCGCGCACCGGCCCGGATGCCTCGCCGGTCGAGAGATCGAGACCGGTTGGACCGTCCACGGCGACCACGGGACCGGCGTGCTCCGCCACGCGGGCCGCGAGCTCGCCGATTGCGCCCCGCGGGACCCCGGAGGCACCCGTACCGAGGATCGCATCCACCACGACCCCGACCTCGGGCCACTGCGTATCGGGCGACACCAGCTCCACCCCCTCCGCCATGGCGAGTGCGCGGTTCGCGGCGCAGTCGGGTGAGCGCTCGTGGTCCACCTCGGACACGCGCACGTCTACGCCGCCGGCCCTGAGGGCGCGAGCAGCCACCCAGCCATCGCCGCCGTTATTGCCGTGTCCGGCCGCGACGAGCACGCCGGCCCGCAGCGCGTCCGGGTACTCGCCTGCGAGCAGCTGTGCCACGGCCCGTCCGGCGGCCTCCATCAGCACACGGCTGGGAATCCCGTCGGCCGTGCGGGCACGTTCGTCCCACGCGGCAGCCTGACTGGCGTTGAGAACGGGTATCGGCATGGGCAGGGGGTCTCGGGAGTCGGCCCCCCGACGGCGCGGGGGACGACCCAGAGCACTGCGCGCTACGTCAGGCTACTTGAAGCTCTGACCGATGGCGCGGCCGAACGAGATCTCGCCGTTGTCGATGCGGAGGTTGAAGCCGCAGTCCGGACTCGTGCAAGCCCACGCCTTGAACTGGATGGGCGCTCCGTCTCGTCCGTAGTCGGACAGCGGAATGAGCACGCCCGTCTTGCACTTCAGGCACGCAGGCCAGCGCATCTCCTCCATACTTCTCCTCCCTTCCCGGAAACCACGGACTCGATCTGAGACCTGTCGAGGTTACCCGATTCTGTCCACTCGAGCGACACCCCCCCATGGGTAATCACCCTCGAATGCCTGCGTGAAGTCGTACACCCCCGCGAAGTCCTCGATCCGGTCGTTGGGGTGCCGGATCAGGAGGCCGACCTCGATGAGCACGAATACGATGCGGCCAATGTCGTCCGTGGACTCGATGCCCCAAAACCGCAGCACGGTGCGCGCGGTGAGTCCGAACTGCTCGAGGGCGAAGTCGCGACACGACTGCGCCAGCTCCTCGCCCGAAATGTGCCCGCGCAACCGGCGCTTCCGCTGACAGAACTCCAGCGACGCCAGCACGAACAGGTATCCCCGCTCGTGATAGCGCCCGTCGACCGCACGAATGCGATCCACGACCTCGTCAGCCAGTTGAAGCCCGTACATGTAAGTAAGGTGGAGGCCTCTCAGCCGGTGAGCAAGAGGCAGGCGCTCCGCTTCCCCTCCGCAATCGTTACCCTAAGCAGTTGCTGCTACGTCGCTTGCCTATACTCTCACGGTGTCGGGATAGAGCGGGAACTCGGCCGCCAGATCACGCACCCCCCGCGCCACACGCTCCACGGTGGCGTCGTCACGGCTCTCCAGGACATCGTGAATGAACTCGGCGATGCGTCGCATTTCCGCCTCACCCATCCCTCGGGTGGTGAGGGCGGAGCTTCCCAGTCGAATGCCGCTGGTCACGAACGGCGAGCGTTGGTCGCCCGGTACCGTGTTCTTGTTGACGTGAATGGCGGCGCGCCCCAGGGCCTCCTCGGCTTCCTTCCCGGTGATGTCCGTCGCCTGCAGGTCCACGAGGAGCAGGTGAGTGTCGGTCCCGCCCGAGACCAGCGTGTACCCCCGCTCTACCAGCGCCTCGCCCAGGACCTGCGCGTTCTTGACTACTTGTCGGGCGTACGCCTTGAAATCGGGCGTCAGCGCCTCGGCGAAGGCGACCGCCTTGGCCGCGATCACGTGTTCGAGCGGCCCCCCCTGCGTACCGGGGAACACCTGCTTGTTCACAGGCTTGGCGAATTCCTCCTTGCAGAGGATGAACCCGCCGCGCGGGCCGCGCAGCGTCTTGTGCGTGGTGCTAGTGACGAGATCGGCGTGCGGCACCGGTGAGGGGCAGACGCCTGCCGCCACGAGCCCGGCAAAGTGCGCCATGTCGACCAGAAGAGTGGCCTCCACCTCACGGGCCACGGCGGCAAAGCCCGCGAAGTCGATGTGGCGCGGGTAGGCGCTGCCGCCCGTGATGATCAGCTTGGGACGCTCGGCCCGCGCGATCTCGCGGACCTGGTCGAGATCGATCAGGCCCGTAGTCTCGTCCACGCCGTACTGCACCGCCCTGAACAGGCGGCCGCTGGCGTTGACCTGCGAGCCGTGGGTGAGATGCCCCCCATGGGGCAGCTTCAGGCCCATGAGAGTCTCACCCGGATCCATCACCGCCAGGTACGCGGCCATGTTCGCCTGCGCGCCGCTGTGAGGCTGCACGTTGGCGTGGTTTGCCCCGAACAGCTCCAGGGCGCGGTCGATGGCGAGTTGCTCGATCTCGTCCACCACCTCGCAGCCACCGTAGTACCGCTTCCCGGGATAGCCCTCGGCATACTTGTTGGTGAGGACCGAACCCATCGCCTCCAGCACCGCCCGCGACACGAAGTTCTCGCTCGCTATGAGCTCCAGCCCGTTCTCCTGGCGGGCCGTCTCACGCTTGATCAGGCCGTATATCGTCGCATCGGCCGCATCCAGCGGCCGCATCCGCTCGCTCACGTCACCCATGGGGTCTCCGTGGTTAGCCCTTCTTCCTCGTGCCTGCCTCAGCGATCCGTTCCTCCGCCAGCCGGTCCGCCGCCCGGTACGTGGGAATGTTCGCGTCCTTGGCGATCTGGATCACCTTGAGGATCGTATCGTAGATCTCCGAGGCCTTCTTGTGGGAGCGCTCCAGCTCCCAACCCTCTACCTCGGCATTCACGTTGATGAGGCCGCCGGCATTGATGGCGTAGTCCGGCGCGTAGAGCACGCCCTTCGCGTGCAGCACGTCGCCGTGCCGCTGCTCCTCGAGCTGGTTGTTGGCCCCGCCCGCCACGACGTCCACGTTGAGCACCTTCAAGGTCTCGTCGTTGATCACGGCACCCAGCGCGCAAGGTGCGAACACATCGGCATCCACCGCGTAGATCGCGTCGGCCTCCACTGCCGTCGCCCCGAACTCATCGACCACGCGCCTCACCTTCCCGTCGTCGATGTCGCTCACGACGACCTTCGCACCGTCCTCGTGCAGGTGCTTGCAGAGGTAGTAGCCCACGTGACCCACCCCCTGCACGGTCACCGTCTTCCCGGCAACTGAGTCCTTGCCCCAGACCTCCTTGGCGCACGCCAGCATGCCGCGATACACGCCGAGCGCGGTCACTGGGGAGGGATCGCCGGAGCGGCCCGCCAGGCCCACCACGTGCTTGGTCTCGTGGCTGACGAACTCCATGTCGCTAGGGCTGGTGCCCACGTCCTCCGCCGTTATGTACCTACCGGCCATCGATTCCACGTGCCGCCCGTGCGCCTGGAAAATGGCCTTGCGGTTCTTGCTGTTGGGGTCACCCATGATGACGCTCTTGCCGCCACCCAGGTTGAGCCCGGCAACCGCAGCCTTGTAGGTCATGCCGCGCGACAAGCGCAGCACGTCGATCAGGGCCTCGAGGTCATTCTCATAGACCCACATCCGCGTGCCGCCCAGCGCCGGGCCGAGCGTCGTGTTATGAATGGCCACGACCCCGCGATACCCGCTCTCGGCCTCGTGCCACAGGCTGACCTGCTCGTGCTGGTGCTCACCGATGAGTTCGAACAATCCGTCGTCCAGTGATCCAGTGATTTAGTGATCTCGGCTCTAGTCGGAGTAGAGCCCCCGTGCAACAACGATTCGCTGGATTTCACTTGTGCCTTCATAGATCTCAGTCACCTTTGCGTCGCGGAACAGTCGTTCCACTGGGTAGTCGCGCATATAGCCGTAGCCTCCGAAGACCTGCACGGCCTGCGTGGTGACCCACATCGCCGTCTCCGAGGCAAATAGCTTCGCCATGCTCGCTCGCTCCGTCACCCGCTCGCCGAGATCCTGGGCCCGTGCGGCCTCGTGCGTGATGCCCCGCGCCGCCGTGACCCGCGTAGCCATGTCGGCAAGCTTGAACTGGATCGCCTGGAAGTCCGTGAGCGGCCGCTCGAACTGCTGCCGCTCCTGGGCATACCGGATGCTGTGCTCCAGCGCCGCGCGTGCGATCCCGATGGCCTGCGCCGCCACACCCAGCCGCCCATTCTCCAACGCTTTGAGGGCGTAAATAAACCCCTGTCCCTCCTGCCCTAGCAAGTGCTCGGGTCCCAGCCGCACGTCGCTCAAGTGGACCGAAGTGGTGCGTGAGGCCCGCAGCCCCATCTTGTCCTCCACCTTCCCGGGCTCGACTCCGGAGGCGTCGGCAGGCACCAGGAACGTCGAGATGCCCTTCGCCCCCCGCTTGTCCTCCGGCGAGTCGGTGCGGACCATCATGACGATCATGTCCGCCGTGTCGCCGTTGGTGACCCAGGCCTTCTCGCCGTTCAGTACCCATGCGTCGCCGTCCCGCACCGCCCGCGTGCGAATCGCAGCCGCATCGGAGCCTGCGTCTGCTTCCGACAGGGCGAAAGCGGTCATTACCTCACCGCGCGCCATGGGCTTGAGCCAGCGTTCCTTCTGCTCCGGTGTCCCGTACTCTTCCAGCATGCTCACCGGCAGCGAGTTGTGCACCGATAGGGTGATCGACACTGCGGCGTCGGCCGCCGCGATCTCTTCCAGCACCATCAGGTACGTCAGCGTGTCGAGCCCCAACCCTTCGTACTCCTCGGAGATCTTGAGCCCCATGAACCCGAGCTCTCCCAGGCGCCGAATGACGTCGCGGGGGTAGGTCTTGTTGGCGTCCCACTCCGCGGCGTAGGGTGCGATCTCGTTCTCCGCGAACTCGCGCGCCAGCGCAACGACCTCGCGGCACTGCTCGTCGACGACCCCGAGCAGGGGCCTAACGACTGTAGTCATAGAATCCGCGGCCGCTCTTCCTGCCGAGATGCCCCGCCGCAACCATCTTCCGCAACAGCGGGCATGCCCGGTACTTCGAGTCGCCCAGGCCCGTGTGCAGCACTTCCAAGATCGAGAGACACACGTCCAGCCCGATCAGATCGGCCAACGCCAGCGGTCCCATCGGGTGGTTCATGCCCAGCTTCATTACCGTGTCTACCGCTTCCGGCGTCGCCACGCCCTCCATGACGCAATAGACCGCCTCGTTGATCATCGGCAGCAGAATGCGATTGGCGACAAACCCCGGGTAGTCGTTCGCCTCGACCGGCGTCTTGCCGAGCGCCGTGGCTATCGCCATCACCGCCGTCATGGTCTCGTCGGAAGTCCCCAGGCCGCGGATGACCTCCACGAGCTGCATCATCGGCACCGGGTTCATGAAATGCATCCCGATCACTTTGTCGGGCCGCTCGGTGCGTGCCGCGATCTCCGTGATGGAGATGGACGAAGTGTTGGTGGCGAGAATGGTGTCGGCCGGCGCCGCCGCATCCAGCGTCTCGAAGATCTTGAACTTGAGCGCCGGATCCTCCGTCGCCGCCTCCACCACCAGATCCGCCTTGGCTGCGTCATCCAGCTTGCCGGACGTCGCAATGCGCCCGAGCGCCGCATCCCGATCGGCCTCGCTCAGGCCGCCCTTCTTGACCTGTCGGTCCATGTTCTTCTGGATGGTTGCCAGCGCCTTCTCCAGCTGCTTCTTGTCAACGTCGATCAGCGTCACGTCCCACTCGTGCTGCGCGAATACGTGCGCGATTCCGTTTCCCATGGTGCCGGCACCAACCACCGCGATCCCAGTCACGTCGAATCCCCCTCCCCGGCGCCCGCCACCTGGCGGGCGAGCCAGATCAATGCCAATCCCATCGCGACGGTGGCGGCGAGTCCACCTTCCGGTCCGAACGCGCCTCCCGTCACCCAGGACGGGCCACCGGTTCGAAACTCCAGCACAGGCAGCCCGAGCGCGATGCCGCTCACCGGCGCATCGGCCCCGACCCCGAGCCCCGCATTCCACCCCAGGTGCACACCCCACGCCGCATAGATCCCGCCCGGCGTGAAGAACGCGGCACTCAGCACGAGTGAGGCAAGCCCGATG
This sequence comes from Gemmatimonadota bacterium, assembly GCA_039586815.1. Taxonomy (GTDB): domain Bacteria; phylum Gemmatimonadota; class Gemmatimonadetes; order Gemmatimonadales; family GWC2-71-9; genus WVYX01. The sequence continues at coordinate 44,665 of JBDHJR010000004.1, read as the reverse complement.
TTCACCAGCCCCAACGGCGTCGCCTCGGGATTGCCGAGGTGCGCCACGGCGAACACCACCGCCAGCGCAACGCTCGCGCCGGCCTTCCCCGCCACCTTTGCCAGGCGGGCCAGCGGGAAGCCGCGGAACAGCACTTCCTCCGCCAGCGCGGCCACCGCCAGCCCTACAAGCACCGGCAGCGCCACCGCGAAGAAGGCAGTGAGCGGGTCTCCCGTGAGCTCGAGGCCGGCGCTACCGAACAGCACAGCGAACAGCAACGCACCCAGCGCCATTACGAGCCCGATCCCGACCCCCCGACCGAAGGCCCGGGGGCCGCGGGACGGCCCGGCCCACCCCAGCATCTCCCAATCCGCCAACCGCTGGCGCACCAGGAGCGCGTTCACGAGTAGGGCCCCCACCACCAACGGGAACGTCTGTACGGCGATCCCGAAGGGGCCGGCCTCCCACGCGGGCGGTATCGCAAGCGTGAGCGGCACCGCGATCATGGCCACCGCGAGGTAGTAGCCAAACAGCGCGGCGAGGGCCCTAAACACGACGCGCGCCCTAAAGGAGCGCGCGCGTCGTCGATGCGAATCGCCGGATAATCAATCCGGCTACAAGGACCTTGATCAGATCCAGCAACAGGAACGGCAGCGACCCCCACATTACTGCGGTCCGCATGTCACCGCTCAAGATCGACAGCTGCGCGATTCCACCCAGGTGGATCAGCGCGACCCCTGCCAGCATCCCCAACCCCAGCCGCGTCCACGACCGGGCGTCACCAACTACCCGACCCACGGCCGCCGCGGCCAGCGGGCACGCCAACAGGTACCCTCCGGTGGGGCCGAACAGTCGCGCCACGCCGGGCACTCCCAGGGGAGCGAACACCGGCACACCAGCGGCGCCCAGCAGCAAGTAGGTCACCATGCTCGCGGCACCGAGGCGCGGTCCCAGCAGACCTCCCACGATCAGCACCGCCGGCACCTGCAAGGTGACGGGAACCGGCGTGCCGGGCAGCGGTATGGCCACCTGTGCGCCGAGAGCGACCAGAATTGCCCCAGCAAGGATGGCAAAGGCCCGCCGCACTACGGCGGAGGTGGTGACAGTGAAGTCGGCAGTCCGAATCTGGCTCATGCAGCACGCTCCACGCTGAGTGCTACCGCGTTGCCGCCGCCGAGACACAGCGTCGCGAGCCCCGTGCTCGCGTCGCGGTCCCGCATGGCGTACAGCAGGGTCGTGAGAATACGCGCCCCGCTAGCGCCGATGGGGTGTCCCAGCGCAACGGCACCGCCGTTTACGTTGACGCGGTCCCAATCCCATCCCAGCCCGCGTCCGTCGGCTATCGCTTGAACGGAGAACGCTTCGTTGGCCTCGATCAGGTCGAACGAACCGATGTCCGCCTTGGTCTGCTGCATCAGGTTTTGCACCGCCTTGATCGGAGCGAAGAACAGCTCCTTCGGCGGTCCGCCTCCCGCGGCGTAGCCGGTCACCCGGGCGATCACCTCGAGCCCGTGGGCCGCCGCAAAGGCCTCGGATGTCACCACCAGCGCGCTGGCGCCGTCGTTCAGGCCGGGCGCGTTCCCCGCGGTCACGCTGCCCTCCTTCTGAAAGGCCGGCCGCAGCTTGCCAAGCGCCTCGACCGACGTGTCCTTGCGCGGACCCTCGTCGGTATCGACCACGGTCACCTTTCCCTTGCGGCCCTTGATCTCCACCGGAACGATCTCGGCAGCGAACTTCCCGCCCTCCTGGGCCGCCACCGCCTTCATGTGGCTGTTGTACGCGTACTCGTCCTGCTCCTCACGGGTCACGCCCGCCTTCTCGGCGGTGTACTCGGCGTAGCTGCCCATCACGTTGTCGCCGAACGAGCACCACAGGCCGTCGTATTGCACAGCGTCCACCAGCTGCTGGTTGCCGTACTTGATGCCGCCCCGCATGCCGTAGATGTAATGCGGCGCCATGGACATCGATTCCTGGCCTCCGGCCACGATGCACTGCGCGTCGCCGGCGCGGATGGCCTGGGACGCCAGCATCACAGCCTTGAGACCGGAGCCGCAGACCTTGTTGATGGTCAGCGCCGGCACGTCGTCGGGCACGCCGCCGTGAATGGCAGCCTGCCGGGCGGGCGCCTGCCCCGACCCACCCTGCACCACGTGCCCCATGATCACTTCGTCGATCGCGCCGCCGTCGATCCCGGCGCGTGCGATCGCGTCACGTATGGCTATGGCACCCAGCTGCGGCGCCCCAAGCGAGGCCAGCCCGCCCAGATACCGACCGACCGGCGTCCTCACGGCAGCGACGATTACCGGGGTCGTCTCTTTCTTGGACACGGTTCAACCCTCCCGTCTCTCCCGCCAATCCCGACGCCCGTTATAACTGTTTCGAGGCGTTAACTATTTGGTCGTGTTGGAGTCTAACGGCGCGTACGGGGGGCCTCAACCTCGGCGCGGATCAGACGTCCAGCGCCTTGGTGCGGATCTTCTCCACCACCCGCTCCTGGAAGGCCTGGACGGACATGACCTCCTGCTTCTTGTCCGCCCCGCGGGCCCGCACGGCTACCGTCCCCTGCTCCACCTCCCGCTTCCCCACCACGGCGAGGTACGGCACCTTCATCAGCTCGCCGTCGCGCACCCGATAGTTGAGTGTGTCGTTGCGGTCGTCCACGCTGGAGCGGATACCGGCCTCGCGCAGCGCAACGTCGATGGCCCGCGCGGCCTCCGCCTGATCTTCGGTAATCGGCAGCACCCGCACCTGCTCGGGCGAGAGCCACGCCGGGAAGGCCCCGGCGAAGTGCTCGATGAGGCAGCCCACGAACCGCTCGAGCGTGCCCAGGATGGCCCGGTGGATCATCACCGGACGGTGCGGCTTATTGTCGGAGCCGGTGTACTCCAGCTCGAACCGCTCGGGAAGCTGGTAGTCGAGCTGGATCGTGGTACCCTGCCACTCCCGGCCGATGGCGTCCTTCAGCTTGATGTCGATCTTCGGACCGTAGAAGGCGCCGCCGCCCTCGTCGAGCCCGTAGGTGACGTCGAGCCGGTCGAGCGCCCGCTGCAGTGCGAGCTCCGCCACGTCCCACGCCGCATCCTCGCCGATCTTCTTCTCCGGCCGGGTGGCCAGGTCGATCCTGTACTCGAAACCGAACGTTTTGTTGAGCACGAGATCGGTGAGGTCCAGCATGTCGAAGATCTCGTCCTCGATCTGGTCCTCGCGGCAGAAGATGTGCGCGTCGTCCATGGTGAGCATGCGCACCCTGAGCAGGCCGTGCAGCGTGCCCGACAGCTCGTTGCGGTATACGTTCGCCACCTCGGACAGCCGCACCGGAAGGTCCCGGTAGGAGCGCTGCCGCGCCGCGTACACCAGCGTGTGCATGGGGCAGTTCATCGGCTTCACCCGGTAGCGCGCGCCCTCCGCGTCGCCCTCGCCGGCCGCCATGGACGGGAACTGCTGCTCCTCGTAGTGCGGCAGATGCCCCGACCGGACGAACAGCTCCTCGCGGGTCACGTGCGGCGTGAACACCAGGTCGTACTGCCGCCTGATGAGCTCGTCCTCGATGAAGCGCCTGAGCTCGTGCTGGATGATGGCGCCCCGCGGGTGCCACAGGATCATCCCCGGCCCCACGTCCTCCTGGATGCTGAAGAGGTCGAGCTGCTTGCCGATCACCCGGTGATCGCGCCTCTCGGCCTCCTCGAGCCGGTGCAGGTAGGCATCCAGGTCCGCCTTCTTGAACCAGGCGGTTCCGTAGATGCGCTGCAGCATCTGGCGCCTCGAGTCGCCGCGCCAATACGCGCCGGCGGCGTGGAGCAGCTTGAAGTGCTTCACCTTCCCGGTGCTCGGCACGTGGGGGCCGCGGCACAGGTCCACGAACGGCCCGTCGGTGTAGACCGATATGGTCTCGTCGTCCCCCAGCTCCTCCAGGCGCTCCAGCTTCAGCGGATCGTCCTTGAACCGCTCCTCGGCGCCGCTGCGGTCCACCTCCTCCCGCACGAGCGCGTGGTCCGCCTGGGCCACCTCCCGCATCTTCCGCTCGATGGCCTCGAGGTCGTCGGGGGTGAAGGGCCGGGGCACCTCGAAGTCGTAGTAGAAGCCGTCCTGGATCGCGGGGCCGAAGCCGATCTTCGCCTCCGGGAACAGCTCCCGAACCGCGGTCGCCAGCACGTGCGCCGCGGTATGGCGCAGCACTTCCAGCGACGCCGGGTCCTGCTCGGTGAGGATCTCCAGCGCCGTATCCTCCCGGATGGGCCGGTCGAGGTCCCATACGTCCCCGTTCACCCGTGCCGCCACCGCGGCACGCGCCAGGCGCGGCCCGATGGCCTCGGCCACGGCATGTGCCGTGGTTCCGGCGGCCTCGGTCCGAACCGATCCGTCGGGCAAAGTGACCCGGATGTCGTCAGGCATGGACGGGGGTCGTGATCCAGGCGGATCCCAGCAGCGGCTCGACGTTTCCGGCGAACCTGAGGAAGAGCAGCACGCCCAGGATTATCACCCCCGCGACGGCGAGTGAGATCACGAGCGTACGGCGGCTCACGAACTGGTGGTCGGATTCAGGCATGCTTCAGTATACCAATGGGATTAGTTGCGCCTTATAATTGTAGCCAGGATAGAGTACAGGTGCCACGGGAGGAATCCTGATTCGCGTCAAGCAGGAAGAGAGTGACTGGCTGGGAGTGGCGCTTGCCACGGCGGCAGGGCTGGGCATCGGGTTGTTGGCCGGCATCGTGGCGGGCGAGTTCCTGGGCGACCTCAACCCCGATCGCGTGAAGCGGGTGGTGCGCCGGCTGCGCCCCAGCGGCGCGGACCCCGTGGAGCACGATCCGCGGGTCCTGGAGCGGGCAGTTGCCGCGGCCCTGGGAGAGAATCCCCAGACCAGGGACCTCACCATCACCCCACGGGCGCTCGGTGACGGCGTCGTGGAGCTCACGGGGACCGCCCCCGACCCGGAGGCGCGGCACCTCGCCGGCAAGGTCTCGCGCGGCGCCCCAGGTGCGGACGTCATCGTCAATCGGATCCTGGTCGAGGGGGACGACATCCCCGGCGTAAGCTGAGTCGTCAGCCGCCCCTCATGACTGCCACGACGGAGCTCGCACCGAAGTACGATCCGTCCGCGATCGAGCGTGAGGTCTACCAGCGCTGGACCGACGCCGGCGTGTTCACGGCGTCTACGCAGTCCGAGCGGGAGCCGTACGTAATCGTCATCCCCCCGCCCAACGTGACCTCGGTTCTGCACATGGGTCACGGCCTCAACAATACGCTGCAGGACCTGCTCATCCGATTCCAGCGCATGCGCGGGAAAGAGGTCCTGTGGCTTCCGGGAACCGACCATGCGGGGATCGCGACCCAGAACATGGTGGAGCGCCAGCTCGCCAAGGAGGGCAAGAGCCGCCACGACATGGGGCGCGAAGCGTTCGTGGAGCGCGTGTGGCAACACGTTCACAGCACCGGCGGCACCATTCTGGAGCAGCTCAAGGCCATCGGCTCCTCGTGCGACTGGACGCGCACTCGGTTCACCCTGGACGAGCAGTACTCCCGGGCCGTGCGCAGCGTGTTCGTGGACCTGTTTCACGACGACCTCCTCTACCGCGGGTACCGAGTGATCCACTGGTGTCCGCGCTGCCATACGGCGCTGTCCGACGAGGAGGCCGAGTTCCGGGAGCGCGACGACCACCTGTACTACATACGCTATCCCGTCGTGGACGGCGGCGGCGACGCCCGCGTCATCGTGGCGACGACCCGCCCCGAGACCATGTACGGCGACATCGCCCTGGTGCACCATCCGGAGGACGAGCGCTTCCACCACCTCGCGGGGAAGAGTGTGGTCCTGCCGCTGTCGAACGTGCCGATCCCGATCGAGACCAGCACGTATGTGGAGCGGGACTTCGGCACGGGCATGCTCAAGGTGACGCCGGCCCACGATCCGCACGACTTCGAGATCGCCGGCGAGCTGGAGGGCGAGTACGACACCCCCGTGGTTATCGACGCGGATGCCCTCATGGCGCACGACCCGCGCGTGCCCGAGGCGGTCCGCGGCCTCGATCGGGATGCCGCCCGGGAGAAGACCGTCGAGCTGCTGCAGGCCGAAGGACTGCTCGAGAGGATCGAGCCGTACCGCCACGCGGTGCGCCACTGCTACCGCTGCCACACGGTGGTCGAGCCGAGGCTGTCGGATCAGTGGTTCGTGAGGATGAAGCCGCTGGCCGAGCCCGCCCTCGAGGCGTACAGGCAGGGACGGCTGCGCTTCGTGCCGGAGCGATGGGGCAAGGTGTACGAGAACTGGCTCACCGAGATTCGCGACTGGAACATCTCGCGGCAGCTGTGGTGGGGACACCAGATCCCGGCGTGGTACTGCGAGGCAGAGGGCTGCGAGCACGTGACCGTCGCCATGGAGGCACCCGCCGCCTGCGAACGGTGTGGCGGAGCGGTGCGCCAGGACGAGGATGTGCTCGACACGTGGTTCTCCTCCTGGCTGTGGCCGTTCGCCACGATGGGGTGGCCCGAGCAGACCGAGGACCTCGAGCGTTTCTACCCCGGCCACACGCTCGTCACGGCGCCGGACATCATCTTCTTCTGGGTGGCCCGCATGGTGATGGCGGGATACCACTTCCGGCAGGAGCGCCCCTTCACGACGGTCTACCTAAACGGCGTGGTGCGCGACCCGCAGCATCGCGCCTTCTCCAAGTCGCTGGGGAACGGGATCGACCCCCTCGAAGTGGTCGAGCGCTACGGCGCCGACGCGCTGCGCTACACGCTGGTCGCGGGGGCGGCGGCCGGCACCGACGTCATTCTGGACCGCAGCGCGATGGACGGCACGTTTGCGGCGGGGCGCAACTTCGCCAACAAGCTGTGGAACATGGGCCGCCTGCTGCTCGCAGCGGTCGGCGACGAGGCGCCGCCGCCGGAGTCGCTCGATGCGGCGCAGTTCGAGCTCGCCGACCGCTGGATCCTGTCCCGCTGCCAGCGGGTCGTGACCGACGTGACCGAGGCGCTCGAGCGGTTCCGGCTCAACGAGGCCGCCGGCCAGGTCTACCACTTCGTGTGGGACGAGTTCGCCGACTGGTACCTCGAGCAGATCAAGCCGCGGCTCTACGGATCCGCAGCGGGCGGCGACGTGGCATCGGCGGTGGCGGTCCACGTGTTCCAGCATGCGCTCAGGTTGCTGCACCCCATCATGCCGTTCATATCGGAGGAGCTGTGGCGCCACCTCCCCGGCGAGCGGGAGCAGCATCTGGCTGCCGCCGCCTGGCCGGAGCCGCATGCGACGTGGGTCGACGAAGAGGCCGAGGACCAGTTTGCCCGCGTCCAGGCGTTGGTCACCGCGGTGCGTACCGTCAGGGCGGAGTACGGCGTGGCTCCCGGCACCGAGATTCGGGCCTTTGCGCGTCCGGCGAGCCCGGATGCGCTGCAGGCGTTCAACGCGGAGCAGCGCACCATCGAGCGTCTGGCGAAGCTGAGCCACCTGGCCGTGGAGGAGCCGCCTGAGGAAGTCGGGGCACACCAGGTGCTGCCGGACGGCTCTTCGGTGTTCGTGCCCCTGGGCGACGCGATCGACGTGCGGCAGGAATGCAAGCGCCTCGCTGCGGAGCGGGATCGGATCGACAAGCAGCTCTCGGGAGTCGCGGCGAAGCTCGCCAACGAGCAGTTCGTAGGCAGGGCCCCCGCCGAAGTCGTGGAACGCGAACGGGACAAGGAGCGGTCGTGGCGCGAGCAGCGCGAGACGCTGGCCGACAAGCTGCGCGCCTTGGGCTGCTAGCGGCACTCGCCGCTTGCGCAGTCATCGAAGATCCTCCGGGCGGACCGCCGGATTTCGAGCCGCCCTTCATTCTCGGCATCACCCCCGATTCCGGCTCCGTGGTGCCCGACTGGGACGACCCGCTCAGGATCCAGTTCGACGAGGTGATCAGCGAAACCTCCGGGGGCGGCCTCGACCGCTTCGTTCTGCTCTCGCCGCGCGCCGAAGAGGTCAAGATCAGCTGGAAGCGCAGCGCCATTGAGGTCGAGCCGAAGGGCGGGTGGCTCCCCGGCATCGTTTACCACATGTCGCTCGAGCCCGGAATCGCCGACCTGCGCAACAACGTGACGACCGAAGGCCGCACGGTGATCTTCTCTACCGGTCCGGCAATTCCCGCCACGGTGCTGTGGGGCACCGTGCTCGACTGGGAGGGCGCCCGCGCGGGCCGCTTCGCACTGATCGAGGCCATGCTGTTGCCCGATTCACTTGTGTACGTGACCACGGCCGATTCGGTCGGCGGCTTTCGCCTGGGGAACGTTCCCACGGGCACCTATCTGGTGAGCGCGGTCGTGGACGGGAACAACAACCAGCGGCGCGACCGTCGCGAGGCGTTCGACTCGGTCACAGTGGCGTTGGATTCGGTGGTGTCGCACACCTTCTGGACGTTCTCCCGAGATACCGCCGGGCCACAGCTGCAGCGGGTGGCCCGCGCCGACAGCCTCACTGTGCAGCTGCGGTTCAGCCTCATGCTGGACACGGTGCCGCCGACCGGCGAGTCGGTATCGGTGTGGGCTCTGCCCGACACGGTTCCCGTGGCCGTGGCTCACCTGTGGCCGCAATCGGTGTACGACTCGGTGGCTGCCGAAGAGAACGCAGCGGCCCGGGCAAGGGCCGACTCGCTCGCCGCCGATTCACTCGCGGCCGATACGACGCTGGCGGCGGACACGACGGCGGTTGCCGACACCACGGTGGCGGAAGTACGGGCGCAACCGCGTGCCCCTCAGGTTCCCGATCACGTGGCGGAGTTCCTGGCACGCCGGCCGGTGCTGAGCGATGTGTGGTACGTACGCATGATCGAGCCGCTCACGCCGGGAGGTCGCTACCTCATAGAGGTGCAGGCCCGCAGCATCGGCGGCTCGTTCGGGCAATCGAGCTCCGTGCTCACGCTGCCGGCTGCGAACGACTCGACATGACCGACGCCCGCCGCAGACTGCCGGCCGTCAACGCGCTGCTGGCCCAGGCCGACGAGGCGGGGCTGTTGGACCGGGCCCCGCGGGCGGTGGTACTCGACGCTATCCGTGCTGCGCTGGCGGACGCACGGCGACAGGGCGGCGAGGCTCCCCAAGTCGGGTGGGTGAACGTCATCGAGCAGCGCGTGCTCGAGCGGTCGCGCCTCTCTCTCAAACGGGTGATCAACGCGACCGGCGTGGTGCTCCACACCAACCTGGGTCGCGCCCCGCTCGCCGACACCGCGATCAAGGCTGTCGAGGGGGCGCTGGGGTACAGCACCCTTGAGTTCGACCTGGAGGGCGGTACCCGCGGTTCACGCCAGGATCACGTTGGCGAGCTGCTGCGCGAGCTGACCGGCGCCGAAGCGGCCCTGGTGACGACCAACGCCGCGGCAGCATTGCTGTTGGTGCTCAATGCGCTGGCAGAGGGCGGAGAGACCATCGTGTCCCGCGGCGAGCTGGTGGAGATCGGGGGCGCGTTCCGCATTCCCGAGATCCTCGCCAAGAGCGGCAGCTTGTTGGTCGAGGTGGGGACCACCAACCGGACGCGACTGAGGGATTACGAGCTGGCCGTGAGCCCGAGAACCAGCCTCATCCTCAAGGTGCACCGCTCCAACTTCGAGCTCTCGGGCTTCGTCACCGAGCCGTCGGTGGAGGAGCTGGTGGGGCTGGGCCGCAAACGCGGCATCCCCGCCGTACACGACGTGGGGAGCGGCCTGCTGATCCCGCTCGACGCATACGGCTTGAGCGGCGAGCCGCTGGTGAGGGACAGCGTCACCGCCGGTGCGTGCGCCGTATTCTCGGGGGACAAACTGCTGGGCGGGCCCCAGGCCGGCGTCATCGTGGGGCCGGCAGATACCGTGGAGCGGGCGGCGCGAAATCCCCTGGCTCGGGCGCTCAGGCCGGACAAGACCACGCTCGCCGCGCTCGAGGCGACGCTCTCCCTGTACCGCGACCCCGAGCGGGCCCTGCGCGAGATCCCCGCCCTGGCAATGCTCACCGCCGAGGCGCCCGCGCTGAAGCGCCGCGCCCGCAAGCTGGCGCGACGCATTCCCGGGGCCGAGACCGAACCTGGCGCCTCGACCGTGGGAGGCGGGGCATTCCCCGGGAGCGAGCTTCCGACGACGCTGGTCGCGCTCGCTGTGGATTCGTGCGATGCGTTCCTCGCGGCACTGCGTGCCCACGATCCTCCCGTGATCGCTCTGGCTCGCGATGACCGGGTGGTGTTCGACGTGCGGACCCTGCGCGAGGACGAAGTCGCGATCGCGGCTCAAGCAGTAGCCGCCGCTCGCCGCTAGACGTCCCCTGCACCAATCCTTTATATAAGGATATGCGTGCGCTCACTTCCGCCCTCTGAGACGCCGGCAAGATGCGCGTCGCAGTCCTCGCCTCCGGTGGCGGCACCAACCTCCAGGCACTGCTGGACGCATGCCAGGGATCGGCACCCGCTCGCGTCGTCGTGGTCATCAGCAACAAGGCCGCGGCCGGCGCGCTGGAGCGTGCACGCAAGGCGGGCGTGGCGGCGGAGGTACTCCAGGATCCGAGCGACGGAGACGGCATCGTCTCCCTGCTGCGGTCGTACGAAGTGGAGCTGGTAGTGCTCGCCGGGTACCTCAAGCTGGTGCCGGAAGTGGTCGTGCGGGCGTTCGAGAACCGCATGCTGAACATCCATCCCGCGCTACTGCCGTCGTTCGGCGGGCCGGGGATGTACGGACATCACGTGCACGAGGCGGTGCTGGCCTCAGGCGCGACGGTCTCCGGCCCGACCGTGCACGTGGTCACCGCGGAGTACGACCGCGGTCCCATCGTGGCCCAGTGGCCGGTGCCCGTGGCCGCCGAAGACACGCCGGAGACGCTGGCCGCGCGGGTACTCGCGGTGGAGCACCAGCTGCTACCGGCGGTGGTGCTGGCTGCCGCGCGGGCGGGGCGCGTGGTGCGGTTGGTGGGAAGGGATGCCGCATTCCAAGCGGGTGCGAAACCGGGACCCGTAGCCGACGCGACGGAGTCGGTGTGACGGGCTGTTACCAGTAGCCAAGGAGGAACGGTGCCACGGGCACTGATCTCGGTATCCGATAAACGGGGGGTGGCGCAGTTCGCACGGGGATTGGCGGATCTCGGGTGGGAGATCGTGTCGACCGGTGGGACCGCGCAGGTGATCACGCAGGGAGGCGTCGGCGTCACGGCCATCGAGCAGATCACCGGTTTCCCGGAGATCATGGACGGGCGCGTCAAGACCCTGCACCCGGCGGTCCATGCGGCCCTGCTCGCACGGCGCGACGCGCCGGAGCACATGGACCAACTCGAGGCTCACGGCGTGGAGCCGATCGACCTGGTGGCCGTGAACCTCTACCCGTTCCGCGAGACGGTGGGCAAGCCCAACGTGAAGCTGGACGAGGCGATCGAGCAAATCGACATCGGCGGTCCCTCGATGCTCCGCTCGGCCGCCAAGAACCACCACTTCGTGCTCCCCGTGGTGGACCCCCGCGACTACGACCGCGTGCTGGAGCTGCTCAGGACGAACCAGCTGACGCAGGAGATCCGGCTGGAAATGGCGGCCAAGGTGTTCAGCCACACGGCGGCCTACGACGCGGCCATCGCGCAGTTCCTCATCAAGGACGCCGACTCCCTGCCGGCCATGATGGGCCTCGCCCTGCAACGGGTGCAGACACTGCGCTACGGCGAAAACCCGATGCAGCGTGCGGCACTCTACACTACCGGCGAGGGCCGCGGCTTCGACGAGCTGCGGCAGCTGCACGGCAAGGAGCTGTCATTCAACAACCTGCTCGACATCGAAGGCGCCGCCATGGCGATCGCGCCGTGGCCCGACCGGCCGGCGTGCGCCGTCATCAAGCACACAACGCCATGCGGGATCGCGCTGGGAACATCGGTCGAGGACGCCTACCGCCGCGCCCTCGCCACCGACTCCAAGTCGGCGTTCGGCTCGGTCGTGGCCTTCAACACCATCGTGGACGCGGCGACCGCCGAGGCCATGCACGATCTGTTCGTCGAGGTCGTGGTTGCTCCCCGCTTCCACGACGACGCCGTCGCCGTGTTCCAGCGCAAGAAGAACCTCCGCGTGGTTGAGCTGCCGCTCACCGACAGCCGCCCGGCGCTGGATTTCAAACGTGTGCGTGGCGGGCTCCTGATCCAGGACCGCTACATGGTGACGGCCGACGAGTCCGACTGGAACGTGGCGACCAAACGGAAGCCGAGCGACACTGAGTGGCGCGACCTGCGGTTCGCGTGGGCCGCCGTGGCATCGGTGAAGTCGAACGCCATCCTGCTCGCCAAGGAGGAGGCGGCCATCGGGATAGGTGCCGGCCAGATGAGCCGGGTCGATGCGGCCTTCCTGGCCGGTCACAAGGCGCGCGACGCAGGGCACGATCCCGAGGGAGCCGTGCTCGCATCGGACGCGTTCTTCCCGTTCGCCGACGGCGTGGAGCAGGCGGCCGAGGCAGGGATCACCGCCGTCATCCAGCCCGGAGGATCCGTACGGGACGATGAGGTGATAGCGGCAGCGAACGCGCACGGCATGACCATGGTGCTCACGGGGCGCCGGCAGTTCCGGCACTAGGTTGCACGACATAACGCCGAAGGATCGGCCCCCGTACCTGCTCGCCGGGGCGGTGTTCCTCGTCGTGCTGGGCATATACCTGCTGACGATCGCCCCCACCACCCAGTTCTGGGACACAGCCGAGTACATCGCCGCCGCCAAGGTCCAGGGCATTCCCCACCCGCCGGGTAATCCGTTGTTCGTCATGCTGGCCGGCGTGTGGGGCATGATTCCCCTGGTGGGACACTACGCGCTGCGGATCAACCTGTTCGCGGCGGCGACGAGCGCCCTGGCGTCGGCCTTGCTGTTCCTCGTGGCCGAGCGTTTCCTGCGCGACATCGTTCCCGAGGTGCGGTGGGCCCGGATCGGAGCGGCCTTCGCGGGCGCGCTGGTGGGGGCCACATCGTTCACCGTGTGGAACCAGTCGGTGGTGAACGAAAAGGTGTACACGCTGAGCCTGCTTTCGATCGCCCTGGTGCTGTGGCTCGCGGTGCACTGGGGGGACGAGCCGGCCGGTGAGCGACGCGACCACTGGCTCATTCTCATCGTGTACCTGGTCGCGTTGAGCGCCACCAACCACCTCATGGGACTGCTGGTGGTGCCGGCGGTGCTGGTGTACGTGGAAGCGGCCGAGGCGGAGAGCAAGCTGTGGGAGCGAGTGCTGGGGGCGGCGGGACTCCTCGCCGGTGCTGCTCTGGGCGGAATGCTGTACCTCCGCTGGCACAACAACCAGCAGGACCTCGCTTCACTCGTGGTGGCCGCCGTGATCCTGGCTGGCGTGACCTGGCCCACCTTTCGCCTGCACACGAGCCCGCTCACCCGCATCGGCATAGCGACCGCCGTGGCCGGTGTGGCGGCCGCCATAGTGCTCGACACCTGGGGCGGGCCGCAGATCTTGCCGCTGCTGCTCGCCCTCGGATTGCTGGCAGTGCTGTTCGTCCTCGCGTTCCGCAGCGACAACTTGAGGCTGGTGCTGGTTTCCCTCGGGGTCGTCGCAGTGGGGCTGAGCGTGTTCGTCTTCCTCCCGCTGCGCGCGCAGCACTATCCGGCCATCAACGAGGGCGAGCCAACGACTAGCGATGCGCTCATGCGGGTGTTGGCTCGGGAGCAATACCAGAAGGGGCCGCTGCTGCCGCGACAGGCGAGCCTGCCGTGGCAGTACGTCAACTACTTGCAGTACTTCACCTGGCAGTTCGCGCACGATTGGGGCCAGCGAGTGCGCAATGTCGTGGCGCTCCTGTTCGCGGGCATCGGGCTGCTCGGCGCGCTGCGCCAGTGGCAGAAGGACCGCCGCGGGGCCCTGGCGATGACCGCGCTCATGGCCACGGTGACCGTGCTGCTGGTGTTCTATCTGGACTTCAAGTACGGCTACTCGATCCGCCCGTCCGAGAACCTCGTTCGGGAGGTGCGCGAGAGAGATTACTTCTTCATCGCCTCGTTCCAGCTGTGGGGCGTGTGGGTCGCGCTGGGCCTCGGTGCGTGGATGGCCTCGTTCGCCAAGGCGTTTGGCGAGCGGCTCCAGGGCGGGAGGGTATGGCTCTTTGCATCGCCCATACTCTTGGCGGGCCTGATCCCGCTGCTGGGGAACAACCTCTCCGCCTCGCGCTCCGGGGAGTGGCTTGCTCGCGACTTCGCGTGGGACCTGCTCCAGTCGGTCGAGCCCTACGCCATCGTCATCACAGCCGGAGACAACGACACCTTCCCCCTGTGGTACCTGCAGGAGGTGGAGGGCATTCGACGCGACGTGCTGATCGCGAACCTGTCGTTGATGAACACCGACTGGCACGTGCGGCAACTCAAGCGCCGGCCGGTCTACGAGTTCGACCGGGCCAACGCGGTGTCGCTCTACCGTGAGGGGGACTGGCAGCCGCCGGAGGAGCCCCCGCTGAGCCTGACCTACGATCAGATCGACGCCATGCCCTACTTCCACCGCATCACGGAGCCGAGCGTGTTCCGGGCGGGCGACCTGCGCGTGGTACTGCAGCCCAGAGTGCTGGAGCGCTCCGACATCATCGCGCTGCAGCTCATCCAGAACAACCTGGGGAAGCGCCCGGTCTACTTCTCCCGTACGACCGGCGCCTACGCCGACGGGCTCGGGTTCACGCCGTTCCTGCTGGGAGAGGGCATGGCGCGCAGGATCATGACAGACTCGATCAGCGTGGCTGACGGGGCGGCGCCTGTCCGGACGCTCGGCTGGATCGACCCGGGGCGCCACGAAACCCTGCTGTTCGAGCTGTACCACTACGAGAGCGCCGCGCGACCACGGCCGCTGGGCTGGGTGGACACACCGTCGGAGGGGATCCTGTCGCTCTACGCCCTGATCTATGCCGGCTGGGCGGAGCACGCGACAGCTACACTGGGGGACTCGGCGACGACGGCGGCAGATTCACTGCGGCTGCTGCGGGTGGAACAGGCGACGGCGATCGCCGATCGGATCTTCCGGCAGACCAGCTACTTCGGCAACTAGCGCCCGGTCAAGCGAAGTCGAGCACGGGATCGCCCAACACGTCCATGCGTGGGGCGACGCCGAGCCCCGGCGCGTGCGAGGCGCTCATGCGCCCGTTCTCGCGCTGGGGCGCGCCCTCCGCGGTGCTCACGGTGACGTAGCTGTTGAAATCGGTGGCCGTGAAGCGCAGCTGCTGCGGCGTGCTGTGCGCCATGTGCGCGATCGCGGCCGTCGTCACGTCACCTCCCCAGCTGTCCTCGATCGTCATCCCGATTCCCAACGAAACGCAAAGGTCACGCGCGAGACGGGTGTTGGTGAGCCCTCCCAGCTTGCTGATCTTGAGGTTGACCACGTCCATGGCTCCGTCGCAGTGCGCGCGCACCAGCTCGGGGATGCCGGTGATCGACTCGTCCAGCACGAACGGATGATCGATGTGCTGCCGCACCGTGAGGCATTCCTCGTAGGAGAGGCAGGGCTGCTCGATGTACACGTCCACGTCCCGTACGCCCCGCGCCACTCGCAGCGCCTGGTGTGACAGCCACCCGGTGTTGGCGTCGGCCACGAGCACGTCACCGCGCTCGAGCTCGGCCGCCACCGCCCGGATGCGCTCCACGTCCTCCTCCGGCTCCCCTCCCACCTTGAGCTGGAAGCGGCGGTAGCCCTCGCTACGGTACTGCGCCACCCGCGCGGCCATGCCGTCGGGCGTGTCCTGTGAGATCGCGCGGTATAGCACCACGTCGTCGCCGAAGCGCCCGCCGAGCAACGTGCACACAGGCCGTCCCGTCGCCTGGCCCAGAATATCCCAGCAGGCCATGTCGACCGGTGACTTCACATAGGGGTGGCCCTTGAGGGCTCCGTCCATGAGTCGATTCACCACCGTCACCTCGGTCGGATCGTGCCCCAGCAACGCGGGCGCCACCTCTGCCAGGCCCGCGCGCACGCCGGCCCCGTAGGCCGGCAGATACGCCGGACCGAGGGGACACACTTCGCCGTGCCCCACGACCCCGGCATCGGTCTCGACCCGCACGATCGTGCTGTCGAACACCGAAACGGACTTGCCGCCCGACCATGCGTACGCCCCCTCGTGCAGCGGCAGGTCGACCTGGTATGCTGCGACGCGGGTGATCCTCATCCGCACATCCTCGTTGGTAGCCCAGATAAGCTACCCCCGCGGCACCGGGCTCGGCCAACCAACTGCAAGCGACTCAGCGACTTGACGCCGGACCCGGAAGAGGCAGATTCGGCTTGTCCAAACATGCCCTCCATCCTGTATCGCCTGTGCGAAGCACTCCTCCCCGACTACGAGGTCGAGCAGGAGCTGGCCAGCGGCGGCATGGGCATGGTATTCCTGGCGCGGGACGTGGCACTCGACCGCATGGTGGCCATCAAGATCGTGCGCCCCGAGCTCGCCACCGCCACTGCCACGCAGCGATTCCTCAAGGAAGCCCGGATCCTGGCTAAGCTGCGCCATCCCAACACCGTGGCGATCCATCGGGCAGGTGAGGCGAGCGGCCTCTTCTACTACGTGATGGACTTCGTGGAGGGGGAGACGCTGGGCGAGCGGTTGAAGCGCGGACCGCTACCTCGGAGCACGGCGGTGAAGCTGGGACGCGACATGCTGGACGCGCTGGAATCGGTCCACGCGATGAACGTGGTTCACCGCGACATCAAGCCCAGTAACATCTTTCTCTCGGGCGACCGAGCTTTGCTGGCCGATTTCGGCATCTCCACGGAGTCCGGACCTCAGACCGCGGCGCCGTCCGGCGCCATCGCCGTCACCGGAACACCCGGGTACATGCCGCCGGAACAGGCCCTCGGCGGCGAGGTCACACCGCAAACCGATCTCTACGCTCTGGGCATGGTGCTGTACGAGGCGCTCACCGGCCGTCGTTGGGAGGCGCTGCTCCCGGGTGAGCCGGCCGACTGGTCCGGCGTGCCGCACAGCCTACAGCCCATCCTACGCAAAGCGCTCGCGCCGGAGCCGGAAAACCGTTGGTCCGACGCCCGCAGCTTTCGGCACGCGCTGTGGCGCACGCGAACCACCAAGTACCGCCGCCGCACCCTGCTGCTCACCGTTTCGGGGCTGGCGGCGGGGGCCGCACTGGTCTTCACGTTCGCGCGCCCCGGCGCACCGGAGGCGGAGTGGTACGATCTGGCCATTCTGCCACTGGAGGAGACGGGAGCGACAACGCCAGGGATGGGTGGCATCCTGGCAAGCCTCGCGCCCGGCTTCCTTCCAGCGTCGGTCCGCTGGATGAACCCCCAGCGAACCGCTGCGTGGTGGGACTCGGCGGGACCGGGCGTGATGTTGTCCGACGTACCACGGCTCCTCCGCGCCAGGCACGTGGCAACGGGCAGCGTGTCGGTGAACGGCGACTCGCTGCAAGTCGACCTCGACCTGGTGAACGAGCCGGGCCGCATCCAGACCGTCACGCCGGTGCACCGCCATGCCGACGACGGCTTCGCCAGCGTCGCAGCTGCGGTGGCCCACAGCATCACCCGCGAGATCGCCGGAGCCACGCAGTACGAGATGCCGGGCGTGTTCAGCGGCCGGGGCGACTCGGCCCTGCACGAGTTCGTCGAGGGGGAGCGGGCCTTCCACCGCAACGCGTGGAACCCGGCGACCGACCACTACCAGGCGGCCATCGAACTGGACCCCGGCTTCCCCCTGGCATCCTGGCGCCTGGCCGAGGTATGGCGCTGGCAGCTCGAGGGCCGGCCGCCCCCGGACGTTGACTTGCGGGACCTGCTCGACAACCACATGGGCGAGCTGGGCGAGCTCGACTACCGGATGATCGAGGCACAACTCGCCCCCAGCTTGCGGGAGCGGCTTGCACGATATGCGCAGATCGTGGCGGACTTCCCGCGCGACGGGTACGCGGCCTTCCTGCTGGGCGAGGAGATGATGCACCGCGGTGCGCTGATCGGGCTCCCGCTCGACTCGGCCGCGAAGCTGCTCGAGCTCGCGACCGACAAGGCCCCCAATCTCGGCCCCGCGTGGGAGCACTTGTTCCAGGTATCCGTACGGCTGCACCGCCAGGAAGCGGCGCGCCGCGCCCTCGACAGGTTCACCGAAGTTCACGCACCCGAGTCCGAAGTGCTGCTCTACGTGCCGCCGCTGTACGAGTTGCTGTACGCAGGAGTGTTCGCGCCGGAGACAGCAGAGCAGACGTTCACGCAGGACATACTGCACGACGAGAACCTCGTCACATATCTCCGAACGGGGGCCGCATTCGGCGCTCACGAACTGATGGCGCAGCTGGCGGGCCTGATCCTGATGGAGTCTATCGGCGACCGCGCCACCCAGGCCACGGCCGCGGAGGCGCGCGCACTGGGGCTCGTCGCGCTGGGCCGCCCGGCAGAGGCCCTGCAACTGTTCGACCAGGCGGCGCTGGTGCTCGGTTCCGCCGAGGCAGCCTTCCAGGCGGCCGAGTGGCGCGTGGTACCGGCGGCGCTTGGGATTCCGGGCATCCCCGACGCCGAAGTCGCGCGGGGTCGAGCCGCACTCGAGGGCTTCGCGCGGCAGCCCGCCTTCGCTGCGCGTGCCGCCTGGGCACTCGGTCTCGACGCCTACACCCTCGGCGAGCTGGAGAACGGAAGCGGCTGGCTCCGCCAGCTTCGTGCGGCAAGCCACGACAGCCTGGCCCAGCGGCTCTCTGTGCAGCTCGAGGCGGCAGAACTGGCGGCGCGTGGACGCTGGCTGTTCGCCATGGAGCGGACCGACGCACTGCTCGCCTTCGACTCACTGGGTATGCGCCACGGTGATCCGTTCGGTCGTGCGGCGCTGCATTTGAAGCGCGCCGAATGGTTCGACAGGGCCGGCGAGCCGTCAAAGGCCGACAGCGCGCGAAGCTGGTACGAGCACATGATCCTGCGCATCCGACTCGTGAGCGAAGCCGAACCCGCCGAGATCGATTGGGCGCTGGGCGCGTACGCCGAGTACCGGCGCGCGGTGGCCGCACTCGAGCGCGGTGACCGGGAGGCGGCCTGCCGCCGCTTCGGTCGCGTGGCGGCGCTGTGGCGCGATCCCGAGGCGGCGTACCGTCCGCTCCAACAGGAGGCAACCGAGCGGATCGCGGGATGTCCCGAATGATCCACTGCCGCACGCTGGGACCGGTCGAGGTCACGCTAGAGGGAGAGGCCCCGCCGGCGGAGCTGCTGTGGCGCAAGAACCTCGCCCTGCTGGTGTACCTGGCCCACTCCCCCAAGCGGACGCGCACCAGAGAGCACCTCATCGGCCTGCTGTGGGCCGAGAAACCGGAGTCGTCCGCGCGCCACTCGTTGCGCGAAGCGATCCGCGTGCTGCGGCGGGCGCTGGGCGAAGACAATCTCACTACCGAGCACGACCAGGTGCGACTCGCGGACGGCGCGGTGCGGCTCGATACCGACGAGTTCGCAGCGCTGGAGCAGCAGGGTGAGTGGCAAGAAGTAGCCGAACTCGCCGGCGGCGACTTCCTCGAGGGGTTCAGCGTCCCCGACGCCTCGGGCTTCGAGGATTGGCTCGGTGCGGAGCGGCTACGCTGGCGCGGGCGCACAGCCGGCGCGCTGGTTCACTGGGCTCGTGAGTTGCTGGATCGCGCACAGGTGGGCGACGCGGCGACCGCTGCCGCACGCGCACTCGACCTCGACCCCGGTGCCAACGAGGGCGTGCAGGTCGCAATGAGGGCAATGGCCATCGCCGGAGACCGCGCGGGGGCGCTCGAGCGCTACGCGCAGTTCGCCGCCCGACTTGAGGAGGTAGGAGCAGCCCCCGACGAGGCCACTACGGCTCTGGCCGAGCGCGTGAGGCACGAGCGTGAGTGGCGCTTCTCGGGTGAGGTGCCCACCGCGCCCGAGCAGGGCGCCGAGTTGCGTCGCACTCCCCTGGTGGGACGAGAAGCCGAGCTGGAACGGTTGCTCGATGCGCTCGATGCATGCACGCGGGAGCGGCGCGCCACTGCGTGCGTCATCGAAGCCGATTCCGGACTGGGCAAGTCACGCCTCGCCGAAGAGCTGCTAGCGCGTGCGCGACTCGACGGCGCAGCGGTAGCCGCCGTGCGTGCGGTTGAGGCGGACATGGAACAGCCCTGGAGCGGCACGCTCGGGCTGGCACGCGGCGGGCTGCTCGACGCCGGGGGACTCGCCGCAGCATCAGCATCCGCCATAGGCGCGTTCGCCGCGGAGATCCCCGAGTGGGCGGACCGCTTCCGCAGCGGCAAGCCCTCCGAGGGAACTCTCGGCTCGGCACTGCGCGACATACTGAGAGTTGTCGCCGACGAGCAACCCATCGTGCTGGCGGTCGACGATGCACAGTGGCTCGACCGCGACTCGCTCCTTGCGCTGGTCGCGGCCGTGCGCGACCTCACCGCCCAGGCCCTGTACGTGCTGTTCGGCATGCAGCCGCAACCGCCGCGCGACGAACTGGACGACCTGCGCTCGCGCATCGGGCGCGACGTGGCCGGAGTTGCGGTGCACCTCGAGCCGCTCGACGCGGCGGCGTTGCGCCGGCTCGCCGCGTGGGCGGTGCCGACGTTTGAGGACAGCGAGCTCGACCGCCTCGCGCGGCGCGTTGCCGTGGACTCGGCGGGTCTTCCGCTGCTCGCGGTGGAACTGCTGCACGCGGTGGCACTGGGCCTCGACCTGGGCACCATCACCGGCGCGTGGCCCGAGCCGGCCAAGACGCTCGACCAGACCCTGCCGGCGGATCTGCCCGACGCGGTGGTTGCTGCGATACGCGTAGGCTTCCGCAGACTCACGCAGGACGCGCAGCAGGTGCTCGCCGCCGCAGCGGTGCTCGGAGACCGCGTCGAGTTGGACCAGATCGAGCGCGCCACCGAGCTGTCCGGCAAGCAGCTCAGGGCGGCACTCGACGAGCTGGAGTGGCAGCGCTGGCTCGTGGCCGAGCCACGCGGCTACGCGTTCCTGGCGCGCATCGTGCAGGACATCGTCGCCCGGGATATGCTCACAGCGGGACAGCGGCAGCGGATTAGTAATAGCCAGTAGCCTGGTTGCACAGGGTGGTGCCCGCCCGCATCTTCGGGAAGGCACGGGTTCGTGGGTGGAGAATGGGTGATTCGGCGCAGTCCTGTCCCAAATGCGGTGGCCCTCTTCCAGAGGGTGCCAGCTTCTGTCCCAAGTGCGGTGGGGCCACCACCGTACCGGGGAAGCCCCCGCCCCCCTCAGGCGGCAGCGAATCCACCACCACCACGGGCGATGTGCACTTCCGCCGGGTCAAGCAGGCCCTGTCGGAGCGGTACGTGATCGAGCGCGAGATCGGGCGCGGTGGCATGGCGACCGTCTACCTGGCGCACGACCTGAAGCACGACCGCCACGTCGCCGTGAAGGTCCTGTCTCCCGAGCTGGCGTCCACCCTGGGACCGCAGCGATTCCTGCGGGAGATCGGGATCACCGCTCGACTGCAGCACCCGCACATCCTTCCGGTGCACGACTCCGGTGAGGCGGACGGTCTCCTGTACTACGTGATGCCGTTCGTAGAGGGTGAATCGATGCGGGACCGCATGAAGCGCGAGCGGCACATCCCGCTCGATGACACCCTGCAGCTGATCCGAGAGGTCGCGGCCGCGCTGAGCTACGCGCACGCGCGGGACATCGTGCACCGTGACATCAAACCGGAGAACATCCTGCTGTCGGCGGGGCACGCTCAGGTGGCCGATTTCGGGATCGCCCGGGCCATCAGCGCCGCGGGAAGCGAGCACATCACGCAGACGGGCGCCGTCGTCGGTACGCCGGCCTACATGGCGCCCGAGCAGGCTTCAGATGGCGAGCACATCGACGGCCGGGCGGACCTTTACGCGCTCGCCGCCGTTGCCTGCGAGGCCCTCACCGGACAGCGCATCGAGATGTTCAGTGACGTCTCGTCCGCCGAGCGCGCCGTGATCCTGGCGCGGCCCGACCTCACCCCGACGCAAGCACGCGTGCTCGCCGCACCGCTGGCGCTGGACCGGCAGCGGCGACCCAAGTCGGCCAAGGAATGGCTCGACGCCCTCAAGCAGGCGGAGCACAAACCACGAACCCTGAAGTGGGTCGTGGGCATCGTGTCCGCCGTGGCGGTCGGTGCCGTCGCAGGGTGGTCGATCTGGGGAGCGCCGTGGGACCGCGGTTCGGTGAGCGCGCGCGCGCCGACGATTGCGGTGCTCCCGTTCTCGGTGGCGGCCGACATCGAGGGAATCGACCTGACGTCGGCGCTGCCACAGGCATTCGAGGATCAGCTCCACTGGCTACCCGAGTACCGCGTGCTGAGCGCCGAGCGGGTGCGCCAGTCCATCGCCGACCACTTCCAGGCCGGCGCGGCGACCCTCGACACGCTCACCAGGTTCGTGGCAGCCACACTCGGTGCCTCTGAGATCCTGTGGGGCACGGCGGAGGTCACTGCCTCCGGTGAGCTAAGCATCGAGGTGCAGGTCCGCGACGGCTCCTCTCCGCGGCTCATTGGCAGTGCCGAGGCGGCGGGCCCGCTCGACAGCCTGTCCGGGCTCGTCTCCGGCATTGTGTCCCGCGCCTTCGCTGAGCGCGTGGCCGGCGAGCGCACCGGCTGGAATCCGGCACTCCCCAGCGGGCTGCGCGCGTTCAACGCGTACTACGCGGGCGACACGCACTTTCGCCGCGCGGCATTCGACCTGGCGATCGAGCGGTTCGACGAGGTGATCGAGCTCGACTCGTCGTTCGCACCCGCTCACTTCAAGCGCATGCTGGCGGAGATACTGCGCACGCAGCCGACGCGGGGGACCGGTGCCGCCCGCTCCGCCCTCGATGCCGCGCGGCGCTACAAGGACGGACTCGATCCCACGACTCGCGAGCTCCTGGAGGGCTACGAGATCCTCGTCGGTGACGGCGACCTCAACCGCGCCCAGGAGGTGTTCCAGGGCATCGTCGAGCGCCACCCCGACGCCGTGGATGCCTGGTTCATGCTGGGATTCCTCAAGGTCTACTTCGGCGCGCTACTGGGTATCGAGCCGACGACGGCCCGCTGGGAGTTCGAGCAGGTGCACGAGCGCGATCCCGATTTCGCCGCAGCCATCGGCCAACTCGTCATCATCGCGGTCATGCAGGAAAGCGAGGCCGAAGCCACCCGATACATGAGCCGGTATCTCCAGATCGACAGCACCTCGGTCTGGGCAGAGTTGATGCGCATGGCGGACTCTCTCCTCTACCAGGGCTCGTCGGCAGCCCTGCGAGTGACCGGGTCACTCGATCGCCGCCCACCCACGGCGCTCGAAATGTTCGCCCTCTCGGCCGGCGACTTCGAGCAACCCCTGTCGCTGCGCGAGGTGGCCCGCCTCGCGATCAGGTCTCTCTGGGAGCGCGCCGCCACGGAGCAAGACCGGCGAGTGGCATTCCGCATGCGGATGGCGCGACTGCTGGGCACCGGCCAGTACGCCTCCGCCGATTCGCTGATGCGGATGGCCCGCCGGCGCAACGTGCCCCACGAGGATCTCGACCGCTGGGTCGTGCTCGCCGCGGTCACGGGCGTCGCGACCCTCGCGGACAGCGCCGCACAGGCAGCCGCGGCGCGGCGTCTGCTCACCGAGCAGACCGACAACCCCATCGCCCTCTGGCTGGCGGCCCGCTTCCATCGCGGCCGCGACGCGGCGGCCGCAGCCCGTGCGGTGCGGCGTTTGGGAGAGATCGCCGATGCCGGTGGCACTGCCCCGCTCGACGCGAGCCTGCGAGGTGACCTGGTGGCGCTGGACCTCCTGGCGAGCGGCGATACGGTCGGCGCACTCCACGAGTGGCAGGAAGCGACACGACGGCACCGCATCGAGCAGGTGACCTTCGGACTGGTCGAATCGTTGTGGCCCTTGCAGCTCGAGCGCGCCCGCGTCGCTACTGCTACTGGCGACTACGATGAGGTCCTCGCCGCAACACAGAGTTACGAGCACATGGCGGGATTCGTGGATCAGGTGGCGTGGCCGGAAATCTGGCCACTCCGCGCGCGCGCCCTCCTGGCGGTCGGCGACGGCCTGGGCGCACGCGATGTGTACGATCAGCTATTCGATGTCCTGCGCGATGCCAACGGCCCGCGTGCGGTGCTGCGCGACTCGGTGGCACGGTGGCGAGACGACGTCCGGTCTGCGCCGCGCCGCTCCGGCTCGAGCAGATAGACCGGGGAGTATGACGCTGATGACAGGCTGGCGGGGCGCCCTCGCCACCGTCTTGTTGGTTTGCTGCCACGCCAGTTCCGCACCGGCTCAGCAGGCGTCCATCGCCGGCACAGTGCGGGACTCCCTGAGCGGCGAACCCGTAAACGGTGTGCGCGTGGACCTGCGCGCCGACCGCGACCTGGTCGCGCGCACCCACACGAACGAGACAGGCACTTTCTCGCTCGAGGCCGTGCCCCCTGGCCGGTACCTCGTGGCGTTCACCCGCATCGGCCACCGCGAGCTGGTCGAGGACGTCACCCTCGTAGCGGGTGAGTCACGTACACTCGCAGTGGCACTCGCGCCGCTGGCCTTCACCGTCAATCCCGTGATCGTCACCGCCTCGCGCTCCGAGCAGAAGGCCCTGGATGCCGCTGCATCCGTATCGGTGGTCGAGACGCCGACAATAGAGGAAGCCAACGCGCTCACCTCGGTGGATCACATAAGAACCGTGGCAGCCGTGGACTTCTCCCAGACCGGCATCACACAGCACGAGATAGTCGTGCGCGGCTTCAACAACGTGGCCTCGGGCGCCCTGCTGGCCCTAAGCGACTACCGCTACATCTCGGTCCCATCGCTCCGCATCAACGTGTTCAACTTCGTCCCGGTCACCAACGACGACCTGGAGCGGATCGAGGTGGTGCGGGGTCCCGGCTCGGCACTGTACGGCCCCAACAGCGCCAACGGCGTGATGCACATGATCACGCGGCCGCCGTTCGAGCACCGCGGCGGGGTGGTGTCGCTGGCGGGCGGGTCCGCGCCGCTGGTGCAGGGGGGGCTGCGCTACGCGGGCACGCTGGGGGAGCGCTTCGCGTTCAAGCTCTCGGCCCAGTACTTGCGCGGCGAGGACTGGCAGTACGTGGACCCCGTGGAGCAGGACAACCGCGCCCAGGCAATCGCCCTTGGAGCCAATCCCGATACGCTGCTGATCGGCGCGCGTGATTCAGTAGTGGAGCGCATCTCTGGAGAGCTGCGGCTCGACTGGCGTCCCACGACACGCACGGAGCTCGTCACGGCCGTCGGGCTGAACAACGCGCTGCGCAACGTGGACCTCACGCCGCTGGGTGCCGCACAAGTGCAGGACTGGCGCTATTTCTACGCGCAAACGCGGCTGCGCCACGGGCCGTTCTTCGCCCAGGCATTCATCAACCTGAGTGACGCAGCCGACACCTACCTGCTGCGCAACGGCAGCACGGTGCAGGACAACTCCTACATGGTGGTGGTGCAGGCGCAGCACAGCACACCGATCGGGAGTCGCACGGGTCTGATCTACGGCGTGGATTTCCAGAGCACGGTACCGCGCACCGAAGGCACCATCACCGGGCGCAACGAATTCGACGACACCATCAACGAGCTGGGCGCCTATC
The DNA here is from genome assembly GCA_039586815.1 of Gemmatimonadota bacterium. Taxonomy (GTDB): domain Bacteria; phylum Gemmatimonadota; class Gemmatimonadetes; order Gemmatimonadales; family GWC2-71-9; genus WVYX01. The sequence goes on along the minus strand of JBDHJR010000004.1, from coordinate 19,234 downwards.
TGCACGCCGACGTGACCGTGTCGCCCACGCTGCAGCTGATCGCCGCCGGGCGCGTAGATCTGCACAACCGGCTGCCGGACCCGGTGTTCTCCCCGCGTGCCGCGCTGGTGTACCAAGCCGCACCGGCACACTCGGTGCGGCTCACCTACAACCGCGCCTTCTCGACCCCGAACACCAACAACCTGTTCCTCGACCTGTTCGCAGACTCGCTGCGGGCGCCCAACGGCGTCACACTGCCCTACGCCGTGCGGGTACAGGGCGTGCCGGAGATCGGCTACTCGTTCGCCCGCGACTGCAACGGGTTGTGCATGCGTTCGCCGTTCACGCCGTCGAGCGTGGGCCGGCCCACCGACTACATCCCGATAGACGCGACGCTGCTGTGGGATCCGCTGGTCGACACGCTGCAGAGCTTCGGAGTCGACATCTCGACCATACCGGCGCCTTCGAGCACCGAGGTGGCGACCGTGCTGGGGCGACTGGACATCTCTGGCCCGGTGCCCACGTTCGCTCCCGTGACGGACGTGAGCGACATCCCCGCACTCTCCCCCACGATCACCAACACCGTCGAGCTGGGGTACTCGGGACTGCTGGGCGACTGGCTCAGCGTGGGGATCGACGTCTACTACACGTGGAAGAACGACTTCATCAGCGCGGAGCAGGTGGAGACGCCCAACGCGTTCTTCGACCAGCCGTCGCTCGCCACATACCTTGCCGGCTTCCTGCCGGCGGACTCGGCGCAGCTGCTGGCCGGCCTCATCGGGCTCGTGCCGGTGGGGACGGTGACGCCGCGCGAGGCGCTCGATCCGTGGGACATCATCGTCACCTACCGCAACTTCGGAAAGATCACGCTGTGGGGGGCCGACCTGGACGTGGCGGCGTTCCTGTCCCGCTCGTGGGCGGTGCGCGGCACATACTCGTGGGTGAGCCGCGATGAGTTCGAGGTCATCAACGCCGTGGGCCAAGCCGACACCATCCCCCTCAACGCCACGGCCAACAAGGGCTCTCTCGCCCTGCTGTACCGCCACGACGACCTGGGTCTGAGTGGTGAGATTCGCGGGCGGGCGGTGGAGAGATTCCCCGTCATGTCGGGCGTGTACCAGGGCGAGGTGGCATCGTATGGTGTACTGGATCTCGCGCTCGCCTACCGGTTGCCCATCCGCACCGACGTCCTGGTCTCGCTCAACGTGTTGAACCTGCTGGACAACCTGCACCAGGAGTTCGTGGGCGCGCCCGAGATTGGGCGGCTCGCGACCCTGCGTGTGCGGGCAGCGTTCTAGGAAGGGAGAAGCCAGTGCAACTGCCGTCGATTCAGCTCGTGATCACCGAGGCCCGCGCCATCGCGGTGCGGTTCCCATTCGTCATGTTCGCGGCGCTGGCTGCAGCCGTGTTCGGCGTGCTGCTGGTGGACGACGAAAGCCTCTGGCAGCGTTGGTTCTTCCCCTCCACGCTCGGCATACCGCTGCTGCTCGCATTGGCGCTTCTCGCCGAGCGGCGCGGCTGGGACATGGTGCTGCGTGCGCTGCTCGGGGTCGGCGGTCTGCTGGTGCTGCTGGGCTTCGCCTTGCTGTGGCCCCGCTGGTCGGAGACGATCGCGTTCACGCGCTGGTTCCAGCTGAGCGTGGCGCTCCACCTGCTGGTGGCGTTCCTGCCGTTCGTGGGATACGACGAGCCCAACGGTTTTTGGCAGTACAACAAGGCGCTGTTCCTCCGCTTCCTCACGGCCGGGGTGTTCTCCGCCGTGCTGTACGTAGGCCTCGCGATCGCGCTCGCGGCGCTGGACCAGTTGTTCGGCGCGAACGTGCCGGAGGAGACGTACGGCCGGCTCTGGATGGTGGTCGCCTTCGTGTTCAATACGTGGTTCTTCCTGGGCGGCGTGCCGCGCGATCTCGCGGCCCTCGAACAGCGCTCCGGCTACCCCAAGGGCATCAAGGTCTTCGCGCAGTACATCCTGGTCCCACTCGTGACGGTGTATATGGCGATTCTCATGGCCTACCTGGTCAAGGTCATCGCCACGCAGGATTGGCCCAGCGGGTGGATCGGCTATCTGGTGTCCAGCGTCGCCGCCGTGGGCATCTTCGCCCTGCTGCTGGTGTACCCCATTCGGGAGCGGGAGGAGAACCGCTGGATCGTGACCTACTCGCGCTGGTTCTACATCGCGCTCTTCCCCCCAATCGTGATGCTGTGGCTCGCGATCTGGCAGCGGGTGGACCAGTACGGCGTCACGGAGCCTCGTTACTTCCTCACGATCCTCTCGATCTGGCTGGCCGGTATCGCGGTGTACTTTACGCTGCGCGGCTCACGACAAATCATCTTGATCCCCGCGTCGTTGTGCGGGGTCGCGGTGCTCACCTTCTTCGGGCCATGGTCCGCATACCCCGTATCACGAGGTAGCCAGACGGACCGGCTGGAGCAGGTCCTGGTGCGCACAGAGCTGCTGGTGGATGGCGCGCTGCGGCCCGCGACCGGTGAGCAGTCCTACACCGACCGCAGAGAAATCAGCGCGGGCCTGCGATATCTGATCGAAACCCACGGCACCGGCACCATCGAGCCGTGGTTCGGCGGATCGCTCGCGGCGATCGACACCGTGGGCGAGGGAACGCGCCCCGCCGAGCGCGGCGAGACGGAAGAGCGCACCCGGCTTCTCACCGCGTGGCTGGGCGTGCCTTACGTAGGGCGCTGGCAACGTGGTGACTTCGAACACTTCAATTACTTCGTCGAGCGCGGCCAAGAGGCCATCTCGATCAGCGGCTTCGAATACGCCGTGAACTTCGACGGGGCATTGCGCGATACTGTGCGGGTAACGGATGACGTGCGCCTGCAGTTCGACTCGGCGGGCGTGGCGCTCGAGCTAACGAGCGAGAGTGGGATCATGGCGTCGGTGCCGCTGCTCCCCCTGCTCGAGCGGGCCCAACGATATGCCGGAACGGGGGGAGACCGCAACATCCCGCGCGACTCACTGCTCGCGACCGCGGAGAACGAGCGGGCGCGCATAGCGGTCTACGTCACGGCCGTATCGGGGCAGCGGTTGGACGAAGGGGTGGCGCTGAATTCGCTGTCGGCGGAGGTGTATTTGGTGGTGAGGTAGGGGCTACGCCTTCCCCTTCCCCTTCCCCGCGATCTTCGCCCACGTATCCCTAAGGGTCACCGTGCGGTTGAACACGAGGGCGCCGGGCTTGGAGTCCTGGTCCGCGATGAAGTAACCCTGGCGCTCGAACTGGTAGCGGGTGCCGGCTGGGTCCTCTGCCACGGAGGGCTCGATGCGACTCTCATCCAGCACGACGAGTGAGTCGGGGTTGAGGTAGTCGGTGAACTCCTTCCCCTGCTCCACGTCGTCCGGGTTGGCCTTCACGAACAGCCGGTCGTACAGCCGCACCTCGCACGGCAGCGCGTGCTCGGCCGAGACCCAATGGATGGTCCCCTTCACCTTGCGGCCGTCGGGCGTGCCACTCCTGGTCTCGGGGTCGTAGGTGCAGCGCAGCTCGGTGACCTCGCCCGTCTTGGGGTCCTTGATCACGTCTTCGCACTTGATGATGTACCCGTAGCGCAGCCGCACCTCGCGGCCCGGCGCGAGCCGGAAGAACTTCCTGGGCGGGTCCTCCATGAAGTCGTCGCGCTCTATGTAGATCTCGCGCGCGAACGGCAGCGGGCGGGAGCCCTCCTTGGGGATGTCACGCGGGTAGTACGGCGCTTCGAGCTCCTCTACCTGCCCTTCCGGACAGTTGGTGATCACCACCTTGAGGGGCCGCAGCACGCAAAGCACCCGCGGCACCTTGGGGTTCAGCTCGTCGCGGATCGCCCACTCCAGCTTCTCGATGTCCACCCGGCTCTCGTTCTTGGCCACCCCAACCAGGTCGCAGAACTTGCGGATCGCCTCAGGCGTGACGCCGCGTCGCCTCATACCGGCGATCGTGGGCATGCGCGGGTCGTCCCATCCGCTCACGAAGCCCTCTTCCACCAGCTTGATGAGGCGGCGCTTGCTCAGGACCGTGTAGTCGAGGTTGAGCCGCGCGAACTCGGTCTGCTCGGTGCGCGGCTTGGGCAGCCCCACGGCGTCGAGCACCCACTCGTACAGCTCGTTGTTGTCCTTGAACTCGAGCGTGCACAGCGAGTGCGTGATGTCCTCGATCGCGTCGGACAGGCAGTGGGTGTAGTCGTAAAGCGGGTAGATGCACCACGCGTCGGCGCGGCGGTAGTGGCTGGCGTTGCGGATGCGATACAGCACAGGGTCGCGCATCAGCATGTTGGGATGCGCCATGTCGATCTTGCCGCGCAGCACGTGCTCGCCGTCCGCGAATTCGCCGGCCTTCATGCGGCGGAACAGGTCGAGGTTCTCCTCGGGTGTGCGGTCGCGGTGGGGGCTCGGCCTGCCCGGCTCGGTCACCGTGCCGCGATACTCCCGGATCTCGGCCTCCGACAGGCTGTCCACGTAGGCCAGCCCCTTCTCGATCAGCAACTCCGCCCAATCGTACAGCTGCTCGAAGTAGTCAGAGGCATGGTACAGCCGGTCGTCCCACTCGAACCCCAGCCACGCGACGTCCCGCTTGATCGCCTCGACGTACTTCATGTCCTCGGTTTCGGGGTTGGTGTCGTCGAACCGGAGGTTGCACGTGCCGGCGTGCTCGAGTGCCAGCCCGAAGTTGAGACAGCACGACTTGGCGTGCCCGATGTGTAGGTAGCCGTTGGGCTCGGGCGGAAATCGGGTGGCTACCCGGCCGCTGTACTTATCCGTGCGTCCGTCCTCCTCGACCATCGCGCGGATGAAGTCGAGTCCCGGCTTGCGGGCGCCCTCACTCGTCATGGACGGCCCTCAGGCCTCCCGTATCCCATAGAAGGTGGCATACAGCGTCGGTACGACCACCATGGTGAGCAGTGTCGCAACGCCCAGACCGAACATGACCGTCACCGCCATCGCGACAAAGAAGGCGTCGGGCACCAGCGGCAGCATCCCCAGGATCGTGGTCGCCGCCGCCATGCCAACCGGCCGCAGGCGGCTCACCGCCGCCTGCAGGATCGCGTTGAAGTCGGACTGGTCGCCGCCGCGCTGCGAGTTGATCTCGTCGATCAACACGATGGCGTTCTTGATGAGCATCCCGGAGAGGCTCATGAAGCCGAGCAGCGCCATGAACCCGAATGGCTGTGCGGTGGAGAGCAGACCCAGTGTGACGCCGATGAGTGCGAGCGGCACCACCAGCCATATGACGGCGGTCTGCTTCAGCGAGTTGAACAGGGCGACGGTGATCAACACCATCATCAATACGAAGACGGGGAACGAGGCCGCCAACGACGCTTGCGCCCTGGCGCTGTCTCGGTACTCGCCCCACCACTCCAGCGAATAACCCTCCGGCAGCTCGATCGCCTCGACCACCGGTCGCAGCTCGGCGAGCATGGGTGGCGCCTCCCCCACCCGCGGGTCGGCCAGCACCTTGATAGCGCGTCTGCGGTCCATGCGCACGATGATCTCGTCTTCGAAAGTGGTCTCGAAGCCCGACACAACCTGGCGCAACGGGATCGCTCGACCCGCGGCCGGGCTGTAGATCTGGATGTTGCCGATGTTGCTGACGTCGGCCCGCTCCGTCTCCGGAGCACGAGCAATGATCGGCAGCAGCTCGTCGCGCTCCCGGTACACGCCGAACGAGGCGCCCTCGAAGCCCGCGAGCAGCGCCGTGGCGATGTCGGTGCGCGTGATGCCAGCGAGGTTGGCCTGCTCGTCGGCGACCACCGGCCGCACGACCTTCACCCGCTCGCGCCAGTCGGTCTTAATGCCGTAGAGGTTCGGTTCCGCGCGGAAGATCGTCTCCGTCTCCGACGCGAGGCTGCGGAGCACATCGGGGTCCGGCCCATAGAAGCGCGCCTGGATCTTGCCGGGCTCGCCCGGGCCCAGGATGAACTTCCGGGTCTGCACCATGGCGCCGGGGTACGCCCGCTCGAGGTGCTCCTGGAACTGCAGCAGCATCCCGTCGATCAGGCGGGAGTCTTCCACGTCTACCAGGAACTGCGCGAACGCCGGATTCTCCTTCTCCGGCACATACGTCAGCAGGAACCGCATGGCGCCGGCTCCGACCACGGAGGCGACGCTGGTTACGCTCTCCTGCTCCATGAGCCACTGCTCGATCTCGGCCACGTCGCGCTCGGTGCTTGCGATCTGGCTCCCCTGCGGCAGCCAGTAGTCGATCATGAATTGCGGGCGCGTGGAGTTCGGGAAGAAGCTCTGCTTGACCCTGCCGAACCCCACCAGCGAGAGAACGAAGACCCCCACGACCACGCCGAGGGTAATCGCCCGCCGTCGGATGGCGCCGCCCAGCAGACCGCGGAACTTCGTATAGAACACGCCGCCGTACGGGTCGGCGGGCTCCTCCCCCGGCTTCGGCAGCTTGGGCTTGAGCACCATGATTCCAAGCAGAGGTGTCACGGTCACGGCCGTCACCCAGCTCAGCATCAGCGAGATCAGGATCACCGTGTACAGCGACCGCGTGTACTCCCCCGTGGCGTCCTGCGAGGTGCCGATCGCCGCGAACGCGAGAATCGCGATCACCGTTGCGCCCAGGAGCGGCCACGCAGTCTGCTGCACCGTTTCGACCGCCGCCCGGACCTTCTCGACTCCCTGCTGCATCTTCACCAGCATCCCGTCCACAACCACGATGGCGTTGTCCACCAGCATGCCTAACGCAATAATCAGCGCCCCCAGGGAAATGCGCTCCAGCATCACGCCCATCTGCGGCATGACGATGAACGAGCCCGCAATGGTGAGGAACAGGATGAACCCGATGAGCAGCCCCGACCGCAGCCCCATGAAGAGGAGCAGCACCACAACGACGATGGCGACGGCCTGCAGCAGGCTCACCAGGAAGCTGTTGATGGCCGTGGTCACCGCCTGCGACTGGACTGCGATGATGCCGACCTCGACCCCCAAGGGGATCTGGGGCCGCAGCTCCCGGAACCGGGCGGCGACCGCATCTCCCATCGTGACCACGTTACCGTCGGGCACGGTGGAGATGCCGAGGCCGACGGCCTGGCTCCCGTTGTACCGAATCAACTGCCGCGGCGGGTCGCGGTATCCCCGGCGGACATCAGCGATATCCCGCAAGAAGATCTGAGCACCGCCCGGCTCGCCGGCGATCAGCAACGATCCGAAGTCGTCCACCGAGTCGAACAGCCCCGTGGGGTCTATGGTGATGAAGTCGGGACCCACCTCGACGTGGCCCGCGTACGCGGCGAGGTTCCTGGAGGCCAATCCCTCGGCGACCGCTAACACAGAGATGCCGAGCTGCGACATCCGGTCACGATCCAGCTCGACGTAGACGACCTCAGGCTGCACTCCGAAGAAGTCGATCTTCGCAACGTCCTGTACGAGCAGCAACTCCCGCCGCAGCAGCTTGGCCACATCATACAGCTCGGCGTAGCTGTACCCCTCTCCGTACAGCGCGAAGAACACCCCGTAGACGTCACCGAAATCGTCGTTGACGATGGAAGGCCCGGCACCGGGGGGCAGATTGCCCTGGGCGTCGTTCACCTTGCGCCGGAGCTCGTCCCACACCTGCGGGAGCGTCTCCTTATCGTACTGGTCCTTGATCGTGGCGGTGACGATCGACAGGCCCCGCGTAGACCGCGACTCGACCTCGAGGAGCTGCTTGAGCTTCTGCACCGCGATCTCGATTACGTCGGAGACTTCTTCCTCGACCTCCGCCGCGGAAGCACCCGGATAGGGAGTGATGATCAGGGCGTCCTTGATCGTGAACTCCGGGTCCTCGAGCCGGCCCATGCCGGTGTACGAGATGATCCCGCCCACCACCAGGACGACGGTGAGGACGAGCGTAGTGACCCGATTCTCGATGCAGAATTGCGTGATCTTCATGGGCTACGACCCGCCCTCGCGGCCCTCGAGCCGCCGCACCGGATCGCCTTCCCGCAGGTTCGCCACGCCGGTCACGGCGACCAGATCGCCGTCGACGAGACCCCGCATGACCTCGACCTCTGCGCCGAACATCGCACCGATCTCCACCGGGGCGCGGGTGACCGTCATGGCCACAGGATCCACCTTCCACACCGACGTCTGACCGTCGTCCGCCGCGAATACGGCGTTCGCCGGCAGGCGCTGTACGGTCGCTCCCGGCAGACCCACGCGGCGCACGATCATGCGCGCCGTCATACCCGGGACCAGGGCGATGTCGCTGGGCGACTGGAAGCCGAACGTCACCTCGAAGGTGCGCGTCACGGGGTCGGCCTGTGTCGCGACCTCCGTGAGCCAGGCGGGGAACCGTCGGTCGGGGAACGTCGATACCGACCCCTCCGCTTCAAGCTCCATCGGACTGCCCGTTGCATCCACCGCCTGCCGGGCCACCAACGCGTCGGCCTCCGGCACGGCGATCACTAGCTCCAGATTGCGATCGTCGTTGAGAAGCAGCACCGTCTCCTTGGCCAGCACGTTCTGGAAGGCATCCACGAAGGTGCGCGCCACACGGCCGGCGAACGGTGCCACGAGCCGGGTATCATCGACCGACTTCTGCGACGCCCGCAAACGCGCCGCCGCCACTTCGAACTGCGCCTGCCTCAGCTGCAGCTCCTGCAGCGTCACGGCGTCGGCGGCGTACAGCTCCTGATAGCGCCGAAAGTCCGCGCGGGCCGCCTCGAGACTCGCGGCGTCGGCGTCGCGCTGTGCCTCGAAGTCGCGCGCGTCGAGCCGGGCGAGCAGCCGGCCCCGTCTCACCCATTGTCCCTGCACGACCGGCATCTCCAGGATGAGCCCGGGGACCTCGAAGGCCAGCTCGGCCCGCTCGGCCGCTTCGACCGTCCCGGGGTACTCGCGTACGCCGGAGACACCTCCGAAGCCGATCTCGATCATCTTGACGGGCCGGGCGATCGCCCCCTCCGGCGGCGGCTCACCACCGCAGCCGGGAACAAGCGCGCCGAGCGTGGCGAGGAGCGCGAGCGCGCGCAACCTCGAGCAGCGTTTCAAGTCCATGGCTTCAATCCGTGGTCCGGTAGTCTGTGCACTGTGCTACTCCATGCCGCGCTCGCGCAGGTAGTCTACCAGGCGCTGAATGAACGCCTCACGCGAGGCCTCGTCGAGGAACAAATCGATCTGGCCGGCCGCCCGCTGCACGGCCATGAAGTCGGTGATGAAATCGTACAGCGCATTGGCTGCGTCGAGGTCGGCAACGAGCGCCGTGTTCTGGGCGTCGAGCAGGTTGAGGATACCCGCTACGCCTCCCGCGTAGGCCGCCCGCACGAACTCGTAGTTGCCCTGTGCCGCAGTGGCGGCGGTCCGCGCCAGCTCCAGGCGTACCCGGGACGACAGGAGGCGCTGCAGCTCGCCGCGCATCGCCCCCTCCACCCGCTGCGCCTCTGCGGTACGCTGGAACTCGAGACTGAACAGGCTCTGCTGGGCCCGTTCCTTGGCCGCGGTGCGCGAGCCGCTCCCGAACAGCAGATAGCGGGCGCTCAGCTGGATCGACCAGCGCCACGGATCAGCCTCCTCCGCAGGCGCCAGGCCGGGCAGACCACCACCCTCCGAACCGGCGCCCCCCTCCAGCAACCGGTTCGAGAGGCGCGCATCGAGGACGAACTCGGGCAGCCAGAAGGACCGGTTGGCGGCCGTCACCGCCCGCTCCTGCCCCCCGATCAAGGCGTCGAGCGCCCGCAGCTCGGGCGACTGCACCAGCGCTTCTGCGATCATGAAGTCCTGAAAGCCATCGAAACGCCGCGGGTCGTCCAACAGCATGATCAGGGCGTCCTCCGCCCAGCGGATCACAGGATCCTCGAGCTCATCCTCGGGAGTGGCGACATCGTCGCCGAGTGCTCGGTTCAGCAGGCGATTGAGCCGTATCTCGGCGATCGCCCGGGCGGCCGCCGCGCCGACCACCCCCTGGCGATCCTTGGAGACCTGAGCCTCCCAGCGCAGCACCTCCCCGGGCGTCGCCGCACCCGTCTGCCGCCGCACATCGGCCAGGTCCAGGTTCGTGCGGGTGAACGCGAGATTCTCCCGCCGGATCCGCTCACCCGTCTTGCGGCGCAGCACGGTGAGATAGGCGTCGGCCGCCTCGAACGACACGTCCAGCCGCAGTGACGAGTAGTCCTCCTCCCGCGCCCGCTGCAAGGACTGCTGGATGGTGCGATCCGCCCAGGCACGGTCCGCATACACGACCTGCGAAAGCCCTACCGAGCCGAGCACCATCTGCTCGGGCATGATTCCCAGGCTGCGCTCGGCACGGTCCTCATCAATGATGCGGCCGGAGAATGCCAGGTCGAGCTGCGGCAGGAGGCGTGACGTCGCCGTCTTCACGTCCTGCGCAGCCGCCTGCAGCGCGCGTTCGAACGACGCGAGATCCTGGTTCTGCGCCAGCGCCTCCCGCACGATGGAGTCCAGAGACTGCGGCTCGGGCACTACTCCGGGCCGCGCCTCGATCAGCCGCGCATCGCTGAGCATGGTCCACGACGGATAGACCCCGATTGTACGCGCGGTCTCCATATTCACGATCAAGCGCTCCTGCGGCACGAACGTCACGCGCAACTGCCCCGGTGCATCGCCCCGGAGGATCTGTTCCACGGTGAGCGCCGTCAGCCGAGCGAGCTGGAACGTGAAGGAGTCCGGGCGCCGCGCCAGCAGGATACCCTGGCGAACCTCGGCCTCCCCGAACCAGGAGAGGCTCGGCAGCCCGAGCTCGACCAGTCCCTCTGCCAGCAGCTCGAACGCCGCGCTCGAGACCCGCGACAGTGGCAGCACGTACACGGCGTCCACCCCAGCTGCCTCGATGGAGTCGAGCGCGAGCCGGACATCGTCGCCCACCGGAACGACCACCGCCTCGGCTCCGGCTTGCGCCACCAGCTGCTCGACGCGCCGGTCCAGGCCCGGCATCTCGGCGACCGCAGATGCGTTCATGAGCACGGCGAGGCGCTGAAAGGCAACCGCCTCGGCCAGCGTGGCAAGATCCCGGTTCTCGGGTCGCGTGAGGTACACGAAGTTGGACACCCCGGAGGCGGCTCCCTGTCGGGGGATGTCCTGTAGCGAGGGGTCGAGCACGAAGGGCGCGACGACCGGCTTGGCGAGTCGCGGATGGTCGGCAGCCACTTGTGCGCCCATGGTACCGACGACCACTACAACGTCCACCCGATCCATGAGCTGATCGAGCGCCGCCCGGATGCCCGCCACGGTGTGATCCCCCGCCAGCGTCAGGTCCCCCCCGATACGCACCTCGAAGCGGTTCTCGAGAAGCACTACCGTCTCCCGCTCGATCTGGTCCAACAGCTCGCCGAAGCGGAGCAACGGGCCGTCGGTCAGGAAGCCGATCGTCACCGGGGTCCGCTGCTGCTGCGCGGCAGCTCGCGGGGCGACTGAAGCGGCCCCGAACGCGATCAGCACCGCTGCAAACAGGAGACGAGTAGCCAACGGATGTTCAGGGAACAGGCGAACTCCCATGAGGCCTCTGGAAAAGTGTCCGTTACTCATACGGCTTCTGTCATTTGTGCTGAAGTACGGCCCGGGACAGCAGAGGGCTATACCCTCTTGGTGGTATTCGGAGCGAAGGGGGACAGCATACACCCACCGTACCCGACTCGTCAACGCGCCACGACCGCGGCAATCAGCGGGTGGCCAAACGGCGCTCATCGCCGCATCTTTGGACGTCACGACTCACAGGGAGCACCGGCATGCACTCCATTCGCGTTCTGGCGTTGGCAGCCATCGCCACCGCTTTGCTCACGTCCGCCACCCAGGCCCAGCAGGGATGGTTCGGAGGCCTCTCGGGAGGCGCCACGAGCGGGGACCTACAGGGCGGGGTGACCAACACCGCCAGTCGCTGGGGCGGCATGGCTGGTGCGTTCGTCGGCTACCGCAACTGGTACACGATCGGCGTGCTCGAGGCCAACTGGGTGCAGAAGGGCGGCGACTCGACCCGCATCGACTACATCGAAGTACCGCTGCTGATCGGCGGAGGGACGCAGACCCAATCCGGCATCCTGTTCCGGCTGTACACGGGAATCGGGCTCGGCTTCTCCATCAGCTGCAACTCGACGTCCACGTCGGAACTGCAGGATTGCGACCGTAAGAACAGCACGGAATGGACGTGGCCCCTCGGCCTTCTGGTGGGGAAGACATTCGGCGACGGACCGACGTTCGGGGCGGCCGACGTGCGCTACTCACTCGGCCTGTCCGACACCTTCGAGAACTCCCAGGCCAGTAACCGTTCCTGGCAGTTCCGTCTGCTGATCGGCCGCAGATTCTAGCGGCGCCTAAAGGCCGGACACACGAGGGGCGGGCGCCGTGAGCGCCCGCCCCTCGTCACATCGGTGCCGCGGCGCTAGCCCCTGAGCTGCGACAGGAAGTTGTCCAGCAGCTCGGCCTGGAATACCCCGCCCGACTCCAGCGTGTCGCGGTGCCGCGCCAGCGCGTCGGCCACTTCGTAGAAGTCGCGCGGTACCCGCTCGGCGCGGCCGGCCTTACCTTCCCGCGCCTGCACCGCCGAGGTGCGCTGTAGCAGATCCTCCAGCTCCTCGGTGTCCCGTCCCTTGATCATCGCGAGCGCGGCGCCGGCCAGGAGCAGGTGCGGCAGCACCGAGCCGTCTGGAAGTCGGAACTCGACCGTGGCAGGTGTGACCACCCGCCCGGCCTCGTCCTTCGCCACGACAGGTAGGCGGATCAGCGCCAGGCGATCGTACTCGCCCCACACTATCGTGCTGGGCGCCTCCTTGGCCTGGCGGATGCGCACGAACGAGCCCTCGACACGATTGCCGAAGGCCATGAGCGCTCCACCCAGTTGCACCAGTCCACCGATGAGCCAGCGCGCGACGTCCGTCAGCGTGCCCTCGTCTTGTTTGACGGGCAGCACCTTGCCATCCTGCACCGGGGCGAGGTGGAAGTGGAGCCCGTTGCCGGCGTGCCCCTCGAGCATCATCGGGCCCGTGGCGCAGCGCATGCCTTTGCGATGCGCCAGGTTCCTCAGCACCCACTGCGTGAGCAGGATGCCGTCGGCCGCTTCGGGCAGCGGCGCCAACGCGAGCTCGATCTCGTGCTGCTCCCAGATCACGCCCCCGGCCTCGGTCGCCTCGACGTAGCCCACCTCGCTGTGCCCGTACTTGACGGGTACCCCGAGGTCGGCCAACAGGGCGAGCGCCTTGCGGCGCAGACCTTCCCCGAACACGAACGGCGAGCTGGCATGGTACCCGCGGTCGTCGGCGCCGTAGATGTCCGACTCGTCGCGCCGCTTGCCGAGGAAATACTCCACCTCACCCAAGGCCCAGAGCTCGACGCCCGCGACTTCTTTGAGCTGCTGCACCGCGCGGCGCAGAATAGTGTCGGGCGAGGCAGGCAACGGATGCCCCTCGGGGTCGGCGTGCCCGCACATCAGCACCAGCGTGGGCAGCGCCGCGAACGGATCGAGGAACGCCGTGTGTACCCGCGGCTTGAGCACGATGTCCGACGCGTGTACCGGAATGCCGGCACGAGGGAAGAGGTTCGAGCCGTCGGCTCGCTCGCCACCCTCGATGATGTCCTTGAATTGCGCCGCAGTGCGCGGCACGAAATCGAGCGTCTTGAGCCAGCCATCCCCGCCCACGTGCATCAGGCTCACGATCTGAATGCCGCGGGCCTTTACCAGCTCCACGAGGTCGTCCGCAGTCCAGGACGAGCGCGGCTTGCCCAGCTCGTCCTCCAGGCTCGTGCCCCGCGGCACCGGTGTCCGCGGCCGTAGTTCTTCGCTCATCGCCACACCTTCCCAAGGAACTCTTGAACCTCCGGCACCCCACCCTGGAGCACCAGGTACCCGTCGTGCGGCTCGCGCGGCGTGGTCTCCCCCGCGATTGGTGTCACCATCAGCTGCTTCACCGCCTCCGGGTCGTCGGGGTGCACGCCCAATGCCCACCCCAGCTTGATGAATGCCACCTCCGGCAGCATGTTCGCGAGCGGGACCACCCCCAGCTCGAGGATCTCCCGCCCGGTCTCGTACACGTGCATCTGCACGAAGCCCCACAGCGTCTGCAGCGTCATGTACATGTGCACGCCCGCGGCGTGCGCCCGCTCCAGCGCCGGGTAGATGACCCGGTTAACGTGCCCCAGGCCCGTGCCCGCGATCACGATTCCCTTGTAGCCCTTCTCCACCAGCGCATCAACCACGTCGGCCTGCATGCCGGGGTAGTAGTACAGCATGGTCACCCGCTCGTCGTACGCGGCCTGCACCGTGACGTCGGTGTCGTCACGGCGCTGCCGCCAGTCGTCCTTGAGCGGGGTGATGCTGCCCTTCTCGACCATGGCAAGAGGGATGTCACCCAGCGTGCGGAACGTGCTGCGGTAGGAGCTGTGCATCTTGCGCACGCGCGTGCCGCGGTGCAGCAGGTTATAGCGGTCCGACGTGGGGCCGAACATGCACACCATCACCTCGGCAATCGGCCCGTGCGCGGCTGTCCACGTTGCGTTGATGAGGTTCTGCGCCGCGTCGGAGGACGGCCTGTCGGAGGAACGCTGCGAGCCCACCATCACGACGGGCACCGGCGGCCGCTGCACCATGAACGAGAGCGCCGCCGCCGTGTGGTGCATCGTGTCGGTACCGTGGCCGATCACCACGCCGTCCCAGCCGTCCCGAATCGCCTCGCCCACCCGCTCCGCCAGAACGAGGTACTGCTCGGGTCCCATGTTCTCGCTGAACACCCCGAACAGCTTCTCGGTATCGAGGTTGCAGATGTCGGCCAGTTCCGGCACCGAGCCGTACAGCTCCCCCGGGCTGAACGCGGGGATCACCGCACCCGTGCGGTAGTCGAGCCGCGACGCGATGGTGCCGCCAGTGCCGAACAGCTTCACCCGCGGCTTCACCGGGTCGGTGGGGAACTCCTTCTCGGGGATCTTGTAGTGCGCCTCGCGGTAGCCGGTCTCCTCCATTTGGAGGATCGTGTCGAACCTGAGGCCCACGTTGTAGCCGCTGCCCAACTTGAGCACGAGGTGCGCATCGTCGCTGGTCTCGGAGCGCGGCAGGATCAGCCCCTCGAAGTCGCCCCGGGTCGTGCCGGTCTTCACCTCGCTCCACACCTTCACCCCGAACCGCTTCATCACCTCGAGCGTAGGGCCGCGGTATCCCTTGTAGGGGTCGCTGCTCATGCCACGGTCTCCGGCACCGCATCCTCGAGCGCGCGTGCGAGCTCTTCCCGTACGTGCGCTGGATCGAGCCGGCCCAGGAACTCAGGCATCACCGCCCCCATCGCCCAGCGCAGCACCCCGTCGCGCGACGCAGTCGTGAGCGACCGGGCTTGCATCACTACGTCGGTGAGTCGGCGAGTGAGAACATCCTTGTCTTCGGCGCGTCCCTCGTAGCGCGCGAGCAGACCGTCTGCGGCCACGTCCGGTTGCGCAATCAGTGCGTCGAGCAAGCGGTCCAGCGCCTCGGGGCGGATCTCTCCGGCTTCGATGGCTCGCACCATCGGCACGAGTCGCGTGGCGTCGGGCATCGAAGCCGCGTCCCGGGTGAGCCGCCCCTGCCGCCGGTGGAAGGGCAGGCGCTTCTGCAATGAGTTGGCGAGCCGGCGCGCCACGTCGCCCGCCTGAGGCGCAAGCGCATCGAACAGGTTGGCCCAAGGAGCGCCGGCGAGTCGCCGCGCGGCCGGCAGATCCAGTCCCAGCTTCTCGTAGCGTGCCTCGCGCGCCCACGGGGCCTCTGGTAGCTGGTCACGCACCTCTGCGACCACGGCGTCGGCAATCGGGATTGGCGGTGTGTCGGTGTCGGGATACATGCGATCGGCACCCGGCAGAATGCGCTCGAACCCGTTGGTGCCATCCTCGAACGCCTGGCGCGTCTCAGACGGCACGCCCACGAGCGCATCCTGGCACCGTATCAGCACCTCCCGCACAGCAGTGGCCGCGTCCTGTTCGCTGCCCCAAACCACCACCACGGCGTCGCCTCTGTCGGCCTTGAGCCGTTTGCGCAGCTCGCGCCACTCGCGCGGGTCGAGCCCGTAGTCCTCGAGGTCGGAGTGGATCATGAACGGCCGGTGCTCCGGGCAGGCAACCACGCGCACCCGGTCGGCGATCTCCCGCGCGAACGTCACGCCCGGTTGGGTGCGGTGGGTGAGCAGTCCCTCGAAACCGGGCAGGCGCAAATGGGCCAGCGTGGAGCCGGCGTCCACCACCTGGTCGCTCACCTCCCACGGCAGGCCCGCATCCGGGATCGCGAGCATCTCGTTACCCACATCGCGTCGCTCCAGCTCGGCCTGCACCCTGAGCAGGTTGAGCTGGCGGAACGCCTCGATATGCACCAGGAGCGGGAGGTGCTTGTGGTTGTCCACCCCCTTGAGCTCCACGCGCCGCCCGCCGGCTACCGACACGTTCACGTCCTGGCGCGCCGCGCCAGGTCCGCGTCGCACCTTCCCCGTGGCCCGCGCGATCGCGGCCAGCAGCCAGCCGCCCGCCTGCAACTCCCACGGCGTCAGCAGGTCGGGCTCCGTCACCGTCTCGGTGAGCGGCATGCCGAGCCGGTCGGTCTTGAAGGTGATGCGGTGCCCGATGTCGGTCACCTCGCGGCAGGAGTCCTCCTCCAGCGAGAGCTGGCGGATGCGCAACTCCCGGTCTACCCCCAGCTCCGGCACGCGAAACGGCACCGTCCCCGTGAGGCCCACCATCGCGGTGCGCTGAAAGCCGGTGGGGATCGAGCCGTCGAGGTACTGCTTGCGCATCACGTGCAGCTCCGACACCAGGTTCAGGTTGCAGAGTTGCGCGATCTCGATCGCGCCGCGCACTGCCTCCTCGTCGATCCGGAAGGGGGGGGTGTCGTCCATCTCGTAGGTGCAGACCGTGCCGCGCTCCAGCCGGTACACGATCTCCTTCCTGGTCTTGAACTCCATGAGCGCGGTACCGTCGTACTCGCCCAGCTCGCTCAGGGTGGGCCGCATGTGGCGCAACACCTCGGCGTCGTAGCGGTCGACCCGCCGGCCCGCGGGGCAGCGGCAGAACAGCTTGGAGGTGGTGCGGAGCTGCTGGTGCACCTCGAGGCCCGACAGGAAACCGATGGCGTCGTAGTCGCCCGGCGTCATGTCGGCCAGGTCCCGGTCGCGGAAGTCCAGCGCGGGCTCCCGCCGCGGGTTGAGATCGGTCGGGGGCCTGCGGCCGGCGGGCGGCTGCGCGCTGCCGCTGGGGTCGGTACTCATGGGGCGGGAAAGATATCTCGGATACGCTCGGTCTGCTCTGCCGCGGGGTCGAAGTGCCGCACGGCCCTCCCCTGACCTCGGGAGACTCCCGCTTGCGGGACAGGTGCGCCCTATCTAGGCTTAACGCCGATCAAACTAGTCCCTATTAGTCAACAGGCTCAACCATGTCCATCCGACCCGTCAAGCGCGTGATCGAGTCGCAGCCCACCCTCGAGGGTGCCGGCGTGCGGCTGCGCCGCGCCTTCGGGTTCGGCGACACGTCTGACTACGATCCATTCCTGTTGCTGGATGACTTCCGCAACGAGAACCCCGACGACTACCTCGCGGGTTTTCCCTGGCACCCCCATCGCGGGATCGAGACGATCACGTACGTGCTGGCCGGCACCGTGGAGCACGGCGACAGCCTGGGCAACAGCGGCGCGCTGGGGTCCGGTGACGTGCAGTGGATGACGGCCGGGCGCGGCATCCTGCACCAGGAGATGCCACAGGGCGATCCCAAGGGGCGGATGCACGGCTTCCAGCTATGGGCCAACCTGCCCTCCTCACTCAAGATGACAACGCCGCGCTATCAGGACGTCTCCTCGACCGACATCCCCGAGGTGACCGACGACGACGGCACGCACGTGCGCGTCATCTGCGGAGAGTTCTGGGGCAAGGCCGGCCCGGTGGACGGCATCGCGGCGGACCCCCGCTATCTCGACGTGTGGGTCCCGCCCGGCACGCGCAAGACGCTACCAGTCGAGACGTCACGCCATGCGTTCGCCTATGTGTTCGACGGCGCAGGCAGCTTCAGGGACGCGTCGGAGCCGCGCGAAGTGCGAACCGACCAGGTGGGAGAGCCGGTCTCGGCAGATTCGGATGCGGCGGACGCCGACGATGTCGCGAACCGCTCCCTCGTGCTGTTCGACCGCGGCGACGAAGTCACGGTCCAGGCCGGCGAGAAGGGCATCCGTTTCCTGCTCGTATCGGGCAGGCCGATCGAGGAGCCCGTGGCCTGGTACGGGCCCATCGTAATGAACACCCGGCGAGAATTGGAGCAGGCGTACGCCGAACTGCGCGACGGGACGTTCATCACGCAACCATAGCGCGCAGCAAGGATGAGCGTGCCGGGCCCGGGCCGCCGGTTGAAGCCCGTGGTACCACGGTGCACCTTATCCCCGATCGGAAACTACTTCCTACACAGGCAACGACCTTCAGCCCGACAAGAGGAGTAACAACCGTGCGAATCCCGATGCACCTGAAGAATCTGACCGCCGCGCTGTGCGCACTGGGAGGGCTTGCACTCTCCGCGGCCACGCCGGCGGGCGCCCAGGAGCGCCCCAACATCCTGGTCGTCTGGGGCGACGACGTCGGCCAAAGCAACATCAGTGCGTACACCATGGGGATGGTAGGCTACCGCACCCCCAACATCGACCGCATCGCCAACGAGGGGATGATCTTCACCGACTACTACGGCGAGCAGAGCTGCACCGCCGGACGCTCCTCGTTCATCACCGGCCAGAGCGTGTTCCGCACCGGGCTCTCGAAGGTGGGACTCCCGGGCGCCGATCTGGGGCTTCGGATCGAGGATCCGACGATTGCCGTGGTGCTCAAGGATCTGGGATACGCCACGGGGCAGTTCGGCAAGAACCACCTGGGCGACAAGGACGAATTCCTGCCCACGAATCACGGGTTCGATGAGTTCTTCGGCAACCTCTACCATCTCAATGCCGAGGAAGAGCCCGAGAACGAGGACTACCCGGGCGACATGGTCACGGCCGACGGCCGCACCTTTCACGAGGCGTTCGGCCCGCGTGGGGTGATCCACAGCTGGGCCGATGGGCGGATCGAGGACACCGGCCCGCTCACGAAGAAGCGCATGGAGACGGTCGATGATGAGACGTCCGACGCGGCCGTGCGCTTCATCCGTGAGTCGGTCGCCGCCGGCAAGCCGTTCTTCATCTGGTGGAGCGGCACCCGCATGCATTTCCGCACGCATGTAAAGGAGGAGTTGCGCGGCATCTCGGGTCAGGACGAGTACGCCGACGGGATGGTGGAGCACGACATGCACATCGGCAAGTTCCTCGACCTGCTCGACGAGCTCGGGATCGCCGACAACACCATCGTGTTCTACTCC
>JBDHJR010000003.1:0-143007 GCA_039586815.1 Gemmatimonadota bacterium | reverse complement strand
CCACAAGCAGCCCTGCGGCGCCTCCGCGCACCGCGCTGGCAAGTCGGTCTTTCACTTCCCCTCTGACCTACCGCCTCCCAGGTTGACGCACCCCGTAGCACACCGCGAAGTTCTCTGACCTCCGCAGGGCCGTCCGGCGCCCGGGCGGCCATTACTCCGACCGCACTCGCAGGTGAACCAACCATGGACTCCTCAGCCTTTTCACTCGAGAATCTGATTCCCCTCGTGAGCACGCTCCTCGCCGGGTGGGGACTCAAGCTCCTCGGCGCCCTCGTGGTGCTGTTCATCGGGCGGCAAGTGGCGAAATGGATCCGGCGGGGCGTCCGCGCGACACTACAACGCGGCAACATGGACGCGACCCTGGTGCCCTTCATCTCGTCGCTGGTCTACTATCTGGTCCTGGCCTTCGTGCTGATCGCCGTGCTCGGCATGGTGGGCATCCAGACCGCATCGATCATCGCGGTGCTTGGCGCGGCAGGTCTGGCAGTGGGCCTGGCACTCCAGGGCACGCTCTCCAACTTCGCCTCGGGCGTCATGCTGCTCATGTTCCGCCCGTTCAAAGTTGGAGATTACATCGAGGCCGCCGGTTCGGGCGGGACGGTGCAGGCAGTGAGCATTCTCACGACCACTCTCACGTCGCCTGACAACGTAGAAATCGTGATTCCCAACACCGCGGTGTGGGGCGGCACGATCAAGAACTACGCAGCCCAGGCAACCAGGCGCCTCGACCTGGTAGCGCCGATCAGCTACAGCGACGACATCGGCACCGCGATGGACACCATCAACCGCGTCCTCCAGGGCGACTCGCGCGTGCTCCCCGAACCGGCACCGGTGGTCGCCGTGCACCAGCTGGGTGAGTCCTCTGTGGACCTCGTGGTGCGGCCGTGGTGTAAGCGCGAGGATTTCTGGCCGCTGCGCTGGGATCTCACCCGCACGCTCAAGGAAGAGCTCGAGCGGGCCGGCTGCTCGATCCCGTTCCAGCAGCGCGACGTGCACATCCGCAACGCGGCGGAAAGCGCCACCTGACTGGCCGGCGTCAGTCCTTCCGCGTTCCAATGGAACCGAGTGACATCGACCGCGGTTGAGGTGAGACATGCAGAAACAACGTATCGCCGAGTGGACCACGCTAGCGGACCGCACCCCCACCCACGCCCTCGTGGGGAACGTGGACCTCGTCGTCATCCGGTACGGTGAAGAGGTCTCGGTGCTGTACGGCCGCTGCCTGCATCGTGGGGCATTGCTGGCCGACGGATCGATCCAGGGCGAAAACCTCATCTGCGGAGTCCACCAGTGGGATTTCCGTTTCCGCACCGGCATCAGCGAATACAACAATGCCGAGCGCCTCCACAAGTTCTCCGCCTGGGTGGAGGACGACGCAGTGTGGGTTGACGTCGACGAGATAGCCGAGTGGGAGCGGCGGAACCCACAACCATTCGACCGGGAAGCATACCAGGGCACGTACCAGGACGTGCACGGCACCCCCGCGGAGCCACACACCCGGACGATCCAGGGGCTCGCGGCACAGGGCCTGAAGGGTGCGCACGGTCCCGTGGAGGCGATGGGGGTCCCGGGCCCCGAGCTGCCGCGCTGGGAGAGCATACAGTTCGTGACCGCGCAGCTCGCCACTCCGCCTCAGCTCGACGACGTGGACGTGGGAAGCGACCTCACGATCGGCCCGGCGGCAAAGAAGCCGTTGCGGCTCGAGATCCCACTCTTCGTTTCCGACATGAGCTTCGGCGCGCTCTCCGAGGAAGCGAAGGTCGCGCTCGCCCGCGGCGCCGAGCTAGCCGGCACGGGCATCGCATCAGGTGAAGGCGGCATGCTGCCCGAGGAGCAGGCCGAGAACTCGCACTATCTGTACGAGTTGGCCTCGGCGCGGTTCGGGTTCTCGATGGACAAGCTCCAGAAGGTCCAGGCGATGCACTTCAAGGGTGGTCAGGCCGCGAAGACCGGGACGGGCGGACACCTGCCGGGAGAGAAGGTGAAAGGCAAGATCGCCGAGGTGCGGGGACTGGAGGAGGGAAGGTCCGCCGTGTCCCCCGCGCGTTTTCCCGACTGGACGAAGCCGGCCGATTTCCGCGCCTTTGCCGAGGAGGTGCGTGACGCCACCGGCGGGATCCCCATCGGATTCAAGCTCTCGGCGCAGCACATCGAGCAGGACATCGATGCAGCACTCGAGATCGGCGTGGATTACATAATCCTGGACGGGCGAGGCGGGGCCACCGGCGCAGCACCGCTCATCTTCCGCGACAACATATCGGTGCCCACGATTCCCGCGTTGGCGCGGGCGCGGCGTCACCTGCATGCTGCGGGCGCCGGGCAGGTCACGCTCATCATCACTGGCGGTCTGCGCACGCCGGCCGACTTCGCCAAGGCGCTGGCGCTGGGAGCAGACGGTGTCGCGGTGTCGAACGCGGCCATGCAGGCGATCGGATGCATCGCCATGCGGGCCTGCCACACCAACAACTGCCCCGTTGGCATCGCCACACAGAAACCACACCTGCGGTCGCGGCTGCCAGTGCAGGTTGGAGCCGAGCGGCTCGCGCGCTTCCTGAACGCAGCTGTGGACCTAATGAAGGTGCTCGCGCGCGCCTGCGGGCACACCCACCTCAGCCAGCTGTCGCTGAACGACCTCACCACCTGGGACCGCGAGATGGCCTACCTCGCCGCGGTGCCGTACGGCGGCGTGAGCCTGCCGCACGCGTAGGTGAATGGCAGCTCTATGACCGAACGGAAGCAGGAGGTCGCCACTCTCGCCGGAGGCTGCTTCTGGTGCATCGAGGCGGTGTTCTTGGAGCTGGCCGGCGTGGAGCGGGTCGTGTCGGGCTACGCCGGCGGTCACGTCCCCAACCCGTCGTACGAGTTGGTGTGCATGGGCGTCTCGGGGCACGCTGAGGTCGTGCAGGTCACCTTCGATC
Source organism: Gemmatimonadota bacterium (assembly GCA_039586815.1). GTDB lineage: Bacteria > Gemmatimonadota > Gemmatimonadetes > Gemmatimonadales > GWC2-71-9 > WVYX01. Next base: position 140,089 of record JBDHJR010000003.1, on the reverse strand, counting down.
CCGAGGTCATCTCGTTCCGCGAGCTGCTCGAGGTGTTCTTCACCGTGCACGACCCAACGACGCTCAACCGGCAGGGACCCGACAGCGGTACGCAGTACCGCTCGGCAATCTACTACCACAGCGACGAGCAGAGGATGACGGCGGAAGGGGTGATCGCGGAGCTCGATCAGGGCACCGTATGGGACGATCCGATCGTCACCGAAGTGCAGGCGCTCGACACGTTCTACCCGGCCGAGGAGTACCACCAGGATTACTACCGTAGGAACGCCGAACAGCCCTACTGCCAGGCCATCGTGGCACCCAAGGTGGCGAAGGCGAGAGCAACGTTCATGGAGAAGCTGAGGCGGGCGCTATGAACCAGAAACCGCAGCTGCCGGAACTGCCACTGGACGCGTGGGAGGACAGCAAGATGACGCTGCATCTGTTCGCGCAGATCATCGGCAAGATCCGGCTGAAGATGATGCCGCGAAAGAACCACTGGTGGGGCATCACACTCTACGTCGGCCCCAGCGGGCTCACCACGCACGCCATTCCCTACGCCGACGGCTTCGAGACGTTCGAGATCACGCTGAACCTCCTGGCACACCGCCTGGAGCTGGTCACCAGTCGCGGCGAGTCGGAGACCATCCCGCTCGAACAAGGGCTGAGCGTCGCAGCGTTTCACGCGAAGTTGTTCGACGCGCTTGAGCGGTGCGGCATTGACCCGCACATCGTGGACAAGCCTTACGATCTCCCGGTGACCGAACCCTTTCCGAAGATCACGGAGTATGCCTCGTACCAGCGGGAGTACGTCGAGCGCTACCTGCGCATCCTGCAGTGGGTAAATGGGGTGTTCGAGGAGTTCAGCGGACGGTTCTACGGCAAGACCTGCCCGGTGCACCTATACTGGCATCACATGGACCTGGCTGTGACCCGCTTTTCCGGCAAGCAGGAGCCACCCCTGGCGCCGGACCGCACACTGGCGGATAAGGACGCGTACTCGCACGAAGTAATCAGCTTCGGCTTCTGGGCGGGAGACGAAAACGTCAGAGCCCCGGCGTTCTACTCCTATACGTTCCCGTCGCCCGAGGGGCTGGACAAAGAGCCACTGTCACCGAGCGCCGCAAGCTGGGCCGACGTGGGTGGCAGCCCAATGGGTATGCTGATGTATGACGACTTGCGCCGGGAACCCGATCCGCGCCAGGCACTGCTGGATTACCTCGAATCGGCGTACCAGGCGGGCGCCAGGCTCGCGGGATGGGACGTGGCCGGGCTCACGGTGCCGCCGCTCAGCGAATTGTAGGCAGGGGGACTGAACTCGACTCACCACGGGAGCTGCCAGTGGCCGACGATGCTGAGCGCTTCGAGCTGCGAATACCGGTCCAGCCGACGGACATCGATCAACTCGGGCACGTCAACAACGTGGTCTTCCTGCGTTGGGTCCAGGACGCGGCCGTTGCTCACTGGCGGGCTGCCGCCCCGAAGATCGATCAAGAGAAGCTGCTGTGGGTGGTGGTGCGTCATGAGATCGACTATCGACGCCCGGCGCTGCCCAACGACGTGATTCTCGCGCGCACCTGGGTGGGCACCGCGTCCGACAACCTCTTCGAGCGGCATACCGAGCTGGAGCGTGAGGGGGACGGAAAGCTCCTCGCCCGGGCCCGCACGCTGTGGTGTCCTATCGATCCGACCACGGGACGGCCCACGGAAGTCAGCCCTGAGGTCCGTGAGCGGTTTTCGGTTTCCGAATAAGATTGAGCGACGGCCGGGGCGGCCCCAAGCGGGCCGCCCCGCTCCTACCGGCCCCACTTCCCGGCATCGCTGTTGACGGGTGGGTTCATCCGTGTGCAGCTTGCGCACAGCATGGCGACACGCTCACTCGTTGCGCTCGCACTGTGGATCGTCGGCTCGCTCGCCGCCGGTGCCATGGGCGCCGTAGCCACCCAGCCTGGCGCATGGTACGCCGCGCTCGACAAGCCGGCGTGGACGCCGCCCAACTGGTTGTTCGGCCCCGTGTGGACAACGCTGTATGTGCTTATGGGTGTGGCCGCCTGGATGGTGTGGGAGCAAAGGGCCAAACTCAATGTCACTCCCGCCCTCGCACTGTTCGTGGCGCAGTTGGCAGTCAATGCGCTGTGGTCGTGGTTCTTCTTCGGCTTCCACCGCATCGGCCTGGCTCTGGTGGACATCGTGGTGCTCTGGGTCTTGATCCTCGCAGTCGTCATGCTGTTCTGGCGGGCGCGGCCGCTCGCCGGCGGGCTACTGCTGCCCTACATCGTGTGGGTCAGCTACGCCACGGCGTTGAACGCATCGATCTGGCTGCGGAACAGCGGCTAGCCACGATGCGAAACCAATGATCACTGACACCGGGATACCGAGCCCTCATCACCGGCGCGACCGGCTTCGCCGGCAGCTGGTCCTGCGACGGTGCCTAGAAGACTCTCGAATCACGACAGTGACCGGAGCGCTACGAGACACCATCTGCGAGTCCCGGCCATGAGCCATCCTGACACCGACAAGCGACGGACCGGAGGTTTGACATGCGTCTGCTTCGACTGTACGCCGTAGCATCCACTGCATTACTGGTCGGACTCGTTGTTTCCGCGTTCTCGCACCAGCAGTCGGGTGAGGTGTTCGATGAAATCACGGTGAGCCGGATCAACGTAGTGGATTCGGCCGGCCGAACGCGGGTGATCCTGGCCGGAGGTTATCCCCCCCGACGTGCATCCCTCGCCGGACTCCTGTTCATCAATGAAGACGGCCACGAGGCCGGTGGGTTGGTATACACCGGTACGCGAAACGAGGACGGGGAAATCGACGCCGGGGCGATCCTCACCTTCGACCAGTACGGCAACGACCAGATCGTCGCGCTTCAGTACGACCACTCGGGCAGTCGCAAGCGGCAGGGACTCACAATTCAGGAACGCCCCGACACACTGAGCGACCTGCTCAAGGAGGCCTACCGGGCAATAGAAACGGCGCCCTCCGCCCCAGTACGCGATTCGCTGCTCAGACACTACCAGGCTCGGATCCCACGGCAGGACATCGTGTCGCGCCGACTCTTCGTCGGGCGCAACTACTCCCGGGCGTCTGTCGTGACCCTGTCCGATCCGTCCGGGAGGCCGCGGCTCACCCTGCAGGTCGATAGTCTCGGGCAACCAAGCATCACGTTCTTGGATGAGGCTGGTGAGCCAACACGAACGATCACGCCATAGGTACACCATGACACGAGACGAAGCTGAAGCCCTGCGCAACGACGATCGGCACTGGACCCTCGGCATCATCTACGCCTGCCGCGAAGACCCCCGCGTGATCGTGCGGAACCGCATTCTCATCGGATGCACCTGGAACTTCGGCCACCGATTCGTACTACCGACGTTGCTCGCCTTCATTCTCGTTGCGATCGGTCCGGCCACGATCCTGTGGATCAATGGCGTGACAAACGGGCTGGGTCTGTTCGCAGTTACCGCGGTAGGCGTGTTGATACTCGTGAGAATCGCATACTACATCGCCGCGGGACCGCGATGACCCTGATAGTTTCGACCGTTCTCATCACGCTGGCCCTGGCGTTCTACTCGCTGGGGGTGTGGGCCGAGCGCATCGCCCGCTACCTGAAGCCGTGGCATGTAGTGGCGTTCTGGACTGGCTTCGCATTCGACGTATCCGGCACGTGGGTCATGCACCGCATGGCCGAGGGGCCGTTCGACCTGCGGGAGGCACACACGCTGACCGGACAGATAGCGCTCTGGCTCATGCTGCTGCACGCTCTCTGGGCCACCTGGGTATCCCGCCAAGGTAGTGAAGAGGCGAGAAGCGGCTTCCATCACTACAGCATGTTCGTTTGGCTGGTTTGGCTGGTTCCCTATTTTGGAGGCATGTACCTGGGGATGCGGGGGTGAGAAGCCCGACCATCTAAGGGGTGCACTCAATCCAATGAATCTCCACTATCGCTTCGATCGGATCGACATCCGTGTCACTGGATGGATGGCACAGCACGGCGTTACGCTTACGCGGGTCGCTTTGGGGGTGGTATTCCTCTGGTTCGGTGTGATCAAGTTCGTGCCTGGTTGGAGTCCTGCGGCAGATCTCGCCACCCGCACCGTAAATCTGCTGACGTTCGGCGTGATTGGGCCCGCCGTGGCACTCCCATTGCTCGCCGCGTGGGAGTCGGCCATCGGGCTCGGTCTGCTGACGGGGAAGCTGCTGCGTATCACCCTGCTACTGCTCTTCGTACAGATGCTCGGCACCATGACTCCGCTGGCGCTCTTCCCATCCGAGACGTTTGTGGCATTTCCGTACGCGCCCACATTGGAGGGGCAGTACATCATCAAGAACTTGGTACTGGTCGGAGCGGCCATCGTGATCGGCGCCACCGTGCGGGGCGGACGGCTTCGCGCCGAGCCGGCGTAGCTATATCGATGTCTGAACGGCGGGTTCCGGCGGCTCCCCTTCGACCTACGAACGTGCCCGCGCCGCTCCGGTGGCTGCTGATCTCCGTCGGCGCCATCTGCGTCGGACTTGGGGTCGTCGGGATCTTCGTCCCGCTTCTGCCCACCACCCCCTTCCTGCTGGTGGCGGCAGCTTGCTTCGTCCGCAGCTCGGACCGCATGTATCAGCGCCTAATCACGCACCGCGCGCTCGGCCCGTACATTCGGAACTACCGAGAGCACCGGGCCATTACACGGCGTGCGAGAATCGTGGCGCTGGTGGTGATGTGGGGGACGATCGGCTACGCCGTCCTCTGGCCGGTAGACGCCCTCGCGCTCCGTGTCATGCTCCTGGCGATCGCCACCGCCGTCACGGTGCACCTGGTGCGTCTCACGACCGTCACCGACAACCCGCCGTCCGACGGCTCGAGCGGCGGCGCCCAATCGTAGGAGGCCACTTCAGCGCCGCCCGGGCTTTGACGATCCCGGGGACCAGGGCCACATTCCGCCGAAGGCACGGTGCGTGGTCTGTGGCGACGCCCCTGGCGTCCGGGCACCCGAAATGACGGAGGGAGGAACACCGCATGTCCAAACCGCTTGGCCAACGGCTGTTCGAGGTCAAGAGTGCGCTCGAAGAGGTTGAGAAGGAACTGGCAGAAGGGAGCATGGCGGCCGAGGACCTGGAGGACTTCAAGGGCGTGGTCGACCACGTTCGGCTCAGCGTGTGGGCACTGATGACCGCCGGCTGGTCCGACGAGTACGAGGGGCTCGATTCTCCGAGAGCCAAGCAGGTCATCGCGCGCTTCCGACTGCAGCGGGCAAACGACATCTGCCGCAGCGCATTGACGGACCTCGAGTCTGGCACCATTCCCGTCGATTCCGAAGAGCTCGGGCAGTTCCGCACGACGGTCGGCGAACTCGCAGGACGGTTGGCAAGCATGTAGTGAAACGGGTAGGGTGGACGGGGTCGCGGCAGCCTGAACCACAACCGAATCACGAGGGGCAGTTATGAGCCTTGTGAGGCCGGCCCGGAAGGCGCCAAGGTCATGGCTGCCTTGCAGCGGCGCCGTTTCCTCGAGGTTATGCCGGCTGTTGCCGTGCTCACCATCCTTTCGGGAATCTGGCTGTACTCGCGAATCTCCGGTGGGTTCACTTCCGCCTGGATGACGTCACCCAGTGGGCTCGCCCTGGGGATCGGCGGCGTACTGTCGATAGTTGCGTTTCTGGTCGGTGTCGGCATCATGCGGCCTGCTTCGCTGCGGGCAGCGGGCCTGGCAAAGCAGGCGGCGACATCCCCGGAGGGGCCCGAGCGTTCGGCCCAGCTCGCCAGCGTCCAGCGGCTGCGCAGCCGCAGCGTTAAGGCGGGCCGGGTGGTGGCAGTGCTGCTGACGCTGGTTACGGCGCTGATGGCAGTGGCGCGCTACCTCTAGACCCGTGATGCTCGCGTACCGACAGCGAACCGGCGCGGCTGCCGATAGGGCCGGCTCGGAGTAGCCTGATCGAAACACTCACCAAGGAGGCCACGATGGGCGGCGTCGCCGCCGGCATCCTCATCTGGGTCCTGGAGGGCATCACCAGCATGCTGCTGTACATGGACGACATGGAGGCAGCCCTCACTGCCCACAGCCTGTCCATGGAGCTGAGCGCGGGCGTCATGGTCCTAACCGTCGTGGTCAGCCTGATCGCCGGGCTCACCCTGATCTTCTTCTACGCTGCGGCGCGCCCCCGGTTCGGCCCGGGTCCCAAGACCGCCGTCATCGTGGCGGTGGGGTTCTGGTTTGGCGGTTGGCTCCTGTCGCTAATCGGCTACAAAATGATTGGCCTGTATCCCGCCGGCCTGCTGATCCAGTGGGGCATCGTGGGGCTGGTGGAGTTAATTCTGGCCGCGCTCCTGGGAGGCATGATCTACCGAGAGGCGTAGCGCCGGAGGCGGCCCTTGCCTAGCCGACCCTACATAGGTATATTGCCGTTTCACTATCTATCGGGCTTGGGCCGTGCCAGCATACGACTACGTCTGCCAGGATTGTGGAGAGACCTTCGAGATCCGCGCGTCAATCGCGGCCTACTCTGAGGGCCTCTCGCCGCGCTGCAAACAGTGCGGCTCCGAGAACGTCGCGCGCAGCCTCTCCGTGGCGAGCGTCGTGATGGGATCGGGGGGCGCCGGAAGCACAATGGGGTGCGGGCCCAGTGGCTTCAGCTGAGGCGTGTAACGCCGCCCAGGTCTGGGCGGGCGACCGCTAGAGCGAGCCTCGGCCAGCTCATATGGAACGGGTCAGCGACCAGCTGGCCCGTTTGCTTTGGGTGCGCCAGGATGCACATTCGGGGGCGGCAAACTCGGAGCCCTGTGATGATTGCGCGAACCTGGCACGGCGTGGTGCCGCTCGAGAAGGCGGAAAGCTACCACGCATATCTGTTGCAGACCGGGGTGCCCGGCCTGCAGGCCACGCCCGGCAACCGCGGCGTCTACGTGATGCGGCGCGCGGAGGGCAAGCTGGCACACTTCCTCATGATCTCGCTGTGGGACTCGCTCGAATCCATCAGGGCATTCGCGGGCGACGACGTCGAGCGCGCGCGCTATTACCCGGAGGACCACGATTTCCTTCTCGAGCTGGAGCCGAGCGTGACTCATTACGAGGTGCTCGAGGCGCCGGAGTGAGGAACGGACGGCGGCGCCCCGGGTAGTGCCACGTATGTCCCTCTCAAGGAGCGTCGTATGAGGCCCGTCACGTCCGTACTGATTGGCGCCGCTGCTCTCGCGCTGGCGGGGTGCGCAGGAGAAGAGATCATCGACGGAGAGATTGCCACGGTCTCGATCGTCGGCAACGTCACGACGGCCGGGGGTGACCCGGTAGCTGGCGCGGTCGTGGATCTATGGGCGTTCTGGCCGCTCGAAGAAGGGCCGCCCTATGCGACCGATACTACCGACGCATCTGGTGGCTTTGCCAGAGCTGTCTGGACTTGGGGCTCGCACACGGTGGTGGACGTGCAGATCGTCGTCGCTCCCCCGGAGGGGTCGGGCCTGCTGCCGGACACGGCACTGCGCGAGGGCGTGGTGCTGAACGGAGGCGACGACCCCGACGCGGTGCGGATCGATCTCGTGCTGCAGCCGGGCCCGTAAACGAACCGACGGAATGGCCGAGGATTCATGAGTAAGGCGGCGGTCGGCGTGGCTTGCTGCGCCCTCTGCGCGGCCGCGTGCGCCTCGGCATGGACCATGAGCGTTCGTGCCCAGCTGCAGAGTCCGGCGCCTGCTGCGTGCGTGGAGCAGACCCTCATGGCGCAGGAGGTAGTCGACACGACGTTGATCGTAGCCGACCGGCAGGAACTGCTCCATGACTCGGCGACCGGATCGTACGCCGAGGTCGCGTTTGTCGCGGCGGGTAGCCGCGGCAGGATAGCACAGACGCGGGATGTCTTGGGCGATCCACTCGTCATGCTCTCATGGACCTGGTCGGAGACCCTGCCGCAGGACGACAGCATAGCGGTCGTGGAGAACTGGTTGCTCAGCTACCTCGACACGATGCTGGGCGAGTGCGCGGGCGGCTCACCACCGGAGAACCTCGTCGTGCTGCGCACCTGGACGCTGCCCGATTCGGCACGCTGACGCACACACGGAGCGAGCCATGGAGAAGATCGATCTCGCCGAGAAGCTGAGCCTGTTCGATGACTACTGGCATCCTCGTATCGTCGCAGAGCTGAACGGCCAACAGGTCAAGCTCGCCAAGCTGAAGGGCGAGTTCGAGTGGCACCATCACGAGCAGGAGGACGAGCTGTTCCTCGTGCTCAAGGGCAGTCTGACCATCAAGCTGCGCGACGGGGACGTGCTGCTCGAAGAGGGCGACTGCGTCGTCGTGCCGCGCGGAGTGGAGCACAAGCCGGTCGCCGAGGCAGAGGTGCACGTTCTCATGTTCGAGCCCGCCACGACGCTCAACACCGGCAATGTCAGGAGCGAGCGTACGGTGGAGGACCTGGAGCGCCTGTGACGGTCTAGGGCTCTTCGACCTCCTCCACCACGAACCGCCAGCACCGCACCCCGGGCGACCAGTGATCGCGCGGCAGTCCCGCCTTGAGCTTGAGGTGGGTGACGAAATCCACGGGATCGGAGAGCTGCTGCCACACCTGGGGTAGGAAGAGCGCGCGCCGCCCGCCGTCCTCCAGGATCAGACCGTCAACGCCCGACCGAAGGGTCGCCAGCAGTTCATCCTCGCTCGCCACCTCGAGCGGCACCGGGGGTCCCAGGAGTGAGAGGTGCAACTCCAGCTCGGCGAGCTCAGCGGGAGACAACGGCGGGAAACGGGGATCCCGGAACGCCGCGGCGTAGGCGTTGTGCGATACGTCCGACGCGAGTGGCCGGTATGCTTCGAAGCTCCCGATGCAGCCGCGCAGCGCACCCTTCAGCTGCAGCGTGACAAAGCTGGCCCCCGGCCGGCTGAGCACCGCGGGCACTTCACCGAGGTCGACCGGCAGCGGTTCACCGACGTCGAGTCCGTGCTGGATGGATGCCCGGGCGATCGCCAGCAGCGCTCGAGCGTCCTCGGACGACAGGGAACCAGGTGCAGCGGGCTCGTCGGTTGACATGGGCCTCGCTCCTCCCCGCCAGCGGAATCTACGCCCGTGACACCGCTTGCCCAGCAGCGACCGAGACGCAGGATGCTGACGACACCCGCTGCATCACTACGGCATTGGAGATCCGGCAGCTGCCCCTGCCCGCGGCATCAGCAGCGCCAGCACGATCGCCACAAGGAACAACGCCGGAATGTCACCGAACAGATGCCCCCGCTCCGTGGAATCCATGATGGCCTGCACCAGCATGATCCCGGCGTGTACGGCGCTCGACCACACCGTGAACCAGATCAGGCTGCGGTGCGCCAGCGGGTCCCGCGCCGCCAGGATGAGGAACACCCCCAGCGTGGCGTACACCCCCAGAATCATCACCTGGTATTCCGCCTGCGGGGGCGTCCAGGCCCAACCCGAGGGCCACAGCCGCATCAGCGGGAAGATCCCCACCAGGAAGATGAGACCGACGGCGACGAGGGCGATCTTGAGATACTGCATGCGACCGTCCGACATGATGCACCTCCTCACAGCATGGGAGGGATGACGCTGGACCGGGTCTGTAACCTGCTGATGGGACCCCTGCTCCCGGCCCAAGATCGGGACACCACTATACCGGGGGCCGAACGCGGATTCGTCAAGAGCCGGCCAGCACCCTGGACTTTCGCGGGAATCGGGTGCAGCGTATCTACACACGTCACTCCAGCATCCCCGCGGAGCACACCTCACCGACGCATGAGCAGGAGCGACAAGCCGCTCTGGAAGTGCCCCAAGTGTGGCCACGAGTTCGTTACCCAGAACTTGTGGCACTCGTGCGGGCGGTACAGCCTGGCCGACCTCTTCGAAGATTCAGATCCCAAGGTGCGCGATCTGTTCGACCGCTTCACAGCCATGGTCGAGGCCTGCGGGCCCGTGACCATCTACCCGCAGCAGACGCGGATCGTGTGCCAGGTCCGCGTACGTTTTGCCGGTGTCGTGCCTCGCCAGCGCGACCTCGACGTGGGCGTATGGCTCACGCGACCAGTGCAGCACACCAAGCTGCGCCGCACGGAGCTGATCCCGCCGAGCACGTTCGTACACCACTTTCGGTTCAAGCAGCCAGCCGAGCTGGACGACGCGTTCATGGCAATCGTCAGGGAGGGGTACGCCGTAGGGAGGCAAGACCATCTGGAACAGGGTGCCCCCCGCAAGCCCAGGCGCCGGCATCGCAAGAGCGGCAAGGGCAAGCGCGTGCAGGAGCCCGATAAGAAGGCCGCGGAGACTGAAGCCGCAGCAGCCGAAGCTCCACCGCCCGACCAGCAGAAGGCCAAGCCTGCCAGAAAGCGCAAGCCCGCCAAGCGCGCGGCCAAGAAGGGAGCGCGCAAGAAAGCCACAGGCGGGAAGAACGAGCCAGCCAAGACCGACGAGAAGAGCACCTAGTGACCGAAGTGGGTGACGGTAACACGCTCGCCGACGGCAGCGCGCCGGCGACGTCCCAGGAGTTGGTCGCACGGTTGCAGGTACTCGGTATCGAGGTCCCCTTGCTGGAGCACGAGGCCGTGTACACCGTGGAGGAAGCCAAGGCGGTGCGCGGCGACCTAGAGGGGTGCCACACCAAGAACCTCTTCGTCCGCAACAAGAAGGAAGCGATGTGGCTCGTGACCTGCCTGGCCGACCGGGCGGTCGACCTCAAGTGGTTGGGAGAGCACATCGGCGGCGGACGCCTCTCATTCGGCAGTGCACGACGCCTCATGAAGTACCTGGGGGTGACCCCCGGTGCCGTGTCTCCCTTCGCGATCGTGAACGACAAGCGACGCGAGGTTCGCGTGGTAGTGGACCGGGAGGTGCTGAAGCGGGAACCGATCAACTTCCATCCGCTCGACAACCGCATGACCGTGACCATAGGCGCCAAGGACCTCCTGCAGTTCCTCGAGAGCGAGCGCCACACACCACAGATCATCAACTTCCCCTAGACACGGGTACTTGCGCGGCACGGTGGTTGCGCGAATAATGCCGAGCTGACACATGCCGATCACCTACCGGATCGACACGGACCAGGGCCTGATCCTCACGGCCGCGACTGGCGTCCTCACCGATGAGGAGCTGCTGAAACACAAGCGCGCTCTCGCGGCCGATCCCGACTTCTCGCCGGGCATGAGGCAGCTGTCGGACGTACGCGGCGTGGAGCGGCTGGAGGTCACGCCTGAAGGAGTGCGCCTGATGGTGGCCCTCGACCGCGATCAAGCCGACCAGCTCGGCGATTGGAGGCTCGCGATAGTCACCACCGCCGACTTCGTGTTCGGCACGGCGCGCATGTATCAGTCCATGACCGATGAGGAGCAGAATCGCGTGCAGGTGTTCCGCGATATGGCTGAGGCGCGATCGTGGCTCGGGCTGCCGGCCGATGAAGGCTCGTAAGCGCGTACGCCTCATCCATGTGAAGGCCGCCGAGGGGAAAGCGACGGCGGGATTGCTCCGCAAAGCCGGCTACCAGGTTGCGTACGAGTCGGTGACGCCCGCCCTGTTGAAGAAACTCCGGGACAGGCCGCCCGACGCACTGGTGATCGATCTGTCGCGCACTCCCTCGCACGGCCGTGATGTCGCAGTCGGCGTGCGCCACTGGAAGGCCACACGGCACGTGCCGATCGTGTTCGTAGGTGGCGATCCCGAGAAGGTGAGCCGGATCGAGAAGCTGGTACCCGATGCGGTGTACACCCCCGCGAGCCGCCTGCGTAGCGCTCTGAAGCGGGCCATCGCACACCCGCCGCAGAAGCCGGTCAAGACCGCATCGGTGCTTGCCGGCTACTCCGGCACGCCGCTCCCCAAGAAGCTCGGCATCAAGCCTGGCTTCACCGTGGGCCTGGTCGGTGCGCCCAGTGATTTCTCCGAGACGCTGGGGCGGCTGCCCCAGGGCGCGACCCTGCGACAGCCGGCGCGCGGACGGTGTGATCTCTTGATGTGGTTCCCGGCGTCGAGGAAGGAACTCGAGCGCAAGGTCGAGAGGATGGGCGCCGCGACGGGCCCCGGCGGGATCTGGATCGCCTGGCCCAAGCAGTCCTCAGGAGTGGAGACCGACCTGACCCAGACAGCCGTGCGCAAGGCGGGCCTGGACAACGGGCTGGTGGACTACAAGATCTGCGCCATCGACGCCACGTGGTCAGGACTCAAGTTCGCAAGGAGAAAGCCATGAAACCGGCGCTGCTCATCACGCTGATCTTCCTGTGCGTCGTCGCAGTGGGACACCTGATCCGCGTGGTGTTCCAGATCGAGTTCATCGTTGCCGGCATCGGCATCCCGCAGTGGCCCAGCGCGCTCGCAGTCGTAGCCCTCGTAGCGCTCGCCGTGTGGCTCTACCGCGAGCAAGGGGCAAGGTGAACACCGCGCGCTGGGTGCTGGCGCTCCTCTCGGTGGTATTGATCCCCCCAGCGCTCGTGCACTGGCTGGTAGTGCACCCCTTTGCCCGGTTTTGGCGCCGCGTAGGCCCACCATGGAGCTACCTCTTGCTGATTACGGTCTACCTAGCGGTGGCAGCTGCGATGTACATGGTGAGCGGCCCGATCCTCGCCGTCGAGTACGGCACCAGCTGGACACTCATCGGCCTGGCGGTCGTGGTGTACCTGGCGAGCGTAGCCATCGAGATCCGCTGCCGCAGGCTGCTGTCGACGCGCATGCTGCTGGGAGGACCCGAGCTCAATCCCAAGGGCGGACCGGGCAAGCTGCTCACCGAGGGGATCTACGGCCGCGTGCGGCATCCCAGGTACGTCGCGATTCTGCTGGGCATGATCGCCGTCGCTCTGTTCTGCAACTACCTCGGTCTCTACGTCGTCGTGGCGCTCACGGTACCGGGGCTATACGCCATCGCCGTGCTGGAGGAGCACGAGCTGCTGGACCGCTTCGGCGACCGGTACCGGGATTACATGCGCCGCGTGCCGCGGTTCATTCCCGGGAAGCGACAGGCCGTCTGACATGGCTCGCTACTACACCACTCCTCCAGGCGTCGTGAAGCGCAACGCGGTCCTGCTGGCCGCGACCATCGTGACCACGTTCGTGGTGCTGCGCCTCGCGCTGTTCATCTCTCCCGATTCCGACTTCAACGTGGGCCCGTACAACATCCACCACCTGTTCACGGGACTGCTGCTGATTACACTGGGAGGAATCCCGCTGGCGGTGTTCCGCGGGTTCACCCGCAGGCTCGACCTGGCGCTCGTGATTTTCGGGGTCGGGCTTGGAATGGCGCTCGACGAGTGGGTGTATCTCATCGCCACCGAGGGTACCAACGCCGCCTATCTCCTGCCCATTTCATGGTGGGGCGGGGTCACACTGGTCGCCCTCGCCTGCGCCTATACCGTGGCGCTCGTGCTGTACCGCACGTGGCTGCGGCCACACGAAGAGCACCGTACCGACCAACCGGAAGAGGGAGAGACCCCATGACCGATCAGCCGGCCAAGGCGTGCCTGGCCTGCCACCGTGGAGCCGACCAGACGCCTCTCATCACGCTGGAGTACCGAGACTCCGCACTATGGATCTGCCCCCAGCACCTGCCCGTGCTGATCCATGACCCGGCCCGGCTCATCGGCGTGCTGCCCGGAGCCGAGCAACTGCGGCCGGCGGACCACCACGATTAACGCCGGGAGACGGAGCGGTGAGGCCGCGGCGGCTCCCAATGTCCCAATCGGGCCCCCCCGCGCCCCCGATCCGGCCTAACGGTGCCGCGACGGGAGGTAGTAGATTGTTACCCTCAGACCCCAACGTGACGTGGTGGATGCCGTGAGCCGGATACTTGTGGTCGACGACGACACTCAGGTGCGACAGATCTTGCGCAAGCGCCTGGAGAAGAACGGGTTCGAGGTCGGGGAGGCGTCCGACGCGGACGCGGCCCTCGACTCGTACCGAGACACTCCCGCGGACGTGGTCATCACCGACATTGTCATGCCCGGCAAGGGCGGGCAGGGGCTCATCCGAGACCTGCGGCGCGAGTTCCCGGAGGTGCGGATCGTGGCGATCTCGGGCGCGCTCGATCAAGACGTTCCCTCGCTGCTGGCCGAGGCGGATCGCCTCGGAGCCTTGAAGACACTCCCCAAGCCGTTCACGTCCGAGCAGCTCTCCGAGGCCATCGAGGGCGTCATGGGGATGTCGGTGGACGACCTGCCACCGCCGCCGCCCATTGAGGAGACAGTGGAGGTCGCGGAGTGGGGCGGGCTCGAGTGGTGGATGAGGAAGGAGAGCGCGGTCCCGGGCATGAGCTGGGGCACCGTCGTTCAGTTGCTCACCCTGATAATCGCGATTGCGGCTCTCGTCATGACTCTCTGAATGCGCCGGGCGGATGAGCCCCCGGGGCGCCCGAGAATCTCGGGCGCCCTTTGTTTCACCCCGCTCCACCAGCGGAGACCCCAGATGCGACGGTACCACCACATCGGCATTCCGACACAGAAGCCGCGTGACGGAGAGGAGTACCTCGCGAAGTACGGCATGTACGTGTCGGGTTACGAGGAGAGCGACTACGGCGTCGAGTGGCTGCGCTTCGATTCGGACTCGCCGCTGCCGGAGCTCGTGAAGACCGTGCCCCACGTCGCGTTCGAGGTGGACGATCTGCAGGCCGAACTGGCCGGCAGGGACGTGTTGATCGAGCCGAACAGCCCGTCGCGGGGCGTCACCGTGGCGTTCATCGTGGAGAACGGCGCCCCGATCGAGTTCCTGCAGTACGACGCCTAGCACCGTGCTATCTTGGGGTAGTACCCGGACCCCTGGATACCCCTTGGAAGCGGGGTGATGACGGTGCATGTGGATATAAAGAGATTCGACGCCCCCGACGAGTCGAGAGCGTTCGAGAAGGGCAAGTTCGAGCTGGTCACCATCGGGGACATGACCCTGGGGCGGGCGAGCTACGAGCCCGGATGGAAGTGGTCCGAACACGTAGGCGCCGCAACCGGCTCGGCGAGCTGTCAGGTCGACCACATCGGCTTGGTGTTGACCGGACGCGCCATGGTACGGATGGATGACGGCACGGAGATCCCGCTCGAGGCCGGCGACCTCTTTGCCATCGGCCCAGGGCACGACAGCTGGGTCGTGGGAGACGAGCCGTACGTGTCGCTGCATTTCCTGGGCGCTGACGAGTACGCGAAGGAGTGATCACCGAGCTCATGCGACGCAATCACCTCTCACATGCGGCCTGGGGGCTGCTGGCAGCCCTTATCGTCGCGTCTGCCTGCTCCGATGCGCCCGGCGTCATCAGCCAGGACGCATTGCTGGCGCAGATGGAGAACGGCGAGAACCCGATCATTCTGGACGTGCGCACACCGCGGGAGTATGAGCAGGGCCACGTGCCTGGAGCGGTCAACCTCCCGTATCAGCAGATCGGCCGACGCCTGGTGGACCTCGAGCAGATCAGGGACAAGCAGATCGTCGTCTACTGCGAGGTCGGCCCTCGGGCTCGGGTCGCACAGTCCATGCTGCAGCAGGCCGGCTTCCCTGATGTGAGGCATCTGGCTGGCGACATGGCGGGGTGGCGCCGGTCCCGCCTTCCCACTGCCAGATAGGGTGACACTCGAGGCGCAGCGGCCCGCCCTCACCAACGACGAGGCGCTCGGTCTCGCCGAGGAGGCGTACGGTCTCACCGGCACGGTGCATCCCCTTCCCAGCGAGCGCGATCAGAACTTCCGGCTGACGACTCCCACGGGGGAGTCGTTCGTCCTAAAGGTGTCCGGAGCCGCCGAGGCTCGAGACCACCTCGATTTCCAGAACGCCGCGCTGAGCTGGCTGGAGGAGCACGCCGACGAGGTGCTCGCGCCTCGCCTGTGCGCGACCGGCGGCGGTGAGCGCATGACCGCCTTGCAGGGACCAGACGGGCAGACGCACTGCGTTCGCTTGCTAACCTGGCTCCCGGGCACACCGCTTGCCGAGGTGCGGCCCCACACGCCCGCTCTGCTGAGTGACCTGGGGCGGCGGCTCGGATCGATGGTGGCCGCTCTCAAGGGCTTCTCGCACCCTGATGCAGAGCGCGCCGACTTCTTGTGGGACCTGGGTGTGGCGCCGGAGGTGATGGCGTCGCACGTCAATGACGTCGACCCGACACGCAGGGGGCTCGTCGAAGACGTCCTGCGGCAATGGCACGACATCGTAGCTCCCGCATGGCCGGAGCTGCGGCGCAGCGTGGTGTACAACGACGCCAACGACCACAACGTGCTGGTGAGCCCGCCCGGCCCCGGGCGGCGCGTAGTCGGCTTCATCGACTTCGGCGACATGCTGGAGACGCGCACGGTCAGCGATCCGGCCATTGCCGTGGCCTACGCGATGCTCGGTAAACCGAACCCCGTGGACGCCGCTGCACACGTGGTGGCGGGGTTCCACGAAACCTTTCCGCTCGCCGAGGCGGAACTCGACGTGCTGTTCACACTCGCAAGCGCCCGGCTCGCCACGAGTGTGTGCTACGCCGCACGCCGCCGTGCCACGGAGCCCGCTAACGACTACCTGATGATCAGCGAGCAGCCCGCCTGGAGCACGCTGGAGCGGCTGGCCGACGTGCACCCACGGCTGGCGCGCGACCTCTTCCGTGACCGCTGCGGACTGCCGCCCTGCCCCGCGAGCGCTGGCGTCGTGCAGTGGCTCGAAACGCACGGCGACGAGCTCGGTTCCCTGCTGGAACCCGATCCGCGGGACACCGAGCACGTAGTGTTCGACCTCTCGATCGGCAGCATGGAGCTGGAGAGTCCACAGGACATCGTCGGCTCCGAGGCATTCAGCGAGCTGCTGTTCGGCCGCATGCAGCGGGAAGGGGTGCGCCTCGGAATCGGCCGCTACGACGAGCCGCGCGCGATCTACACGAGCGAGGCATTCACGGGGAGCGAGGGAGAGCACCCCGAGCGCCGCACGGTTCATCTGGGCGTGGATCTGTTCGTCGAGCCCGGCGTTCCGGTCCTCGCACCGCTCGACGGTCGAGTGCATAGCGTGCGGAACAACTCGGAAGCCCTGGACTACGGCCCCACCGTGATTCTCGAGCACTCGCCGGCAGGTGGGCCGACGTTCTACACGCTGTACGGCCACCTGGCCCCGGACGCGCTCTCGCTGCAGCCCGGCGTGCCGGTCGCGCAAGGCGACGCGTTCGCGCGCGTGGGGGACTTCGCCGTGAACGGCCACTGGCCGCCCCATCTCCACTTCCAGATCGTCACCGATCTACTCGATCGGAACGGGGAGTATCCGGGTGTCGCCGCGCCACGCGAACGCCCGGTTTGGCTCAGCCTGTCACCCGACCCGAACCTGATGCTCCGCCTCCCAGCCGGCGTGCATGCCGAGGACCGCATGGAGCGCGCTGCGCTGCTCGCCGCACGGCACGCACGGCTGGGCCCCAATCTAAGCCTGCACTACACCGACCCCCTGCACATCGTGCGCGGCAGGGGCCAGTACCTGTACGACGAGGTGGGCCGTACCTACCTCGACTGCGTGAACAACGTGTGCCACGTGGGCCATTCGCATCCACGGGTGGTGCACGCCGCACGGCGGCAGATGGCGGTGCTCAACACCAACACGCGTTACCTACACGAAAATCTGGTGCGCTACGCGGAGCGGCTGAGCGCAGTGCTTCCCGAGCCTCTGCGGGTCTGTTACTTCGTCTGTTCCGGCAGCGAGGCTAACGAGCTCGCACTCCGCATGGCGCGGGAGCACACGGGGCGCGCGGACCTCATCGTGCTGGACGGTGCATACCACGGCAACACGGCGGCCCTGATCGACGCGAGCCCGTACAAGTTCGATGGCCGGGGCGGACACGGTGCGCCGCCACACGTACACAAGGTCGTGATGCCGGACGACTACCGCGGGCCCTACCGGCGCGGCGACCCCGAGTGCGGGCATAAGTACGCCGGGCACGTACGGCAGGCTCTCGCCAGTGCGCACGCCGCGGGCAGTGAGGCGGCGGCTCTCATCACCGAGACGCTGCTGGGCTGCGGCGGCCAGATAGAGCTGCCGCCCGGATTCCTCGCGGAGGCATATGACCATGCTCGAGCGGCAGGTGCGGTGTGCATCGCCGACGAGGTGCAGGTGGGGTTCGGACGCGTCGGCACGCACTTCTGGGGATTCGAGACCCAGGGAGTGGTGCCCGATATCGTCACCCTCGGCAAGCCCATCGGCAATGGGCACCCACTCGGCGCCGTCGTGACCACACCCGAGATCGCTGCGTCGTTCGATACGGGGATGGAGTACTTCAACACGTTCGGCGGCAATCCCGTCTCGTGCGCGGTAGGGCTCGCGGTGCTCGACGTGATCCACGACGAGAGGCTGCAGCAGCACGCGCTGCGTGTGGGGCAATACCTCGCGGATTCCCTACTGCGCCTCGCGCAACGGCATCCGGCGATCGGAGACGTGCGCGGCCGCGGTTTGTTCCTCGGGGTGGAGTTCGTAACCGACACCGAGGAGCGCACCCCGGCCACGGACGTTGCGCGCTACGTGGTGGAGCGCATGAAGGACCACGGCATCTTGCTGAGCACCGACGGACCCGACGACAACGTGCTCAAGATCAAGCCGCCACTTCCCTTCTCTGACGAGGATGCCGACCGGCTAGTGGAGGTTTTGGACGCGGTTCTGGGGGAGGATGCCGCACGCCTTGCGGGGTGGGCGGACACGACCGCATGATTCGCACTCTCCAGGAGGTGCCATGCGACGCGTCACCGGAATCGGCGGGATCTTCTTCAAGTCTGCGGATCCCCAACAGCTGAAGACCTGGTACCAGCAGCACCTCGGCATCACACCCGACCAAGACGGCTATATCTCCTTCGAGTGGCGCGAAAAGGACGATCCGAGCACCGTGGGCCACACGGTCTGGGGGCCGTTCAAGGACGACACGAAGCACTTCCAACCCAGCACCAAGCCCTACATGTTCAACTTCCGGGTAGACGACCTGGACGCACTGCTGGCGCAATTGCGGGCGGAGGGCGTCGAGGTGGACGACAAGGTAGAGGAGTACGAGTACGGGCGGTTCGGTTGGATCATGGATCCGGAGGGACGTCGGATCGAGTTGTGGGAGCCGCCGAGAGAAGGCGAGACCGACTAACCAAGGAGGAAGCAGAACGTGGACGATGACATTCGGGTCTACGACAAGGAAACGGGCGATGCCATCGGTGCGATCACCGAGGAACAGCTCCAGTTCCTGATCGACCAGTTGGAGGAGGAGTCTTCCACAGACCAGGACTACTACATCAGCCGCGAGACGCTGCAGATGTTCGAGAACGTAGGTGCGGACACTGAGCTCCTCGACCTACTGCGGGGCGCGCTGGGACACCAGCCGAGCATCGAGATACGCTGGGCAAGGGAGGGCTGATGGCCGTCGACTTCACAGCCTTCGCAGCGAGCGTCGCAGCCACCGCCGCCGCCACGCTGAACCACGTGGAGGGCCTGATGAAGCCCGAGGGTGGGGATGCGGAATCGCCGGAAGCGGGCGAAGACCAGGTGCAGAGCGGCCTCGCCACCGCCAGCCAGCTCATCGACACGCTCGTGATGCTCGAGGAGAAGACGAAGGGCAATCTCTCGGACAGCGAACAGCAGTTTCTCGCGGGCTCGCTCACCGAATTGCGCGTGACCTACGTGCGACTCATGAAGCAGTCACAGTCCGCCTCCGCTTGACGCCGGCGTGCAGCTGAGCCCCGTACCCACCGAACTCACGACCGCGGCGACCGACGCCATGATCGCCGCGCTCGCCATCGGCTGCGTCGTGCTGCTGCGGCGGCTGCGCGAGCGCGACCGCTGGAAGGTCGGCATATGGTCCTGGGTGCTCAGCCTCCTCGCCGTGGCGGCCCTGCTGGGAACAGTGGTGCACGGATTCGTCCTCTCTGACCGCATGGAAGATCTCCTGTGGCGACCGCTGTTTCTGTCGTTGGGACTGGTCGTGGCGCTGTTCGTCGTAGCCGCGCTATACGACTGGCGCGGGGGCAAGGTGGCGCAACGTGCCCTGCCGTTCATGCTCGCCGTGGCGCTGGTCTTCTACGTGATCACGCGCCTCTGGAGCGGCACGTTCCTGGTGTTCGTGCTGTACGAGGCCGCGGCGATGATCTTCGCGCTCGCGCTATATCTCACGCTCGCCATGCGGCACCGCCTCCCGGGAGCCGGCTGGGTTGCGGCAGGCATCACCCTCAACATCGTCGCCGCTGCGATCCAGGCCAGCGGCTCCGTGTCGTTCACCATCATCTGGCCGTTCAACCACGACGGGGTGTTCCATCTCGTCCAGATCGTCGCGATCGTGGTCCTGGTGCGCGGCGTGGCCCTGAGCCTGCAGGCAGACCGGTGGAGTGGCTGATCGCGCTGGTCGTGGTGCTGTCGGTCGTTTGGATGCTGAGCCGGCGTGCAGCGGGGCGGCGCGTGGTGCCGACGCCGGTCACGCCGCAGCTCATCCCACATCCCTACGATCTCGAGAATCCGGAGCACGTGGTCCGCATCGACGAAATCAAGGAAGCCTACGCCGACGTCTTGTCACACGAGGAGGGCGATTTCGCCGAGTGCACGTTCAAGCCGGCATCCCTGTTGCCCTACTCCAAGCGCGAGATCGCCCAGGCACTCAGCGCCATCCTGGACTATGCGGAGGGGCGCGCCCAATCCAAGCACTTCGACCCGATCCTGCGGCAGGCCACCGTGATTGCCACACTGCAGGCGGCCCTGGTACAACTGGAGGCCTTCCTCGAGGCTCCGCCCGACGAGATCCCCCGCGAGCCGAAGGCCAATATCGAGTTCGGCATGCGGCACCGCCGCAGCTCGGCGGGCGATTGAAGGGGTTGCGCAGCTAGGCAGCCGCCAACAAGCCTTCTTGCGACGGTAGGCATGCCGACATGGGGTTTCAGGCGAATTGAGACAAGGAGAATGCACGATGCGTGAGCGGATATGCGGTGGCGTGGTACTGGCAGTCTTGTGTGGGGCAATGCCGCTCGCCGCCCAGGACTTCGACCGGTACTTCACCGACAAGACCATGCGGGTGGACTACTATCACACGGGAGGGATGGGAAGCGAGCTCGTCACCCTGGACCGTGTGGTGTCGGACGGCCCGTGGGCCGGGAGCCACTCACGGCTGCTCGACGACACCAACCTGGGCAAGTACCTGTTCGAGGTCGTGGACGCCGCGAGCGCTGCGGTCATCTACTCACGGGGCTACGCCACACTGTACGGGGAGTGGGAGACCACCGGCGAGGCCCGCGAGACTCACCGGACGTTCCACGAATCCGTACGATTCCCCTGGCCCAGAGGGCCCGTGAAGGTGGTGCTCAAGAAGCGGGATTCGGCAGGCAGCTGGGTCGAGCTCGCCGGCATCGATGTGGATCCGCACTCCCACTTTGCGAACCCTGCGGACCTCGAGCCGGTGGGGACAGTGTGGCCCTTGTTCGAGAGCGGTCCGCCGAGCGAGAAGGTGGACCTTATCGTCCTCGGCGTGGGTTACATGGCGGAGGAGCTCTCCAAGTTCCACGCCGATGCCGAGCGGCTCGTCGGCGAGTTGTTCTCCTACGAACCGTTCAAGAGCCGCAAGACCGACTTCAACGTGCGGGCAATCGACCTGCCGTCTCCGGTCTCGGGGGTGACGCGGCCCCACTCCGACCGCTACCACCGCACACCGCTCTCCACTCAGTACGGCATCTTCGACAGCGAGCGGTACATGCTGGTGCCCGACAACCGCACCATGCGCGACGTGCTGTCGGCAGCTCCGTACGAGTTCGTGGCGGTGCTGGTGAACGCGGCCCAGTACGGGGGCGGCGGTATCTTCGGATGGCAGGCGACGTCGGCAGTGGACTCGGAGTTTTCGGACTACGTCTTCGTGCACGAGTTCGGGCACCACTTCGCGGGCTTGGCCGACGAGTACTACACGTCGTCCGTGGCCTACGAGACGGGGGGCGAGGTCCACCCCGAGCCGTGGGAGCCCAACGTCACGGCACTGCACGACCCGGCGACCCTCAAGTGGAAGGACCTGGTGCAGCCGGCCACGCCGCTCCCGACCCCCTGGGTCAAGGACCGGTTCGAGGAGCATTCCCGCGCCATCCGGGCGCGGCGCGGCCAGCTCATTGACGAACAGGCCGCCGAGGCCGATTTTGACGCTCTCTTCCGAGAGCAGCGGGCCACCGAGCGGGACATGCTCTCGGCCTCGAACAATGCCGGAGTGGTGGGGGCGTTCGAGGGCGCCATGTACGAAGCGAAGGGCCTGTACCGGTCGGAGGTGGACTGCATCATGTTCACCCGCAACATGCTCGGATTCTGCCGGGTGTGCCGCCGGGCCCTGGAGCGGATCATCGATCTGTACGCGAGCTAGCCGCGGGGAACGTAGGATGGGTCGGGTTCGTTGAGCCTCACAAGGGGGTACTACACATGGAAGTGAAGCGCATGAGACAGGCCATCGTGGGTGGTGCGCTGGTGCTGGCGGCATCGGCGCTGGCGGCATGCACCCAGGCTGCCGCTGACCAGCCGACGGTGACGGTGTACAAGGCACCTACGTGAGGCTGCTGCGAACAGTGGGTGGGTCACCTACAAGCCAATGGATTCGAAGTCACGACCGTCGGGGCTCCCGACATGGTGGCCGTCAAGAGCCAGTACGGGATACCGGCTGAGCTCGAGGGCTGCCACACCGCCGTCGTGGACGGCTACATCATCGAGGGACACGTACCAGCTGAAGATCTGAGACGGCTCCTCGAGGAACGCCCGGAGGTGAAGGGACTCTCGGTTCCGGGGATGCCCATAGGCTCCCCGGGTATGGAGGTACCGGGGCGGGAGGCGGAGCACTATGACGTGCTCACCTTCGACGAGGACGGCAAGACCACGGTGTTCTCCAAGCATTGATCTGGCGGCGGCCGGCCTCAGCCGGCCGCTGTCACATGGGGGCGACGTTCGTGCAGTACCGACTGGACCAATCCATCGAGATCCTTTCCCGCACACCCCGCACGCTTCGGGCACTGCTGGAGGGGCTTTCGGAGCCATGGATCCGGGCCACCGAGGGCGAGGGCACCTGGAGCGCGTTCGACGTAGTGGGGCACCTGATCCACGGCGAGCGCACCGACTGGATAGGCCGGGCCCGGATCATCCTGGACGAGGGGGAGTTTCGGGTGTTCGAGCCGTTCGATCGGTTCGCCCAAGAACGGGAGTCGCAAGGGAAATCGCTGGCGCAGCTGCTCGACGAGTTCCAGTCGCTGCGTGCGGACAATGTCCGCACCCTCGACAGCTGGAAGCTGACCGACGAAGACCTGGACCGAGTGGGCCTTCACCCGGAGTTCGGACGGGTCACTCTCCGCCAACTACTCTCCACCTGGGTGGCTCACGACCTGGGGCACATTGCACAGGTTGTGCGAGCGATGGCCAGGCAATACGACGGCCAGGTGGGACCGTGGAAGGCCTACCTGAGGATCCTGGCCGACTGACCACCCGCTGGGGCGTTGCATGGGCTGGCCTCGCGCCTTGACATGTCACTATCAATATGATATCATTATGATAGTCCCATTCGGGAGGGAGTCATGATCCGCGAAAAGGAACGGACAGTCGCATCGGGCTACCTGGCGCTGTTCGTACTCATCGTGGCGACCGCTGCCACGACCTACTGGATGATCCGCGAGATCATCGCCGAAGATCCGGCCGGGATCATCATCTCGGCGCTCATCGTAACGGTCCTGAGCGTTTGCTTCGGCGGACTGTTCATAGTGAACCCCAACGAGGCGCGGGTGCTGCAGCTGTTCGGCTCGTATGTGGGCACCTGCAAGACACCGGGATTGCGGTTCGCCAACCCGTTCTACACGAAGCGGAAGGTCTCGGTACGGGTGCGCAACTTCGAGACCGGCAAGCTCAAGGTGAACGACAAGACGGGGAACCCGATCGAGGTCGCCGCAGTGGTCGTGTGGCGCGTGATCGATACCGCCGAAGCGCTATTCGAGGTGGACGACTACGAGGAGTTCGTCCAGGTGCAGAGCGAAGCGGCGCTGCGCGGGCTCGCCGTGCACTATGCGTACGAGGACCACGAGGATGAGAACGAGATGGCCCTCACCACGCACACGGCTCAGATCGCCGAGCAGTTGCAGGTGCAGGTCCAGGCGCGGCTCGACAAGGCCGGCGTGGAGGTGATCGAGGCGCGCCTCAGCCACCTGGCGTACTCGCCCGAGATCGCCCACGCCATGCTGCAGCGGCAGCAGGCCACCGCCGTCATCGCGGCCCGGCGCAAGATCGTGGACGGCGCAGTGGGAATGGTGGAGATGGCGCTGGAACAGCTCTCCACCAAGGACATCGTGGCGCTCGACGAGGAGCGCAAGGCCACGATGGTCAGCAACCTGCTGGTGGTGCTCTGCTCCGACCGCGGAACGCAGCCGGTCGTGAACACGGGTTCATTGTACCAGTAGCGTGGCCGAATCCAAGCGGAAGCCGTTCCTGCTCCGCATGGATCAGGAGGTGCACGAAGCTGTGGCACGCTGGGCGCGGGACGACCTGCGCAGCGTGAACGGACAGATCGAGTTCCTCCTGCGGCGTGCGCTGCAACAGGCGGGTCGTCTGCGACGCGACGACGACCCGCCGGGGGGCACGACACCAGATTGAGGCGGAGCCTCGTGGTCGTGCTCCTGGGCATGCTGCTGCCCACCGCACTCCCCGCACAACAGAGTGGTGGCACGCTGGTTCAAGCGTACGAGCGGCCGCCCGGATTCTGCTTCCGCGGTCGGGCGTTGCCCGGATGTCAGTGGTTCACGATTGCCGAGTTCGCCGTCAGCGCGAGGCTCGCCGACCAGAACCGCCTCGCCGACACGCCCCGGTACTACTTCTCGGGGGAGATCGGCGCGCTGTACAACGTCGGCTCCCATTCGGCTGTGGGCGGCGGCGTGTACTTGGGAGGTGACGACGACGGCTGGCGCCTCGGCATCCGGCCCCGCTACCGCTACTGGATCGCGGGCGCGTGGGCCGTCGACGTGGCGGCGGGCGTGCTGCTGGCGGGGGATCTCGATCTGTTCGAGGGTACCTGGCCGGGGTTCACTGCTCAGCTGGGCGTAGGCTGGCAGGACCTGGTGGCGCTCACCACGCAACTGGAGGTCGTCGGCACCACCCAAGGCACCTGGACCAACTTGTACGTGGGAATCCAGGCCGGATCGTATGCGGCGCTCGCGGCCGCGCCCTTCCTGTGGCTGGCCGCACTGCTATCGGTGGACAAGGAGTAGCGGGGGTCGCTACTCGGCGACGACTCCCTCCAGGTCCTTGAGGGCCTGCTCGAGGATCTCGGTCACCTTGCGGCGCCGCTCCTGGTCGTCGCGCAGCTTCCATGCCGATCGGTACGCCTGGCCTACCAACTTTCCGGCCAGGCGTGTGATATCCGGGATCGGGTCGGTGAAGATCGAATCGATCGTCTCCTCGACGCGGTCGAATATGTCCTCCACAGTCGACTTGTTCTGCTCGAGGAACTCGAGTCCGGCATCCGTGACCGAGTAGACCTTCTTCCCCTCCACCTCGTCACTCTTCACCAGGCTCTCGTCCTCGAGCCACTGCAGCGTGGGATAAACGGTGCCGGGGGACGGCTTGTAGCAGCCGTGCGTCTGCTCCTCCAGCGCCTTCATCACCTCATACCCGTGCATCGGTTTCTCTTTGAGGAGCTTGAGGATCACGTACTTCATGTCACCCGATTCGAACCGGACCCGGCGGCCCCTGCGGCGACGCCCGCCCAGGTCGCCCCAGCCGCACATGCCCTCGGGACCGAATCCAAACCACCAGCCGTTACGATTCCTGGCCACTTGGACCTCCTGATATATCGTCACGTTGTATCGTACGTAATATCGCGCGATATATCTCAGGCGTCAAGTGGGCGGCAGGGTCTCAAGCGGCAAGGCGGAATGGCCAGGCAGTGAGCGAGTATGGACAGTGTGCAGCGTGCAGCCGCGTTCGGCGGCCGGAGTGCGCCTCACGCCGTGTACTGCACCCGCATGGTCCCGCGTGCTCCCCCTCTAGTTACCCTCCCAGGCTCATCGGCCAGGGCATTCCGGAATAGAACGCGAAGAAGAGCGCCGCACCGAGCAGTGCCAGGTCCTTCATGAAGTGCGACATCTCGACCTGCATCATCGCGGCGTCGGTTTCCTTCCAGAATGCGTGCATCAGGAAAGCCGAGGGGAGCAGGAAGAGCACGATGAGGCCGGCGCCGATGAACCGGTGCCAGCCGAGCAGCACCAGGATGCCACCGACCAGGATCATCAACCCAGAGATCACCGTCGCCGCCTTCGGCGCCGGCATACCCTTGATCTGCGCATAGGCCGCCATGTCGTTCACCTTCAGCAGGTGATTCAAGCCGCTTCCGATGAAGAGCATGGAGAAGAGAACCCGACCGATCAGGTGCATCCAAGGAAACAGAGGGAACAGTGCCTCCGGCATTCAGGCCTCCTGGCGAAGACGATCGTGGTCCGAGATGCAAACAGGATGCGCGCGCGCCCGGCGTTGCGCAAGCAGTCCACCCTCGCGGGGTGCCGCACCGCTGGCTAGTTTGCCAGCGTCCGTGAATCGCACCCCCACCCCCACACGACAGACGATCATGAAGTCCAGACTATCGACGCTCTCTCTGGCTGGCGCAGGCCTCGCCACGCTCCTCTTGTTCCCCGCGACCGACCTTCTTGCACAGGAGCGCTTCGAGTACTACGGCCGTGGGCCGTACCGCAGCGAAGTGCCGCGCCCGGGCGACCTGTTGGGGTACGAGGCCGGCGCACGACACACTCAGTACGCCGAGCAGCAGACGGTGCTGGACGCGCTGGTCGCAGCGGCTCCCGACCGCGCCCGCACCGAAGTGATCGGTGTGACCGAGGAGGGGCGCACGATGCGGGTGTTGCTAATCTCCTCGCCCGAGAACATCGCCCGCCTCGACGAGATCCGGGGCGAGATCGACCGACTGGCCGACCCCCGCATAACGAGCCCGGAGCAGGCCCAGGCTATCGTCACGCGTGATCCGGTAGTAGTGATGCTCTCGTACTCGATCCACGGCAACGAGCCCACTGGATTCGAGGCGGCAATGTGGGTGGCGTATCAGCTGCTCGCCTCCGAAGAACCCGAGACGCTGGATCTGCTGGACAATACACTCGTGATCCTCAACCCGTCGGCAAACCCCGACGGCCACGAGCGCTTCGTGGTGTGGTACAACTCGCTGGCAGTGGGGACCGACGAGCCCTATTCGTACGAGTGGAACGAGCCGTGGGACATCTGGGGTCGCTACAGCCACTACCGGTTCGACATGAACCGCGACTTCTTCGCCCTGTCCCAGGCCCCCACCAGGGCCATGGTCGCGACCATCATGCGCTGGCATCCGCAGGTGTTCGTAGACATGCACGGTACCACGGAGCAGTTCTTCTTCCCGCCCCCGGCGCTGCCCGTGAACCATAACCTCCCGGCCGAGTCCACCCGCTGGATGGAGACGTTCGGGCAAGGCAACGCCGCTGCCTTCGACCGCTTCGGATGGCAGTACTACACGCGCGACATCTTCGATTTGTTCTACGCAGGATACTTCGACACTGGCCCGTCGCTGCACGGTGCAACGGGGATGACGTACGAGACCGATGGTGGCAAGGCACTGGAGCGGCGCCGGGACGACGGCACCGTCATCACGTTCGCGGATGGGATCGCGCATCACTACGTGGCGTCCCTGGCCACCATCGCGACGGCCGCAGCCAACCGCGAGGCCCGCCTCGGGGACTTCTACGACTTCCACCGGTTCGCCGTAGCCGAGGCACGCTCGGCCACCATGAAGCGCGTCGTGATTCTCCCCGACAACGACGAGACCAACGCGGCGCGGCTCGCAACGATGCTGCTGCGCCAGCACGTGGAGGTGAGCCGCCTCGACGAGCCGTACACGGCGTCCGACGCGCACGACTATATGGCCGGTCCCACCGCGGACGGCGTACGCCGCACATTCCCGGCCGGCGCGCTGGTCGTGGACCTGGCGCAACCCGAGGGTCGAATGGCGCGCGCCCTGCTCGAGCCCAGTGCCGAAGTCGACAGCGAGTTCGCGGAGCGGCAGCTCGCGAAGTTCCGGCGCAACCAGCGGCGCGGCACCAGCGCCATGAGCGAGCGCTACGAGTTCTATGATCTCACCGCGTGGTCGCTGCCCCTGACACTCGGGCTCGAGGCCTACTGGACGGAGGACCTGCGCGACGTGGCTGCCACGCGGCTGGCCCTTTCGGCGGACGGAGATCCCGTGCGCGCCATCGCTCCCGCGGGTGGCGTGTCGGGACCGGGGCGCTCGGCATACGTCTTCGCCAACGACCGCCAGGCGGCCCCTGAACTGGCGATGGCGCTGCTGCGCGAGGGCTTCGTGGTGAACGTGAGCACGCGGGCGCTCCGCGCGGACGGCCGCGGCTTCCCGCGGGGCACCTTCGTGGTCCGGACGACGCGCAACCCCGACACGCTGCACGAGCGGCTGACTGCTCTCGCGTCCGAAATCGGGGTGCCGGTGGCTGCCGTTCAATCGGCTTTCCCCGATGCCGGACCGGTGGGCGTTGGGTCCCAGAGCGTGGACCCGGTCTTCGCCCCGCGCATCGCCGTCGCATCGGGGAGCGGCATCAGCATCACCAGCTACGGAGCGCTGTGGCACTTCCTCGACGCGGAGCTGGGGCAGCCCTTCGTGCCGGTCCCGCTCAGCTGGGTCGGCGGCATGTACACCCTCGCCGACTACAACGTGTTCATAATCCCCAGCGGGAGCGCCGGCACGATCCGGCGGGAGCTGGGCCCCGGCGGGATCGAGCGACTGAAGGGTTGGGTGCGTGACGGCGGCGTGCTGATAGCGTACGACAACGCAGCGCTGTTTCCCGGCCATGAGGACGTCGGCCTGAGCAGCGTGAAGCGACTCACTCCGGACGGGGACGGGGAAACTCTACCCAGCGGTCCCGACATGACTCCGCCGCTGGCATCCCCCTCGGCCGATCCAGACCGGACCGAGTACGTCCCGGGCTCGATCTTCCGGGCGACTCTCGACCAGACGCATTGGCTCACGATGGGTTATCGGCAGGAAGCGCTTCCGGTGATGATGCGGGGGGGCACGTTCCTCACACCGTCCGAAGACGGTGACAACCCGGTGGTCTTCGTGGGCGACTCGCTGTTGCTCGCAGGCTTTGCATGGCCGGACAACACGGAGCGGCTCCTCCGGGAGACAGTCTACGCCACCGCCGAACGCGCGGGGCGCGGGCACGTCGTTCTCCTCGCGGAGGACCCACTCTACCGCGCCTTCTGGCGGGGGCCGGCCCGGTTGCTCACAAACGCGATACTGTTTGGGAGCGGGAGGTAGGGGGAGGGGCTACAACGTGCGACGGCGGTGGGACGGGCCAACTCCGTCCCACCGCCGCTGACCGCCTAACCGCCGGGGCTACCAGCTGTCGGGCTCGGGAACGGTCTCCGACCGCCACAGGAACCCGCCGTCGCGCTCCGGCACCGTGACGTTGATAGTCTGGCGGCGCTGGCTGCGCATGATCTCCACACTCATCGTCTCGCCCGGCTCATACGAACGCATGATGCGCAAGGCATGGCGCGGGCTGGTGGGCTCGCGCCCGTCGATGTTCAGGATGACGTCACCACTCCGGAGATCGAGGTCTTCGTCCCGCGGCGCGCTCACCACGAGCAGCCCCTCGCCGGTTCCGAAGTATTCACCCAGCTCCTCGTCCAGCATCACCAGCTCGATATTGAGCCAGCCGTACGGCATGAACGCCTGCACGACGGGTGTACGAACCGCGAAGTCCATCTCGGGGATCTCGATCGGCTCGGCGATCTGGATGCTCGTTTCGGGATCGGCGAAGATCCCGTAGGAGTAGGAGCGCGAGTCCAGCTGCCGCAGCACGACGTCGGCCGTGTGCGTCTCGTCGCCCCTGCGGTACTCCACCCGCATCGTGTCGCCTTCCTCGTGGCCACGGATTGCGGCTACCAGTTTTTCGCCGGGCGAATCCTCTCGCCGCGTGGTGCGGGCCAGCGACTGCCCGTCGGCCATGGTGATTACGTCTCCGGCCTTGAGTCCCGCCTCCTCGGCTGGCCCGCCCGGCGTGATCGCCTGCAGCACCGCTCCCACAGGATCCGTCTCGGGGTTCCACTCGTCCGAGCCGAGCAGCACGCCCATCCGTGGCCGGCCGAGGCTCAGCACCACGTTGGTCTCAATACCCGGGAAGACCCGAATGCGCTCCATGATGGTCCGCAGCTCGTCATCGCGCAGGTCTCGCTGCGCCAGTCGCAGGGCCGCCATGGCCTCGCGCATGGCCAGGTTGGCCGATTCGATCTCGGTCTGTTGCAGCCACTCGAGTGCCGCCTGCAGCTCTCGCTGTGCCTCTTGAACGCGGCGCACCGCTTCCTGGACCTCGTGCTGCCGCACCTGCTCAGGATCCGGCTCCTGCGCCAGGACCGTGGCCGGCCGGCCCATCAGCACGGCCAATCCAATCAATGCCAGCATTCTCAGTTTCATCATCGCTCTCACTGCTCCTTTACTGCTCAACGATGCGCAGCCGCCGTTCATGGTCGCGCGGCTGTGCCCGATCTAATTCAGTGTCCGACGTACGCGGTCTGCTGCACGTGCGTCGCCACCAACTGGTTCACCAGTATCACCCGGTCCTCCCACAGGTCGCGCAGCTCGACCGTCACATGACCGCCCGTCTGTACCGTCGTGATGCCGGCATCGATCACCGCGATGCGGTCCTCCAGCTCCACGATCACCGCCAGCACCCGCCCGGTCACCACGCGGCGCTCCCGCTCGACCTCATACAGCACCCGCTCCAGCTGGTGCGACTCCTGCCTCAGCTCGTCCACTTCCTGGGCGATCGCCAGTTCGGGGCCGGACCCCTGCACACCGGGAATTCCGATCATCAGTGCCAGCGCTGCCGCCGCGGCCAGCGCGGCTCCTCCAACCCGCTGCCACCGCCTGCGGCGGCGTGACCGCGTCAGCGCGTCACGCACGACAGGCCAGCGGTCGCGCGGCGGTGTGAAGCTCGGCAGGGCCTTCAGCGCCGCCACCCGCTGGTACATCCGGTCGAGCTCGACCCGGCAGGCGTCGCACTCATCCACGTGTGTCCGCGCCGCCACCGATCCCTCCCCGTCCCGCAGGTCCAACAGCTCTGCGATCGTGCAATGTCTTAGCATTGCGCCTCCTCACCGAGCATCTTTCGCAGCCGCGCATGTGCGCGCGACAACTGCGACTTGGAAAAGCTCACTGTCTTGCCCATTTGCTCGGCAATCTCCTCGTGGGTGTACCCCTCCACATCGTGCAGCCATACCACCGCTCTGGAGGTCTCCGACAGCCGGTGCAGCGCCGCTTCCAGATCCAACTGCAGGCCCGTGTCTCCGTCCAGCCTGCCCGCCCAGCCGCCTTCCTCATGAAACTCCTCCGTCTCGCGGTACTTCTCGTAGCGGATCCGGATCAGCGCCTTGCTGGAAGCGATCCGCTTGATCCATGCCGTGAGACTTCCGGGACCAGTGCCCCGGAACTTCCCGATGCTGCGGCAGACTTCCAGGAAAGTCTCCTGCAGCGCCTCTTCGGCGTCCTCCGGGGTCCTGCAGATCCGCCGCGACAACGAGTACACCGTGCCTTCGTATGCGCGGTACACCCGCTCGAGTGCGGCTAGATCGCCGGACTTGGCCCGGTGGATCGCCAGATCGTCCAATGCAGCCAGGGTGAAGTCTGCCATTCCCGACAAGATAGACGCGTGGGGTGGCAGGAGGGTCGCAGCCCGCCCAGCCCCTTGGAAAGGGGGAAGTGGGAAGGGGGAAGGGTACACCACTCCCGGATCTGTAACCGCTTGCAGATTCTACGCTTGCAGAATCGGGCGGTTCCAGGTCCGAACCGTCGTACCCTTCCCCCTTCCCTCTTCCCCTTTCCCCGGCATGAAGAACGGGAGGCACCCTCTCGGACGCCTCCCGCTTCCCGCTTCCCGCTTCCCGCTTCCCGCTTCCCGGCGGTCTATACCACCAAGTTCACCAGCCGATCCGGGACGTATATCGTCTTGCGGAGCTGCTTGTCCGCCACGAACCGCTGTACGGCCTCCTGGGCAAGCGCCTGCTCCACGGCCTCGTCCTGGGAGATGCCCCGCGCCACCCGCAGGCGACCCCGCACCTTGCCGTTGACCTGCACGACCAGCTCGAGCTGCTCCTCCTGCGCCAGCGCCTCGTCGTACGCCGGCCAGGGCGCGTCGAACACGCTGCCATCGTGGCCCAACCGCTCCCAGCATTCCTCGGCCAAGTGCGGCGCCAGCGGCCCCAGCATGATGGCGAGAGGCTGTAGCAGCGCGCTCGGCATCCCTGCGCCGCCCTCACCTCCGGCCCGCAGCACGTTCACGTACTCCATCAGCTTCGAGATGGCCGTGTTGTAGCGCAGCGCCTCTAGGTCGGCGCCCACACCGTGTATCGTCTGGTGCAACTTGCGGTTTGCTTCGGGGTGGTCCTCGGCCCGGCCCTCACCCGCCGCCGTCACGAGATTCCACACCTTGTCCAGGAAGCGCCGGATCCCCGAGATGCCCTCGTCGCGGAAGTCGCCGCCCTCCTGGTAGGGGCCGAGGAACATGAGATACATGCGGAAGGTGTCGGCGCCCCACTTGCCGATGTACTCATCAGGCACCACCACATTGCCGCGCGACTTCGACATCTTCGCCCCATCCTTCACGATGGTGCCGTGCGCACGGAACCGCGTGAACGGCTCCTCGAAAGGCAGGTGCCCCAGGTCGTGCAGCGCCATGGTGATGAACCGCGAGTACATCAGGTGCAGCACGGCGTGCTCGTTGCCGCCGATGTAGGAGTTCACCGGCAGCCACTTCTCCGTGAGCTCCTTGTCGAACGGCCGGTCGTCGTACTCGGTGGACGGGTACCTCAGGAAGTACCAGGCAGAATCGAGGAACGTGTCTGACACGTCGGTCTCGCGCCGCGCCTCCTTGCCACACTTGGGACACGGGACCCTGTACCATTCCTCCACGCGGGCCAGAGGAGACACTCCCGACTCATCGGGCCGAAAATCCTCCAACGGCGGCAGCAGAACCGGAAGATCCCCCTCCGGCACTCCCACGATTCCGCAATCGTCGCAGTAGATGGTGGGAATGGGCGGGCCCCAGTAGCGCTGGCGCGAGATGCACCAGTCGTGCAACCGGAACTGCACCTGCTTCTTGCCTGCCCCCTGTTGCTCCAGCCAGGCGGTGATCGCCGGGACCGCCTCGGAGCAGGGCATCCCGTCAAACTGACCAGAGTTGATCATCGTGCCGTCCCAGCCGACGAACCCGATCCCCTCCTCGGCAGGGTCGTCGGGCTGGACCACCTGCCGCACTTCCAGGTCGAACTTGTGCGCGAACTCCAGGTCACGTGAGTCGTGCCCCGGTACCGCCATGATGGCTCCGGTGCCGTACTCCATCAGCACGTAATCGGCGATCCAGATCGGAATCGACTCACCCGTCGCCGGGTTGCGGGCGTACGCTCCCGTGAAGACACCGGTCTTCTCCTTGTCGCCTACGCGACGCGACACGATGTCCATTGCGGCTGCCTGGCGCTGGTACTCGTGCACCGTCTGCAGCTGCTCCTGGGTCGTGAGCTTCCGCACGAGCGGATGCTCCGGCGCCAGCACCATGTAGGTGGCGCCGAAGATGGTATCGGGACGCGTGGTGAACACCGTGATGGGCATCCCGGTAGGCGTCTCGAACACCAGATCGGCGCCCTCCGACCGACCGATCCAGTTGCGCTGCATGATGCGGGTGGATTCAGACCAGTCGAGCCACTCGTGGTTGGCCAGCAACCGCTCAGCGTAGTCGGTGATCTTGAAGAACCACTGCTCGAGCAACCGCTGGTGCACCATCGTCCCAGGATGCCGCTCGCAGTGTCCGTCGATCACCTGCTCGTTGGCGAGCACGGTCTTGCACTCGGGGCACCAGTTGACCGGCGCCTTCTTGCGTACGGCCATGCCGGCGTCAAACAGCTTCAAGAAGATCCACTGGGTCCACTTGTAGTACCGTGGATCGGTGGTGGAGACCTCGTGGTCCCAATCGAGCATCAGCCCGCACCGCTGCAACTGCTCCCGGAACCGCGCGATGTTCTGCGGAATGAGTTCCGCCGGATGCGTGTCGACCTTGAGGGCGTAGTTCTCGGAGTGAATCCCGAAGGCGTCGAACCCTATGGGCTCGAACACGTTCTCGCCCTGCAGGCGGCGGTACCGGCCGTAGACGTCGGCGCCCACGAACGCGAACACGTTCCCCACGTGGAGTCCCTCGGCCGACGGATACGGGTACATCATGAGGTTGTAGTACGGCCGCGGGGCCGCGTGCAGGTCAGCCGCGTTCGTGCGGCGTTCCTCCCACCTGCGGCGCCACTTCGGCTCCACTGCCTGGGGGTCGTACGTGTCGATCCCGGTGTGCTTCTCTGGCATGGCACGCGTAATCTATCACGGCTTGCTCCCTCTGGAAGCCTGTCATAGGTTTTGCGCAACCGTATGGCCACCCAGAAAACGGCAGACCTGCACAAGCGAACCCTGCTCATCGGGGTGCCCCTGGCGGTATTGATGGTCGCCGTGGCCGCGTGGGTGGCGTCCCAACTGGTGAGAGTCGAGTTCGAGGACGCGGCGGATCTCCGCATCGCCGCGGCGGCGGAGCGGGCCAGCACCACGGTGAACCAGTACCTGCGGGAGCGTCGCTCCACCCTCGAGCTGTTCGCCAACGTTCCCGACATCGTGGATCTGGCCGGCATCGCCAGCCGCGACGCAGCCCGTCGCCGCCTGGACGGCATTGCCACCACCACACTCGACCGCCAGTTCGCCGCAACCGGCCAGCTCTCGCCCGACACCGCACTGGCTCGGTTCCTGGAGGAGTTCGGCGACCTATCCGACTTCACCGCACTGGCGTTCACCGAGAGACACGGCTTCACCGTCACTACCAGCTTCCCGGGCGACGACTTCGTGCAGTCCGACGAGGAGTGGTGGCAGGTAGCCATGGAGGAGGGCTCTTACCAGGGCGAGCCCGTGCTGGACGAGGCCTCGGGCATGATGGGGCTGACTCTGGCCCAAGTAATCAGCGACCCGGCCACCGGAGAGCCGATCGGGGTCATCCGGGGAACGGTGACGCTCTTCCGGCTGGCCCGCCTCGCCGTCTCGGACCTGCAGACGCTGCTCATCGAGGTGGTCGACGCCGAGGATCGCGTGGTGATATCGGCCGACCCGAGCCGCCTACTCCGTCCGTTGGACGAAATGCACCAGATCCTCCGCAGTGACATGACGGAGGTCTTCGAGATAGATCTGCCGACGGGCGGAGTCGAATGGGTGGGTACGACGCCAACCAACGACGGGCGCTGGTGGGTGGTCGTGCGGGAGCCCGAGTTGATCACCTACGGCGGGTCCCGCTCGTTGCAGCGAGCGCTCTACTTGGGAGCCGGTGCGGTGCTGGTGCTGGTGCTCATCGTGGTCCTGTACG
This sequence comes from Gemmatimonadota bacterium, assembly GCA_039586815.1. Taxonomy (GTDB): domain Bacteria; phylum Gemmatimonadota; class Gemmatimonadetes; order Gemmatimonadales; family GWC2-71-9; genus WVYX01. The sequence goes on along the minus strand of JBDHJR010000003.1, from coordinate 104,802 downwards.
TCACCTCGTGGCTCAACCGCAAGGTGACCCAGCCGGTGCGCCACGCCGGGGCCGTGGCAGGGCGGGTGGCCGACGGCGACCTCTCCGCCTCGGTAGCCTCCGATGAGGCTGGCTCTGAGGAGGTCGGGATCCTGCTCGCGTCGGTGGAGGGCATGGTGGAGGCGCTGCGGCGACTGGTGGGGCAGATCCGCCTCTCCTCCGAGGAGTCGGCGTCGATGGCCGAAGAGATCTCGGCAAGCACGCAGGAGATGTCGGCGTCCACGCAAGAGATGGCCAACACCTGCCAGAACCTGAGCGGCCAGGCCACCCAGCAAGCGGAACAGGTCCGCGGTGCGGTGAGCGACGCGACGCGCATCAGCAGCATCACCGCCCAGCTGGCGGAAGGCGCCAATCTCGCCGCCAATCGCAATACCGCCCTGCTGGACACGGCGGAACAGAACCGGGAGCGGCTCATGGCGGGAAGCGAGCAGCTGGGACAGCTCGCCAGCGACCTGGAGCAGGGGGTCTCGGACGCGAAGCGACTGGCTGACATGTCGGGGCAGATCGAGGCGTTCATCAAGCAGACACGCTCCATTGCCACTCAGACCAACATGCTCGCCCTGAACGCCGCGATCGAGGCATCGCGCGCGGGAGGCGAGGGACGGGGCTTCGCCGTCGTCGCCGACGAGGTGCGCAAGCTCGCGGGCCAGGCGGCGCGGGCCGCCGCCTCCACCACGGAGACGGTCAACAACGTGCTGGCCACGCTGCAGGCCACCAGCGACCGCCTGACAGCACTGTCACAGTCGAGCACGGCGGTGCGCCAAATCGCCGATGCAGCGGCGGAAGGACTCCAGGAGGTGGCGGGCGGCGCCGCGGAAACCAGCGCGTGGACCGGAGAGATCTCCAGCGCGGCCGGCGAAGTGCGCAAGCTCGTAGACGAGATCACGCAGCGGCTACAGGCCGTGCAGGGCGGCACCGAGTCGGTGGTGGCTGCGGCCGAGCAAATCGCGGCCTCAGCCGAAGAGCAGAGCGCATCGACCGAGGAGATCGCGAGCTCCGCCGCGCAACTCGCCGAGGCGTCGGAGCGCCTCACGGAGGCGGTGAGCTCCTTCCGGATGGTGGGATCGGGGAAACGGGAGGCACCGCACACATCGGCGGCGCCGTCGGCGGCCTGAGCTAGTCTCCGTTCAGGCTCGCGACACGCACCTCCAGCACGTCACTCAGCTCGCCCAGCTGCTGGAGGACTTCGGCATCCGGCGCCTGGTCCACCACGATCGCGGCCAGTGCTTCGCCCCCGGCTTCATCCTTTCGGGCCTGGTGGTAGGACGCGATGTTGACCGCGGCGTCACCCAGCAAACTGCCCACCCGACCGATCACACCGGGAACATCGCGGTTGCGCAGCAGCAGTACCTTGCCGTCGGCCGGAACGTCCACCGGGAAGCCGTTGATGCGGATCACCCGACCGGCCCGCTCACCCAACAACACGCCGTCTACCGTGACCGTGCGATCCGGCGTCTGCACCGTCACTCCCACAGTGGTCTCGAAGCCGGCCAGCGGCTGGCCCACGCGCCGCCCGATGCTCATGCCGCGCTGCTCGGCCCGGGCGGCAGCGTTCACCAAGCTCACGGAATCCACGCCCATCGCTGAGAGCACTCCCTCGACCGCCGCGAGCATGGCGGGACGGGGCGCCGCGTCATCCTCTCCCCCGAAGTAGACCTCGACGGACTGCACCCGGTCGTGGGCGACTCCGGCAGCGAGACGCCCGAGCCGGCGGGCCAGCTCGAGCACGCCGCCGAGCCGGGCCATCACCTGACCGGGGATGCCGGGGAGGTTCACGGCGCCACGCAGCGTGCCGTGAAGCAGTGCGTCACGCACGTTGGCGCAGATCTCCGATGCGACGCGCTCTTGCGCCTCGGAAGTGGAGGCTGCCAGGTGCGGGGTAAGCAGCAGCCTGTCCGCCCGGCGCAGCGGAGAATCGGACTCCAGCGGCTCGGGCTCGAACACGTCCAGGGCAGCGCCGGCCAGCGTCCCCTGCTCCAATGCCTCGAGCAGCGCATCATCCTGCACCAGCGCGCCCCGCGCCGCGTTAACCAGCACCGCGCTCGGCTTCATCTTCGCGAGACGCTCACGGTTCATGAGCCCCCGCGTCTCGTCGGTGAGCGGCGCGTGGAGAGACACGACGTCCGCTGTCTCCAGGACCTCGTCCAGCTCCAGCAGCGTGATGCCCATCTCGCGAGCACTGGCCTCCGGGAGATACGGGTCGTGCGCCACCACCTTCATGCCGAACGCGCGGGCCACGTTCGCAACGTGCACGCCTACCCGGCCGAGCCCGACGAGCCCCAGCCGCTTGCCCCTGAGCTCGGTGCCCGCGAACTGCTTGCGGTCCCACCGCCCCTCCCGCATGCTCGCCGCCGCTCCCGGGATATTGCGCAGCAGCGACAAAAGCAGGGCCACCGTGTGCTCAGCCGCACTCACCGTGTTGGCACCCGGCGCGTTGAGCACCGCGACGCCCCGCTTCGTGGCCGCCTCCACGTCGATGTTGTCGACACCGACCCCCGCGCGCCCGATTACGCAGAGCTGCGGGGCAGCGGCAATGAGCTCCTCGGTAACGGTGGTGTCGGAGCGGACCAGCAGGGCGTGAGCTCGCTCCAGCTCCGCCTCGAGGCGTGCCGGCTCTCCGGCAAGGCCTACCACCTCGAGCTGGGACTCGGCTTCGAGCAGCGCGAGTCCGGCAGCGTGCACCCGGTCCGCGACCACAACCACGAAGCTCACGCCGTCACCTCCTCCAGCGCGCCCAGCGCCTGCCGCACGGCCTCCGGACGGTGGTCGCCCATGTGACCGATCCGCAGAGTAGTGGGCTTGAGCTCACCATACCCCGTGCCGAGGATCCATCCCTTCTTCTTCACCGCCTGCACCAGTTCGCGGCCGTTCTTGCCCTCGGGCACCTCGAGGCAGGATACGGTCCATGACCGGCGCCCCTCCGGCGGCAAGTAGGAGAACCCCAGCTCGCCACCGCGCCCCTCGATCCACTGTTCCACGACCTGGCGCATGGCATCGTGCCGCTGCCACCGCTGCTCGACCCCACCCTCCGCCTCGATACGCTCGAGTTGAGCTTCGAGTGCGTAGAGGAGGGAGATCGCGGGGGTGTTGGTGGGCTGGTAGTTACCGGCTGCCTTCTCGAACGCGACAACGTCGAGATACGCGCCGCGCTCCGGTATCGACTTCGCTTGCTCGAGCATTCGCTCCGAGGCCACCGCAATGGCGAGTCCCGGCGGCAGGGCAAGCGCCTTTTGTGATCCGGTCAGCACGAAGTCGAGCGCCCACTCGTCGGTCTCCACCGGCAACCCACCCATGGATGTCACGGCGTCGACCAGCAGCAACACATCGTCGAACTCGCGCACCACGGCGGCCAGATCCTCGAGAGGAGCGAGGGCACCCGTAGACGTCTCGGAGTGAACCAGCGTAACGGCGTCCGCATCGCTGCGCTTGAGCGCGTCGCGCAGCATGTCGGGCTCCACCGTCTGTCCCAGCGGAACCTGGAGTCGCACAACGTCGCGACCCGTAGCGGAGGCGATGGCGGCGAACCGCTCGCCGAACGCTCCGCCCACCAAGGACAAGGCCCGGTGTTTGATCCCGGACCGCACAGCCATCTCCATGAAGCCCGTGGCCGAGCATGTCCCCACGAGCACACGGCTCTCGGTGCGGCAGAGGCGCTGGAGCGGTGGCTCGATGCGCTTCAGCAGATCGACCATTTCCGGACCGCGGTGCGGGATCATGGCGCGGTTCATTGCCGCCAGGACTTCCGGGTGGACTTCTGTGGGTCCCGGGAGGAAGAACCGCCCGAACTCAGGTGTGCTCATTCACCCTACCAGTTCTCGATGGGCTCGGTCGAACGGACCACGTGCATACCCGCGTCCGCGAAGCGCTCAAAAGCCTCGTCAGCCTGCTCCGTGAAGTCAACCACGCCGGGGACGACCACGGGTGAAGTGCAGTCCTCCAGCAAGTACACCTTCTCCGCCAGCCGTTGGTCCCGCACCCGCACGTCGCCGAGCAGGTCGTGGACCGACCACGCTACGCAGTGGCTCTTTGCCTGGCCGGCGACGATCACGGCGTCGAACTCGAGCAACCGCTCCGTGAACCGGGTGTTCCTGCCCGCAATGGGCGTCCCGTCCGGACCGTCCAGCACCTCCGGGCTCAGCACCGAGTAGTTCTCGGTCAGGGGATTGTTGCCCTTCACCTCGAATCCCACTGGCGCGGCACGGGCGACGCTGTGGAAGAAGATCGCTTCCTCGACGGCGGAAACCAGCGCGTGGCCCACACCGCCGAGCATCGCGTGGTACGGCCACACCATCAGGGGGTAGCGGCCCTCGCTCAGCGCGCGCACGTAGTGGAGGGCGTACTCGCTGAGCCACTCGTAATCGCGCCCGGGCATGGAGCCGGCCACCGCCGGGTTCACGCGCCATACACCTCGCTCCACATCGGCCGCGGTGATGATCGTCTGCGCCCCGGCGGGATGTTCCCCCGCATCGTTGACCCAGAAGATCGGATGGAATATCTGGACGGCGGAGTGCGTGTCCATCGTGGGATCGATCTCGGTGAGGAGATCCAGGTTCCTGTAGATGAACTGGCACAGCCGGGTATTGTCCTCGACCGCACCTCTTCCTGACCGCCCTCCCACGAAGAGCTCGTGTCCGGGAATACAAAAGGTGTTCTGGCAGTCGACCACGACGAGGCAGACGCGCTTGCGGTCGCTCGAAGCCGGCCCGACACCGTGCTCTCGAGCCCACGCCTCCGCCTGGCGCGCGCGGGCCTCGTAATCGACCCGCCAGACCTCGCCGACCTTCGAAGCGTCGAAATGGGGGGGGATGGGAAGCTCAGGCATCAGTCCGTCCCTGGCGGTGCTGGAACCGTTCCCCGTTCTCCTTCACCTACTCCACCAGCTCCAATCGCTCGTTGGGCCGATACCACCGCCCCACCTTGGCGCACGGCTCTCCGTCCTTCATTACGACGTCCGCGGTGAAGTCGTACCTGCCCTGGCCGCGGAACAGGGAAGAGCCTACGCCGTAAGTGTCGACCGGCACACCGGCATCCTCGAACGCCCGAATCTTCTCGACCGTGAATCCCCCCGACACCACGATCTTCACATCTGTGAAGCCCTCGGCATCGAGCGCCTCACGCACGTTATGCACGAGCTGAGGACTCACCCCGCGGGGATCGAAGTCCCCCATGCCTTCGCAGATCGACCGGTCCACCAGAGTAGCGGAGGTGTCGAGCCGTACTCCGTACAGCCGGGACCCGAGCGCACGCGCGACGTCCAGCGAGGTGCGCACGCTGTCATTCTCGAAGTCCACCAGACTGATAAGCTTCACGTCCTCGGGCATGAACTCGGCGAACTTCTGCGCCGCCAGCGCCGTGTCCCCACCGTACGCGGCGATCATGGCATGCGGCACCGTGCCGACACCCTCGCTGCCCCACCACGATGCCTGCGCGTCGGTCGAGACACCGATGGCCCCCGCGATGTGCGCCGCGTACCCGTCCCCTGTCTGCACCAGCCAATGATCGTGGCGCGCGGGGAAGAACATCACGTCCTTGGGCCTGGCAGCCTCAACCACCAGGCGCGTGTTGGTGCCCACACGCGTGCGCCGCGCCAGCACGCCGACGTACAGCGTCTCGAGGTGCGCGAACGCATCGTACGGCCCCTTGATCGTCATCACGGTTTCCCATGGAGCGATCTCGTCGCCGTCGTACAGGGCGTGAACGGTGAGGTCCTCCCAGGAGTGGGAGCAGAGCTTGAGGATCGCGATCGCCTCGTCGATGCCGCCGAGGAAGGCATGGGATTTGCCGAACACCTGCATCAGCACAATGGGCCGGTGACCATCGGCGACCACCACCTCCCGCGCCCTGACGAAGTACTTATCGGTGTAGTAGCCCGATCTCATCTTCTCCACCGGCAGGTGGAAGATCGAGGGATCGAGTCGCTTGCGACGTGGCATGGTCAGGTGCCGTCCTCTCTGATCGCGAAGCGCAGCGAGCGCCGACGGAGCCAGCGCACGCCCAGAGCATCCCGCAGCCCGCGGGCTGCCCGGTTCCACATCCCGTAACTGCTTCGCCCATGGCGCCGAGGGCGATGCGAAACGGGTACCTCCGCCACCGTGCCTCCCTGCATCCGAATCAGCGTAGGGAGAAAGCGGTGCATCCCGTCGAACCGCGGCAGCGTCCCCATCACGCCCCTGCGGATGGCCTTCAGCGAGCAGCCCGTGTCCCGCACGGCATCGCCGGTGATCCTGTTGCGCACCCGGTTGGCGATCCGGCCCTGAAGCACCTTCCAGCGGGAATCGGCCCGCCGCACCCGGTAACCGACCACCGCACTGAGTGCCGCGTCAGCCGCGAGCCGCTGGAGTAATCCGGGAATGTCGGCCGGGTCGTTCTGGCCGTCGGCATCCATGAGCACTACGACCTCGCCGAGCGCCGCGTCACCTCCCGCCACGAAGGCCGCGCTCTGCCCGACGTTGCGCTCCAATGCCACGATTCGCAGCCCGGGGTACCGTGCCTCGAGCCGTCTCAGCTCGTCGAGCGATCCGTCGCCGGAGCCGTCATCTACCGCAACCACTTCATGCGCAATATCTCGCAGGGTTACGGCGATCTCCTCAAGCAGCGGCGCCAGGTTCTCCCGCTCGTTATAGACCGGCAGCACCACGGATACGTGCGGGTCCCTCACGCGGGTCAACGTACGGCGCCTCAGAGCCGGAATCAAGTTGACGAGGGTCCTCCCGCCTACCTTATTTCGCGGTGCTTGCCAGAACCGGTTTCACCTCGTGAGGAGGGGTCCACCGTGTCCGATTCACTGACTCGCCGAGACTTCCTGGGCGCAGCCTCCGGTCTCGCTGCCGGCGTCGCTCTCGGGCCAACGATCGCCGCGAAGGGCGCGCCCGCAGTGCACGTGCGGCCGGCCGCCGGTAACGTGGCCGTCGCGTCCGCCAACGGGCTCCTTGCCGTGCAAAAGGCCGGAGAGTTGATGCAGCAGGGGGTCGATACGCTCGACGCCGCGGTCGAGGGTGTGAAGATCCAGGAGCTGGACCCGGAGGATACGTCCGTGGGCTATGGCGGCCTCCCCAACGAGCATGGCGTCGTCCAGCTCGACGCGTCCTGCATGCACGGTCCGACCCGCCGTGCCGGAGCCGTCGGCGCACTGGAGGGAATCAAGACCCCGAGCGTCGTGGCCAAGTACGTGCTGCTGTACACGGACCACATCATGCTGGTGGGCGAGGGCGCCAAGCAGTTCGCGCTCTCCTACGGCTTCAAGGAGGAGAACCTACTCACCGCGAGAGCGCGCGAGATCTGGCTCCATTGGCGGGCGAATCGCGGCCCCGACGACGACTGGATCAACGTGCCGCGGGAGGAGCGCATGACGGTGCCCGAACGGCACGGCACGATCAACTGCAACACCGTGAACACGAACGGCGACGTCTCCTCAATCACCACCACGAGCGGGCTGGCCTGGAAGATCCCGGGCCGCGTGGGAGATTCACCGCTGATTGGCGCCGGCCAGTACACCGACAACGACGTGGGTGCAGCCGGCTCTACGGGCCGCGGCGAGGCCAACATCAAGGTGTGCGGAGCGTTCCTGACGGTCGAATTCATGCGGCGGGGCATGTCGCCCACCGACGCGGCGCTGGAGACGCTGCGGCGGGTCGTGGCCACCACGGAGCCGCGGCTGCTCGACGAGCAAGGCCGCCCGCGTTTCGGCCTCAACTTCTACGCAGTGAACAAACGGGGCGAGTTCGGCGGCGCGACCATCTGGTCGCACCGCGCGTCTGACGACCCCGCACGCCGGACGCCCCGGCAGTACGCAGCCTTCGACGGCGAGACCGCCCGGCTGTACGACTCCGCCTACCTGTACGAGCGGTATCCCTAAGGCGGCGCGTGAAATACTTAGCGGCTGTTCTAGTCCTGCTCGCGGTTTCGGTGGGCGCAGCCCGGGCGCAGTTGCCCAACCTGCCCACGTTCGGCCACGACTGGACCGACGTTTCGTACCCGAAGATCTACTACTCCAACCGCGACGGCTTCGCGCTGGGTCTGTACTACGCGCAGATCAACCAGCTGGGCTACGACGACTGGGAAGCGCCACCGCCGTACCGCGCCAAGCTCTCGCTCGATTTCTTCTTCGGGACGCACGGCAGCAAGCAGTTCAACGTCGAGTGGCGCGCCCCCAAGCTGATCGACGGCTGGCGTTTCGTACTGCAGGGCCAGTGGGTGCGACGCGCGAGAGAGAACTACTTCGGGATCGGCAACGCGTCGGTGTGGGACGAGGCAAACGTCACCGACGAGAACGAGTTCTTCTATCGCTCCAACAATCGGCGGGCGTTCGCGTACGGTGAGGTGCAACGCCGCATCGTGGGTCCACTGCGCATCATGGTGGGCTTCAACGTCGAGGAGTGGCACATCGATACCCTGCCGGGCGAGAGCCAGCTGGCGCTCGACCGGCAGGCAGGGCTGGACCCCACCATCGGAGTTCCCACCGGGGACGTGTCAGCCCGCATCGGGCTGATCCTCGACACCCGCAACGACGAGGTGGCCCCGCGGAGCGGGATGTTGCTGCAAGCTGTGGCGGCCGCCGCGGACTCTTCGGTCCTGGGGGACCTGACCTACACCCGCTTCCTGCTCTCGGCGCAGGGATACCTCGGCATTGGCGACAGGGCGGTCGTCTCGGCCCGGGTGCTGGGGCAGACGATGAACAAGGCACCGCGACTAGGGACGTACTACCGCATCGAACACATGGAGCGCCCCTTCTCGGTGTTGGGCGGCTCGCGCTCTCATCGCGGTCTGTGGCGCATGCGGCACCTCGACTCCGACAAGCTCCTGGGCAACTTCGACGTGCATTACGATCTGCTGGCGGAGCCCACGCTGTTCCGCGTGACGCTGCTCGGCTTCGTCGACGTAGGCCGAGTATTTCCCACCAGCGAGTTCAGGCTCACCAGCGAGGACCTCAAGTGGGGCGGGGGCGGCGGCCTGATGGTGCAGCTCTTCCGGGCCGCGATCATCGGCGGGACCGTGGGGATCGGCCCCGAGAACCGCCTGCTCGCGCTGTTCTACACCTCCTGGACCTACTGACGGCACTGTACCGCGAGCCTCCGCCTGGCCTGGCTCGCACCGTCGGTTAGATTTCCACAGAGATGCAGCACCCGTAAAGGTCGAGGTGTATCGAGTTGCGTAGCACTGCCCACTCTCCGAGCAGACTCCTGCCCCGGCAGGCCCGTCCAGGGATCTTCGCCCCACCCAACGGGGCGGTGCGCTAGCACCGGACCCGTCCCCGAGCCGCAGTTCTCGACGCCGCCCGAGGGCGTGCCGGTCGCTCCCCAATCCAGTCGTGTAGTTGAGCCGCACAACGCGAAAGGAGCGCACCATGGCGGAAGTCACAGTTCCCGCCGATCAGGTCTTCCCGATTCTGGAGAGCAATATCCTGGTCGACGGCTTTCACATCGTCATCGACCTGAAGAAGTCCCACGGCTCGGTCATCGTCGACGCGCTGGAGGGCAAGGAATACATCGACTGCTACACCTACTTCGCCACTCTGCCGATCGGTCACAACCACCCCAAGATGGCCGACGAGGGCTTTCGCGAGTCACTCATGCAGGCGGCCCTGGCGAACCCGGCGAACAGCGACATCTACTCCGCGGAGTTCGCGGGCTTCGTGCGCACCTTTCGCGAGCTCGCCGTGCCCGAAGAGTTCCGCTACCTCTTCTTCATTGCCGGCGGCGCGCTTGCGGTCGAGAACGCCATGAAGGCGGCCTTCGATTGGAAGGCGCAGAAGAACAGGGCCAAGGGCATCGAAGGAGGTGGCGACAAGATCCTGCACTTCCGCGAGGCGTTCCACGGCCGCAGCGGATATACGCTCTCGGTCACCAACACCGAGCCCCTCAAGATCCGGGACTTCCCCAAGTTCGACTGGCCCCGGGTGTCCAACCCGAAGATCACCTTCCCTACTGACGAGGGAGCGGTCGCGCGGGCAGAGGAGCAGTCGGTGCAGGAGATCGAGGCTGCGTTCGCCGCGGACCCCCATGGCATCGCCGGGATCCTCATCGAGCCGATCCAGTGCGAGGGCGGTGACAGCCACTTCCGACCTGAGTTCATGCAGCGGCTGCGCGCGTTGGCCGACCAGCACGAGGCGCTCCTGATCTTCGATGAGGTGCAGACCGGCATGGGCGTGACCGGCACGACATGGGCGTTCCAGCAGCTAGGCGTCACACCCGACCTCGTGTCGTTCGGCAAGAAGACCCAGGTGTGCGGAGTCATGAGCACCAAGCGGATCGATGAGGTCGAGACCAACGTCTTCCGCGTCTCCTCACGCATCAACTCCACCTGGGGTGGCAACCTCGTCGACATGGTGCGGTGCGCCCGCTACCTCGAGATCATACGGGATGAAGGCCTGGTGGAGAACGCGGCCAACGTCGGCGCGATGTTCAAGGCGGGTCTGGAAGAGCTGCAGGCCGACTTCCCCCAGGTAACCAACGTGCGGGGACGCGGGCTGCTGCTCGCCTTCGACATGCCCGACGGTGACGCGCGCGACTCCCTGCGTCAGCGCTGCTGGGAGGCCGGCTTCGCCACGCTCGCCTGCGGACCGCGCTCGGTCCGCTTCCGCCCCAGCCTGGTATTCAGCCAGGACGATGTGAAGAAGTCGCTGAAGATCCTGCGGGCGCAGCTGGGGAAGTAGGGAGGTCGAATCAGCCCGGGGGCGTCTGCTGTCGCCCCCGGAGGGCTGGAGATTCAGCGGCGGCTCGCAGCGGTCGGTACGCGAGGCCGTCGTGCCACCTGAGCGAGCATTCGAGCGGGGGCTCCCGCCGGCGCCCGGGAGCATGGGAGATCAGGCGGAGCACGGCAGCCCAGGGGACGGGGGGGACCTCGTAAGGCAGCGCTTCCGGGGGTTGGGCTGGTGGGTGGAATAGGATTCGCGGGGTGGTGGGCCTGTGCGTCGGAAGTGCTGCCCGAGAGGTCCTTCCCGTCCCCGCAACCCGCCGAGCTACGCGAGAATCTTTAAGACCTCCCGGAGCGTCGACTCGCCTCCGTCCTTTACGTGCCACCGCCGCATCTCCGTGTAGAACTCCTTCTTCTCCATCGCACCCTTGTTCGCCCCAGCCCAGGCCTGCAGCTCACTCGGTCGGGGACCCCAGTGACCCAGCTCGTCGAAGTCGGCGGTGAGTACGACGACAATCGGGATGGAGCGCGTCCCATTGGTGAGGTAGCGATCCATCAACGCCGGGTTCTCGTCACGCGATATGATGCGGAGCCGCAGCGTGCCGGCCTCGTCGGTGAGCCTGGCCAGCGGGGGCACGGTGTTGGCTGCATCCCAACACCAATCTTCGGCGATGACGAGCAGGTGGGCGCCCTTGCCTTTCGTGCGCGCTGCCTCTAGCGCCCACTCGGGGGACCGAGCCTTCTTGTACAGTCCCTGCCACAGGCCCTTGAGGTCCTGCGCTTCCTCGGAAAAGCGCGCGTACGGTGTTGCCGCCTCCCACAGCTGCGGAAAATCCAGGGTCGCTCCCGCCGCCATCATCACTCCCTCGCTCATCTTCCTTCGGCCGGTCGTAGTCGCCGACAGGCCGCACCACCACCACGCGGTACTCTCTCAAAGATAAGGTGTCGGCTTGGCAGAGCGGCTCCAGCGTGATAGAGTTGCGAGTGATGGCTCACCCCCAGGACACCCCAAGACCCGGCGGCCGGCGTCGACGTGACCCGGCGGGAACGCGAGAGCGACTCGTGCGGGCCGCGCTCGACCTGTTCACCACGCAGGGTTACCACACCAGCACCACGCCGCAGATCGCCAGGCGAGCGGGCGTCGCGGAAGGGACCATCTACCGCCACTTCGACGGCAAGGAACACCTACTCAACGAAATCCACCGCGCAGCTGTCCGACTGCTATTGTCGGCAGTGAAGGATGCTCCTGCCTCCCTCGGCTGCCGCGAGCGCCTGGGGCACATCGCGGCCACATGGCGGGATCTGGCGGGCAGTGACCCGGCGCTCATCAAGTTGGTCTTTCTCACCCGGCTGGGTGACTTGCTGGACACCAAGAGCCGCGACGGATTCGCCGAGCTACGGGAAGAGATCAGCAAGGTGATCGCCACGGGGAAGTCGGCGGGCGAAGTCCGCTCCGGATCGGCGGAGGTCTGGACCGACGTATGGCTGGCGCTGGTCAAGCTGGCGCTGGAGCGGATCTCGAGTCAGGACTGGACCGCGCAGCACATCGGACCGCAGCAGGTATTCGACGCCGCGTGGGATGCGATTAAGGCTCAGCAGGGTAACCTCTAGCAACCAGGAGATCACTCCATGACGGATCCCGCGGCGACCCGCAGCCGGGACTCGTGGGCCACCAGAGCCGGGTTCATTCTGGCAGCCGTCGGCTCAGCGGTGGGCCTGGGCAACATGTGGCGCTTCTCGTATGTAGCCGCCGAAGGCGGTGGCGCGGCGTTCGTGCTCCTCTACATCGTGTTCATCGCGTTGATCGGCGTGCCCATCATGACGTCGGAGTTCATCGTGGGCCGCATGTCGCAGGAGTCGCCGGTGGTGGCGGTGCAGCGCCTCGGCGGACCCAAGTGGGCGCCATTGGGCTGGATGTTCGTGTTCTGCGGCTTCGGGATCCTGTCGTACTACTCGGTGATCGCCGGTTGGACCATGCGCTACGCGCTCGACGCGGTACGAGGCGCCATCGGCACCGATACCGGCGCGTACTTCGGGTCCGTCTCCACCGGCCTGCCGGCGGTCGTATCTCACGTCGTATTCATGGCCCTCACCATCCTCATCGTGGTCGCGGGCGTGAAGCGCGGCCTCGAACGGGCGGCGCTGATCCTCATGCCGCTCCTGTTCTTCCTGCTCGTGGGCCTCGCTATTTGGGCCGCGACGCTGGGCGGGAGCGGTGCAGGGTACGGCTACTACCTGCGCCCGCAGTTTGGAGAGCTGCTCGATCCCAACGTCATCCGGCTCGCCGCGGGACAGGCGTTCTTCTCCCTGAGCCTCGGCATGGGCGCGATGATGACGTACGCCTCCTACCTAACCTCCAAGGAGAACCTGGGGAAGGAGGCGGCGACGGTCGCGCTGTGCGATTTCGGGGTCGCGTTCGTGGCGGGCCTGGTCATCTTCCCCGTCATTTTCCACTTCGGTCTCTCCGGCGCCATCGGGCTGGGTGAAGCCATCTCCGACAACACGGTCGGGACGCTGTTCATCGCGCTCCCCGCCGGGCTCCAGAGCCTGGGTACGCTCGGCGGTATCGTGCTCAGCGCGTTCTTCATCATGCTGTTCTTCGCGGCGCTCACCTCGTCGATCTCGCTGCTGGAGGTAGTGGTCTCGGCGGTGATCGACGGCTGGGGCTGGTCGCGCAAGCAGGCGGCTCTCTGGTTTGGAGTCATGATCGCGCTGGCTGGATTGCCGTCGGCCTTCAACATCGACTTCCTCGGCGCCGCCGACACTTTCGTGGGGAACTTCCTGCTGATCGTGGGCGGGTTCTTCACCGCGATCCTGGTGGGCTACACCATCCTCGGGAAGGCGGACGAAGAGCTGGCCAAGGGCATGGAGAACCCCGCCCCCCGCAGGGCATGGGCGTTCTTCGTGCGTTACCTGACGCCGGTGCTGCTGCTAATCGTGATCTGGTTCATGTTGCCGGCCGCGTGGCGCGCGGCCCTCACGCTGCTCACGTTCGGGCGGGGGTAGGCGGGAGACCTAGTTCCCGATCGTCTCGCCCAGGAAGCGGAACACGTCCGCCCAGGCACGCGTGATCTGCTGCGCGGGCTCACCGCGCCGCAGAAAGGCGTGCCCCGCTCCCGGATAGATCGTGTACGCGTAGCTCTTGACCGCCTCTGCCATCGCAGCCTCCACCTCCGGCAGATTGGCGTTGATGCGCGCGTCGTTCTCGGCGTAGACGCCCAGCACCGGCGCTGAGATCGCGCCCAGCGTAGTCAGATCGGGAGACCCGCCGTAGCACACCACCGCGGCCCCCAGATCGGGGTTGTTGGTGGCGTAGCGGAAGCTCTGACTGCCGCCCCAACAGAATCCGATAACACCGATCGCGTCGCCGCGCACCGACCTCAGCGAGCGCAGGTACGCGAACGTGGCGTCGAGGTCGGCCGTGATCGAGTCAGGTGGCAGGCTCCGAATGAGGCCGCGCGCGTCGTCCGCGCTCTCAGGCGTCCCACCGCGGCGCGAGAGCATGTCGGGTGTGATCGCCACGTAGCCTCGCCCGGCGAAATCGTCGGCCACCGAACGCACCCAATCCGTGAGCCCGTAGATCTCGTGGATCACGATCATGGCGGGCGCCGCGTCGGGACGCTCGGGGAATGCGATGTACGCCGTCACTGTGTCCCCACCGGCGCCCGTGTACTCCACCCATTCTCCGTGCGTGGGGGCGACGTCGAGCTGCTCGGCGTATCCCTCGCTCATGCGTCTCAGCGGGCCGCTGGACACGATCACGATCAACAGAACCAAGCCGACGGCAACGCCGACCGCCGCGAGACGCGTGGTGTTCATGACGGGGCTCCTGCGTGGTAGGGGTTGCTCATTCGGCGTAGACGTCCTCCACGGCGGTTGCCGGTGGCGGCATGTTGGATTCTCGGCTCGCCAGCGCCTCAGCCGCCGCACTATCCACCTCGGCGGTCACTTCATCCTCGATATGCTCCAGCTCGGCGGCGCTCGTTCCGCGAGCCTCGAGGTACGCCTCGTACAGCCCAACGGGATCACGCTTGCCCCAATGGGCATACACTTCTGCCGGTATGAGGCGCCGCGCATCCTGCTCATCGTGGGTGGCATGCCCGCCCATGCGGAACGTCTCCGCCGCCAGGATGACCGGCCCCTCACCATGGCGGCAGCGGTCGGCCGCCAGCTTGGTGGCACCGTAGGCGTCGAGCACGTTGTTGCCGTCGAACGACCATCCGGCGCAGCCGTATGCAACGTGGACCTGGCCAAAGTCGTCGGGCAGGTGGTGCTGCCGCACCAGCGTGCCGAGCGCGACCTGGTTGTTCTGGATGATGAAGATCACCGGGAGACGAAGCACCGCGGCGAGGTTGAACGCCTCGTGGGTCGGCCCCGACTTTACCGAGCCGTCACCCACCCAGGTAAGGGCTACGCGCGGCTCGCCGCGCAGCCGGAAGCTCATTGCGATGCCGGCCGTGACGGGCGGGATGGCGCCAATGTTGGAGATCGGCTGCAGCACCCGGTGCTCCATGTCGCCCACGTGGCCGTCGCGACCCTTGGACGGCGCGTCGTAGGTCCCGAGGTAGCCCCGCAGCATGTCGGCCACCGACATCCCCATCTCGCTGCACGCTCCGGCGTTGCGCACCATCGGCGCCACCACGTCCACCGAGCGCTCGAGCGCGTGAACCGGCCCCACGGTGGCGGCCTCCTCCCCCGTCCCGAGCCACGCCTTGGAGATGACACCCTGCTTGACCCACCGCTTCAGCATGACGTCGTGCAGCCGGGTGCGCAGCATTCCCCTGTAGAGCGCGAGCTCGGCTTCCCGATCCAGCCCCTCCACCACGGCCCGCCGCTCCTCGTCGTGCTGCCACGCATCCGGGTACGCCGCCACCAGCTCCGGGTCGGGCTGCCAGTCCAGGTACTCGGGTGGATCGAACGCCGGGAATCGTCTCATGGTGACACGAGTTGATCTGGGTCGGGGTAGCGCCTAATATCCCCGACCACCCTCTTGCGAGCAACCCGACAGTGCCCGTGACCCGTCACTCCGACTCCAGCACCGTCCGCCAAATACTCGGCGCGGCCTGCATCGCCATCCTAGCGATCGGGTCTCCGATGCGGGAATCCGTGGCGGCTCTCCAGCAGGACCCGGTCGCGGATTCGCTCGTCGGCCTGTGGATCGACTCCGTCGGCGGGATGGAGACCTATCACGCATTCAACTCGGCATCGTTCACGGTCACGACTGAGCTGTACGACACGCTCTCGGGCCGCCTCAAGCGTGCCCGGCCTCGCTACGTGTGGATCAAGAAGGGACCCCACGGCGAGGAAACGCGGGTGGAACGGTGGGAGGGCAACGACTTCATCGAGCAGGGATTCAACGGTAGGGACGAGGCGTGGGCGCTGCTGAACGGCGAACTACTGCCTGACACAGCCAAGGATGCCCGCGAGGCGCTCTACGTATCCCGCGATCTGTTCTACTGGATCGGACTCCCCTTCAAGCTGCGCGATCCCGGCGTCTACCTGTCATACAATGGCATGCGGGAGCGGCCTGGAGCCGTGTGGCAAGGAGAGACGCCGCCCGGCGAACGGTTCCATGCCGTCGGGGTGTCCTTCGGCGTGGGTGTGGGAGAGCACCAGGACGTCTTCACATACTATTTCCCCGTGGGGAGGGGCTTCGCCTACGAGGTCACCTACGTGGAGGAGGGCCGAGAGAGCCTCAATCGCCTGCTGTGGGGAGAGACCCGCCGCGCCGGTGACATGCGCTACCCCTACGTGATGCGGCGCGACTGGGTGACCGCGTCGGGCAAACGCACCAAGGCACTGGTGATCTCCGATTTCCTGATCAACCCGGAGATTCCGCAGGGGCTCTTCGAGGTTCCGTAGGGAGTTACTTCAGGAGCTTCTTCAGGCGTTTCTTGTCGACGCTCTCACCGGCATCGAGCAGCGCCTTGCCGAACTCCAGCGCCGTGGCATAGCGGTTGTCTGGTTCCGATTCCAGCGACCTCATGATTACGGCCTCGAGCTTCTTGGGGAAGTCCGGGAGCACCGAACGCACGGGGATGGGTTTCCCCCGCAGCCGCGCAATCATCATCTCCTGCGGCGTGCGGCCCCTGAAGGGGAGTTTCCCCGTGAACATCTCGAAGCCGACGATCCCCAACGCGTAGACATCGCTGCGCGCGTCCAGCGGCTTGCCGCGGATCTGCTCGGGACTCATGAACTCCGGCGTCCCCAGGATTATCCCGGTGGCGGTCAGCTTGGCCACACCCGGCCCGGCCCTGTTCTCCTTGGCGAGCCCGAAGTCCATCACCACCGCCTGATCCAGATCGTTCTCGTCCTTCACCATCATGATGTTCTCGGGCTTGAGGTCGCGGTGCACGATGTTGAGCTTGTGCGCGTGGTGCAGGCCCGCGCAGCACTGCACCAGGATGTCGACACCCTCCGCCGGCGGCATCGGTCCCCGCTTGACCTCCATGTCCGATAGCAGCTGGCCCTTGAGGTAGGGCATCACCAGGTAGATCAGACCGTCCTCGGTCTCCTGCAGGCGTAGGATCTTCAAGGCGTTGGGGTGCTCCAGCCGCATGGCGAGGCCCGCCTCGCGGCGCAGCCGCTCCACCGAGCTGGTATCCTTGCTGAGCTTGGGGCTCAGGACTTTGACGGCCACCACGTCGCCGGTGCTCATGTCGTGCGCCTCGTACACGAAGGCCATCCCGCCCTCGCCCAGCTTGCGCCGGATCTGGTAGCGCTGGTCCAGCAGCTGGTCGGTGAGCTGACCGGCCCGGCTCATGCTGGGGCCCTCAGACTTGGCTACTTTGCGGACCTCGGTCCTGGGCGCAGGAGCGCTCACGGGCCGGCCGCCCGACCCTCCAACGTCCACCAGGGGACTGCCGTCTTTGGGACAGAACCGGGCTTCACCGGCGTAAACCGTCTTGCACTTGGGGCAGCGTCGACTCATGAGCGAACTAAATTGCGTCCTTCGTGCTTGGCGCGATAGAGGGCCTCGTCCGCCAAGGCGATGAAGCCCTCGGGGTCGACTTCCTCGCCCGGTGCCACGCTCGCGACCCCGATCGACACGGTAGCCCTCAGCGGATTGCCGGTCTCCGCAAAATCCTGCTCGGCGATCCGCTCCCGGATGCGCTCGGCAAACGTGAGGGCGCCGTCGAGGAGCGTGACCGGCAGCAGTATCACGAACTCCTCACCCCCGTATCGGGCCACCGAGTCCACCGTGCGGACTTCGCGGCGCAGCAGCTCACCCACCTGGCGCAACACCGCGTCGCCCGCCAGGTGACCGCGGGTGTCGTTGACCTGCTTGAAACGGTCCAGGTCGATCATCAGGATGCTGAGCGAGGGCTCGTAGCGCTGCATGCGCTTCAGCTCGGCCGCGAGCTCCTCCATGAGCGCCCGCCGATTGAGACAGCCCGTGAGCGGATCGGTGGTCGCCAGGGCTTGATACCGCTGGCTGTCGGACACCGCTGTCTGCAGCGCATACGCCTTCTCGATGGCGCTCACTGCTGTGCGGACCACGTTGGAGGCGAACTCCAGATCCTGAGGCGTGAGCGCCGACGCATCACCCGCGTTGCGCAGGAAGAACACGCCCGACTGCTCCTCCCGCAGCCCGAACGGCACGGCGATCACGCTGCGCACCGTGACAGTCACTCCCTCGTGCTTCCACTGCTCCCGCACCCGGTCGTACAGGGGGTCGGTGGCCACGTCCGTCACGAGGACGGGGCGATTCGTGGTCAGCGCCTTCTGAATCTCCGGGTAACGGTCGAGCCCGATCTCCAGGTTGCGCAGCATGGGATTCTCGGACGCGACGACGACCTTGCCGATCTGGTCTTCCTGCTTGGCCAAAACCATGGAGCACTTGGTCACGTTGAGCACGTTGGCCACACGCCTGGTGAGGACGTGGTAGATGTCGTCCGGCGCCAGGGCATCGGTCACCTCGTGGAGGATGTCCACCATTTCGGCCCTGATGGCCGCCTCTTCCGCGCGCTGGGCGGCCTCGATCCGCGCGGTCCGCAGCACCTCCCCCTGCCGCAGCTGCGCTTCGACCCGAGCGGTGAGCTCCTTCACCCGGAACGGCTTGGCTATGAAGTCGGCCGCGCCGAGTCCGAGCGAGCGGACGGTCGCCTCCTCCGGCGCCATCGACGAGATCATCAGCACAGGAAGGTCCTGCCACCGCTCGTCCTCCTTCACCTGCTGCAAGAGCTGCAGCCCGTCCACCTTCGGCATCATGATGTCGAGCATGAGCAGGTCCGGACGCTCTTCGTCGAGCAGGCGTTTGAGGTCCTGGCCGTCGGGCACCGCCACGACCTCGTAGCCCTTGTCCTTGAGGATCATGGAAAGGGCTTCCAGGAGTGTCCGGTCGTCGTCCGCGACCAGGATCTTGGCCGGCATGGTAGGGAGTGAGGCTCAGGACTGCGCGAGCGCCGCCACCGTCTCCGCATCGACATTGCCGCCGCTCACCACGAGGACACACGGCCCCTCGGGCCGAAACGCGCCGCTGCGCAGCGCGGCAGTGGTGGCGGCACCCGACGGCTCGGCCCGTACCACCTGCTCCGCACTGAGCCACACGGTAGCCTCCGCAATAGAGCGGTCGGAGACCGTCACCGCGTCGACCAGGCCTTTCAAATGGCGGAAGGTCAACGTTCCCACCGAAAGAGGAAGTAATCCATCGGCAATGCTGGCGGTCTTATCGAGCCGCACGGGTTGGTCGGCGGCGAGGGCGGCTCCCAGACAGGCGCCGCCCTCCGGCTCCACGCCCGTCACCCGTGTATCAGGGCGCAGCGCCTTGACCGCCGTCGTGATACCGGCAATAAGCCCTCCGCCTCCAACGGGAACAGCGACATGCGTCACATCGGGTAAGTCCTCGATGATCTCGAGCCCTACAGTACCCTGGCCGGCAATGATGTGAGGGTGGTCGTACGGGGGAATGGGCGCCAACCCCTCTTGCTCCCCGATCTCCATGGCGCGAGTGTAGCGGTCCTCCGACGTGGTTCCGGCGAACTGGACCTCGCCGCCCCAACGCCGCACCCCATCGATCTTCGCGGCCGGCGCGGTCTCGGGCATGACCACGACCGCCCGGGTGCCGACCCGCTGCGCCGCGAACGCCACGGCCTGGCCGTGATTGCCGCTGGAGTAAGTGATGACACCCCGGGCCCGAACCTCTTCGGGAAGCAGGCGTACGAAGGTCCACGCCCCGCGCAGCTTGAAGGCGCCGGTGGGCTGCTCACTCTCGAGCTTGAGGTAGACTGGAACGCCCGCGTGATCGGACAGCTGTGGCACGTGCACCAACGAGGTGCGCACCGCCACTCCCACGATCCCGCGGGCCGCATCACGGATGTCCTCGAGGGACACCCGCCCGTCTGTGCCCCGGCTTACAGCTCCATCTCCCGTTGGTCGCGGCCCTGTGCCACGACTTCCGTAGCCGCGTCCTCGACCTCCTCATCCTCCTTCACGACCCGGGCCACGTCGACCACGGTGTCGCCGGAGTCGAGGTTCATGACCTTCACCCCCTGGGTATTGCGGCCGCTGATGCGAATCCCCTCGACCGGCACCCGGATGATGACTCCATGGCGGGTCACCATCATGAGCTCGTCTTCGGGCAGCACCTCCTTGAGGGCCACCACGTTTCCGGTCTTGTCGGTCCGCTTGAGTGTGATGATGCCCTTCCCACCACGCTTCTGGACCCGGTAGTCGGTGAGCGGCGAGCGCTTGCCCAGTCCCTTCTCCGCCACGACCAGCAGCGTTGCCTCTCTCCGGACAACGACCATCCCGATGACCCGGTCGCTCTTCCCGAGCTGGATGCCGCGCACCCCGGCCGTGGCCCGCCCCATTTCGCGTGCGTCCTTCTCGTTGAACCGGATGCTCAGTCCGTGACTGGTGGCGAGCACGATGTCGTTGGCGCCGGTCGTGAGGGCTACCTCGATGAGCTCGTCACCCGGCTCGATGTTGATGGCGTTGATGCCCGTGGACCGTGGGTTGCCGTAAGCCGAGAGTACGGTCTTCTTCACCATCCCGTTCGCGGTGGCGAACATCAGATTCTGATCGTCGCCGAATTCCCGCACCGACACGAAGGCCGTGATCCGCTCGTTCGGCTTGACGTGGATCAGGTTCACGACGGGCTTGCCGCGGGCGGCGCGGCCGCCCTGCGGGATGTCGTATACCTTGAGCCAATAGATCTGGCCGCTGTCGGTGAAGAACAGCACGTGGTCGTGGGTCGAGGCGATTATGAGGTGCTCGACCCAATCGTCCTCTTTCGTACCCATGCCGTTGAGCCCCCGGCCGCCGCGGCGCTGCCGCCGGTATGTGGTCACGGGGATCCGCTTGATGTACCCCGCGTGCGAGATCGTGACCACCATATCCTCTTCAGCGATCAGGTCCTCGATCGAGAAGTCTCCCTGATCCGCCACGATCTCGGTGCGGCGGTCATCGCCGAACTTCTTGACCAACTCGTTCAACTCGTTCTTGACGAGAGTCATGCGCTTGGCCTTGGACCCGAGGATCCCCTGCAACTTCTTGATGAGCTTGCGGAGCTCCTTCAGCTCGTCGTCGAGCTTGCCGATCTCCAGTGCCGTGAGCCTCGCGAGCCGCATGTTGAGGATGGCTTCACTCTGCTTTTCGGAGAGCTCGAACCGCGAGCGCAGAGCCTTGTCGGCCGACGGCACGTCCTCAGCCTTGCGGATGATCTTCACGACTTCGTCGATGTTGTCGACGGCGATCTTGAGACCCTCGAGGATGTGCTCGCGAGCCTCGGCCTCGGCCAGCTCGTACTTCGTGCGCCGGCTCACGACATCATGGCGGTGGTCGACGAAGTGTTGCAGGATCTGCTTGAGATCGAGCACCCTGGGCTGCCCGTCCACCAGCGCCAGCATGATGGCACCGAAAGTCGTCTGCATCTGGGTGTGCTTGTAGAGCTGGTTCAGCACCACCGTGGCGTTGGCGTCCCGCTTGAGCTCCACGACCACACGCATTCCGTCACGGTCGGACTCATCCCGCAGGTCGGAGATGTCGGTGACCTTCTTCTGTCGTACCAGGTAGGCGATCTGCTCTATGAGACGGGATTTGTTTACCTGGAACGGGATCTCGGTGATGACGATCTGCTCCCTGCCCGACTTCTTCTCCTCGACTATGGCCCGTGCGCGCATCACAATGCGGCCGCGACCCGTCTCGTAGCACTCGTCGATGCCGTCCCGCCCGTAGATGTATCCGGCCGTGGGGAAGTCCGGTCCCAGGACATGCTGCCTGAGATCCGCCACGGTGCAATCAGGCTCGTCGATGAGATGCTGAATGGCGCGAGCGATCTCACCTAGGTTGTGCGGCGGGATGTTGGTGGCCATGCCCACCGCGATCCCAGAGGAGCCGTTGATCAGCAGGTTGGGGAGCCTCGATGGAAGAACCGTCGGCTCTTCCAGCCGATCGTCGAAGTTCGGAATGAAAGCGACGGTGTCCTTGTCGATGTCCTCCAGCATCGCCACCGCCATCGCGGTGAGCCGTGCCTCGGTGTACCGATAGGCGGCCGCGCTGTCGCCGTCCACTGATCCGAAGTTCCCCTGGCCATCGACCAGCGGGTAGCGCAGCGAGAAGTCCTGCACCATCCGCACCAGCGAGTCGTAGACCGCCATGTCGCCGTGCGGGTGGTACTTGCCGAGCACGTCGCCTACGACGGTGGCGGCCTTCTTGTAGGCCCGGCCGGGCTGGAGCCCGAGCTCGTTCATGGCATGGAGGATGCGGCGATGGACCGGCTTCAGTCCGTCGCGCACGTCGGGCAGTGCCCGTTGGACGATGACGCTCATCGAATAGTCGATGAACGACTCCTTCATCTCGTCCTCGATGAGGCGAGGCAGGATGCGTTCGCGCTGGTTGGGGGCGGTCATGGTGTCCTGTGTCGGGATACGAACGACGGGGCCGCAAGCGACCCCCTTTTGAGGTCCTTCCAATATACCGAATCGGGGGGGTTAAATCAACGCCGGTGCATCGCTGTAACTATTTGCATACAAAGAACTTAAGTCGTCCTGCAACCGTCCCGGTCTTAAGCGCATCTAAGCTGGTGAGGGAGGTGGAGTCGGCCTGCCGAATCCCGCCGCGCCGCGCCCCGTAGTGATATGTAGAGGAGGATGCAATGGCCCGGACAGCCGCGATTTCCAGATGGGCGATCACCGGCGCGCGCTCGGTCCTACCGGACCGCGCCGTGCGGGAACGCTGTGCGCCCTGCGGCGCGCGCACGGTGCGAACACGGCGTGGCCTGGCTCTGTTCGACGACATGGGACGGTTCGTCGGAAGGGTCGACGGCCCCGCGGGAGCGCCGGCATTCGGGCCGGGCGGCCGGACTCTGCTGCTGAGGCGCTGGCCCTAGCGGATCTCCACCACGACCTTCCCCATGTGCTCACCCTGTTCCAGCCGGCCGAGGGCAGACACCCCGTCGTCCAGCGGGAAGGTCGAGTCGATCAGCGGCCGGAGCTTGCCCTGAGCCAGGAGCTCTACCACTTGCCGGTAGTCTTCCCGGCTTCCCATCGTCGATCCCATGATGGTCCACTGGTGCCAGAAGAGGCGGCGCACGTCGAGCGCCGCACGGGCACCCGTCGTCGCGCCACAGGTCACCAGCCTGCCGCCCCGGCCGAGCACCCTGAGCGACTTATCCCACGTCGCCTCGCCCACGTTCTCCACTACGACGTCCACACCGCGCTTCCCGGTCAGCGCCCGTACCTCCTTCACGACGTCGTGCGTGGCGTGGTTCACGGTTGCATCCGCCCCCAGCTCACGCGCCCCGGCCAGCTTGCGGTCGCTGGACGACGTCACGATCACGTAGGCGCCGGCGAGCTTGGCAAGCCGCAGGGCCGCGGAGGAGACGCCGCCTCCGATCCCCCAGATCAGCACCCGCTCTCCGGCGCGGACCCGCGCCCGCGTCATGAGCATGCGCCACGCGGTGAGGGACACGAGGGAGAAGGCAGCCGCCTCCGCCCAGGTGAGCTCGCCATCGGGAGGAGTCGGCACCAACGCCAGGTTATGCTCCGGTACCACGATGTACTCCGCCAACGTCCCGGGAAGATGCTCACCCAGTAGCCCGTACTCCTCACACAGGGAATGCTCGCCCGCCATACAGTAGTCGCAGCGGTAGCACGAGATGCCCGGGTTGAACATGACGCGTTGTCCCGGCTCCACGCTCCGCACACCAGGACCGACTTCCTCTACCACTCCGGCGCCGTCGGCACCCACGATATGGGGGAAGGTGAGCGATAGTCCCGGCAGACCCCGCACCGTCCAGAGGTCCAGGTGATTGAGTGCGGCCGCCTCGAGTCGGATCAGTACATCCCGGTGCTTCCGCACCTCCGGCCGGGGATGGTCCGAGATCTCGAGCTGCGAGAGATCGCCGTGCCCCCGCAATACGAGTGCTTTCATGGTCCTCACTGCGTGGGTGGAGGCGGGCGGCCGCTGGCCGCCCGCTGTCTCAGCGTCTGAAGGCTGGGGTCTGCTGCTGCTCCCGCTCCGTCACCTTGGGCACTTCGACCGGCGTTCCCCCACCGACGGGGAGCAGGATCATCCTCTGGTCGCCCGAGCCGTCGGGGTTCGTCGCGATTGCGGCCAGCGTCTCTCCGTCCCCCGAGACCGCGAACACCATGATGGCCAGGTCCGGCCGGGTGAGTTGTGTCTCCTGACCCGACGGCCCGACCGACACCACGGTCCGATTGGTTACCCGCTCGCCTCGCTCTTCCCGCACGAATGCCAACACGGAGTCGCTGATCCAGGCGGGAGCCATCTCGTTATTGGACGACGACGTGAAGTTCTGCTGGTTCGAACCGTCGGCATCCATCACGAAGACGTCGTAGTTGCCCTGCCTGGTCGAGGTGAAGGCTACTCGGCGGCCGTCCGGTGAAGCGGCCGGCATCAGATTCACCCCGGCGCCCGTCGTGAGCTGGCGCTGGTCGGAGCCGTCGGCGTTCATGCTCCACACGTGGATGCCACCGACCTCGTCCGTCGCATGGTACACGATCCGTTGCCCGCCGAGCACCCAGCTCGGATCCCCCTCGGTGACGCGCGTATCGGTGAGCCGCTGCAGGTTCGACCCGTCGGCATCCATCACGTACAACTCGAAGTTCCCGTCCCGGGTGCTCACGAACGCGATACGCGATCCGTCGGGCGAGTACTCCGGAGAAAAATCGTCGCCGGGCCCCTCTGTTATCTGCTGAACCTGGTCCGCCGCACCTCGATCGAATCCGTATATGTCGCCGGTGCCGGCCCGGGTGGACGAGAACAAGATCTCGCGCTGGACGAACACCGTGGCGGTATCCGACACCCCCAAGGGCGAGCTTGCGATGATCTCCGCTCGACCGATGCCGGTCCCGGTCACGCGCCCGCTGGTGCTCACCCGAGCTACCTCGGAGTTGGAAGAGGTCCAGACCACCCCACTCGCCCGCGCCAGGGGCCTGCCGAGGTCGTCGGCGAACCGGGCCACGAGCGCGCGCTCCTCACCCACGCCCATCCCTACCCGAGGGGCGTCCAGCACAAGACCCGCCGCCACCACGTTGAGCGTCCAGGTCTTCTCCAGCCCACCGGGCGCCTGCACGGTGAGGTCGGTCATCCCCAGGCCCTTCCCAATCGCCGCGGTGTCCGCCACCGAGTAGGTCGCGATGCTCGTATCTCCCACGACCCAGATCAGGGGCGCCTGCGGCACGGGCGTGTCATCGGCGGCGAGGGCCGTGGCCCTGAAGGTCACCGGCCCGCCCAGCGGCACCACGATGGTGTCGCCCGGCGGTGAATAGACCGACAGGCCCTCCACTTCGCGGTGCACGGTCACCGGCAACCGGTGCTCCTGCCCGAACCCGATGGCCACCAGCTCCGTCTGCCCACCTGATATGGCAGTGACCACTCCGAGCGGGGTCACAGTGGCGACGTTGCGGTTGGTGGATCCCCACTGCAGGGAGCGAGGTGGCACGACGCGGTTGCCCTGGGAGGGCACGATCGCCAAAACCGTGTCCGACAACGCGGGGGACAGCGAGACCACGGGCACGGCGAAGCCCCACTCGGCCTGTCCCACCTGGACCTGGACCCGGCGCGTGAGACCCGACGAGGTCGCCGCCTCCACGAGCCCGGTGCCCTCAGACAGGCCCACCACACGGCCAGTGCCGTCGATGTTGGCCACCTCGGGCCGGAACGAGCGCCACTGCACCGCTTCCGGAGCGGCCGGGGAGCCGTCGTCCTTGAGGAAGATGAGCCGTAGCTGGAGGTCCTCGGTGGGGAACAGGAACACCCGGGTGGGGTCCACCTGAAGGACGGTCGCCCTCCCCGTGCCGGCCGGGCCGGCCAGTGCACCGCCCCCGACCTCCGCCTGAAGCGTGGCGGTCCTTCCGCCCGCCTGTACCTGGACGGATGCGGTCCCTGGAGTCACGCCGATGACATAGGCCACCCCCGGCAGCCCAGGCTCCTCCTCGACCATCACCACACCGGGGTTGCTGCTCGTCCACACGAACGAAACGGACGCAATGTCGCCGTCGCGGTCGTACGCCGTGGCGAGCACCTCTCTGCGCTCTCCCACCACCACACTGACGGCCTGTGGGGTCACCTCCAGGTCGGCGACCGCCTGCGCGAAGCCAGCGGGCGGTCGGACCACCGCCGCGGCGGCCAGGAGAATCGCGACAGCAGCTACGTATCGCACCATGGGCTCAGCCACCCCTTGAGTGCCCGTAAATCACGACTAGATCAGGAGATATGCAGCCAACGTAAGCCGCGCTCCCGAGCAGTGTCAAGCCAACGAATCACGCTCCAATGGTGACCCCGCTCCCCCGCCGTCGCGCAGGCTCTTGCGCATCCTCCAAACGACGCAGAGAATAGACCCTCATAAGCGATCTCAGTGGAGGGAGCGCGCCATGACCACCACGTTCGAGAACTCCGGCAGCGGATTCGGCGGCGGCGGCCCGGGTATGTGGGACCCCATGCCACTGGTACCGCCGGTCCGGCCGCCCTCGGAACCAAAGCAGGACGAGCTCATTTGGTCCCGGCCGGAGCCGGCTGCCCCAGCCGCGGAGGAGGCCCCCAAGCCGGCAGCGAAGAAGCCCGCTGCCAAGAAGCCGGCCAAGAAGAAGCCCGCCAAGAAGAAGGCGAAGAAGAAGCCGGCTAAGAAGAAGAAGGCCAAGAAGAAGGCGAAGAAGGCCAAGAAGAAGCCCGCCAAGAAGAAGAAGGCCAAGAAGAAGGTGAAGAAGGCCAAGAAGAAGCCCGCCAAGAAGAAGAAGCGGGCGACGAAGAAGAAGAAGCGGGCGACGAAGAAGAAGAAGCGGGCGACGAAGAAGAAGAAGCGGGCGACGAAGAAGAAGGCCGGCCGGAAGAAGAAGCGCTAGAGGCTACCGGTCTGTCCGCGCGGGATCCAGCCGCGCCAGGACGTGGGCACAGTTGATCAGGGCGATATGGGTCAATCCTTGCGGGAAGTTCCCCAGGAACTTCCCGCTCGCCGGATCAATCTCCTCCGAGTAGAGCCCCACGTGATTGGCGCGGCTGAGCATTGACTCGAAGTTGCGCAGGCCGGCCTCATAATCCCCTATCGTCGCCAGCGCCTGCGCCAACCAAAAGCTGCAGATCGAGAAGGCTCCCTCCTCACCCTGCAGTCCGTCTCCTGAGCAATAGCGGTAAGTGAGGGTCCCGTCCGGCCCCGTGAGCTCGCGAGCCACGGCGCGTACGGTGCTTTGCACCCGGGGATCGCTCCGGTGCAGGAACCCCACCATGGGAATCACGAGTGCGGACGCGTCCAGATCGGTGGAGCCGTAGGCGTTCACGAAGGCCCCCCGCTTCGCGTCGTACCCGTCGGATAGGACCTCCTCGCGGCATGCATCAGCCTCCCGGCGCCAGCGCGACACGTCACCTCCCAGCGAGTGCTTCTCCGCCAGCTTCACGCCGCGGTCGAGCGCCACCCAGCACATCACCTTGCTGAACACGTGGTGGCGCAGCTCGTGCCGCACCTCCCACACGCCCGAGTCCTTGCGGCGCCAGTTATCGGCGACCCAGTCCACCAGCTCCCGCAACGCGTGCCAGGTCCCCTCGGTCATCTCGCAAAAGTCCGACCAGACGTAGGCGGTCTCCAGTACCTCGCCGTACACATCGAGCTGAAGCTGGTCCGCCGCGGCATTCCCGATGCGCACCGGACGCGAGCCGCGGTAGCCCTCCAGGTGGTCCAGTTCCAGCTCGGGCAACTCCCGCCGCCCGTCGATGCCGTACATGATCTGCAGGTGTGGCTGGTCCTTCATGCGGCACACCCGCTTCACGAACTGCATGAAGTAGTCGCCCTCTTCGTATTGCCCTAGCACGTAGAACGAGTAGAGGGTGAACGCCGAATCCCGCAGCCAGGTGTAGCGGTAGTCCCAGTTGCGCTCGCTGCCCAGGGCCTCGGGTAGCGACGTGGTGGGGGCGGCCACGATGGCTCCGGTACGCGCGTAGCACAGCAACTTGAGCGTTATGGCGGAGCGTTCCACTTCGTCGGCCCAACGTCCGTGGTACTGGATGCGCGAGGTCCAGCCGCGCCAGAACGCCGCGGTGCTGGCCAGCGCCTCCTCCGACATGTAGTGCTCGATGGGCCGCACGTCGTCATCGTCGTAGCGCAACACCAGCGCGAGCGACTCACCACTGGTCAGCACCAACCGGGCGTACGCCTGACCGTCCCGCACGGTCCAGTCGAGCGGCCTGGACGTGGCCAGTGCAACCGCTTCGTCGATCCCATCGCTGGCCAGCAGGCCATGCCGGCGCTGGTGCAGCAGCGTGGCGGACGTCCCATAGTCGAACCCCGGCTGGACCTCGACCTCCACCTCGACGGTGCCGCCAGTACAGACCACGTGCCGGTGGATCTCGGGCGGCGTGAGGAGCGTGGGCCCGGACGATGCTACCGGCATGAAGTCGGTCACCACTGCGGACCCGGCCGGGGCTTCGAACTCGGTTTGCAGCACTGCAGTCTGCGGGACGTAGCGCTGGCGCCCCCGTGGAGCACCGGCGATTCCCACCCGGTAGCGACCGCCGCGCCGCGCGTCCAGGATGGCGCCGAACAGGCTGGGTCCGTCGAACCGGGGGAAGCAGCACCAGTCAATGGACCCGTTCACGCCGACGAGGGCGACCGTGCGCAAGTCGCCGATCACGCCGTAGTCGGCGATGTCGAGATAGCTCACTCGGGAAGGATTGGAGAGGCGTGGTACCGCACTTGCGCTCCGTCAGACGGTGGCTACGTTCGACTCACTCCCACGGAAGAGCGCAATCTATGGCGTGCAGGACCGTTGCGGTACTCGCACTCTTGCTAGCCGGATGCAACCCCAGCCGTCCGCCACCGTCTGACCCGACGGGCGTCGTGGAAGCGATGCTCGGCGCCTCTGCGGACGCGTGGAACCGCGGAGACCTGGACACATTCGTATCCGATTACGCCGACGACAGCACCACGACGTTCATGTCGCGCAGCCAGGTACAGTACGGCTTCGACTGGATCCGGAACAACTATGCCCCCCGATTCGAGCCAGGAGTACAGCGCGACTCGTTGCGATTCGAGAGCGTCGCCGCGCGAGCCCTCGGCGGCGACCACATGCTGGCCACGGCCCGGTTCGTGCTGTTCCGCGCTGACTCGGTGACGGCAAGCGGCCCATTCACCCTCGTGCTCAGGCGAATCGGCGACGAGTGGAAGATCATCCATGACCATACGTCGGCTGATTAACGCCGTGCAGCGCGCAACGGGCAGCGTTCAACGCCGCACCTCTACCGTTGCACGTTGCACGTTGCACGTTGCACGCTTGAAGAGATGCCTGGCACTGGCACTCGCGGTGATGATCGTCGGATGCAATCCCGGCACAGGGAAGGTGGCATACGTCGGTGCGGAGCTGTTCGATGGTACCGGAGCGCCGCTGATTCTCGACGCGGTGATCATCGTATCCAACGGGTACATCGAGGAGATCGGGCCGCCCGACATGGTCTCCGTGCCCCGGGGCGCGCGCGAGGTCCGCATGGACGGGAGGTGGATCATCCCGGGGCTGATCGACGCTCACGCTCACGCCGAGCCGTGGACGCTCAGCCGCTTCCTCGCCTACGGAGTCACTAGCGTTCGCGACGTGGGCGGTGCGCAAAGTGCCATCGTGGCGCTGCGCGACGAGAGCTCGCTGGGCGGCACGCTCGCCCCCCGCCTGTACGTCTCCGGCGCGATGATCGACGGCGCACCCGCCCAGTGGGAGAGCGCTACCGAGGTTAGGACACCCACCGAGGCGCGGCGAGCGATCGATCAACTTCTGTTGATTGACGCTACCCAGGCGAAGATCTACACCAAGATCACGCGGCGCCTGCTGCGGCCGCTCATGGACGAAGCGCAGACGCTCAACCTCCCGGTGACGGCACACCTTGGGAAGATCGACGCGGTGAGCGCAGTGAATCTGGGAGTTTGCTGCCTGGAGCACATGAGCGGAGTGGTGGCGTCGGCATCGAGCGACGCGGCACGGTTCGTTCGGGCGCACGACAACTTCTTCGCGGGCTGGAACCTGGAGGAGCGCACCTGGGGACGTCTGGATTCCGCCTCGCTACACCGCACGGCGCGCACCCTGGTAGGGGCCGATGCGAGCATCATTCCCACCCTGGTGCTGCACCAGGCGTGGAGCCGCCTGACCGACCGCTCCTACATCGGCGGGCTCGATCTCGCCGGTGTGCCCGACTCCGTGCAGCAGGCCTGGAACATCCGCGACCTGATTCGCCGCGCCGGGATTCGCTCAGAGGATTTCTCGGCCTTCCGCCGCTCGCGCGGCGCGCAGGATCGCTTCGTGCGCCTGTTTCATCGAGAGGGAGGGCTCGTGGCCGCAGGCTCCGATGCCCCCAACCAGTTGCTGGCCCCCGGAGCGAGCCTGCACGACGAGATGGCCCTGCTGGTCGACGCCGGATTGTCGCCTCGCGATGCACTCCTGGCGGCCACTGCCAACGGCGCGCGGCTCGTAGAGGCCGACTCGATCGGTGTGCTGCGGCCCGGAGCAGTGGCCGACTTCGTGGTCCTCTCCGGCAACCCGCTCGAGGACATCGCCAACACGCGCGAGATCTTCATGGTCGTGTTCAAGGGCAGCAGCTACGGGCCTGAGGACTTCAAGGAAGGGTGGCAGCCATGAGACTCGCCCTAGCACTGATCGCCGCCGCCGCCCTGGCGGCATGTTTGCCGGGGGAACGCTATGACGTCGTGATCAGGAACGGATGGATCATAGACGGCACCGGCAACCCCCGCTTCCTGGGAGACGTGGCCGTGAAGAACGGCCGCGTCGCGGCCGTCGGGCGGCTGGGTGAGGTCAGGGCGCGGCACACGATCGACGCCGCCGGATTGGTGGTGTCGCCGGGGTTCGTCGACATGCTGGGCTGGTCCGACCTCAAGGTGCTGGCCGACGGGCGTGCCGCCAGCAAAGTCACGCAGGGAATAACCACCGAGGTCACGGGCGAGGGCGCCTCTGTAGCACCGCAGACCGATGCCACGATCGCCGAGGACGCGGAGTACCATGCCTCGCTCGGAATCACAGTGGACTGGCGCGACCTCGACGGGTACTTCCGGCGGCTGGAGGAGTCGGGCTCCACGATCAACGTCGCGTCCTTCGTGGGCGCCACCCAGGTGCGCATGGCGGTGCTGGGCAACGACGACCGCGAGCCTACGGCCGAGGAGTTGCAGCACATGGTGGCGCTGGTGGACAGCGCCATGATGCAGGGCGCCCTGGGCGTGTCCACGTCATTGGTGTACGCGCCCGCATTCTACGCGTCCACCGACGAGCTCATCGCCCTCGCGCATGCGGCCAGCGGGCACGGCGGCGTGTACGCCACACATCTGCGAGACGAGGGCCTGCGTATCGATCCCGCGATCGATGAGGCCCTCGCCGTGGGGCGCGCGGCTAACATCCCGGTCGAGATCTGGCACCTCAAGCGCGCAGGGAGTCCCAACTGGGGCGACATGCAGCGCGTGCTCGCCAGGCTCGATTCGGCCCGTGCGGCCGGCATCGACGTGACCGCCAATCTCTATCCCTACGTCGCGTCGGCCACCTCGCTCGACGCCAGCATCCCCCAGTGGGCGCACGAGGGCGGCGACTCGGTGATGATCGAGCGGCTCATGGATCCGGCCGAGCGAGCCCGGATTCGGGCCGACATGCTGACCCCCGCGGGCGACGCTGAGAGCTTCTACCGCGGCGCCGGCGGTGCCGCGGGAGTCATGGTGGCCGGCGTGCTGGCGGACTCGTTGCGCTACCTCGAGGGGCGCACGCTGGCACACATCGCCGCCGAGTGGGGTGTCGACCCGGTAGACGCGCTGTTCGACATCGTGGTCAGGGACAATGGCAACACGGGAGCGATCTACTTCTCGATGACCGAATCCGACGTGCGCGATGCGGTCAGTCACTGGTGGACCTCGTTCTGCACCGACTTCGGCGCGGTCGCCACCGACGGCATCCTGTCGGAGGACCGGGTTCACCCCAGAGTGTACGGCAGCTTCCCCCGCATCCTGGGCCGCTACGTGCGGCAGTACGGGCTGCTGTCGCTGGAATCGGCCATCCGCAAGATGACCTCGCTTCCAGCTCAGCGAGTGGGTCTCACCGACCGCGGCATCCTGCGACCGGGAATGGCGGCGGACGTAGTCGTGTTCGACCCGAACACGATCATAGACCGCGCCACCTTCGAGGAGCCGCACCAGTACTCGGAGGGCATCCGCTACGTGCTGGTGAACGGGGAACTGGTTCTGGACGACGGCCGGATCACCGACCGGCGTCCGGGAAGGGGACTCAGGGGACCCGGCTGGCGCGGGGAGTAACCGTGAGTGTCAGCCGCCGAGCGTTCCGACGGCGCGCACGATCCACCAGACGCCCACGCCGAAGCTCGCCAGCGCCGTGAGCTGCGCGACGGTTCGGGCCAGGCCGACCGAGGAAGACGCACGATTCACGGCCGCAGCGGCCAGCGCCGCGTAGAGCGACATTGCCCCCACGGTCCCGACCCCGAAGGCAGCCAGGTACCCTATGGCAGCCCACCTGTGGGGCATGACGGTTACGGGAATGAGGGCCACCACGGGTGCCGTACCCGCCAGCCCATGGATCGCGCCCACCAGAGTGGAGAGATGGCGATGCCGCCTCGCTGGGTCCGCATGGGAGTGCGAGTGCCCGTGGGGATGTCCCCCGGGGGAGTGGGCGTGCAGGTGCGCGTGGCCGCCATGATCGTGAGGTCCGTGCACGTGCAGCCGGCGGGCGGCCCGCAGCGCCCAAGCTCCGAGGGCAACCAGCATTATGCCGACGCCCAACTCCGCCCACGAGATGGCGCTCTCGGGTATCGCGACGCCGGTGAGCACCAAGGCGCCGCCTGCCAGCAGCACCACGAGGGAGTGCCCCAGGCCCCAGCGCAGCCCGAAGGACACAGCTGGTCCGAGGCGCGGCCGGTTGCCTACGAAGGCACTCACGGCCACCATATGATCCACCTCAAGGGCGTGCGCTGCACCTAATGCGAGCGCCGTGACGTACGCGATCCACATGGCGCGTATTATACGTCAGTCAAACGGAGCGTGAATGGCCGACACACCGAGGGACCAGCGACCGCGTATCAGGCTGACAACGCTGTCGCACGGCGCCGGTTGAGCCTGTAAGCTCGGGCCGGCCGAGCTGGCGCAGGTCCTGCGCCACGTGCCCGCGGTCGAGGATCCCCGCATCCTCGTGACCGCGCTGACGCGCGACGATGCAGCCGTCTTCCGCACCTCGGACGACCGCGCCATCGTGGCGACGGTGGACTTTTTCACGCCCATCGTGGACGACGCGTACACATTCGGCTCCATTGCTGCGGCGAACGCACTGAGCGACCTCTACGCCATGGGCGCCACACCCCTGTTCACGCTGAACCTGGTGGCGTGGCCCAGGGACCCGGAGCTGCTCGAGCTGTTGGCCGCCACAGTGAAGGGGGGCGTGGACAAGGTGCGCGAGGCCGGCGCATTCGTGCTGGGAGGGCACTCGATCGACGACAAGGAGCCCAAGTTCGGGATGGTGGCACTGGGCGATGCGCCGACCGAAGGAATCGTCACCAACGCCGGCGCGCGCGCCGGAGACGCACTCGTGCTCACCAAGCCGATCGGCACGGGGATCCTCTCGACCGGGCTCAAGCGGGAGCTCATCAGCGAGGACGACATGGCGCCGGCCATCGAGTCGATGGCGGCCCTCAACGCCGGGGCCATGCGGGCGATGCGCGAGGTGGGCGCGCACGCGGCCACCGACGTGACGGGGTTCGGCCTGCTCGGCCACCTCTCGACGATGCTGGAGGCCAGCGGAGTGGCGGCCCGCATATTCGCCGGCGCCGTGCCCATATTCGAGCATGCCCGGACACTCGCGGAGCAGGGAGCCGTGCCCGGAGGAACGATCCGCAACCTGGAGGCGGTTGCGGCCATCACCCGCTGGGGCGAAGGAGTGAGCGACACGCTCAAGACTCTGCTGTGCGACGCACAGACGTCGGGAGGGTTGCTGATGGCCGTTGCAGCCGAACGGCTGGACGGCCTGTTGCGTGCCCTCGAAGAGAACGGCACGCCCGCCATCGCGGTGGTGGGCGAGATCATCGAGGGAGCGGAGCCCACCATCGAGGTGACCCACGCCCAAGCGTAGCGGGAAGCCGCACCTGGCAGTCGTCCATGCGGACGAGAGCTGCCTGCGGAACGGCATGGAGCCCCCCAATCCCGGCGGGGGCGGAGCGCTGATCGAGATTCGCTCCGCCGGTAAGGTGGTGCGCCGAGACGTTTACATTTCCTCGCCCGACACGACCAACAATCGCATGGCGCTCAACGGCGCGATCGCCACCTTCGCGCTGCTGAGCCAAAAGGGAAACCGCTTCCGCCTGCTGTACGTGTCCGACTCCGAATACCTGGTCAAGGGAATGACGCAGTGGATCGACGGATGGATCGCCAGGGGCTGGCGCCGCAAGGGCGGGGAGATCCAGAACCTCTTGCTGTGGCAGAAGCTGGTTGAGGCGACGGCGGGCCACGACCCGGTCTGGCGCTGGGTTCGGGGCCACACCGGACACGCCAAGAACGAGTATGCCGACTACCTGGCGACGTGGGCCGCCACGGAGCAGGTACATTCAGAGGGCACCGTCCCCTCTCGGTTCGAAGAGTGGCTGGCCAAGCGTCGCAGCTACGGTAAGTTCACCGACGTCGACCCCGACGCGGACTTCGCCAAACTGGAATCGGAGCTGAGTGGAGAGTCATGACGGTCTACAAGGACGGCGTCAGCGCCAACACGCATCCCCTGAACGTCGTACCTGACGGCTCCGAGCCACAGCTGGAGCGCATCCCGCTGTACGAGGTCTACATGCGGATGGCCGAGGAGCTGGCCAAGCGCTCGACCTGCACGCGACTCCAGGTTGGAACGGTGGTGACCGACTCCAGGCTGGAGAACGTGGTTGCCATCGGCTACAACGGGAACGCGAAGGGGCTGCCCAATCGCTGCGACTCTACCGTCCCCGGCAACTGCGGGTGCATCCACTCCGAGGTGAACGCCCTGGTGAAGGCCCCGGGCGGCATCAGGGACAAAGTCGTGTTCGTGACCGACAGCCCCTGCGTTGCCTGCGCGAAGCTCATGATCAACTCTGGTGTATCGCACGTGTTCTACCGGCGGCCGTACCGCGACCCCAGCGGAGTCGAGCTCCTCGGCGGGGCTGGAGTCACGCCGGTGCACTACGACCGATGGGCGAACGAGTGGCGCTGAGGAACGCTGACCATGGATGACCTCGACCGCCTGTTCCGCTACCTGGTGAACCACCTGGCGGTGAGCGCGCCGGACAAGCTCAAGTCACCCTTCCAGGTATCGGAGCTGTACCAGACCCTGATCCCGTACCGCCGCCACCGGAACGAGCTGAAGTTCGAGGCGATCGAAGATTACGAGATGGGGCTGCTGCGCTTGCTGGCCGGCGAGCGGGGCTATGCCACCGTGGACCCCGTGGACGCCCAGGAGGCCCTCGCAGCCGAGGCGGAGTCGGTCAATCCGGATCCCGGGGCCTTCCGTCAGTTCGCAGCCGCGTCGGTGTCGTTGAAGAAGGGCGCCGTGGCCCAGGTGCTGGACCAGCAGGCAGCCTATGCGCCGCCGGGAGTAGCCACCCCCGAGCAGGAGATGCGCGACGAGCTGTACGAGCCGGTTACCGATGAGGTTCCACCGGTGCCGACCGTGCCGGAGGCACCCGAGGTGAGAGATGGTCCGCCGCCGCAGCTGGTCTTCGAGACGGTCGAGGCTACCTGTCCCCACTGCAACAGCGACCTTCCCGCCGGTCGTACGGTCGCCTACTGCCCCTTCTGTGGCTTGCAGGTCCAGGAATCCAACTGCCCGCGGTGCGGCGACCCGCTGGAACGGGGCTGGAAGTTCTGCGTGACCTGCGGGCACACCCTGGGCGGGTAGTCGCTTGGCACACCGCTTCACCGTCGCCACGATCCCCGGCGACGGCATCGGCCCGGAAGTGGTCGAGGCCGCCGTGCCCGGCATCGAGCGCGCGGCAGCCCTGAGCGGCGCGGAGCTCACGTGGGAGCGGCTACCCTACGGTGCCGACCACTACTTGGAGACCGGGGAAACCCTGCCGGACGAGGCGTTCCACCACCTGCGGGACGATGTCGACGCCACCCTGGTGGGCGCGCTCGGCGATCCCCGCGTCCCCAAGAACGAGCATGCGCGTGACATCCTGCTGGGCCTGAGGTTCCGGCTGGATCTCTACGTCAACTTCCGACCCTGCACCCTGCTCCACCCCGATCTCTGCCCGCTGAAGCCGGGACCGGAGGGACCGCGCGACATCGACTTCGTGATCTTCCGCGAGAACACCGAGGGGATATACCTGGGACGGGGCAGTGCTCGGCACGTGGACACTCCGCAAGAGGAGGTCATCGCGGAGGAAGTCCACACTGCGCCGCGGGTGGGCCGCATTCTACGGGCGGCGTTCAAGTGGGCGGAGGCGCACGGCCGCACGCTCGTCACCATGAGCGACAAGTCCAACGCCGTGCCGGCACACCACCTGTGGCAGCGCCTGTTCGACGAGATCGGCGGGGAGTACCCCAGCATCCAGCGCGAGCACCGCTACGTGGACGCTCTGGCCATGGAGCTCGTGCGGGTTCCCGAGCGGTTCCAGGTGATCGTGACCAACAACCTGTTCGGCGACATCCTCTCCGACCTGGGAGCGGAACTGGTGGGCGGGCTGGGGCTCGCTGCCAGCGCCAACCTCCACCCGGGGCGCACGGGACTGTTCGAACCGGTGCACGGCTCCGCACCGCCCCTCGCGGGAAAGGGCGTCGCCAATCCGCTGGCCACTCTGCTCTCAGGCAGTCTCATGCTCGAGCAGCTCGGGCTCGATGAAGGCGCCGCCGCTTTGCAGCGCGCGGTGCGCGCCGCACTCGATGAGGGAGTCACCACCTCCGATCTCGGCGGCAGCGCGACAACGGCCGAACTCGGACGGTGGATCGCCGACGCCATCGCCTGATCGCACGCCCCGGCACCAATCCACCCAGCACGACGTTTCTGTGGATGCATTGCCGCCCGCATGGGCCGCCTGGTATCATGGGCGGTAGCGGGCGTCGAGCCGCGGCTCACGGGCATCGGCCACCCGCTGGCGGCGAGCGGTACACGCATTACCATCCATCTGTTGCATGCGCTGCGGCGGTCCGGAGGTCGCTACGGGCTGGGCTCCGCCTGCATCGGTGGAGGCCGGGGAGCCGCGGTGATCGTGGAAGCCTTCTAGCCCCGATACCGGGGCCATACGGGGGGGCGAGCATGAACGACCTCGTTCCCAGCACATCGCGCATCGACCGGGGGGCGCTGGAGCGCATCATCCAGCGCGCGGCCGAGCTGCAAGCGGGAGAGCGGGACATCGGAGAAGGGCTCACGGAAAGTGAGCTGTTGCACCTGGGGGATGAGGTGGGGATCCCGGCGTCCTATCTCAAGCGGGCGTTGCTGGAGGAGCGCACCCGGGCTGTGGCCACCGTCGAGCCCGGCTTCACTGGGTGGCTGGCCGGGCCGACGCGCTTGGCCGCCCAGCGCACGATTCCAGGTGAGCCCCAACGGCTGCGGGACGCTTTGAGTCAGTGGATGACCGAGAGTGAGCTCCTCACCGTGAAGCGACGCTTCCCGGAGCAGACCTCCTGGGAGGCGAAGCAGGACGTCTTCTCGTCCATAAAGCGGGAGTTCAAGGTGGGTGGCCGGTCGTACCAGCTGTCCCGGGCCAAGGAGATCGTGGGGCAGGTGGTGCCTCTGGAGTCGGGGCGCGCCCACGTACGGCTCGTCGCCGATCTCTCCAACACGCGGCGGGCGCACCTGAGCAGCGCGGCTACGGTCGCCGGAGCGGGAGCCATCGCTTCGGTCATCGGGGTCACCCTCGGTGTCATGCTTCCGGTGGCGCTGGTGCCGCTCGGGCTCGGGCTGCTGACCGCACTCGCCGTGGCACGGCGGAGGCGCGGGACGATGGAGAGGGTGCAGGTCAGCCTGGAGCAGGTGCTCGACCGGCTGGAGCATGGGGAGATCGAGACCAAACCGAGATTGGAAGGACCGCGACAGAGCGCCTTCGTGCGCATCGCGGACGAGATAAAGAAGACCTTCGGCGCCTAGCCGGCACATCACCGAGACCTTCACCCGAGGCTCTGCCATGCTACCCGACACGGCCGCCCAATGGCATGCCGCGCTCAACGACTTTCCTTCGCTGCTCTTCATACTCGCAGTGCTGTTCGACCTCGTCGGTGAGGCGACCAAGCGGGACTCACTGCGTGCCACAGGCTTCTGGATGCTCGTCACCGGAGCGTTCGGCGCGGTATTGGCGCTGATATCCGGCCTCATGGCTGCGGGGTCGATCGAGCACGGCGGCAGCGTGCACATGGTGATGGAGCGGCACGAGACCATGGCGATCTGGGGCACCGTATTGTTCGTGCTGCTGGCCGCATGGCGCATCTGGCGGCGGGGGGCCCTCGGGCCGAGAGAGCGCCCCGCGTTCCTGACCATATCGGCGTTGGGCGCGCTGTTCGTGCTCTGGACGGCGCACGTCGGCGGCACGATCGTGTACGGGTACGGCGGCGGTGTGCCCACCCCGGTGCTGCAAGGCGCCCTGGAGGAGCGCACCACAGGCCACACCCACGCACCCGGGGAGGAGCATGACGAACCGGCCCCCGACTCCGCGGCCGCGGAACAGCCGGAGCACGAGTAGCGCTCCGCGCTCCGGCGGCGCGGGGCGGCGGCGCATACCGGTGTGGCTCATGCTCGCGCTGCTACCGCTGGCCGGCGCGTGCAAGGCTACCGCAGTTCGCCCGTACATCACGCCCTTCCCGGATGCGCCGCGCGACACGCTGCAGGCGGATCCGGCCGACGTGATCATAGAGCTCTCGGGCCTGGTAACAGCGGAGGGCCTCCAGGTCGGCGCGGTGAGCGCCGAGGAGGGATACCTGGAGACCGGATGGTACGACGTCGAGTCACACAGCCCCACCGGCAGCTTTGGCCCGGACGTGGATCGGTACATCCGACTGCGGTTCTTCGTGGACCCGGTGAATCCACTGCTCACGCTGCTCGTCTCAGAGGCAGTAATGCGCCGCACCCTCGATCCCTCGCTTTCGGAAAGAGAGGCCGAGACCCTCGTTCCGCCGGATCATGAGGGAGAGCAGATGCTGAACCGCATCCGCGACGCGCTGCGCAACCGGCACGGAGGCCCGAGTCCGTGACCCGGGCGTGGGACGCAGTCGTGGTCGGCGCCGGCCCCGCGGGCTCGACCGTCGCCCGCGAGCTCGCCCAGGCGGGCCGCTCGGTGCTGCTGCTCGACAAGGAGCCCTTCCCCAGGGAGAAGGTCTGCGGCGATGCCCTGATCCCCGACGCATTGAACGCGCTGCGCCGCGCCGGCCTCTACCAGCGCATCTCGGAAGCATCACATCGGGTCTCGGTGCTTTCGGCCTTCAGCCCACACAACATCCGCGTGGACGTCCCCGGTGAGTTCCTGACACTGGGGCGCGACCAGCTGGACCATGTTCTGCTGCAGGCCGCCACGGAGCGTGGTGCAGTATTCGAGCGGGCGCGGGTCACGGAGGTACGTGCCGACGATAACGGTGTCAGCGTCGGTGTGGCCGGCCACGACCACGGCATCCGCGCCAGCGTGGCGGTGGTGGCGACGGGGGCGGATGTATCACTGCTGCGGCAGGCAGGCGTCGCCCACCGCAGCACGGCTAGCGCGGTCGCGCTGCGATGCTACGTGCGTTCGCCGGTCACGATCGACGCGCTTGTCATCTCGTTCCACCGTTCCATACTCCCCGGGTACGCTTGGATCTTCCCGTTGGGAGACCGGCAGTACAACGTGGGCTGCGGCGTGTTCTACCGGGGCGGCCGCGGAGGCAAGGTGAACCTGCGGGATACGTTCGCGACCTTCTGTCGCGAGTTCCCGCTGGGACGCCAGCTCATCGCCGAGGCGGAGCACGTCACTCCACTCACCGGAGCGCGGCTGCGCTGCGGGCTGGACGGGGCCCGTGCGTGCCACGGCGACCGCATCTTGTCGATCGGGGAGACCATCGGAGCCACCTTCCCCTTCACCGGGGAAGGAATCGGCAAGGCCATGGAGACCGGGGAGATCGCGGCGCGCCAGATCGACCGGGCCCTGGCCGAGGATGACCTCGCACACCTGACGGAGTTCGGCCACATGCTGCGGCAGGAGCTTGCTCCGCGGTACACCGGGTATCTGGTCGCCCAGCAGTGGCTCTCGCACCGGTGGCTCAACGACCTTGTCGCCAGCCGGGTGCGTCGCTCGCCCCGTCTGCAGCGTGCCATAGCGGGCGTGCTCAACGAGACGATCGACCCCCGCGCGATCTTCTCGTGGCGGCTGCTCGTGCCGGACTGGCTTACCTGGAAACCGCGCCGCGCCGACTCCGTACAATGACCGGCACCCTCGCTCCACCGGCAGACACGGCCGACCGTGCGTTCTGCGACGCGATGCTTCCCAAGGTGTCGCGCACCTTCGCGATCTGCATTCGCCTACTGCCGTCGCCCATCGAGCACCCGGTACTCGTGGCGTACCTGCTGTGCCGCATCGCCGACACTATCGAGGACACGACCGACATCCCGCCGGCCGAGAAAGACCGGCTGTTCGAGCACTTCGGCCGATGCCTGGAGCCCGGTGGGCCCGACGCCGGGCCCCTGAGCTCCCGATTCACCGATGCGGCAAATGACGAGCAGGTCCTCGCCCGCGAAGCCGACTCGGTGCTGCGGGAATTCCGCCGCCTGCCGCAGCAGCAGCAGGACGCCATCCGGCCGTGGGTGCAGGAGATGAGTTCCGGGATGGCTGAGTTCGTGCGCCGCGACGCGGACGGCAAGCACCTGGCAACCCTCGCGACGATCGAGGAGCTGGACCGGTATTGCTACTACGTGGCCGGTACGGTGGGACACCTGCTGACCCAGCTGTTTCGCCTGCACGATTCCCCGCACGATCCCGACCGCTACGACCGGTTGGATGGGCTGGCCACGAGCTTCGGCCTGGGCTTGCAGCTCACGAACATCATCAAGGACGTAGCCGATGATCGGCGCCGCGGGTGGAGCTTCATTCCCCGACAGCTGTGTGACGCCGTGGGCATCGAGCCGGAGGAGCTACAGGACGAGCAGCACCGGGATGAGGGACGCCGCGTGATGCGGCTGCTGATCGAGAAGACCAAGGGCCACCTGGACGACGCGCTGCGCTACTCGACCACACTGCCGCGCCGCCAGTACGGCATCCGGCTCTTCTGCCTGACCTCGCTCTTCTTCGCGGTCCGCACCCTGCACCTCGCGGAGCGCGACCCTCGCCTGCTCGACCCCGCTCACAAGGTCAAGATCACGAGAGGCGAGGTGTACCGGACGATCGCGACCACGCGGCTCATCGCCCCCAGCAACCTGCTCGTCCGCGCCTATTTCCGGCACCTCGCCGGTGCGGCGGCGCAGTTGCCCGCCGGGAGCGATCGGCGGTAAATAGTGGATACGGCGCCATGAGACAGTATCTCGACTTGCTGCAGCACATCCTGGACGATGGAGAGCCGAAGCGGGACCGCACCGGCACCGGCACGCTCAGCGTGTTCGGCTACCAGATGCGGTTCGACCTGGGCGACGGCTTCCCGCTGGTCACCACGAAGAAGCTCCACCTGAAGTCGATCATCCACGAGCTCCTCTGGTTCCTGCAGGGAGACACCAACGTCGCGTACCTCAAGGAGCGCGGCGTTCGCATCTGGGATGAGTGGGCCGACGAGCAGGGTGACCTGGGGCCCGTCTACGGAGCGCAGTGGCGCTCCTGGCCGGCGCCGAGCGGCGAGCGGATCGACCAGATCTCTCGTGCCGTCCAACAGGTCCGGGAGGACCCGGACTCGCGCCGCATCATCGTGAGTGCGTGGAACGTCGCGGAGCTTCCCCAAATGGCGCTGCTGCCGTGCCACGTGCTGTTCCAGTTCTACGTGAGCCAGGGCCGGCTGTCGTGCCAGCTCTACCAGCGCAGCGCGGACACGTTCCTGGGCGTCCCCTTCAACATCGCCTCCTACGCGCTGCTCACGATGATGATCGCCCAGGCGACCGAGTTGGAGCCCGGCGAGTTCATCCACACCTTCGGCGACGCCCACCTGTACACCAATCACCTCGAGCAGGCGCGGCTCCAGCTGTCGCGCGAACCCCGGCCGCTGCCCACGCTGAAGCTCAACCCGGACGTCCGCTCCATCTTCGACTTCGCCTTCGAGGACTTCACGGTCGAGGGCTACGACCCGCACCCCCACATCAAGGCGAAGGTGGCGGTCTGATCGTATCCCTCATTGCGGCCATGGCCGAGAACCGCGTGATCGGCCGCGGGGATGCCCTTCCCTGGCGGCTGCCCCGAGACATGAAGCGGTTCAGGCAACTCACCATGGGCCACACCGTCGTGATGGGTCGGACCACGTACGAGACTCTGGAGGGGCCTTTGCCCGGCCGTCGCAACGTCGTGCTCAGCCGCGATCCGGAGCGCCGCTACGAGGGCGCCGATGTGGTGGCGACGCTGGACGACGCGCTGAGACTCGCAGGCGACGACGACGAGGTGTTCGTCGCCGGCGGCGGCGAGGTCTACCGGCTTGCCCTACCGCGAGCCGACCGCATCTACCTCACCATCGTGCACGCCGAGGTGACCGGCGACACACTCTTCCCGCACCTGGACGACTCCGAGTGGGAGTTGCGCGCCGATGAGCGACACGAAGGTGACGAACGACACGCTCACGCGTTCAGCTTCCGCCTCTACCAGCGACGCTGAGTCTGCCGATCCGCATCAATCCACATCACTCGAACGCGAATCTCTCCGACTCGCACGTGTGACGAGCGCCACATCGTGCTGCGCCGTTCATTCGTAGTTCAAAAAACGTTCGAAAAAGTATTGCATATCGGTTCGGCTTTTCTTATCGTGTTGCCCAACACGAAGAGGCACATGGAGTTCGATGCGAATAGGACTCGCGTACAACCAGCGACCGGACGACGCCACCTGGCGAGGTGGCGGCGACGGTCACGTCTCCGCGAGCGAGTCCTCTGAGCCGGTCGACGAGTACGTCGAGTGGGACGATCCTGAGACAATAGCGGCAGTCGCGGGCGCGCTCCGTCTCTTCGGCGAGGTAGTGATGCTCGAGGCGGTCGGCGACTTCCCACTGCGCCTGCGCGACGCCCGGGTGGACTTCCTCTTCAACATGGCCGAGGGCGCCAGCGGACCCAACCGCGAGTCGCACGTGCCGGCCATCGCCGAGTTCTACGAGGTCCCCTACCTGGGCAGCGATCCACTCACGCTGGCTCTGGCACTCCACAAGGGACGCGCCAAGGAGACGTTCGTGCAGCGCGGCGTCCGCACGCCGCCGTTCGTGCTGATCGAGACCGAGGCCGACGTGGCGAGCCTCAATGGGGCAATGAGCTACCCGCTCTTCCTCAAGCCGGTGTGGGAGGGGTCCTCTAAAGGAATAGGAGAGGCCAGCCACGCCCCGACCTTGGAAGTGGCCCGCGAGCGCTCGCGCGAGCTGTTGGCCACCTACCGCCAACCCGTGTTGGCCGAGAGCTACCTCGCGGGCGACGAGTTCACCGCCGCGATCCTGGGCAACGGTCCGGACGCCGAGGTGCTACCCCTGATCCGCTACCGCTTCGGCGCGCTGCCCGACGGCGCGCTCCCCATCATGGGGTACGAGGCGAAGTGGCTGTGGGACCAGCCCGATTCCGATCTCGACGTGCTCGAGTGCCCTGCGCAGGTCCCCGACGACCTGGCCGAGCAGATCCGCTCGGCGGCTTTGGCTGCGTATCACGCTCTCGGGTGCCGCGATTGGTCGCGGGTGGACCTCCGCCTGGACGCCGACGGGACACCGTACGTCCTGGAAGTGAACCCCCTTCCCGGGGTGATGCCCGATCCGGGCGCGCACAGCTGCTTCCCCTGCGCGGCGGCGGAGGCGGGCATGAGCTACGACGAGCTGATTCAGGCCGCCGCCAGGATCGCCTGGCGACGAGCAACGGGAGAAGAGCTGCCGGCGCCCACGCCCTCAGGAGCGGCACACTGAACGTCGCGGTGATCTACGACGGCGGTGCCGCCGACTGGAGCCCGGAAGACATCCAGTCGGTGCTCGACGTAGTGGCTCAGGTGAGTCAGGCCCTGAACCGGGCCGGCCACACGGTAGCCAAGGTCCCGGTGCTTCCCGACCTCGCATGGCTCGACGCGGTCCGAGCCTCGGACACCGTGTTCAACCTCTGCGAGGGAGTCGGGGGCGCGAGCTACATGGAGTACAAGGTCGCGTCGGCGATCGAGCTGGCCGGAATCCCCTTTACCGGCGGCTCCGCGTGGATGATGACGGTGTGTCATCGGAAGCCCTTGCTCAACGCCGTGCTCGAAGCGGCGGGGCTCCCCATTCCACGTTGGCACTTGCCCGACCACGCGCCGGTCCCAGACGACTTCCCCCTGCCCGCCATCGTCAAGCCGGCGCAGGAAGACGCCAGCGTGGGAATCGAGCAGGCGTCGGTGGTAACCACGCGGGAGGAGCTGGAGGCACGCGTCGCCGTCATGCGGCAAGCCTACGGCGAGCTGATGATCCAGCAGTACGTGCGGGGACGCGAGATCGCCGCAGCCATCGTGGGCCACGACACTCTGCCCCTCTCCGAGATCGACTTCGCCGCGATGCCCGAGGGAGCCTGGCACATCGTGTCGTTCGACGCGAAGTGGACGGAGGCGAGCCCCGAGTTCGCGGGCACGCAGCCGGTCTGTCCCGCGCACCTCGAGCCCGAGCTGGAGCGCCAGGTCCTCGAAACGGCGCACGCTGCATG
The DNA here is from genome assembly GCA_039586815.1 of Gemmatimonadota bacterium. Lineage (GTDB taxonomy): Bacteria > Gemmatimonadota > Gemmatimonadetes > Gemmatimonadales > GWC2-71-9 > WVYX01. Next base: position 59,920 of record JBDHJR010000003.1, on the reverse strand, counting down.
GAAGGCGGTTGACGGGTCCGGCTACGGACGCGTGGACATGCGAGTGGACGACGCCGGGGTGCCCTGGATACTGGAGGTGAACCCCAGCCCCGACATCTCGACAGACGCTGGCCTGGCGAACATGGCGCGGGCACATGGCTGGTCCTACGACGAACTGGTATCGCGGATCCTCGACGTGGCGCTCGCCGAAGCGGCGCTCCGGCACCCGGGGCGGGTGTTGGTGCCGAGCGACGACGCGCAGCACGTGGCATGAGCGTCCGCGACTCGGTGATCGCGCTGCGCGCGCCGCGCGCCGAAGACCGCGACCGGGTACACGCCATGGTCGAGGCAACCGGCGTCTTTCGCGCCGACGAGGTGGACGTGGCGCTGGAGGTGTTCGACGACGCCATTGCGGCGCCCGGAGTCGACTATCACGCGCTCGGCGCGTACGACGACGACAGGCTCGTGGGGTTCACACTGTTCGGGCCCACGCCGTGCACGGTCACGACCTGGGACCTCTACTGGATAGTGGTGGGGCCGGAAGTCCACCGGCTCGGTGTGGGACGCAGGCTGATGGCTGCGAGCGAAGAGGCGATCGCTCGCCGGGGCGGACGGCTCGTGGTGGTGGAAACCTCTTCTCGAGAGAACTACGGACCCACGCGGTCGTTCTACGAGGCCCTGGGGTACGACCGCGCCGCCCACATCGCGGACTACTACGCGGCGGGCGACGACTTGATCGTGTACACGAAACCGCTGGCTCCTCCCCCAGCAGGGACGGCACACGATGGCTGATTGGCAGAAGCAACTGCGCGAGCGCGGCATCCGCTCCCTGCAGCAGCTAGCGGACAGGTTCGGGCCGGAGCACTTCCCGGACATCCAACGGCTGCAAGAAGCGGTCGACAACTTCGAGCTGCGGATCTCGCCGGCAATGATGGACCTCATCGAAGAGCCCGGGGACGTGATCTGGCAGCAGTATGTCCCCGATCTCCAGGAACTGGAGGTCGTCGACGGCGTGATGGACAGCCTGAACGAGGACGCCGACAGTCCGGTGCCCAACATCACCCACCGGTACCCCGATCGCGCGCTATTCCTCGTGAGTCCCGTGTGCGCCGCGTATTGCCGTTTCTGCACCCGACGGCGCAAGGTAGGCGACCCGGACAAGATCCCGATGTCGCAGCTCGAGAGTGGGTTCGCCTACCTCGAGGAGCACGCGGAGATCCGCGATGTGATCCTCTCGGGTGGCGACCCCCTGCTGCTGTCCGACCGGCGCCTCGACCTCATCCTGGGTCGGCTGCGCAAGATCAAGCACCTGGAGGTCATCCGTATCGGTAGCCGGGTGCCGTGCCACCTGCCGGAGCGGATCACGCCGGAGCTCTGTGCTGTGCTCAAGAAGCACCACCCCCTCTACATCAACACGCACTTCAACCACCCCGTCGAGCTGACGCCCTCGGCCGTACGCGGCCTCGGAATGCTGGCCGACGCCGGCGTTCCCCTGGGGTGCCAGACGGTGCTCCTCAAGGGGGTCAACGACGACGTCGAGATCATGAAGGAGCTGATGCAGCGGCTCGTCGCCGCGCGCGTCCGCCCCTATTACCTCTATATGTGCGACAACGTGGCCGGCGTGGAGCACTTCAAGACGAACGTCGAGAAGGGGCTCGAGATCGTGGCGGGGCTGCGGGGCTGGACCAGCGGAATCGCGGTGCCACACTTCGCGATCGACGCCCCCGGCGGGGGCGGCAAGATCCCGCTGCTGCCCGAGTACGTCGAGGAGATCAACGACGAAGAGATCGTGCTGCGGAACTACCGCGGCGAACGCTACGCCTGGAAGCAGCCGCGCGAAGGAACGCTGGTCGCCGCCGGCGTCCACGAGCCCGAGTACGGGATGATGGCCGATGCCGGCCCCCGGCCGACCAAGAAGCGCCGGACGAAGAAACGCTCCGGCAACGGCCGCCGCTCCACCAAGCGCAAGAAGTGAAGAAGGGCCCGCAAACGCGGGCCCTTCCGACATCAGGCAAGCCGCTGGCGGCTACTTCTTTTCCTCCTCCAATTCCCTCTCCCGCTCCTCCTTGATCTTCTCCGCCACGTCCGGTGGGACCTGCTGGTAGCTGGACAGCGACCAGTGGAAGGTGCCGCGGCCGTGGGTCATGGAGTGCAACTGGGTGGAGTAGCGGTACATCTCGGCCTCCGGCACCAGCGCCTTCACCTTCGTGAGGCGCTTGTCCGGCTCACTCCCGAGAATCTGTCCGCGACGCGAGGAGAGGTCGCCCATGACCTCTCCGAGGTTGTCGTCGGGGGCCCAAACCTCCACCTCGAGAATCGGCTCCAGCAGTACGGGCTTGGCTTTCGGGGCCACGTTTCGGAACGCCATTATGCCCGCCATCTTGAACGACTGCTCGCTCGAATCCACATCGTGGTACGAGCCGTCATAGCACTCCGCGCGGAAGTCCACGCAGGGGTAGTGTGCCATTACGCCGCGTGCCGCCGCCTCCTGAATGCCCTTGTTCACCGCCGGGATGTACTTGGCCGGGATCACACCACCCTTGATCTGATTCACGAACTCGTAGCCCGTGCCCCGCTCCTGCGGAGCGATGCGGATCCAGCAGTCTCCGAACTGGCCCCGGCCGCCTGTCTGCTTCTTGTGCCGCCCCTGTCCCTCGGCCTTTCCCTTGAAGGTCTCCCGGTACGGGATGCGCGGCTTCCCGAGCTCGGCGTGCACGCCGAACTTCCGCTCCAGGCGACCCACGATGATCTCGAGGTGCCGTTCGCCGCGGCCGCTGATCAGAGTCTGAGCCAGCTCGGCGTTGTACGTGTGTTGGAAGGTGGGATCCTCTTCGTGCAGCTTGTGCAGGCCCGTGGAGAGCTTGTCCTCCTCCCCCCGCTTACTGACCTTCACCGACAGCACGGTGAGCGGCTCGGGGAAGGGAATCTTCTTTATCACCACCTTCTTGCTCTGGGTGGACAGCGTGTCGTTGGTGTGTGTGTCCTTGAGCTTGGCGACCACGCCGAGGTCACCAGCGTGCAGCATGGGGACCTCACCGCGGTCCTTCCCCTGCGCCGCCGACAGGTGGTTCAGCTTCTCCGTCGTGCTGCGCGGGGCGTTATAGACTTCGGACCCGTTGGCGATGCTGCCCGAATAGATGCGGAAGAGCGAGACGTCGCCTACGTGCGGCTCGGAGACCGTCTTGAAGACCTGCGCCACGAAGGGTGCGTCATCGGTCGGAGCCAGCTCGATCTCGTTGGCGTCGCCCCAAGTCTCGGCCTTCAAGGGAGGCCGCTCGCTGGGCGCTGGGACCAGTTCCACCAGCTTGGTGAGTAGTGCGCGGGTCCCGTAGGTCAGGTGAGCCGAGCCGCAAAGGAGCGGGCAGATCTCACCCTGGGCCATGCCCTCCTTCATGGCAGCGATAGCCTCCTCGCGGGAGATCTCCTCACCGCCCAGGTACCGCTCGAGCAGCTCGTCATTCGTGGTGGCGATCGTCTCGATCAGCTCCTGACGGTACTCCTCATACCGAGCGGCGTACTCGTCGGGCACGTCGACCTCATCGTACTCCCCGGTCTTGGTGCCCTTCTTGTACATGTGGCACTTCTGCGAGAAGAGATTGATGATGCCGTGGAATTCGGGCCCCTCACCCACGGGGATCTCAATCGGCACCACCTTCGACGTCAAGTGCTCCTTGATGTCCCTATAGACCTTCTCGAAGTCGGCGTGCTCCTTGTCCAACAGCGAGAGGAAGAACATCCGGGGCACGCCGCGCGCCTCGATGTACTCCCACACGACCTCCGTGCCCACCTCGACGCCCGCCGTGGCGCTGACCACCACGAGCGCGGCATCGGCAGCGTACACGCCGGCCATGGCGTCACCCGTGAAGTCCAGGTAACCGGGGGTGTCGATGAAGTTGATCTTGGTCTTGTCCCACTCGGCGTGGGCGAGGGCCAGGTTGATCGAGTACTGCCGTTCGATCTCGTCGGGGGTGTAGTCGGTGAGAGCGGTTCCGTCATCCACACGGCCATGTCGAGAGCTACTGCCGGCCACGAACGCGAGTGCATCCACCAGGCTGGTCTTGCCGCTCGCGCCGTGGCCGACAACAGCCACATTCCGAATCGCGTCTCCTGTATAGACACGCATGTCTTCACCTCCTGCAAACTTGGACGTGGAACATGAACGGGTGGACCGACGGTGGCAAGGGTGGGCGGTGGAGCGGAGGGAACCCCTCTCCCACCCTGCCGGGCGCAGGTGCTAGTATTCCCCCATGAACCTCCAGAACTCCGTCTGTGTCGTGACCGGGGCCACCGAAGGAATCGGCCGGGCCATCGCTCAGGCCTTGGGGAAACGTGGCGCCAGGCTGGCCATCTGCTCACGGACCGCCGGGAAGGTGGATGCGCTGGTGGGCGAGCTCCGGACCGAGGGCTTCACGGCAATCGGAAGGCCCTGTGACGTGGCCAGCGAGTCGGCCGTAACGGGCTTCGCCAGGCTCGTGAAGGCCGAGTTCGGCACTCCCGACGTCGTGGTGAACAACGCGGGGCTGGCGCACTTCGTGCCGGTCCAGGAGATGACCGCAGCGCAGTTCGACGAGACGATGAACGTCAACGTACGGGGCGTGTTCCTGATGACGAGGTCGTTCCTGCCGGAGATGAGGGCCCGCGGGTCCGGACACATCGTCAACATCGCGAGCCTGGCCGGGCGCAACCCCGTGCCGGGCGGCGCCGCCTACGCGGCGTCGAAGCATGCCGTGCTGGGGTTCTCCAAGTCGCTCTTCGGAGAAGTGCGAAAGGACGGCGTTCGGGTCGTCGCGATCTGTCCCGGATCGGTCGTGACGCCGTTCTTCGACAAGTCGGGCGCCGATCTGCAAGACGCGGAGCGCAAGCTCCAACCGGAGGACGTCGCCGACGCCGTGCTCGCCGCCCTCGACCTGCCCGACCGGGCGCTCATCTCGGAGCTCGACATCAGGCCCACCAACCCCTAGGCCACATACACGGTCTTGATGTTCACGAACTCGCGGATCCCGAACACCGACAGCTCGCGACCGTAGCCCGACTCCTTGATGCCCCCGAACGGAAGGCGCGGATCTGACTTCACGAAAGCGTTGACGAAGCAGGAGCCTGCCTCCAGCTCCTGAGCCGCGATGCGCTCGCCCCGCTTCACGTCCCGCGTGAACACGGCGGCGCCCAGCCCGAATACGGTGTCGTTCGCGATGCGGATCGCGTCCTCCTCGTCACGAGCGGCGATGATCGCGGCCACCGGACCGAACATCTCCTCGTCATGCGCGGGCATGCCCGGGGCGACGTCGCCGAGCACGGTGGGCGGGTAGAAGGCCCCCGGTCCGTCGGGCCGCTCGCCACCGAGGAGCACCCGCGCCCCCGCGGCCACCGACTCCTCCACCTGCCGGTGCAGGTCGTCGCGCAGGTCGGCCCGGGCCTGAGGTCCCACGTCCACGCCCTCTTCGAACGGATCGGCCGTCTTGCGGGCTCGCATCTTCTCGACGTACAGCCGCGTGAATTCCTCCAGTACCGGCTGCACCACGATGAACCGCTTGGCGGCGATACAGCTCTGCCCGCTGTTGATGAGACGGGAGCTCACGCAGGTCTCCACGGCCAACTCGAGGTCGGCGTCCTGCAGCACCACGTAGGGGTCACTGCCACCCAGCTCCAGCACCGTCTTCTTGAGCACCGCCCCGGCCGCGGTGGCCACGGCCTGGCCGGCGGGCGTGCTACCGGTGAGGGTAATTGCCTTCACCTGGGGAGCGGCGATCACACCCGGCACCCTGGCCGAGCCGATCACCAGCGAACGGAACAGGTCGGGAGGGAATCCCCCATCCCGGAACACCGCTTCGATGGCCAGAGCGCAGCCCATCACGTTGGAGGAGTGCTTGAGCACGCCCGCGTTGCCGGCCATCAGCCCGGGCGCGGCGAAACGGAAGACCTGCCACAGCGGGAAGTTCCACGGCATTACCGCGAGCACCACACCCAGCGGCTGGTAGCTCACGAAGCTCCTCGATGCGTCGGTGGCGATCTCCTCCGCGGCCAGGAATCCCTGGGCCTCGGCCGCGTAGTAGTCGCACACCCAGGCGCACTTCTCGACCTCCGCTCTGCCCTGCGCCAGGGGCTTCCCCATCTCGCGCGCCATCAGCGCAGCGTACTCCTCGGTGCGGTCGCGCAGCAGCGCACCCGCCCGGCGCATCAAGCCGGCACGGTGATCGAAGTCGGTGCGGCGCCAGTCCTGGAACGCCCGGTCCGCCCGCTCCAGAATTGCGGCGACGTTTTCCGACGACGCTTCCTCATAGGTGGCGATGACCTCACCGGTGGAGGGGTTTATGGACTCGATGGGCATCGGCAACTCCTCAGACCGTGGTGAAGGGATGCAACTCACCCCCCCATGAACCACCCCCGCCGCTCGTGCACCACGTCCCCGAACTCCCGAACCCTCTCCATCTCGGTGTCCGACAGCGGGCCGTCATCCAGAGCGGCAAAGTTCTCTTCGAGTTGTTTCGCGTTCGAGGGGGCGGTCATGCACACGTGCACGCCGGGGTTCGACAGCACGAAGCGATAGCACTGGCCCGCCGTCGGCTGGAACGCCTCCTTGGGCAACCCGTGGGGGCGGTGCAGCAGGCGGCGCCAGCGAGTGGCCGTATAGCTCACGATGCCGGGGTCGTGGTGCCGCGCGTGCGGGAAGACGTCCTGCTCGGCTCCGCGGTGCGCCGCGTTGTAGCGGATCATCAGCACGTCGAGGTCCCCCTCGGCCGCCAACTTCCCGGCGAACTTGCGGTCATGGATTGAGACCCCCACGTAGCGCGCCTTGCCCGTCTCCCGCAGGCGCAGTAGCTCGTCGCGCACTGCCGCAGGGAACTCCTTCCCCTTCATGACTCCGAGGAACAGGAACAGATCGATGTGGTCGGTGCGCAATTGGCGCAGCCGCTTGTGCAGCGTGCGCTCGAGGTTCTGGCGGCTGAAGATGTAGTTGTAGGCGCCGGTCGCGATGACGCAGCGCGCCCGCTCGCTCTTCGGCAGATCCCGCATCACGCGGGCCATCTGGAGGTCGAAGCCGTAGAGGAAGAAGTAGTTGACCCCACGATCCAGCGCCCAGTGGACGGCTCTCTTGCCCGGCCAATGCGAGGCAGAGAGACCCAGGCGGTGCACGTGCAGACCGGTGCGCCCGAGTGTGGTATGGGTGAAGTCGTTCATCGTGCCCCTGCGATTCCGTCCCCGTTCCCGAGCAAGCGTACCGCGGGGCCTATGGTGAGGCAAGCCGGCATCCTTGTAGCCCCGCCCGACCGGTGCCACCTTTCCTCGTCATTCCCCGGAGCACACGTGATCTACCAACCGGACCTCCTCCAGGGCCAAGTGGCCTTCATCACCGGCGGCGGCACGGGCCTGGGCCTCGCCATGGCGACCGCCATGGCCCGCTGTGGTGCGGACATCGCCATCGCGAGCCGCAAGTCCGAGCACCTGGAACCGGCCGCCGAGCAGCTGGCGGTGCACGGCACTCGCGTGCTCGCGGTTCAGGCCAACGTGCGGGAGCCCGACTCAGTGCGCGCAGCGGTCGAGCAGGTTGCGGGGGAGTTGGGCCGCGTCGACATCCTGGTGAACAACGCCGCGGGCAACTTCTACGCACCGTCCGCCGAGCTGAAGCCCAATGGATGGCGGGCCGTGGTCGAGACCGACCTGTATGGGACCTTCTTCTGCTCCCAGGCCGTTCATCCGATCATGGCCAGGCAGGGCGGCGGTCGCATCATCTCCATCTCCATGACGCTGCACTACAACGGCTGGCCCCAGATGGCGCACGCCACGGCCGCCAAGGCGGGGATCGACGCGCTCACCAAGACCCTTGCTCTGGAATGGGCGAAGGACAGCATCACCGTGAATGTGATCGCACCAGGCCCGATTCCCACCGAGGGGGCGAGCAAGGCCTTCGCCGTGGGCGGTGTCGCGATCGAGGAGGCCCTGTCGCGCCAGATCCCGCTCGGGAAGCTGGGCACCCCCGAAGACATAGCCAACATGGCTGTTTACCTCGCGGGGCCGGGCGGCTCGTGGATCACGGGCGCGATCTTCGTGGTGGATGGCGGCAGCTCGCTCGCGAAGGCCTTCTGATCCCGGCCGATGACCGCCACCCTCCTGGCTCTTCACTTCGCCGCGTCGCTGGTGCTCGCACTGTACGGACTGCACCGCCTGTCCCTCGGCGTGCGACATCTGCGGAGCGTGCGGACGCGCCAGTGCCGCGCTCCCCATGCCCCGCGGACCCTGCCCCGCGTCACGGTGCAGCTGCCGCTCTACAACGAGCGCTACGTGGCGGAGCGGGTGATCCGCGCGGCGGGGGCCCTCGACTACCCTCGCGACCGGCTGGAAATCCAGGTGCTGGACGACTCGACGGACGGAACGCTCGATGTGGCTGGACGTGAGGTGGCCGAGCTCAAGCGCCGCGGTATCAACGCCACCCACATCCGGCGGCGTAAGCGAGGGGGCTACAAGGCCGGGGCGCTGGCGGCCGGCCTCGAGCGAGCGCGCGGAGAGCTCGTCGCGATCTTCGACGCCGACTTCGTGCCCCCGCGTGACTTCCTGTTGCGCACGGTAGGCGAGTTCGCCGACGAGCGAGTCGGAATGGTCCAGGCTCGCTGGGCCCACCTCAACCCCGGATCCTCGCTGCTCACCCGGGCCCAAGCGCTGCAGCTAGACGCCCATTTCGCAGTGGAGCACGGTGTGCGGGCCGCCACCGGCTGCCTGTTCAACTTCAACGGCACTGCCGGCGTGTGGCGCCGCGAGGCGATCGAGGATGCCGGTGGGTGGTGTGCCGACACGCTGACCGAAGATCTCGATCTCTCCTACCGCGCGCAGCTCGCTGGCTGGCGCTTCGTGTATCGCGACGACGTGTCCGTGCCGGCCGAGCTACCCGTGGAGGTAGCCGCCTACCGGCTGCAGCAGCAGCGTTGGGCGCAGGGCGGCGTGCAGACCGCCCGCAAGCTGCTACCCACGATCCTGCGCGCCGAGATCCCGGTCCGCGTGAAGGTAGAGGCCTTCTTCCAGCTCACCGGGAACCTCGCGTACCCGGTGCTGGTCGTGCTGGCCCTGGTGAGCCTCGCGGCGGGATGGCTGGTCGAGTCCGCGCACAAGAACTGGGTGCTAGCGGCAGATGGAGCGCTTCTCAGCTTCGCGGGCCTCGCCCTCGCAGTGTTCTACGGAGTGGCTGCCCGAGTGCGCGATCCCGTCCGCTGGTGGCGTCGCCTCCCGCTGGTGCCCGCCATCATGGTGCTGGGCGCGGGCATCTCCCTCGGCCAGGCGGCCGCTGTGTATCGCGGTCTAGCGCGGCACGACACATCTTTCCGACGCACACCCAAGTACCACCTCGACTCCGGCCGTGACGGCTCCTGGCGCTCGGCGCCGTATCGCCTGGCGGCCGCGCGGGGGGCGCTAATCGAGTGCGTGTTGGGTGCGGTGGTGCTCCTGTTGGCCGCCATGGCGTTGATCGAGAACTCCGCCGCGCCGACCGGCGTGGCCGTGCTGTTCGGCGCGGGGTTTCTGAGTGTGGGAGGCGGCGCCCTGGCACAGCAGCGCCGCCCGGCCCTCGTCCGTCACCGGGGTAGCTGACCATGGAAGGACTGCTCGCCGGCCTCGCTGCAATCGTCGTCCTCGGAATCGGCTCGCAATGGCTCGCGTGGCGACTCAGACTGCCCGCCATCCTGATCCTGCTGCTGGTCGGGTTCGTGGCGGGTCCGGTCACCGGCTTCATAGACCCGGACGCGTTGCTGGGCGAATTGCTATTCCCGATCGTCTCCCTCTCGGTGGCGGTGATTCTGTTCGAGGGTGGCTTGAGCCTCAACATCGCCGAGCTCCGCGAGATCGGACGCGTGGTACGCAACCTCATCATCGTCGGCGTACCCGTCACCTGGATTCTGGCCTCCGGGCTCGCGTACTCACTGCTCGGCCTGGATCTCGAAGTCGCCATCCTGTTCGGCGCGGTCCTGGTCGTCACCGGACCGACGGTGATCATCCCGCTGTTGCGGCACATTCGGCCCGACGTGCGTGTGGGATCGGCGATCAAGTGGGAAGGGATCGTGAACGATCCCATCGGCGCCATCCTGGGGGTGCTGGTATTCGAGGCGATCCTGGCCGGAGGGTTCGAGCAGGGGATGGCTGTCGCCGGCCTCGGCATGCTCAAGGCTGCACTCACCGGCACACTGCTCGGGATCGCGGGCGCCGCGCTCGTGGTCGTGCTGCTGAGGCGCTACTGGATTCCCGACTACCTCCAGAGCCCGATGGCGCTGAGCGTCGTGATACTGGTGTTCGCGGTCTCAAACCAGTTCCAGGCCGAGTCGGGCCTGCTCGCCGTCACGATCATGGGTGCGGCACTCGCCAGTCAGCAGTTCGTGACCGTGCGGCACATCGTGGAGTTCAAGGAGAACCTCCGAGTCCTGCTCATCTCGGTGCTGTTCATCATCCTGGCCGCTCGCCTACCGCTGCGCGATCCCGACTACACCAGCGTGGGCAGCCTCGCGTTCCTCGGTGCGCTCATTTTCGTCGTGCGGCCGGTTGCCATCGCGCTGTCAACCTGGAGGTCCAAGTTCAACTGGCGCGAGCGGGTGTTCCTCGGCTTCATAGCCCCGCGGGGAATCGTGGCGGCCGCGGTCGTGTCGGTGTTTGCGCTGGAGCTGGTGCGGCACGGCGACGACTCGGCCGTGAGGCTCGTGCCGCTCATGTTCCTGGTGATCGTGGGAACGGTAGCCACGTACGGCATAGTGACACCGTTTCTGGCGCGGCGCCTCGGAGTCGCCACACCCAACCCGCAGGGCATGCTCATCGTGGGGGCGGCGGCGTGGGTGCGCGAGATGGCAAAGGCGCTGCAGGAGCAGGGCGTGCGACTGATCCTAGCCGACTCCAACTGGGGCAACGTATCGGCCGCGCGCCGCGAGGGGCTCAAGGCGCGCTACGCCAACGTGCTCACGGAACAGGCGTTGGAGCAGCTTGAGCTCGAGCTCGACGGCATCGGACGACTCCTGGCGCTCACGCCCAACGACGAAGTGAACGCGCTCTCGGCGTTGCACTTCGGAGAGCTGTTCGACAGCTCCCATACGTTCCAGCTCCCGCCGCGGGACCAGGATGCCAAGACGGGCGGCATCCCGCAGCACCTGCGTGGGCGTTTCCTGTTTCGCTCCGACGCCACGTACGAACACCTGATCGGCCGCTTCCGCTCGGGCGCTGTGGTCAAGGTGAACCGCATCACCGACGAGTTCGACTTCCACGCCTTCAAGGAGTTGTACGGAGAATCGGCAATACCCATGTTTGCCATCCGCGAATCGCGCGAAGTAGTGATCATGACCGTCGAGAGCCCGCCCACTCCGAAGTCGGGAATGACGCTGGTGAGCATGGTGGATCCGGTGGAGGGGCCGTAAGGTAGCGCGCCAACCGGAACCTCTCCCCCCATTTCACGGTTTCCCAATTCGCAGTCACTTCGGAACCCGGAAATGGATTCAGTATCATGCCTGCCAACACGACCCGCACGCTCACCCTCCTCCTGTGCATCTCCCTGGCTGCGACCGGCGCGACGCACGCCCAGCTCGGCAGCGACTGGAGCACTGACTTCTCGAAGCACACCGTGCCGTTGGACGAGATCGTCTCGGGCGGTCCGCCCAAGGACGGCATTCCGGCAGTGGACGACCCCCGGTTCGTCACTGTGCGCGATGCCGACCGCTGGCTGGGCGGCCGTGAACCGGTCATAGTGATCGCGATGGGTGGCGAGGTGAAGGCGTATCCGCTGCAGATCCTCATCTGGCACGAGATCGTGAACGACGATGTGGGCGGCACGCCGATCTCGATCACATACTGCCCGCTCTGCAACACCGCACTGGCGTTCGACCGCCGGTTCGATGGTCGCGTGTTGGATTTCGGCACCACAGGGCGTCTGCGCCACTCCGACCTGGTGATGTACGACCGCCAAACGGAAACCTGGTGGCAACAGGCAACGGGCGAAGCGATCGTGGGCGAGTACGCCGGCCGTCAGCTCACGTTCATCAGCGCTCCGCTGGTGAGCTGGGAGACGTTCAAGCGGGCTCATCCCGAGGGCCGAGTGCTGTCACGCGAGACGGGCTTCGACCGCCCCTACGGCCAGAACCCGTACGAGCGCTATGACGATCTGGACAACAACCCCTGGCGGCAGTTCTTCCATCCCACGCCCGACGATCGCCTCCCGGCCATGGAGCGGATCGTCGCGGTTACGCTGGGCGATGCCAGCCTCGCCTATCCTTTCGCATCCCTCGAACAGAAGCGAGTGGTGAACGATGACGTAGAGGGTACGGCGCTCGTGGTGTTCTGGACGCCGGGGATGGCCAGCTCGGTCGACAACCGCGCCATTGCGGAGGGACGAGACGTGGGCGCGAGCGGTGTCTACAACCGGGTTGTGGGCTCACGCACCCTCACCTTCGAGGCCTTGGGGAACGGCGCGTTCCGTGACCGCGAGACCGGCTCGACTTGGGACATCTTGGGCCGTGCGGTGGACGGCGAGTTCGAAGGAACGCAACTTGAGCCGATAGCGTACGGCAATCACTTCTGGTTTGCCTGGGCGGTCTTCAAGCCGGAGACCCGCATCGTGCGCTAGTCCACCTCCCGTAGCTCGAGGAGCACCGGCCAATGAACGACACCTCTGCTTCCCCGCGACGCCTGGCCATCGCGCTGGCGATCCTGCGCATTTCCCTCGGCGGCTTCCTGCTGATTTGGGCGTTGGAGAAGTTCTTCATCCCGCAGACCACGGTGTCGATCTGGGATCGGTTCTACCTGATCCCCATCGGTCCGGCGCTGCCCTACGTCATTGGAACGCTGGAGGCACTGCTGTCCGTCGCGATCATAGTGGGGCTGTGGCGTCGCTGGTCGTACGGCCTGGGGCTCGCGCTTCATACCATATCGGTGGTCGCCACATGGAAGCAGTTGATCGATCCGTGGGGCCTCTACCTGAACGAGCGGCCACAGCATCTGTTCCTCGCCGGCGTGCCGGTACTGGCCGCCTTCGTGGTGCTGTACATGCTGCGGGATTACGACGTCACGTCACTCGACGGCAGGCGACTCGACACGGAGATAGAGGAAGGGGCGGTCGCGAGGGTACGCAGCGGTTGAGCGCCTAGCAACCTAACCCGAGGGCGGGACGGTCCCGCTTACCTGCGCGAGCACCGCCTGGTGCTCGTGGCGCAGCCTGGCGATCAGCTCGGTGGCTGCGTCCGCATCATCGGCCTTGCCGGCGTCCTCCAAGACCTGAAGCAACTCCGCGAGCTTGCGCGCCATGATCGTGCCGGCTGCCGACTTGTAGGCGTGTGCCGCCTGGCGGATCCTCTCTCCCTCGCGCGCTGCAACCGCAGCCTCGATTTCCTTCATGCGGCCGGGCGCGTCCTCCTGATACACCCTGAGCATGTTCTCGACCGCATCCTCGGCCCCGGCCTCGCGCATCATCTCGCGCAGGTCGTCGAGATCCACCGGTGCCGCAGGCGGTGGCCCGCTCACCGGCATCGCATCCCCCAACTCCCATCCCTCGACCGCGGCGAACAGCTCGTAGGGCTTGAACGGCTTCACCACGAAGTCGGTCATGCCGGCCGCATCACACCGCTCGCGCTCCGACGCCACCACGTGCGCGGTCACCGCTACGATGGGAAGCTCGCGGTTGGCAGGATCCGAGCGGATCTCACGGGTCGCCTGGATGCCGTCCATCTCAGGCATCTCAAGGTCCATGAGCACGACGTTGTAGTCGCCGTCCCGCACCGCGGCCACGGCCTCCACACCGTTGGAAACCGTTTCCACGTCGTGTCCGCGGCGTCGCAGCATGGCGGCAGCGACTTCCCGGTTCACCGGGTTGTCCTCCGCCAGCAGCACTCGGAGCCGCTCGCGTGCCTTGCGAATGGAATAGCGCGTGATGAGGTCCCGTCCACTCTCCGAGGCGTTGCCCGCCATGACGGCCGCCGTGGCCTCGAGCAGCTCGAGGCGCGACGCCGGCTTCGTAAGGTAGGCCTCGATCCCCAAGTCGCGACAGCGCTGGCCGTCGCCCCGCTGTCCCGCCGACGTGAGCATCATGAGCCTCGTGTGACCCAGGTCCGGATCCTCTCGCACGGTCTGGGCCATCTCGAACCCGTCCTGCCCCGGCATGTAGGCGTCGATGATGGCCAGTTCGTATGCCTCCCCTTCGGCGTGAGCCTGGCGCAGTGAATCGAGACCGTCGCGCGCACCATCGACCTCGTCCAGCTCCACACCGGCCGGGCTGAGAATCTCGCGGACCACGCGCCGGTGGGTGGGGTTGTCGTCAACGACCAGCGCGCGCACGCCCGCGAGCGACTCGAGCTCCGACGGCTCGGGTGCACCGATGCGCTCTGCGGCCACGGGCAACGCGAGCTCGAAGGTGAACTCGCTTCCGTGTCCCTCCGCGCTGATGACCTCGATCTCACCACCCATGAGGCGCACCAGCCGCTGGCTGATGGCCAGGCCGAGACCGGTCCCGCCATACTTTCGCGCAGTCGAGACGTCGGCCTGGGTGAATTCCTCGAAAACGCGCTTGAGCTTGTCGGGCGCGATGCCGACACCGGTATCGCTCACCGTGAACCGGGTGACCGCGCTCCCGTCCCGCTCCTGCTCGAGCTCCACCAGCACCACCACTTCCCCGGTCGGTGTGAACTTGATGGCGTTCCCCACCAGGTTGTTGAGCACCTGGCGCAGGCGTCCGGGATCGCCGCGCACTGCGTGGGGGATCTCGGGCCGGAGGTCACACGCCAGGTCCACACCCTTCGCCGAAGCGTTGACCGCCAGCAGCCGTACGACCGAGGTAACCAGCGCCGGCAGGTCGAACGTCGTCTCCTCCAGCTCGACCTGCCCCGCTTCGATCTTGGAGAAGTCGAGCACGTCATTGATGACGGCGAGCAGCGACTCGGCCGCACTACGGGCGAGCTCTGCGGAGCGACGCGGTTCGGCACCCAGGTCCCCGTCCAGCAGCAGCTCGAGCATTCCGAGAACGCCGTTCATCGGCGTGCGGATCTCGTGACTCATGGTGGCGAGAAACGCGCTCTTCGCCTCGGCCGCGCGCTCTGCCGCCTCTCGGGCCGCCTCCAGGGCGTCGCGGGCCGCCACCCGCTCCGAAACGTCGCGCGCGATGCCGCGTGCGCCCACGATTACCCCCCTCGCATCGCGCACCGGTCGCGAGGCAACGCTGAGGTGCCGGATGCGCCCCTCTGCATCGTGATGCACCGTCTCGTAGTCGGTCGACTGCACGCCGCGGAGCACGTCGCTGAACGCCGCCTCGTCGCGCTCCACGTGTTCCGGGTCCACTCGCTCGGTGAAGCGCCGCCCCAGCAGCGCCTCGGGCTCGACGCCGTAGATGCGCCGCGTCGCCTGGTTCAGGTACGTCCACTGACCGTCCCGATTCAGCTGCCACACCAGATCCGACGCCTCCTCCACGAGCTCGCGGTACTGCTCCTCCGCTTCACGCAGGGCGCGCTCCGCTCGCCTCTGGGCGGTGAGGTCGTCGTAGATCAGGAGGATCGCCCCGTGAGCCTCCTCACCGGCCGCGGCGGCGGACACCCGCACGGGGATGAGCGAGCCGTCCTTGTGGCGTCGGTCGGTCTCGGTCACCACTGCCCGGCCGGCGCGGACCCAATCGTCAATCAGGTCCGATCGCTCGCGCTGGTCAGCGGGCACGATCAACTCGCTCAGCAGATGGCCCACCGTTTCGGCCACACCGTACCCGAAGAGTTCTTCGAATGCCGGGTTGACGCCGAGGACGCGCCCCTCACGGCTCACGGCGGCGATGGCGTCCGGAGCACTGGAGACCAGCTCGTCGAGGAACGACCGATCACGTGCTGCCACGGCCTCGCTGCGCGCCAGGCGCTGCCCCGTCCTGAGGTGCTCACGCAGCGCGGCGTGCCCGCGACCGTACAGCACCACCATCACGGTCACGTATACCGCGATGAGCACCACGGCCACGATGTGAAACCGGCTCTGACCCACGAAGAGAACCGTCACGGCCAGCGGGCCGAGTAGGATCGCGGTGAACCAGTAGAAGCTCTTGGCATCCGCCAGCAACGTCACGGTAGAGCCGGCGACGAGACCCGCGAACACGACCACCAGCAGTGCGAGGCCCTCGAGCGGCAGCCAGTGCGCAGAGATCACGGCGCCGGCCGTCCACAGCGCCGCAACGACGACGACGCTCCAGCGCACTACCAGGGTCGTTCGCTCCGGCTCGGCACCCTTGGACGTGATGCGACGACCCACCACACCGCGCACCACCCCCGCGACCGCCACGAGGGCGAGCCACGGCAGCAACGCGGCATTGGGGACGATCCCCCAGGCGAGCACCGCTACCACCCCGACCAACACCAGGTGGGCGGTTCCAGCCGTGGGCGCATCACCCACGAGCCGCTGGGCGAGCAGCGCCGCCAACTCGCTCTCCACCAGCTTCTCGCGTACCTTCTCGCGCTGGGCCTCTTCCGGTGCCCAGGCCAGCAGCGATGCGCGTTTTCGTGTCGCCATGCGCACTCCCGATCGCGGGGGCAACGCGTAAGATTCCTGCCTGGCACAAGTTACCGCTACCAGGTCCCGTGGGGCGTAGCAAAGGTCACAGTGATGTACGTCACACGGAGGCCGCACCGGCCCGATAAACGCAGCAACCGGAGGACCATCATGCAGCTACGCGCGGTACGAACCGCATTCGCAGCCTTCGCCGTCCTCGCCTTCACGTACGCCCCCCCCACCCTGGCCCAAGAGCCGGGCTGCACGATACCGGTCGCCGACCGTGGGGACGTGGTCGACGACTACCACGGCACCTCCGTACCAGACCCGTACCGCTGGCTGGAGGACGCGGACTCGGACCCGACGCGGGCGTGGATCGAGGCCGAGAATTGCGTGACCTTTGCGTATCTCGGCAACATCCCGGCGCGCGATGAGATCCGCCGGCGGCTAACCGAGGTTTGGGACTACGCTCGGTACGGCACTCCCTTCAAGGAAGGCCCCCGTTACTTCTACTACAAGAACGACGGCCTGCAGGACCAGTACGTGCTGTACAAGCAGGAGACGCTGGCGTCCGAACCCGAGGTGCTGTTCGATCCCAACACCTGGTCCGAGGACGGCACCGTGGCGCTCACGACGACCGCCTTCACGGAGGACGGAGAGTTCGTGGCCTACGGGATCGCCACGAGCGGCTCCGACTGGCGGGAGTTCAAGGTGCGCAACGTGGCCACGGGCGAGGATTACCCCGACCACCTGCGCTGGATCAAGTTCTCGGGCGCCTCGTGGACCCACGACGGGACCGGCTTCTTCTACAGCCGCTACCCGACGCCGGACGAGAGCGACACCCTGCAGTCCACCAACCTCAACCAGACGCTGTACTACCACCGGCTCGGCTCGGACCAGTCGCAGGACGTTCTCGTATACGAGCGGCCGGACGAGCCCGAATGGGGCTTCAGCGGCGAAGTGACCGAGGATGGCCGGTACCTGACGCTCTACGTGTGGCACGGCACGGACGAACGCAACCGCATCTACTACATGGATCTGGCCGACCCGGCCCAGCCGCAACTCGACGGCGAGGTGGTGCGCCTGCTCGACGAGTTCGATGCCAGCTACTCGATCGTCGGCAACGACGGGCCGGTGTTCTACGTGCTCACCAACAACAGCGCACCGCGCTACCGTCTCGTCGCCATCGACGTCAACCACCCTGAGCCCGAGCACTGGCGGGAGATCATCCCCGAGCAGGGAGACGTGCTGGTGTGGGTGGAGATCATCAACGAGTCGTTCGTGGCAGAGTACATGCACGACGCTCACTCCCGCGTCGCGCTGTACGAGATGGACGGTCGCTACGTGCGCGATCTCGAGCTGCCCACCATCGGCAGCGTCGGTAGCATCAATGGTGAGCGCGAGGAAGCCGAGATGTTCTACAGCTTCACCTCGTTCCTGTACCCCCAGACCATCTTCCGCTTCGACTTCACGAGCGGGGAAACGTCGACCTTCAGGGCGCCGGAGATCGACTTCGACCCCAGCGGCTACGAGACCAAGCAAGTGTTCTACCCCAGTGCCGACGGCACGAACATTCCCATGTTCATCACTCACAGGAAGGGAATGCGGCTCGACGGCTCGAACCCTACCTACCTCTACGGATACGGTGGATTCAACATCAGCCGCACGCCGTCCTTCTCGATCAGCAATCTGGTGTGGATGGAGATGGGAGGCGTCTACGCATCCGCCAATCTGCGAGGGGGCGGCGAGTACGGCGAAGAGTGGCACCAGGCCGGAATGAAGCAAAACAAGCAGAACGTGTTCGACGACTTCATCGCGGCGGCGGAGTACTTGATCGCCGAGAGCTACACATCAGCTGAGAAGCTGGCGATCGCGGGAGGCTCGAACGGCGGGTTGCTCGTCGGCGCGGTCCTCAACCAGCGTCCCGAGCTGTTCGGCGCGGCCCTGCCGGCCGTGGGTGTCATGGACATGCTACGGTTCCACAAGTTCACGATCGGCTGGGCCTGGGTCTCCGACTACGGCTCGCCCGACGACCCCGAGATGTTCCCACACATCTACGCCTACTCGCCGTACCACAACATCAAGGAGATGGACTACCCGGCCGTCATGGTCACCACGGCCGACCATGACGATCGGGTGGTCCCGGGGCACTCGTTCAAGTACGCGGCGCGACTGCAGACCATGAATACGAGCGCCCGGCCGATCCTGATCAGAATTCAGACGAAGGCGGGCCACGGATCCGGCAAGCCGACCTCGATGGTCATCGAGGAACAGGCCGACCGGTGGGCTTTCCTGGTGCGCAACCTCGGCATGGACACGCCGGTGCCGTGACCGCAGCGCCCGCAGTCAGGTTTCTCGGTGCCGCCGGCACGGTGACGGGGTCCAAGCACCTCGTCACCTCCGGCCAGCGGTGCATCCTACTCGACTGCGGGCTGTTTCAGGGCATGAAGGACCTGCGCCTCCGCAACTGGAACGACCCCCGCTACGACCCGGAGGCGGTCGATGCCGTAGTTCTGAGCCACGCCCACCTGGACCACTCGGGCTACCTCCCGGTACTCGCGCGGCGCGGTTTCCACCGACCCATCTATTGCACACCCGCGACCGCCGATCTGCTGGGAATAGTGCTGCGCGATGCAGCCTACCTGCAGGAAGAGCAGGCCGAGCACGCGAACATGTTCGGTTACTCAAAGCACCGGCCTGCGCTGCCGCTCTTTACACGAGAAGATGCCGACGCGGCGCTCGGCGTAGTGGAGGCGCGACCTTACGGGGAGCCGTTCGAGGCCACCGACGGGATCACTGCGCTGTTTCGCAGCGCCGGGCACATCCTGGGGTCGGCGACCGTCGAGTTGGCCTTCGACGGCGCACGGCCCACCACCTTGCTCTACTCCGGGGATCTGGGCCGCTGGGACCGACCGATTCTGCACGACCCCGAGCTCGTTTCGCACGCCGACCACGTGGTGATGGAATCCACCTATGGTGGGCGGTTCCACGTGCGCGATGCGGATGACGAGCTGGCCGATGCAGTCAGCGCGGCAGCCGAGCGCGGTCACGCCATTCTCATTCCGGCATTTGCAATCGGCCGCACCCAGGAGATTCTGTGGAGGCTGCGCCAGCTGGAGGACGAACACCGCATTCCGACCCTGCCCGTGTACGTGGACAGCCCGATGGCCATCGACGTGACCGCGTTGTACCAGAGCCACACCGAGGAGCACGACCTGGACACACAGCGCATCGCCGAAGCGGGTGACGACCCGTTGCGGCCGCACCAGTTCCAGCTAGCTCGCGCGCGGGAAGAGTCGGTGGCGCTGAACGATCTGCGGGGCCCCCTGATCATCATATCGGCGAGCGGCATGGCGACCGGTGGACGCATCCTGCACCACATGAAGCTGCGGCTGCCCGACCGCCGCACGACGGTGTTGCTGGTCGGATTCCAGGCCGCAGGTACGCGTGGCCGCCAGCTTCAGGAGGGCGCGGAAGAGGTCCGCATCCACGGCCAGCAGATCCCCGTGCGCGCCAAAGTTCAAGTCCTGCATGGCTTGTCGGCCCACGCCGATCAGAATGAGTTGCTGCGCTGGCTCAAGGGATTCCGGAATCCGCCGAAGGGGACGTACCTGGTGCACGGCGAGCCGGAGGGTACCGCCACGCTCGCTGACGCGATCGGCGAAGAGTTGGGTTGGCCGGCTCGTGCCGCCGAGGACGGCGCGAACGTCGATCTGAGCGGGTAGCAGAGCGCGCGGCGGACGCCACCCACCCCCCAAAACGGGAAAACCCCCGGCGCCCTCCCGTGCACCGGGGGTAAGGGATTTCCCTCCAAGAGTCAGGTTCAAGCGCCAGAGATTCTTGCTGACGCAGGGCTCACCGAATCTTGCATCGGATTACATGCTTGACGATCCCGATCGTCGTACCTGCGGCCGATGCTGGAACCCCTCAAACTCTCGGCGGCGTCGCGAACGCCGGCCCCTCCCTTCTAGGGCATTCCCGCAGTGGTCACCCTCTCGGACAACCACGCGGAGACTAGACGGGCCTGCATGAAGGACCGGTGAATTCGACCTGAACCCGGCTTCACGGCTCCCGTTCAGGCGTCTTGACGCCCCCTCGCGTCGTGCCTTACACTCGCTGACACACACCCTCGCCGAGTCAGGAGCCGCGTCAATGAGCTGGAGTCCCGTCGTCGCAGGGGTAGACACCTCCTCGGAGGGCACCCTGGCGGCTGCCGCAGCCTGGTCGGTTGCCAAGGCGGCCGGCGCGGAGTTCCACCTCGTCCACGTGACGCGTGAGGCGTCCCAGCTGCCGCCGGCAGTGACCGAACAGGATCTCGCGGGGAAGCTGCAGCAGGCCGCTCAGGACCAGGTGGCGGCGGCACTCAAGGACCGCGTCCCGGGCGAAGCACTCGAACACCTGGATGTCCGGCAGGGAAACGTCGCCTGGATGTTGCGCGCAGCCGTGAGGGAGCATGGAGCTGAGCTCCTGGTGCTGGGCGGCAAGCATCACGCTGCACCGGTGCGCTGGTTCGGGGGGAGCACAGTGCACCACGCGGTGCGCACCATCGACGTTCCCATCCTGGTCACGGCAGCCGAGCGCCCCCTGTTTGGCAGGGTCATGGTGGCTGCTGACCTCTCGGAGGCGGCCGCCCCCACGCTGACGACCGGGGTCCGCTTCGCGGCCGTGTTCGGAGCGGAGCTCAGTGCGCTGAGCGTGGTCGAGCCCTTCCCGCCCATCCCCGACGTGGCGGTCCAGGTCGACGAGCAGGAACACCTGCGACTGGCCGAAGAGGAGTTCGCCCGCATAGTGGAGCGCACCACCGGCGGCACCGAGTTGCCCCGGCAGGTGCGGTGCGGTACGCCGGCTCGGGCCATAGCCGAGGAAGCCGAGGCCTGGGGTGCCGACTTGGTCGTAGTGGGATCCCACGGCAAGGGTTGGGTGGACCGGGTACTGCTGGGAAGCACGACCGAGCGGCTACTCAACCGGCTCCCCACATCACTTCTCGTCGTACCCGTCGGGCCCCGCGCCGACGAGCCAACCTGAGATAATTCACCAGGTTACACAACATCGCGGAGAGGGGGCGCCACGCCGGGGAAGGTGTTACACTTTGTTCTCTCTCCTTCCACATGATGAAGTGATTTGGAGCGCGCCGACGTGATGAAGGTGGCCGAACTGATGGTGACGGAGCTGGCAATCGTGAACGAGGACGTCACGCTCGCCGACGCGGTCGTCTCGCTGGCAGACGCACACGTGCACGGTGCGCCGGTGGTGGACCGGCGCGGCCGGCTGGTTGGAGTGCTCTCATCCAGCGACATCCTGCAGGCCGCAGCCGAGAGCAGTGCCGCGGGATCGGGGGAGCAGTTTCTGGCACAGACCTTGGTGCGCGACGTGATGACCACTCCACCACGAACCGTCAGTCCCGACGAGGACGTGAAGGTCGCCGCGCGGAAGATGCTGGAGCTGGACATGCATCGCCTGTTCGTCGTGCGGGGCAGCGACATGCTCGGAGTGATCTCGCAGAGCGACATAGTGCGCGCCCTCGCCGTAGGCAATCTGTGACGTCGGTTTCCCACCCCTCCACAACCCAAGGAGCATCCCATGAATGAACAGGACTCGGGCATGGGCAAACACCCGCGTGGCACATTGGCCCTCGTCGGTCTGTACGGGCTGGTATTCGTCATCGGGTGGTTGCTCTTCTTCCTGCTCATCTACCTGCCGCGCGGCGCGGTCACGAGGTGACGCATGCACGTCGACCTCTATGAGAAGTTCTGGATGTGGGGCGCCGGCGCCATCATCGTCGTGTTCCTCGGCACGATCGGCGTCGCGACCGTCTCACAGGGACGGCTTCCTCCCAGCCACGTCGAGACCATCGACCCCACCATGGTGCGCGCAGATGCCCGGTTTGCTGCGCCGGGGGTGACCGCCAGAGACGACGGCTCGGTCGAGGTCACCGTCATTGCGATGCTGTTCGCGTTCCAGCCCAACGAGATCCGTGTGCCGCCCAATACACCGGTCACCTTCCGCCTGACAAGCACCGACGTGGTGCACGGATTTCAGATCGTGGGCACCAACGGCAATACGATGATCATCCCGGGGTACGTCAGCCAGTTCACGACATCGTTCGAGCCTGGCGAGTACCTGATCACGTGCAACGAGTACTGCGGCTTGGGGCACCACATGATGGCCGCGACGCTGATCGTCGAGGAGGGCACATGATCCACAATCGACGACTCGCTACGGCGAACATAGGCGTCGCGGTGGGCGCCTTCGGCATCGCGACGTTCATGGCATTGATGCAGGCCCTGTCGCGAGCCAGCCTCGACCTGCCGGGGCGCTCGGCGAAGATGTACTACATGTCAGTCACGGCGCACGGCGTGCTCATGGCCATCGTGTTCACCACCTTCTTCATCATGGGCCTGGGCGTCGCTTTCACTACGCGGGCGCTCGATCGCCCGCTCAAGTGGCCCAAGGTGGCGTGGGCGGGGTTCTGGATCGCGATGGTCGGCACGGCCATGACCGCATGGGCCATCCTGTGGGGCAAGGCCTCGGTGCTGTACACCTTCTATCCACCACTTCAAGCGCACTGGGCGTTCTACGTGGGCGCAACGCTGTTGGTGGTGGGCTCCTGGTTGTGGGGCGCGGTGGTCATTGCCACCTACCTGGGCTGGAAGAAGGACAATCCTGGGAAGCCCGTGCCGCTCGCAGTGTACGGCATTCTCTCCACCATCATCGTCTGGTACCTCGCGACGATCGGCGTGGCAGCCGAGATGCTGTTCCTGCTCATCCCGTGGTCGCTGGGTCTCACAGAAACGGTAGATCCGTTGCTGGCCCGGATGTTGTTCTGGTTCTTCGGCCACCCGCTGGTCTACTTCTGGTTGCTGCCGGCCTACGTAGTGTGGTATGCCGTGGTTCCGAGGGAGGCCGGAGGCAAGCTGTTCAGTGACCCGCTGGCGCGGATGGTGTTTGCGCTGTTCATCATCCTCTCCACACCGGTGGGCTTCCACCACCAGTTCATGGACCCGGGAATCTCCGCCGGCTGGAAGATGGCGCATACCGTGACGACCTTCGCCATCCTGTTCCCCAGCTTCGTCACGGCATTCACGGTGACCGCATCTCTCGAGGTAGCGGGACGCACGCGCGGCGCCACGGGGCTTTTCGACTGGATCGGCAAGCTCCCGTGGGGGAATCCCATGGTCGCGGCGGTGCTCCTGAGCATGCTGTTGTTCGCGATCGGCGGCTTCGGTGGCGCGATCAACGCCGCCTTCGGCATGAACTCAGTCGTGCACAACACGGCCTGGATCCAGGGGCACTTCCATCTAACAGTGGGCTCCGCCGTGGCGCTCACCTTCATGGGTGTGTGCTACTGGCTGGTTCCGAAGCTGGTGGACCGCGACCTGGAGCTGAGCCTGCTGGCCAAGTGGCAGCCTTACCTGTGGTTCCTGGGGATGATGCTGTTCTCCATCTCCAACCACATAACGGGCATCATGGGCATGCCCCGACGGGTGTACGAAGCAGGCTACGGCGGCGCCGAAGCCGCGGCGCAGTGGCAGGGCCTAACCCTGCTCTCAGCCGGCGGCGGAATCTTGTTGTTCGGCAGCGCGGCATTCTTCCTCTTGGTCATGCTGGGAACGGTGACCGCCGGGAGAAAGGCGCAGCAGCCGGCGCTGGAGTTTGCGGAGCCGTTGGAGGGCGAGCCGCGAAAGCTGCTGGTGTTCGATAAGATCTGGGCCTGGGTGGTGGTTGCCGTAATCCTCGTGGCCCTGGCGTACGCATACCCGCTGGCCGACCATCTCTCAATGGAGACGTTCGGGTCGCGCGGGTTCAAGCCGTTCTAGCCCGGCGGCTCAAATCGAGTACATACTACGGGGAGCGCACAGTGCGCTCCCCGTAGTCGTTGCCCTCACAGCCAGTGCTGAAACACCATCATCCCCACCAGGGTGAGCGTCGCCAGTGCCGCCACACCCGCCTTCCGCCCCCGCTCGTACGCTTCCGGGAGAAGTTCCTCGAACACCATGAATACCATCGCGCCCGCTGCGAAGCCGATGCCATAGGGCATCAGCACCGCAAATGCGCCTACGGCAAGGTACGCCGGTACGGCCATTATCGGCTGGGGCAGCGACGATACGACACTCCACCCGGCACAGCGAGCGACCGATATCCCACGCGGGCGAAGCACCGCGCTGATGGCTATGCCCTCAGGTATGTTGTGCACCGCGATGGCCACGACGATGACGAATGCCAGCGTCGCGCCCCCCCCGAACGAGACGCCCACGGCCACACCCTCGGCGAACGAGTGCACGGTCATGACGATCAGAATCAGCGCCATGGAGCGTGCCCCGTGCCCCTTCACCTTCCCGAATTGAATGTCCCTCTCCCGCAAGAACCACTCTGTAACCAGTATGAACGCCACTCCCGCCACCCCGCCCATGATCGTCTGCCACGCGCCGAACCGGGTGCCTTCGGCCACGAGTCCGAAGCTCGCCCCGAGCATGAGGCCGGACGCGAGGGCATTGCTGTACGCCAGCGTGCGGCTGGAGACCGTCCGCACGAACGCGAACGGCACAGCTCCGAGGCCCGTGGCCAAGGCGGTGAGCAAGCCGCAGCCGAACACCAGTACGACGGCGTCCATCAGATCCCCCGCCCGCTCAGCAACACCACGATACCCATCGCCACGATCGTCACGAGCGCGATGCTGCGGGGACCGGCCTGGCGGTAACACTCGGGCAGCAGCTCGAACATCACCAGAAATACGAGGGCCCCCGCCGCCACGCCCAGTGCCCATGGAAGCACTGCAAGCTCCGCCGCAACGATCGCGTACGTCACCACGGCGAGCAGCACCTGTGTGACGTTGGTGACGACCGCCAGCCCCGCCGCATCGGACAGGCGCACGCCGCGACTGGTGAGCACAGAGGACAGCACTGTGCCCTCGGGCACGTTGTGCGCCGCTATCGCGAGAGCCACCAGCGCCCCGAACGGCAGGTTCACCGCCATTGCGGCGCCGATGGCCACCCCCTCCGCCGACGAGTGCAGCGTATTCACCAGGAGGATCTTGTAGCCGTAATCCAGGCTCATCTCCTCCAGACGGTTGAGCTCCAGCTCGGTGGTGCGCGAGGCGGCGTGAGTCCAGTAGACGAAGCCGATCCCGATCAGGGCTCCGCCTGCCCCCGGGCCGGACCCGAGATCGAGCGCCACTAGAAGCAGGGCGTAGGCAGCCCCCAGCATCAGCCCGGCGGCGAGCGCGTTGGACCAACCGATCCAGGCTATCGGCAGGCGCTCCCGCACCAGCAGGGGCACCACGCCGAGCGCGGCGGCCGCCGCCGCGAGAGAGGCATAAGCCAAGACGGTGATGGTGGGATCCAAGACGCGTCGCTCCGATCGGGAGTAGGGACAGAGTACCGCTCCACGGCGCCGCACGACAGGCCTGGCACCGCACTCGGGCCTCGAATAGGTTGTCGGGGTATGTCCTCGACCTCCCGAATCGAGTTCAGCGAGATCTGGCAGCGGGTTGAGCGCCTTTCACGGGCTACTACGCAGATCACCGCTGAACACGAGCTGGACAAGGTGCTTCAGTCCGTAGTCGACTCCGCCCGCGAGGTCATCGGCGCGCGGTACTCGGCGCTCGGCGTGCTCTCCATAGACGGTTCCGCCCTCGAGACGTTCGTCGCCAGCGGGCTCCCCGAGGCCCAGCACTCGATGATCGGAGACGCCCCCAAAGGCAAAGGCGTGTTGGGCGCGCTCATCACTGACCCGCGCCCCATGCGCGTGAAGGATGTGAGCCGCGACCCGCGAGCCTACGGCTTCCCCGATCACCATCCGCACATGCGCTCCTTCCTCGGTGTCCCGATCGTCGGTCGCACCGGCGCAATCGGGAACCTCTACCTGGCCGACAAGGTCGGGGAGCCGGAGTTCACGGTCCAGGATGAGTCCTTCGCCGTAATGCTGGCGGCACATGCGGCCGTTGCCGTAGAGAACGCACGCTACTTCGCCGAGCGCGAGGACCTGCTGACCCAGCTTCGCTCGCTGCACCACTCGAGGGAGCGCTTCTTCGCGATGACAAATCACGAGTTGCGCAACGCGCTCACGGCTGTGCACGGCTGGACGGAGCTGTGGATCCGCAAGACTGCACCCGACACGCCCCGGTCGGCGCTCGAGGTGCAGGAGTCAGCGGAGCGCGCGCTCACGCTGCTGGAAGACCTCCTCGACCTGAGCCGCCTCGAAGCCGACAGGCTCGAGCCCATCGTCAAGGAAGTGGACATCTGGACGGTGATCCAGGAATCGGTGGCGACCGTGGAGCCGGCGGCCGAGCGGCGCGGCATCCGCATCCGGCTCTCCGGTCCCGACGACCCGGTGCTCAGCCGCACCGACCCGCAGCGGGTCCGGCAGATCATCATCAACCTGCTGACCAACGCCGTGCGCCACTCACCAGCGGAAGACGTGATTCACGTCGAGCTCCGCTGCGAAGACGAGACCCTGCGGTTCGACGTGGTGGACAACGGTGAGGGCATCGCACCGGAGGCTCAGGCCGTGATCTTCGAGGCGTTCGAGCGGGCCGGCAGGGAGACCGAGCGCGGCACGGGACTGGGGCTCGCGCTGTCCCGCAAGCTGGCCAGGCTGCTGGGCGGCGATCTGCGGGTAGAGAGCACCCTCGGCCATGGCGCCCGGTTCACCCTCCAGATCCCCCGTAGCCTCGAGGATGCTTCATAAAGAAGAGTTAACAGTCTGTTTAACAACGAGTTAGCGGACTTCCGCTAGGGTTCAACCGCTATGCGGATTCTCGTGGTCGAGGACGACCGGAAGGTCGCGGGATTCATCGAAATGGGCCTCCGTGAGGAGGGCTATGCCGTGGATGTCGCCAAGGATGGTGAGGAGGCCACCGTCTTCGCGCACATCAACGACTACGATGCGATCCTGCTCGACCTGATGTTGCCCAAGAAGAACGGGCTGCAGGTCGCCGCCGAGTTGCGGCGGGAGGGACGCAATACCCCCATCCTCATGCTCACGGCACGGGACGCGACGGAGGACGTGGTGCGCGGTCTCGACGCGGGAGCCGACGACTACCTCACCAAGCCGTTCAAGTTCGATGAGCTGCTCGCCCGACTGCGGGCCCTGGTGCGGCGCGGCGGCGCGGCGCGGCTCGACCGCCTGTCCTATGGCCCTCTCGAGCTCGACCGGCTGAAGCACAAGGCCTGGGCCGGCGAGGCCGAGCTCGACCTCACACCCCGCGAGTTCCAACTGCTCGAGCACTTCATGCTGCACCCCGAGGACGTGGTGCGCCGCACGGAGCTGCTGGAGAAGGTCTGGGACATGCACTTCGACCCGGAGAGCAACGTCGTCGACGTGCACGTCGGAAACCTGCGCCGCAAGCTACGCGAGGCCGGCTACGACGGGTTCGTTCAAACCGTGCGGGGCGTCGGCTTCTGCTTGAAGTTGACCGGCGACCGAGACTGATGTACTCCCTGCGCCGCACGCTCGCCGTGCGGTTCTCTCTCACAATCTTCTTCGCCCTCCTGCTGATAGCCCTGTGGGCCTACCTGGGTGCACAGCGCATTCTGCGGGAAGAGCTGGACCGGGGGCTCGCCGCGTCGGCACACACCGAGAAGGACGCGCTGGCGGCGGGGTTTCCCATCGCCGAGCACTCCGAACCCGTGGACGTGGCCCAGTTCATCGAGACGGTGAACCGATTCGTAGTTGTGCGCACCTCGCTCGGGGCAGTCGTCTCCGCCAACGCGCCGCTCTCCACCAGCCTCCCGATCGACACGGCGAGCTTCGCGCGGGCAATGGCAGGCCAGCAGGTATGGGTCACCCAGGAGTGGGGCGACCACAGGGTGCGGTGCTTCTACTGGGCGGCACAAGTGAGGGATCATGCACAGCCGGTGGTAATACAGGTGGCAGCGTCTCTGACTCCGCTGGCCGCAGCCAACCGGGAGGTGCTGCTCCTACTGCTCGGCACAGTACTGCTCGGGACCGTGGCCAGTTGGCTGGGAGCAGGTTGGCTCGCCGGCTCGAGCGTGGAGCCAGTGGTCGAGATCACCGAGCAGGCGAGCAGGATCGGACCGGCGGAAACCGGCAGGCGCATCACCGAGCATGCCGACATCCAGGAGTTCGCCGGTCTCATCGCGGTGCTCAACGGGATGCTGGACCGGCTAGACCGGGCCTTCGAGACGCAGCGCCGCATGATCGCCGACGCTGGGCACGATCTCAAGACGCCGCTCACGGCCATGCGCGGCGAGCTGGAGGTAGCTCTGCGTGGCGACCGCCACCCCGACGAATACCGGGCGATTCTCACGTCGGTGCTCGAGGAGGTTGACCATCTTGCCTCACTGAGCAACTCGCTCGTGCTGCTGGCCCGGCTCGACGCGGGCACCCTCGTACCGGAGCGCATCGAGCGCGACGTGGCCGCCCTGGCCGAGCGCGCCGTGGGCAGCGCGAGGGGAAGGTGCGGAGAGCGGGAGATCCAGTTCTGCAGCGCCGACCACGAAGCGGTCGCGCCGGTGGACGCTCAGATGCTGGGCGTCGCGTTGGACCATCTGCTCGACAACGGCATCAAACACACGCCCGAGGGAAGCAAGGTGCTTCTCGGCGTGGCAGTAGACGACTCGTGGGTGACGGTAGGGGTGGATGACGATGGTCCGGGCATTGACGATGGGTCGCTGCCACACCTGTTCGAGCGCTTTTACCGCAGCGACGGGGCCCGCTCCCGCGGCGGCGTAGCGGGGCTGGGTCTCACCGTGGTCGCGGCGATCGTCGCCGCCCACGGCGGTACGATCG
This sequence comes from Gemmatimonadota bacterium, assembly GCA_039586815.1. Classification (GTDB taxonomy): domain Bacteria; phylum Gemmatimonadota; class Gemmatimonadetes; order Gemmatimonadales; family GWC2-71-9; genus WVYX01. Next base: position 30,736 of record JBDHJR010000003.1, on the reverse strand, counting down.
AGGCCGCCCGCAGCACCCACGGTGGCCTGGGGATCACCCTTCGACTGCCGCGAGTTACAGCAGCCGTATCCTGAGCCGTTTTTCAGCAATTCTTCACATTAGCGCCACAGCTCCTTCACGCCGGGTTACGGCTCGCTTCATGGAGCCGCGTCTATCCTGCGCCGAGTACGGGAGGCCAGGAGACGATGCGCAACAACGTGGGGAAGGCGGATGCGGTGATTCGGGGGGGGCTTGCGGTGGCGTGTCTCCTGGTCGCCGTCATCTTGAATCAGGAGACGATCGTCTCCCTGGGCGCGGCTCTTTGCGCGATCCTGCTCGCCGCGACGGCCCTGACGCGGCACTGCCCGATATACGATCTGCTCGGCCGTAGTAGTACCCATCCGTCACATCCCCAGCACGACTAGCGCCCCGCCGGGAGCCGGCTGGCGCCGGCCACATGGTGCATCGTAGTTTCAAGTCGCTGAAGCTCAGGCCCTCAACGGCGTTTTGACGATCTTGGAGGGGTTCATGCGGCGAACACTCGGTCGATTGGTGCTGGCGGCTTGCGCGCTCACGCTGTGGAGCACTGCGGCGGCTCAGGAAAGGCCGGAGGCGGTTACTCCAGAGGCGATAGCCGAGGGCGAGAACCTGTTCAAGGGCGCGGGACTGTGCGGCGCCTGCCACGGAGCGAGCGGGAAGGGCATCCCCAACCTGGGTGCGGATCTCACGGACGACGAATGGCTGCACAGCGACGGCAGCTTTGCAGGCATCCTCAAGTCGATCGTCGAGGGGGTCAGTTCCGACAAGTCGTCGTCGGGCACCGTAATGCCACCCAAGGGAGGGAGCGCGCTTTCCGACGAGCAGCTCGAGGCGGTGACGGCGTATGTGTGGAGCTTGAGTAACGGGTAGGCTCCCGCAGGGAAGATACCGGGGGAGCGGTACGGAAACGTGCCGTTCCCCTTTTCGTTCCCGTCCATCGTCGACGACCCCTTCACATCCGGCCATCCACTCGCGAAGTTTGTAGCCTGTCACGGAATGCGGGGCAACAGACACCCGCATCGAGTAGCTACGGGAACTCAACCAGGGCGATGAAGATGCGGAATAGTGCGTTTCTGATGATGGTGGTGCTGGCGTTCGGATGCGGCGGCGGTGAGGGAGCGCCGGCGGAAGAGGCGGCGGAGAGCACGCCCGCGATGGAGGCGGCTCCGGTGGAGGCTCCGACCGGAGCGGTCGACGCGGCGTTGGCGAGGGAGGGCGAGACCGCCTTCCAGCAGAAGGGCTGCATCGGGTGCCACACGGTGGGTGGCGGTCAGCTCACCGGCCCCGACCTCGAGGGCGTTACCGAGCGCCGCAGCTACGAGTGGTTCATGGCGATGGTGCTAAAGCCCGACTCCATGCTGCAGAACGACGACGCGGCCAAGCAGATGCTCGCCGAGTACATGACTCCCATGGTGTATATGGGCACGACGGAGCAGGAGGCGCGGGCGATCTACGAGTTCCTGCGTCAGTAGGGCAATCAGATCAGAATGCGGCGGGCCCCGGAGCCCGCCGCTAGCGGCACTACGCGACCGGCTTGCCTTCCCGCCGCTCGTCGCTGAGCACGTCCCCCACGGTGGTCTCTTCGAAGAAGCTGGAGATCGCCTCGGAAGCATCTTTCCAGCGGTGGTGTACCGGGCAAGGATCGGCACCACCGCACTCCGGCCGCCCCATGAGGCAGCGCCGCTCCGCACCCACTCCGATGTTGTCGAATAGCGACACCACTTGCAGCAGCGTGAGGTCCTCGGGCCGCACCGCCAGCTTGAACCCCCCCTTCTTGCCCCTCGCGGACTCGAGGATCCCGGCCCGTACCAGGTCATGGAGGATCTTGCCCAGGTAGTTCCGGGGTACGCCGGTCGCTTCCGCCAGATCGTTGGCGCGGGCTGACTGGCCGTCGGGCTGGCGGGCCAGACACACCACCGCGCGCAGCGCGTACTCAGCGGTCCCGGAGAGCATGGACGCCTCCTGCCGGGTGGGGGGTTGCGGGGGACTGGCCTAGTTGTAGATTCACGATAACTTCATGTTAATATCGTATTCTTGGTTCGGCAAGCACCCCGGACTAAGGGCAATCGAACGGCGCGCCAGGCGGCGCCCGGGCGTGTCACATATGCGATAAGCCAGTTTACTACAACCACTTAGCATCATCGAGGAGCAGCCTCATGCGATCCAAACGTTACTTCTGGCCGCTGACTTTCGCCGCGGCGGCGGCGGTAGTCGCTGTGGCAGGACTGGGGTCCTGCGCCGGACCGGGTGGTTCCGCCGACATCGGCTCGGTGGCGCGGGAGCGCGGCCTCACCGACGCCGACGTGCTGGCGGCGGTGAAGACGTACCAGCCCACCGGCCGGTTCGACGAGTACGTGATGTTCTCATCGGGGGGCCACTCGGGACAAGTCATGGTCATCGGGATTCCCTCCATGCGGCTGCTCAAGGTGATCGCCGCGTTCACGCCCGAGCCGTGGCAGGGCTTCGGCTACGGTGCGGACGAGCACAAGGAGCTGCTGGCGAGCGGCAGCATGGCTGGGCACGACATCTCCTGGGGGGACACGCACCATCCCGCCCTGTCCGAGACGGACGCCGACTATGACGGCGACTTCCTGTTCATCAACGACAAGGCGAACCCCCGTATCGCGGTGATCGACCTGCGCGACTTCGAGACCAAGCAGATCGTCACGAACGAGAACATGGGCACCAACCACGGTGGAGCATTCGTCACGCCCAACACCGAGTACGTGATCGAGGCGGCGCAGTACTCGATTCCTCTGTGGACCGACTACGCGGACGCCGACCGCTACGAGCAGGATTACCGCGGTCTGGTCACGCTGTGGAAGTTCGACCGCGCCAGCGGCCGCATCGACGAGTCGCAGAGCTTCTCGATGGAGCTGCCGCCCTACTGGCATGACCTGTCGGACGCCGGGAAGGGCCCGTCCACCGGCTGGGCGTTCCTCAACTCGTTTAATGCCGAGATGGCCACGGGCGGTGTGGAGGACGGCAACCCACCGTTCGAGAGCGGGGCGTCCGCCAACGACATGGACTACATGCACATCATCAATTGGGAACGCGCTGCCGAGATCGCGGCGCAGCCGGGCAAGACCCGTACGCGCAACGGCCAGCGCGTCATCCCGATTAGCGTGGCTGTGGATGAGGGCATCCTGTTCCTGGTACCGGAACCCAAGAGTCCGCACGGCGCCGACGTAACACCGGACGGCCGGTTCATTGTCGTGTCGGGCAAGCTGGACCCGCACGTCACCGTGTACTCCTGGGAGAAGATCCAGCAAGCGATCAACGATCGGGAGTTCGCCGACACCGATCCTTACGGCATTCCGATTATCGACTTTGCTTCGGTCATCGATGGCCAGCTCGAGGTGGGGCTCGGCCCGCTGCACACCCAGTATGACGACAAGGGCTGCGCATACACGTCGATCTTCCTGGACACCAAGGTGACCAAGTGGTGCCTCGAGCCTCTGGCCGTGGCTGACGACATCGGCGTGCACTACAACGTGGGCCACCTGGCGGCGGCCGAGGGCGACACCAAGTCGCCGGACGGCAAGTACCTGGTGGCAATGAACAAATGGTCGCTCGACCGGTTCAATCCCGTGGGACCGCTGCTACCGCAGAACTTCCAGCTCATCGACATCTCGGGCGACGAGATGCAGCTCCTCTACGACATGCCGATCGGCATCGGGGAGCCGCACTACGCCCAGATCATCAAGGCCGACAAGCTGGAGCCCTTCCAGGTCTACCCCGAGGTGGGCTACTCGCCCAACACCATGGCGGCGTCGCCAGACGCCGTGATGGGCGGGCAGGAAGGCGTCCGCCGCCGCGGCAACCAGGTCACGGTGAACATGACCGCCATCCGCAGCCACTTCACGCCCGAGTACATCAGGGTGCGGCAGGGCGACAGGGTGCGCATCAACATCACGAGCATCGAGCAGGCGCACGACGCCACCCACGGATTCGGGATCGCCAAGTACAACATCAACCTGAGTCTCGAGCCGGGTGAGGCTCAGACGGTAGAGTTCGTCGCCGACCGGGCGGGCGTCTTCCCGTTCTACTGCACGGAGTTCTGCTCGGCTCTGCACCTCGAGATGATGGGCTATCTCTTGGTCGAGCCTCGGTAGTAGGTTACCTCCCTTTCGGCGCCCCTCTTCGCTCGCCTCCCGGGCGGAGAGGGGTGCCCCGAGGCAATCGAGCGCATCATGGATCAGATCACATCCTTCTTCCAAGGCAGTTTGTCGCAGCGCAGCCGTGTGTTGATGGTAGTCGCCACGTTGATCCTGCTGCCCTGCATCTTCCTGCCCACCTGGACCATCACGCTGCACGCACCGCAGTACCCCGATGGTCTGCAGATGCAGATCTACCCGCACACGGTCGGCGGTGACGTAGACGAGGTGAACATCCTGAATCACTACATCGGGATGAAGGAGATCGAGGCGGACGAGTTTCCCGAGTTCCGCTTCATTCCGTTCTTCATCCTGCGGTTCTTCATGTTCGCGCTGCTCACCGCGCTGGTCGGGTGGATGGCCATCGCGGCCATCGGGTGGATCGACTTCGTGGTGTTCGGCGCGGTCATGCTCTACACGCTGAAGCACTGGCTGTGGGAGTACGGCAACAGGCTCGCGCCCGATGCGCCGCTCTCGATCGACCCGTTCACCCCCAGCTTCATCGGCGGCACACAGGTGGGGCAGTTCACCGTGTCGAGCTGGCCCGCGGCGGGCGCCATCCTGATGATGATCGCCGGCGCGATCGGCCCCATCATTGTGCTGTATGAGTGGCGTCGCCGACGGAGTGGGCAGTCGAAGTGATGCTCCTCGGCGCGTCACTGCTGCTAATGCAGGCTGCTCAGCTCAACGTGGGCGCCGGAGGCACGTTCAGCTCGATCCAGGCGGCAGTCAACGCGGCCCGCCCCGGGGATACCGTGCGCGTGGCGGCCGGGGTGTACCACGAACATCCGGTAATCGACAGTCCAGTGGTGCTCCTGGGGGCGCCGGGAGCGGTCATCGACGGTGACGGGCGCGGGTCGGTGCTCACAGTGACCGCGCCGGCGACGGTCCGGGGGTTCACGATTCGCGGCTCCGGCGCCGACCAATCCCGCGAGCACGCCGGAATCATGGTTCAGCAATCCGACGGCGTCGTCATCGCTGAGAACCGGTTCGAGGACGTGCTGTTCGGGATCTACGTGAAGCAGAGCAACGGCGTGGTGATCCGGGGCAACCAAATCGTCGGCAAGAACCTGGCGATGCCGCTCCGTGGTGACGGCATCCGGTTGTGGTACAGCCACGACGGCCGCGTCGCGGACAACGAACTGCGGCGTGTACGCGACCTCGTGATCTGGTTCTCCAACGGTACCGAGGTGCGCGGCAACCTGGTGCGCGACAGTCGCTACGGCCTGCATTACATGTACAGCGACCGCAACCGGTTCGAGGAGAACCGCTTCATCGCGAACCACGTGGGCGCCTTCATCATGTACTCGGACGACATCACGTTCCGCGGCAACCTCTTCGCCGACGCGCGGGGCACCACCGGCCGTGGCCTCGGCTTCAAGGATGCCGACGGCATCACCGCCGTGGACAACGTGCTGGTCAAGAACGCGATCGGGATCTCGATAGACAACTCACCCACCAGCGTCGGCGTCGTGAACCACTTCCGCGACAACGTGATTGCCTACAACGACGTCGGCGTGTGGCTGCTCCCGTCGGTGCACGACAACCACTTCAGCGGAAACCAATTCATCGACAACGTGCAGCCGGTGGGTGTGTCCGGCGGCGGCACGGCGCTGGCCAATGCATGGCACGACAACTACTGGAGCGAGTACGCCGGATTCGACGAAGACGGCGACGGCCATGGTGACACGCCCTTCGTGTTCGAGCGGCTGTCGGACGATCTGCTCGCCAAGCACGAACCCCTGCTGGTGTACAACCTGAGTCTGGCCACCGGTGCTTTGAACACTCTGAGCCGCGTCTTCCCGCTGCTCCAGCCGCAGCCGATCGTGGTCGATTCGCTGCCGCGCACCGAGTGGACGCTCTCGACCGGAGGCCAAACGGACGGCGGGAGGCCACTGGCCGCGGCGGGCTTCTTCGCCGTTGCGCTGGCCGCCGCAGCGGCGGTCCCCCGGCTACGCCGGGTCGGGAGGGGCAGGCCGTGATCCGCGCGGAGGGACTCACCAAGCGGTTCGGGGCGCACCTGATCCTCGACCGGCTCGACCTTTCCGTGGCCCGGGGCGAGCGGGTGGCGCTGCTGGGGCTCAACGGAGCCGGCAAGACCACCCTCATGCGCTGCCTACTGGGCCTCATCCCGTTCGACGGCAGCCTCAGCATCGCCGGCCAGGACGTGCGGACCAACGGACGCGAGGCGCGGGCACGACTCGGCTACGTGCCGCAGCGTGCTCCACACTTCGACGGCAGCTTCGCGGAGATGATCGAGTTCTTCACCCGCCTGCGCGACATCGAGCCGGCCGCCGTCGAGTCGCGGCTCGAGAAGCTGGGGCTGGCGCCAGCCGAGCACGGTGAAAAGCCGGTCCGGGCGCTATCGGGCGGCATGCTGCAGAAGGTGCTGCTGGCGCTGGCGCTGGGCGCCGACGTGCCCTTGCTCCTGTTGGACGAGCCCACGGCGAATCTGGATCCCACTGCGCGCCGCGAGTTCCTGCGCGCGCTGCGGAGCGTGAACCACGACACGACCATCCTGCTCGCCTCGCATCGCTTCGCCGACGTGGAGGCGGTGGCCGACCGGCTCCTGGTGCTGCACGGCGGTTGCATCGCCTTCGACGGCGGCGTCGCCGACCTGCGCGACCGCGTGGGCGACGCGGTAACACTGTGGGTGAAGGTGCCCGCCAACCTCAGGGACGGCGCGAGACGCCACCTCGAGTCACTGGCGCTGCCGGCAGTTCTCTCGAACGGCTCGGCTATCGGAGTTCGGGTGGACCACGCGGCGCGTGCGGACGTGCTGGTGGAGCTGCGAAAGCAGGCCATCCCGGTGGAGGACTTCTGGACCGAGGCACCGTCGCTGCAGGATCTGCTGGAGGACGTGCTGGGCCTGAGAGAGCGGCCGTGATGGGCCGCGCCATGCTGTTCGTGCAACGCGAGCTCGCCGGCTCTCTGCGGGCTCGCTGGTTCCTGGCTTACTCCGCGGTCTTCTTGGCTGGAGGTGTGTTGCTGGCCACCTTCGGCATGGGCGACGCGGTGATCTACGGCTTCCGCGGCTTCGCCAAGGCCTTCACGGGGCTGGTGCACCTGGCGCTGCTGTTCGTGCCGCTGATGGCGCTGTTCCCGGCGGCGGCCGCCATTGCGGAAGACCGGGAGAGCGGAGCGTTGGAGTACGTGCTGGCCCAGCCCGTGACGTTCGGCGAAGTCTACGCCGGGAAGTTGGGCGGGGTGAGCCTCGCGGTGCTGCTGTCGATGACGCTGGGCTTCGGGGCTGCCGGCGCCGTAGCCGTCCTGCGTGGAGTGCCGCCCGGGTTGGTTGCCGTCCTGTTCGCCTTCGTGGTCTTGCTCGCGCTGGTCTTCGTGGCGCTGGGATTGTGCTTCTCCACTGTCACCAGCTCCCGCGCCCGGGCGATGACTTTCGGCATCATGGTCTGGCTCGTGCTGGTCGCCCTCGGCACGTTGGGAGTCATGGTCGCCTTCGTCCGCTGGGGACTTCCGGAGCAGCTCCTCGTGATCTGGAGCTTCCTCAATCCGGTGGAGGCGTTCCGCGTGGGCGTCGTGACCGCCCTCGACGCCGACCTCTCGCTTCTCGGCCCCGTGGGTGCCAAGATTGTGGAGCGTCTAGGGGGCGGCGGCACCATGTCGCTGGCCGCCTTTTCCCTGCTGGCTTGGGTGGCCGTGCCGGGGCTCGCGGGTTGGGTCCTGTTCCGCCGGAGGGGTTAGCAAGTACCACGCGTCTCAGTTCTGCTTCCGTGCCGTAACGCCTCCACCACTCTGGAGGAGGCGCTGGCGTCCCTGTCTGCGCAGACGTTCACCGATTTCGAAGTCGTCGCGGTGGATGACGGCTCGGACGACGAAACGCCCGCCGTACTCAGCGCCTGTGCTGCCGGCGATCACCGCATCCGCAGTATTCACACTCCCCCTCGAGGAATCGTCGCCGCACTCCGTACGGCCGCCAGCGAAGCCCGGGGCGAGCTGCTCGCGCGCATGGACGCCGACGACATCGCGAAGCGCCGACGCCTCGAGCTACAGTTGGCGTTCCTCGACACCAATCTCGACGTCGCGGCGTGCGGGACGGGCGTGCGCTATATCCCGCGCCGCCTGGTGCGCGGCGGTGCGCGGCGTTACGAGCGCTGGATCAACGACGTGGTGCTGCCCGACGAGATAGAGCGGGACCTGTTCGTCGAATGCCCCATCCCGCACCCCAGCCTGGTAGTGCGAGCCGCAGCCTTCGAGCAGGTAGGTGGCTATCGGGACACGGAGTGGCCGGAGGATTACGACCTCGTGTTGCGGCTTTGGCAGGAGGGCCACCGCCTGGGCAAGGTCCCGGAAGTGCTGCTCGAGTGGCGCGAGGGCGACGAGCGGCTGTCGCGCACTGACCCACGCTACGGGGAGGAGGCGTTCCGCCGCTGCAAGGTGCACTACCTGAAGCACCGCATTGCGGGGCGTGCGGTCGTCGTCTGGGGTGCCGGCCCGGTGGGCAAGGCATTCGCGCGTACGCTCAAGGCTACCGGGCAGGACGTGATCGCCTTCGTAGATCTCGACCCGCGGAAGATCGGACAGATCATCCACGAAGCACCGGTCATTCACCCGTCGAGTGTGGGGCAGTACCGCAGTGCCTACGTCGTGGCCGCAGTGGGCTCGCCGGAGGCGCGCGCGGAGATTCGTGCGGGGCTCGCTGCAGCCGGGTTTCGCGAGCCGCAGGAGTGCTGCGCCGTGGCCTAGCTCGCTGTCTCCTGCGCCCTCTTCGGCACGAACCGCGGCACCCGCCGACAATACTCCTCGTACTCCTTCCCGAAGCGATCTCGCAGCTCCCGCTCCTCGAGCAGCACGATCAGGTACAGGGTGGGTAGCGTCAGCACGAGCATGACGTAGAGGCCTGCGTGGTTCGCGAAGAATGCGTACGACCCGACCCAACAGAGGAACTCGATGTAACGAGGGTGACGGACCTTTCCATAGATCCCTTCAGTCAGCAGCCTGCCCCGGTTGGCTGCGTCGCGGCGCAGCTCGGGGACCCCCGAAAGGATCTTCTTGGTCAGGTACCTGCGGCGCTTGCGCGCTATCGATAGGCCCGGCACCAGGCACACCACCGCCAGCACGATCAGCGGGACGCTGGTCCCCAGGTCGGCGCCGAGCAACGTATCCCGAGCCAGATACAGCCCCAGCATCATGGCGATGACCGGCACGCTGAGGATGACGTACGTCCACACCGGGCCGAGCCTGCGCCAGAAGCCCACGAACGGATGGATGGCCAACCACAGCAAGACGCCTGGCGGCACCGACACCAGCAGCACGACCGCAACGACATAGCGAGCCGTATTCACTGCACGAGCCGCCACACCTGGGCCACGAGGAAGCACACGGAAAAACCCATGAGCAGCGGGAGCAGAGTCGCGACGGAGGTCCAGCGCACGCTCCGCGTCTCACGGTAGATCGTGTAGATCGTCGTCGAACACGGATTGTGCAGCAGGCTGAACAGCATCAGGTTGATGCCCGTAAGCAGCGTCCAGCCGCTGGCCCGCAGCAGGTCGCCCGTTGCCGACACGCTGTCCAGCTCGAACATCACGCCCGTGCCCTCTCCCATGCCCGCCGCGCCGAGCGTCATCACCGTGAGCATGAGGACGGTCGGAATGATGATCTCGTTCGCCGGGATCGCCACGATGTACGCCAGCAGAATGACCCCATTCAGTCCGATCAGGATGCCGATGGGATCGAGCCACGACACGAAGTGCTCGGCGAGGCTGGCGTCAGCCACGCTGATGTTCGACACCAGCCAAATCACTGCACCCGCTGGCACGGCGAAGATCACGGCACGCCACAGCACGATCAGCGTGCGGTCAATGAGCGACGTGTACAGCGTCTGCAACACCCGCGGCGGCCGGTACGGGGGGAGCTCCAGGCTGAAGCTCGTCGCCTCGCCCTGTAACACGGTGCGCGACAGCAGCCAGGATGCGAAGAACATCGCCACGATACCCAATACCGCTACACTGACCACAGCCGCCGCCGAGGCGAGCCCCGCCAGGTGGGCCGGAACGAGCGCGCCGACGAAGATCGTGGCGATGAGGATCTGAGTGGGCCAGCGCCCGTTGCACAGTGAGAAGTTGTTCGTGATGATCGCGATCAACCGTTCCCGCGGGCTGTCGATTACGCGCGTGGACACGACGCCGGCCGCGTTGCAGCCGAATCCCATGCACATGGTGAGCGCCTGCTTGCCGTGGGCGCCCGCCCGGCGGAACAGCCCGTCGAGGTTGAACGCCACGCGCGGCAGGTAGCCAAAGTCCTCCAACAGCGTGAACAGGGGAAAGAAGATCGCCATGGGCGGGAGCATGACGCTCACCACCCATGCCGTGGCGAGGTACACGCCGTCGAACAAGAGCCCACTGAGCCACCACGGCATCCCAATGCCTGCGGCAAACCCAGTGAGAACCGGGTGCACGTTGTCCAGCAGCAGCCATGCCAGGAACGCCGAGGGAACGTTGGCGCCGGCAATCGTGAGCCAGAATACCACGGTGAGCACCAGCAACATGAGCGGGAAGCCGAGCCACTTGCTGGTGAGCAGCCGGTCGAGCGTGCGGTCGAAGTCGAACTTGACGCGCCTCAGACCCGTGACGCCGCTCGCCTCAGCGATTCGTCGCGCTTCCGTGTACGCCGTCTCGGTGAGCCGGTCATGGAAGTTCGGGCTCAGGGTCCAGCGCAACTCCGAGGCCCGCTCCAGGATCGCCATCGCGCTACGTGCAGTGTCGCGCGTTTCCTCCGCGAAGCGCCCATCCGCCACACTGCCGAGGTCGCCGGTGCGCACCGCAGCCTCGACCCGCGTGTCGGCGTTGAGCAGGCGCAGCGCCACCCACCGCGCGTTGGGCAGGTCGGGATACACTTGCCTGACTGTACCCGCGAGGCTGCCGACGCTCGACTCCACCTCGGGCGGCAGGTCCTGAATGTGGAACGGATCCGTCTCGGTCGTACCGGACACCATCCCCTGGATCGCCTCCAACAACTGAGGGATGCCCTCACCCTGCCGCGCCGCCGTAGGAACTACCGGTACACCCAACTCACCGGAGAGCTTGTTCGGGTCCACGGCTACGCCGTGACGCTTCGCCTCGTCCATCAGGTTGAGGCACACCACCACGCGGTCGGTGATCTCCAGGATCTGGAGCACCAGGTTGAGGTTGCGCTCCAGCCGCGTGGCATCCACCACTACGACCGTGACATCGGGTTGACCGAAGAGAATGAAGTCGCGCGCGACTTCCTCGTCGGCACTGCCTGCCTGGAGAGAGTAGGTGCCGGGCAGATCCACCACCTTGACGCGGCTGTCTTGCAGCGCGAACACGCCCTCGGCCCGGGCAACTGTCTTGCCCGGCCAGTTCCCGGTGTGCTGCCGCAACCCCGTGAGCTGGTTGAACACCGTGCTCTTGCCGGTGTTGGGATTCCCCGCCAGCGCGACCAGATGGTCCCACTTGTCCGGCTTGAGGCCGAGCTGCACCAGGCTTGCAGCGCGATCGACCGCGGGAGGGTGGCAGCCGGGAGCGGCGAGGCTGACCATGTCAGTTCAGCTCCTCGGCACCGCTTCGGGTCACGCGGATCCAGCCGGCTTGATCCCTGCGAAGCGCGATGAGCGCGCCGCGGATGCGATAGGCCACCGGGTCGCGCATCGCTCCCTCGAGCTCGGCGGTGATCACCGTTCCGGGCACCACACCGAGATCGAGCAGCCGGCGCCGCTGCGGTCCCTGGCACACCGGCGAGATCTCCAGCACAATGGCCGCCTCACCCGGGCGCAGCGTGGTAAGCGACTCGAAGGGACCGCGCGCCTCCTCCAGCACCGGCACGGTGACGGTTACGTTGCGCGCCGCCACCGGCTCGAGCGTGAACTCCTGCCCGTCGGCCATGAAGCGGATCGTGTCCGGACCTACCGATACGATCTCTACCTGCGTGCGCGGGGCGAGACCGAGCCGCACGAGCCGCTCGAAGATCTCCCGTGGCTCGTCTTCCACGTGAACCACTGACGCGCGTTCTCCGGGGCGCAGATCGGTGAGCGCGAATCCCGCGCGCGGCGGTATCTCACCGTCGGCCGTCGGAATCGGATCGCCGTGCGGGTCGTACCGCGGGTCGCCCATCGCGGCGGCGAGCCGCTCCACCTGCTCGCCACTGAGAGTGTGCTCCCGGGTCTCTGCCTCGTCATGCCAATCGGCCGGCAGGACCCCGGTACGGTCAGCGAGGTAGCGCTCCCACAGACGGTGCGTGCGCAACACACGCAGGGCCTGGGTGCGCCCCACGTCGGAGAGGGTGAGCGTCTCGCCCTCGGAGCGGGCCAGGCCCAATCCCTCCAGTCGCGCCACCAGCTCCGCTGCTCCGGCGCGAGACATCTCAAGGGCACCGGCCACGCTTTCCACGGTGGCCGGCTTCCCCGCGTACTGTGACTCGTGTAGGTGCTTCAGCGCATCCTCGACCCGGGCCCGCTGGGTGAGCCGCACCATGCGGGCAAGCCGCGCCATGAGCCCGCGGCGGGGCCAAAAGACCATCACCGTGAGCACGACGATCAGCCCGAATACCAGCAGGGCGACTACAGGATCAGCGGTGTTATTAGGCACGCCTAAATCCACCCTTACCGGGGCAACCGAAGCGACACTCCGGCGCCCATGAACCAGTCGTCCGCATCGCCATCCAGTCCCACTCCGGCGCTCAGGTCGAACTGCAGATTGGGTAGCACGAGCAGCGTGAACCCGCCGTCCAGCAGGTGCGCCGCGACCGACGTCTCGCTCAGAGGCACGGTGCCGAACGCCTCGGCGAACGCCCCGACCCGCTGCCCCAGCGCGAACCCCAGGCTGACCGTGTACAGTCCTTGCGAGAAGGTACGCGACTCGCCGGTCTCCCTGCGCTCGCTGAGCCAGGCGACGCCGAGGTTGTAGCCCAGGCTCACGACTTCGCCCAGCTCGTGCGCCAGCGAGAGCCGCACAATCGGATCCACTCTGGTGGGGCCCAGTCCGTCGGCCGCCGTGGGCAGCAGTGCCTCGCCCAACAGCGCCACCGCCGGCTTGAGACCCTCGCCGCGGAGGAGCTCACCCTTCACCCCGACACCGAGCGGACCCGCTCCTTCCGTGACCTGCGAACCGTCCTCCAGGTGGCGCCACCCCGCAAATCCGAGCCGCGCCTCCCAGCCGCTCACGAGCCCGATCCGGGCCACCGTTCCGGGTATGCTGTGCAGCCGCACCGACCCGGACTCGACGTAGGTCCAGCCCAGCTCCAGCTGTACGTAGCCCGGCGCCACCGCCAGCGGCGATTCGGTCTGATCGGGCCTGTCCGTAACCATCTCGCCCGGCGTCTGAGCTTGGGCACGGGCGTGGGAACCAGACCAAGCACACAGCAGCCCGCCGAGCGCCAAGGGGAGGATCCCCCGCGCTCGGGGCATAACGGCCTCCACTGCATGAGTTAGTGCTGACAAATATCTATATTAGGCAATCCAAACTCGCAAGAGGCGGGGGCCCGGCCGACCGGACACCCTGCACGTACACGCTCCGCCAACACCGCGCCGTCCTCACCCGGGCGACCGGCACCTGCAACGCCGGTGCAGCCGCCGTATCTTCAACCCATGGAACCGTTCAAGATCAAGACCGTCGAGACGATCCCCCTGACCACGCGCGCCCAGCGGGAAGCGGCGCTCGCGGAATCGGGCTACAACGTCTTCAGCATCCCGGCCCGGCTAGTCACCATCGACCTGCTCACCGACTCCGGCACCTCAGCCATGTCGGACCAGCAGTGGGCGTCGCTGATGGTGGGAGATGAGTCCTACGCCGGGAGCGACAACTACTACCGCTTCGAAGAGACGGTACGGCGCATCACAGGGTACGAGTACGTGATCCCGACGCACCAGGGACGCGTGGCGGAGAACCTGCTGTTCACCACGGTGGTGAAGGATGGCCACCACATCCCCAACAACATCCACTTCGACACCACCCAGGCGAACATCGAGCACAACGGCGGCGTCGCGGTCAACTGCGTGATAGACGAGGCCTACGACCCCACGGCGGACATCCCCTTCAAGGGGGACATGGACATCGCCAAGCTCGACAAGGTGTTGGCCGACGTGGGGCGCGACCGCATCCCGCTGGTGATGCTCACCATCACAAACAACTCAGGGGGCGGGCAGCCCGTCAGCCTCGAGAACGCCCGCGAAGTCTCGCAGTGGTGCCGCACCCACGGGATTCCGTTCATCTACGACGCCTGCCGCTTCGCCGAAAACGCTTACTTCAACAAGGTGCGGGGCGGCGCCGAGGGCGAGATCCCCGACATCGTGCGCGAGTTCTTCGCGTTGGCGGACGGCTGCACCGTTTCTGCCAAGAAGGACGGGCTGGTGAACATGGGTGGGTTCGTGGCGCTCAACAACGCCGAGCTGGCCACCCAGATCACCAACATGCTCATCCTGATCGAGGGGTTCCCGACCTACGGGGGGCTGGCCGGCCGCGACCTGGAGGCGATGGCGCAGGGGCTGGAGGAGGTGCTCGACGAGCGCTACCTGGCCCACCGCATCGGTCAGATGCAGCTGTTCGGCCAGCGCCTCACCGACGCAGGGGTGCCAATCGTGCTGCCCGTGGGCGGCCACGCCGTGTATCTCGACGCCAAGCGGTTCCTGCCACACATCCCACAGGAGCAGTTTCCGGCACAGGCACTCACCTGCGAACTCTACCTCGAGGGCGGAATCCGCGGATGTGAGATCGGTGGGCTCATGTTCGCCATGCACGGGGAGTGGCCGGAGCTGGAGCTGGTGCGCCTGGCCGTGCCGCGCAGGGTCTACACGCAGAGCCACCTGGACTACGTGGCCGACGTGTGTGCCAAGCTCTACCAGGAGCGGGATTCCATCCGCGGACTCAAGATCACCGATGAGGCACCCGTGCTGCGCCACTTCACGGCGCGCCTCGAGCCGGTGGGAGCGTAGCGCGGCGAGGGACGCGTGGCGGCCCTCAAGACACTGCTGTTCACGGTATTCGTGCCTGGCACGGTCGCCGGCCTGGTGCCCTACTTCCTGATGCACAGCGCGGCGGGCGAGGGCGTTCCGCTCGGTGCTGCTCGCTGGCTCGGCCTCGTTCCCATGCTGGCCGGGGTGGTGATCTACCTGCGCTCCGCCTGGGACTTCGTGGCCGCCGGCCGCGGCACTCCGGCGCCTATCGATCCACCCAAGCACCTCGTCGCTCGCGGCTTCTATCGCTTCTCACGCAACCCGATGTACGTGGCCGTGCTCACCGTGCTGCTGGGTGAGGCGATCGTGCTCGGCTCACCAACGCTGGCGGTCTACGCGCTGGCGGTGGGAATCGCGTTTCATCTCTTCGTCGTGCTCTACGAGGAGCCGACTCTGCGGCGGCTATTTGGATCTGCGTACGAGGAATACCGCAGCGAGGTGCCGCGGTGGCTTGGGCCGCGCGGGCGGCGAGCTACTCCTGCGACTCCCGACGATCCACCCGTTTGAGGAACTCCTGGGTGAAGTCCGCCTCGCCAGCCCCCTCCCGGGCCAGCAGGTCACGCATTTCTTCCAGCTCCACACGTGCAGCGTCGGCGGAAGGCGTCCCCGGGTAGCGCTCGCACAGCAGCATTAGCTCCGGGATTGCCCTGCGCGGGGTACGGAGCTTGTGGACGTAGAGCTCGATCAGTTCCTGCGCGATCACCAAGCCCTGCAATCCCTTGAGCCGGGACTCAGTACGGGCCCGCTCGAACCAGTGCGCCGCCTCGTCGTACCGCTCCAGATGGTCCCGCAGCAGCCGAGCCAGCCGGAAGTACGGCTCCGGATCCTCCGGGTGCTCGAGGCACGCGACCTCGTAGGCCGCGGCGGCATCTTCGTACTTGCCCCGCGCCGCGAGGGAGTCGGCGTGGGAGTACTCGCGCCGCACCGCAGTGCCCTGCGGGTTGTAGATCGCCTGTACGACACGGGCTCCCGAGCGCGCGGCCATCTGACTGAAGCCCAGCGCAGCCAGGACCGGCACGATGAAGCCGAGGATTGCGAACAGGACGGGGTTGCCACCCACTTTGGCGGCAATGAGCGCACCCACGGGGATGCCGCCGAGCCCGGCGAACATGCCATAGGCCAGCGCCTTGAAGCGGAACATGCGCTCGGCGGCGTCTACATCCTTGAGCCTGCCCATGCCATATAGGGCTTCACCCGCGGCGCTCCGTCAAGCGTGGGGCGAGTCGGCTGGTCGGCAGGCGGCCGTCGCGCCATCTTAGCGCCACGAGATTCGCTCGCTCCTCCACACAGGAGACCTGCCGTGACCAGGCCGGTATCTGCAATCGCGTCCGCGCTGCTGATGTGGACTCTTCTCACGTGCGGCGAGCTCACGGCGCAGTCGCCGGGCGCATACCTCGGCCACCTGACCTGGCCGGAGGCAGAGCAGCGACTGCGGGACGCGCCGCTGGTGATCGTCCCCTTCGGCGCCGGCGCCAAGGAGCACGGTCCGCACCTGCCGATGAACGCCGATCAGGTCGTGATGCAGTACCTGCTGCGGCAGGCGGTTGATTCGCTGCCCGTGGTGGTGGCGCCTCCGATTCTGCACGGCTGGTTCCCGGCGTTTCGCGAATTCCCCGGAACGGAGGTGCGCGACCCCGAGGTGTTCACGCGGTACGTCCAGGGCGTCGCCCATTCGCTCATTTCCCACGGCGCCCGGCGCATCGTGTTTCTCAATACGGGCATCCGCAACGCGACCGGTTTACCCATTGCGGTGGCAGCGCGCGAGCTGCGCGTTGAGACGGGCACACCGATGCTGGTGGTCTCCTGGGACGATCTCGAGACCGAGGAGGTCGCGGCATTGCAGGAACAACAGATGGGTGGGCATGCCGACGAGATCGAGACATCGATCCACCTGGTGCTGCAGCCGGAACTGGTGCACATGGACCGCGCGGTCGCGAGCTACCCCGAGGGCGGGAGGTCCGCGGCTCCGGGATACCGTCCGGGTCTCTACTCGCGCGATCCGGACGACCCGGCCTACTCCACGACGGGGCTCACGGGCGACCCGCGCCTGGCAACCAGGGAGAAGGGTGAACGGGTGCTTGCCTTCATGACCGCACAGTGGCTCGAGGCACTGCGCGCGTTCGCGCAGCTGAGCGAACCGTGAGGACGATCGGCCTGCTGGGCGGGATGAGCTGGGAATCCACCCAGACTTACTACCGGCTCATCAACGAGGCCGTCCGAGAACGGCTCGGCCGGCTGCACTCTGCGGAGTGTGTGCTGTACAGCGTCGACTTCGAGCCCATCGAGCAGCTGCAATCGGCTGGCTCCTGGGAGGCTGCAGGAGCCATTCTCGCCGCGGCCGCGCACCGGGTGGAGTCAGCCGGTGCCGACTTCCTGGTGCTGTGCACCAACACCATGCACAAGGTGGCGCCGCAAATCGAAGCGGCGATCGAGATCCCGCTGCTGCACCTCGCCGACGCCACGGGAGAAGCCGTCAAGACTGCCGGATTCGGCACCGTTGGACTCCTCGGCACCAGGTTCACCATGGGCGAGGAGTTCTACCGCGGGCGCCTCACTGAGCGTCACGGCCTGGAGGTGATCATACCCTCCGAGCCCGAGCGCGAGCTGATCGACCGGGTGATCTTCGACGAGCTGTGCGTGGGGCAATGCCTCGACGGCTCGCGCCGGCAGTACCTGGAGATCGTCGACCGCCTTGCCGCGCGCGGCGCGGAGGCCGTGATCCTGGGTTGCACGGAGATCTCTCTGTTGGTGCGGCCGGACGATGCGTCGGTGCCGTTGCTCGACACCACTGCCATTCACGCCGAGAGGGCGGTGGAGTGGGCGCTCGCCGGATAGCCTAGAAGTGCGTGGAGTACTGTCCCCCGGCCACGAGCGTCCAATCCATCTCGAGCTGTGGGCCATCCAGGTTCTGATAGAAGGGGATTAGGCCCTCCACCGCGAGCCGCAGTCCCTTGAAGAACCCGCTCATGACGTAGGTGTTGAGTCCCATCCCTACTTCGGCGCGAGTGAACGCCCTGAGCAGGGGATCGGCGGTCGGCACGACTGTCGGGTCCAGCGCCGGGTCGGCCCCCTCGATGTTCTGCTGCCGCGTAACCACGCCCCGCAGTGAGGCGCTGACCTCGGGAATGAACTTGTAAGCCAACCAGCCGGTGCCCATGTACGTGTCGCCGAGCGCGTAGCTGCGGCTGTTCGTCCCCAGGCGGAACGTGCCGAGCCCCTGAACGCCCCACGACAGGTTGGTGATCTGGCCCAGGTAGGTGAGCCCCCCGGTAACGTCCCAGGTGCCCGAGCCTGTCTGCATCGGATAGGGGAGCTGCTGCACGTCGGGGGCACTGGCTGGCGTGACGTCCTGTTTCTCGATCGATCCCGTGGGGATGCCGAGGGCGAGGTTGAGGTGCACGCTCTGGCGGTCCCACTTGGGAAGCTGGATCAGGCCACTGAGCTTGATGTCGCCGAGGCCACGGGAAACGGTCGTGAACGTCCGCGCGTTGCGCGCCATATGGTCCATCAGGTTCTGATGCACCGGCACCATCAGCGTGAGCGTCACGAAGTCCTTCGGAGCGTACATCACGCCGAACATGTGCACCTGCATCGGCATGCTGGTGGGCGTCACCGAGTACCGGTAGTCTCCGTCCGGATCCACGATGGACCAGTTGCTGACCTTCGCGGTGCCCACGCGGCTGTCCTCCATGACCATGTACATGTAGCGGTAGGACAACATGATCTCGCCGGCATGGTGCGTGTGGTCGCCCATCACGCCGAGGGGGGCATGCCCGTCTGCCCGGGCAGAGGTCCATTGGGCGAGGCCGGGTGCCGTGCCACCCAGAAGCAGTGTGACAGCGAGAAGACAGGCTCGGATCATGATCGACTCACGGGTATTCAACGGAGGGCGAACAGTCTATGTTCCGGCTCAGATCCTGGCAAGGAGGTCCGATGCGGTTGGTAGCCGTTTCTCTCGGCGCGGCAGTGACACTCGGCATCTGTACCACTCCCGTAGCCGCTCAGCTCAACTCGATTCCGGTGTACACCTCCCCCAAAGGCGGCACAGGGATCTCCGTGTTCGCCGACTACGGCAAGGGGATCAACGAGGAATCGGGCAAGAACCGCGCAATCGCCGCTCGGGGAGTGCTGGGGCTCGCCATGCTCCAGCTCGGCGTGGGCATCGGTACCGTGAATCCGGAGATCGCGGGGGCGCGCGAGAACAAGTTCCAATGGATGGCCACCGCTGCGCTGCGGGTCATCGGCGGGGGCGTCATGCCCCTGGCAGTGAACGTCCAGGCGGGGTACGGCCGCGTCGAGGTCGCCCAGGACTCGACGGAGGTCAACATCCCCATCAGCATCGGCGTGGGATTCAGCCCACCCATACCAGGCCTGACCCTCGAGCTGTGGGGGGCACCGCGTTACTCCATTCGCGACCTCAAGGTCGGAGATCTCAGCGTGAGCCAGAACGGCTTCGGTATCTCGGCGGGAGTCAACCTGGGGTTCAGCATGGGGCTCGGCGTACACGCAGCGCTCGACTGGGAGTACCTCGGAGAGGAGACCGGCAGCCTCCTCGACCTGCCGTCGACCAAGCCGGCCGTGTTCGGGGTGGGCATCAGCTACAACTTCAAGCTGCCTGGAGGAGTCTGACGCGACGGTAGTGATGTACGACATTGGTGCGGCCGCTCCTGCTACCGAGACTATCGGAGCGCCGGACGGTAGACCGATCACCAACCGCATAACTCACAAGAAAGCCCCGGCGTTGCCGGGGCTTTTCCGTATATTCACGCGAGCCGCTGGATGGGTAACACGCCGGGCAAGGTGAGGGGAACCATGAAGGTCCTGCGAAGACTCAGGCCGGTCGACTACGTGCTCATCCTGTTCAACGCGGGCTTCTGTCTGCTGTGGCTCACGGCACTGTGGCGTAGCCCCGCGGCCCCATGGCTGGTCGCGGCGCACGCAGGAGCCATCGGACTTTCCTTTCTGGCCGGACGACTCGGGGACGACGCGCCGCCCGTCGGGGACGCGCTGCGGGACCTCTACCCCATCGTGCTCATCGCGCTCTACTGGCTCGAGATGGGCCTGGTACGCCACACCTTCCACGAGACCACGTTCGACGCGCCGATCGCCGCTGTGGATGTCTGGCTGTTCGGGCGGCACTTGCAGGAGGTGTGGGCACCCGCCATGCCGCAGCTCTGGTTCAGCGAGTTCATGTTCGCGGTGTACTGGGTGTACTACCCCATGGTCTTCCTCACACCGCTGGTACTCGTGCTGCGGAAACATCCGCAGACCCAGCGCGTGATCTTCGCTACGACGGTGGCCTACCTCGCCTGCTACGCCACGTATGCCGTGCTGCCCGTCGACGGACCGAGCCACACCGTACAGCGCTTTCAGGGCCCGCACACGGAGGGCGTCTTCTATCGGCTGGTGATGTCAGGGACGCACGCCGCCGACTCCATGGGCACGGCATTCCCCAGCTCGCACGTGGTGGGGGCGGTCACGGTGGCGCTGTTGGCGGTGGCGTGGTTCTCCCGGCCGTGGGCGGTGTTGTTCATACTGGGCGCACTGGGAGTGACCCTCTCCACAGTTTATACCCAGGGCCACTTCGCGATCGATTCGGTGATCGGGGTCGTGTTCGCGGTCGCCGTCTACTTCCTCGTGACTCCCGCGCTGGAGCGGGTCTTCGGCCGCGCTCCGTTCACCGGGCCGCCCGAGGCCCCAGCCACCCTGGCCGAGCAGGTGGCCCACGCTGCATCTTCCTCCCACGGATCCGGGAGTGCAGGGCGGCATGCCGAGGGTGGAAGAGCCAGCGACTGACCCACAGCAGCTGCTTCAGCGCATCGAGCGAACGGTGCTGGAGGCGACGCGCTGGACCGCATTCGAGCCCAACGACCCACCCCTGTGGACCATGGTCCAACGCACGGTGTCGGGAGTGCTGTTCAACTTCCACGAGCGCGGGGACCTGAAGGGAGACCGGCGCGACGAGGCTACTTCGTGCGCTGCGACACCGACACCATGACGCGGAACGACATCGAGAATGGCCGTCTGGTCATGGAGATCGGCGTGGCCCTCTCACGACCCGCCGAGTTCGTGACACTCCGGATCGAGCAGAGAGTCGAGAAACCCACACCTGACTGACACCCCCTCGCTCCTTACCGCGGCCAGCGCCCATCTGTAGTTTGTTCTTACCCCACACACCAGAGGTCCCAATGCGCGCCATACCCCTGCTCCTCTGCACCCTTCTGGTTACAGGCTGTTATCCCCAGCCCGACACGAGCGAGGCGGACGTGGCGGCGATCACGGCCGTGTTCGCCGAATTCGACGCAGCGATGGCCGCAGGCGACCAGGACCGCATGTTGGCGTTGTACGCAGACGACGTCGTGGCCATGCCACCGGACATGCCACCCCATGTCGGGGTCGAGGCACTGCGAGCATCGATGGAAGGTTACTTCGACCAGTACACCTTCGAGCTCACATCCCAGGTAGAGGAGGTTCAGGTGGCGGGCGACATCGCGTTCGCGGTCGTCTCGTGGAGCGACGCCGTGACACCCAAGGCGGGGGGCGAAGTGGTGCGCTCGCAGGGCATGTGGCTCGTTGTGCTTCAGCGGCAGGCCGACGGGTCATGGAAGAGCTGGCGTGAGATGTATAGCACCTACGAGCCTGCTGACATGTAAGAAGCTCTCGCACTTCGGAGAGCTGCCAAGAGCGACGACGGGTCCCTCACTGCCGAGGGGCCCGTCTTCTTTCCTCGGTGCTATCTTACGACGTCACAAGGAGCGCCACGATACGCGTGTGGAGGCCGGGCAATGAGCAATGACGGCAAGCGGATGAACGTGTTCGAGCGCTATCTCAGTCTGTGGGTGGCGCTGTGCATGGTGCTCGGAGTGGCCATCGGGAAGCTGGTGCCGGGTCTGGTGGGCGCACTGCGAGACCTAGAGTTCGGGGACAACAGTCACATCAACGTGCCGATCGCGGTGCTGATCTGGCTGATGATCTACCCGATGATGCTCAAGATCGACTTCACGTCGATCTTGAACGTGGGCAAACGGCCACGTGGCCTGTTCGTCACCCTGTTCGTGAACTGGCTCGTGAAGCCGTTCTCGATGGCATTCTTCGGCTGGCTGTTCTTCAAGCACCTGTTCCTGCCCCTCATCGGTCCGGAGTTGGCGAGCCAGTACATCGCCGGTGTCATCATTCTCGCTGCGGCGCCCTGCACGGCCATGGTGTTCGTGTGGTCCTATCTGTCCGACGGCGACCCCGCCTACACACTCGTGCAGGTGTCGGTCAACGACCTCATCATGCTGCTCCTGTTCGCGCCCATTGTGAAGTTCCTCGTGTCCGGCACCTCGGGGCTGGACGTGCCGTTCGAGGTACTGCTCTACTCGGTCGTGATCTTCGTGGTGATTCCCCTCGTGGCAGGATCGCTGAGCCGGCGCTTCCTCATTCGCCACAAAGGAGTGGACTGGTTCGACCGGCACTACGTGTCACGGTTCGCTCCCGTGACCGTGATTGCGCTGCTCGCGACGCTGGTCCTGATCTTCGCCTTCCAGGCCGAGAACATCACGACGCGCTGGTTCCACGTAATCCTGATCGCTATTCCCATCCTGATCCAAGTCTACTTCAACTCATCCCTCGCCTACGGGTTGATGCGGCTGTTCCGTGTTCCATACGCGGTGGCCGCGCCCGGGGCGCTGATCGGCGCGTCCAATTTCTTCGAGCTGGCGGTGGCTACGGCGATCGCGCTGTACGGGGCGGGGTCGGGCGCGGCACTCGCTACGGTCGTGGGAGTTCTGGTGGAGGTTCCGGTGATGCTATCGGTGTGCCGCGTCTGTGTAGCGACGAAGCACTGGTTCGAGCCACAGGCGGCTTAGGAATTCCGCCGGGAAAGCTCCAGCTCGACCTGGACGCCGACGTGGTCCGAGAGATGTGCGTCCGCCTCGTCGAGCACGGTGCGGACACCCTTCACGGTCCAGATGTGTGCTGACCCGGGCCGCACCAGAACGTAATCGTACCGCGCGTCCGTCTTGGTTTCCTGGTAGGGGAGTGCTGCATAGCGATTACGGCTGGGCACCCAGGTGGACGTCAGCTCCGCGGGCGTCGGGTTGGGCGGCGCCGTATCGCTGAACCCCGCCTCCACCAGAGCCGCGTATTCCGGCGTGAGTGGGTTGGCCGCACTCGCTGGCTCCGGATACCTCACCGTCGGTGAGCTGTTGATATCTCCAGCAAGCACGACGGGAGTCCCGTTTGCCTCCGCATTCAAAGCGTCGAGCAGTGGCGCGAGTTGGGCGCAGCGCACGCCGGCGTGCTTCGGCTTGGTCCCGGCGTAGAGATGAAGGGCAAGCAGCGTCACGGGTCCGAGCGGCGTTTCGAGCCGCAGAATCATGCCGCCCTTGTGACCGATCCGCTCGTCCGGCTTGGAGCCCACGTCGAAGGGGTGCCGAATGAAACGGCTGCTGACGATGGGCAGGCGCGAAAGCACGAGCAGCCCGCCCGTTTCGTCGATCGGCACCACTCGCAGGATGCGCCGCGAGAGCTCTGCATCTTGCGTCGTGGCATAGGGAGGGCACAGCTCACGCAGCACGCGCCCCCGAGCCCGCACGTCGAACATCTCCTGCAATACGATGACGTCGGCATCCAACGCGGCGAGGGCCTGCGGCAGCCGCCGCATGCGCCGCCGCTTGTTCTGCGACGGAATGCTGACCGGCAGGGCCCAGGCATTGAACGTGACGACCCGGAGCGGGAGCTTCTCGATCATGACCGCGAACGATAACACCGGGGGCAAGGCTGTTGACAACGGTGTGCCTGCAAAGTCTCGTTGTTGCATGAAGGCGCGCATTGCCCGCGCAACGAGCCTCGTACTTCTTGCGTGCGTCACCCTTTGCCCGGTCTCCCGGGCGCAACAGCACTTCCCCTACGAGCTCAACCCGTGGCTCGACGGTGGCCTCGCGGCCGGGGGCGTCGCCCTTCTCGCCGGGGCGGTAGTGGTCCAGCAAGGACAGGAGCCCCTCACCCCCGAGGAGGTCGCGGCGCTCGACCCCGCCGACATCAACGGCTTCGACCGCTCGGCCACCGAACAGTGGTCACCCACCGCGGCCGACGTGAGTGATGTGCTCGTCTGGACCATGATGGCGGCGCCCGTCGGCCTCGCGATCGCCACACCCGGATCGCGGCAGTCCTGGACCATAGCGGCCATGTGGGGCGAGGCACTCCTGCTGAACAACGGGATGATGCAGCTGCTCAAGGGCGTGACGGACCGCACCAGGCCGTTCGTGTACAACGACGACCCCGACATCCCCGACGAGCTGCGGCTCGAGGTCAGCGCCCGCCGCTCGTTCCCGTCGAGCCACACCGCCAACGCCTTCGCGTCGGCCGTGTTCTTCAGCTCGGTGTACGCGAAGCTCCATCCCACTTCTTCGGCGAGGCCGTGGATTTGGGCGGGCTCCCTCACCCTCGCCGCGACCACGGGTTACCTGCGCTATCAGGCCGGCAAGCACTACCCCACCGACATCATCAGCGGGGCGCTCATCGGCTCCTTGATAGGCTGGGGGGTACCCAAGCTCCATGAGGTCACAGGCGTGAGCCTCTCGGTCGGCCCCGGGGAGAAGGGCAGTACTGTGATCGGGGTGATGCTGCGCTACTGAGCCGTTTTGCGTCACCCACTCGACCCTGATACGTTCGACGGCGCAAGGACTTCGACTGACCACCGCCTACTCCACGGGTTGCGAGTGACAACATGACTCATCGCGTACTCCCGTTATCGTTTTTGTCGGCCGCGGCGCTGCTTCATGCCACCCCGACATCGCCCCTCGCGCAGCAGCTCTCCAGTTCCGAGATCCAGCAGTTCGGCGCGGCACAGGCACCACAAGCCCTGGATCTGTTCCGCGAGTACCTCCGGATCCGAAACGATGCGCACTTCCCCGACGATCTGCGCGGAGTCACCGACTGGCTCACGGCGCGGTTCCAGGAACGTGGGTTCAGCACTGAGGAACTGGAGACTGGCCGCATACCGATCCTGCTCGCCGAGCGGACATTCCCGAACGCCGAGCGCACGCTGCTGGTTTATCTCCAGTCGGACGGGCAGCCGGTAGATCCGTCTCGCTGGAACCAGGAGTCACCCTACGAGCCCGTACTGCGCGAGCGCGGCGAGGACGGCGAGTGGCACGACATTCCGTGGGATCGCTTGAGCGGCGAATGGGATGCGGAGTGGCGCATCTTCGCGCGTTCGACGTCCGACTCGAAGGGGCAGAACGTGAAGTTCCTCGCGGCACTCTCGGCTATGGATGCAGCCGGTGTAACACCAGACTTCAACATCAAAGTGATAGTGGATGCCGAGGAGGAGCTGGGGTCACCCAATCTGCCGGCAGCGGTGGAACGGTATCGCGACAGGCTCGCCGCCGACATGCTGGTCATCTTCGACGGTCCGCGTCACCCGACCAATCTTCCGACGTTGACGTTCGGGGCGCGCGGCATCGCCACAATCACACTCACCGTGTACGGGCCCCGCGTCCCGCAGCACAGCGGGCACTACGGCAACTGGGCGCCGAACCCTGCCCTGCGCTTGGCCCAGATCCTAGCATCGATGAAGGACGAGTTCGGTCGAGTGACCATCCCGGGCTTCTACGACGGAGTCGTGCTCGACGACGCCACGCGGACCGTGCTGGCGCGCGTGCCCGACGACGAGACGGCGATCAAACGGCAACTCGGCATCGTAGAGACCGACAGCGTGGGCGCGACGCTACAGGAAGCCCGGCAGTACCCGTCGATCAACATTCGCGGCATGGCGTCGGGCTGGGTGGGTGAGCAGCGCCGCACGATAGTACCGGCCTTCGCCACCGCCGAGATCGACGTGCGTCTGGTGAAGGAGAGCGACCCCGAGCACCTCTTGGGACTCATCCAACGGCACATAGAGAGCCTCGGCTATTACGTGATCGACCACGAGCCTACCGAAGAGGAGCGCCAGAGCCGTCCGCGCATCGCCACCTTCACCTCGAGCATCTCGTACGCCGCATACCGCACGGAGATGGACTCAGAGATCGGCCGCTGGTTGACCGAGGCCATGGTGCATTTGTTCGGCGAAGAGCCGATAAAGATCCGGACGAGCGGTGGGTCAATCCCCATCTCGCCGTTCGTGACCACGCTCGACGTGCCGGCCGTAACAGTTCCGACGGTGAACCCCGACAACAACCAGCACAGCCCGAACGAAAACCTCCGGCTCGGAAACTTCGTGGAGGGGATCCAGGTGATTCTCGCGATCCTGCAGCAGCCGATGTAGGGATCAGCCGTCGAACGTCCGGCGGATGCCCTCCGTCAGCCGGGCCAGCTTCTCGCGAAACTTCTGGGTGTTGCGTCGCCAGATGGCGCGAGCCAGCACCACGCCCCCGGCAAGCCCTCCGCCCATGAGCGCCACGCCTCCCACCACGCCGGGCTCGACGATAGCTCCGGTGATCGCCCCCGCGAACAGTCCAAGTGCGATCGACCCGACACCGGTGAGGAGCGCGGCGCCTCCGCGATCCGTGATGATGTGAACCGAGGTGCACCCGCCGTGTGTGCTGGCCGTAACCGCCACCTGGCTCACCTCCCCCGCCGTCGTCTTCCACTCGAGCGAGCCCATCACCTCCTGAGTCTGCCCCTGGTGCTGCATGGCGCTGCGAATCGTCATGGCGAGGTCTTGCAGCTGCTCAGGGTTCAGCGGCGCATCGTGCACGAGATGAATGTCGTGTCGCGTACCTCCACCGAAGAACCGTCCGACGGCACTAACCTCGCTACCAGGCAGTTGCCGGGCTGCCTCGCTCACCAGCTCGGGATCTAGCCCGATTTCCCGCGCGATATCGCGCAGCGTGGCCAGGCTCACGCCTTCAGCTCGAGCCGTGCCGTCGCTCTGCATCTCCATCGCGCGGCGCAGAATGAGCGCGACTTCCTGGTCGGTGTAGCTGCGCTCCGCGGTCATATGTGACCAGGAATATACGTACCGCTGCCGGCCTCGCTGGCAGCCTCCTCGTGGCCGTCGACAATAACGTGGTCGCCGGGCAGGCCATCGCAAGGCTGGCCTTCAGCACCCTGATTCCCCATCTTGGGCCCGTCTGCCCAACGAGGTCAGCCATGACCTCCACCAGCAGTTGCACGTTCCGATGAGTACGCCCGGGAACGGGAACCCGGCGTCACCGCACGATCCGGCGACGGACGCTCAGGATGCCCGTGAGCGCATCCATCCTCTCGCCGAGTTCACGCTCGATCTCGCCAAGGCGATGCTGCGGACGGGGTACTACGCACCGGATCATCCGCAGGCGCAGCAGTCCCGCGCCGGACTGTACGAGGAATTCTGCCGGGTTCTGGAGGACCGCAAGGGGCTCACGTACCTGGTCGGAATGGACCGCGACCGCCGCACCCTCATGATCGACGGGTACGATCCGGACCCCCTGCTGCTGGACCAGATCATGATCAGTGGCATGGCGCAGCTCTTCACCCCGAAGCTCCTCGACTTCTTCAGCAGACGGCACCTGCTGAGCGTTTCCCTCCTGGCCGGGATCGACGCGGAGGAGTTCAACGCTTTCGTCGTGTTGATGAGCGAACCCCCGAGGGCAGGGGCGGCGGAGGAGGAGCGTGCGCGCGTGACCGAGGCGTTTCTGGAACGACACATCATGCATGTGTCCACGCTGTTCGAGGCAGACGTTCTCGGGCGAGAGCGTCGGCTTCCGTGGCGGGTGGAGCGAGCCCTCAGCAGGCTGGGTAGGGACCTCAGCATGCTGCCGCTCTACAAGAAGGCATCGGCCGAGAAGCTCCAGCAGATAAAGATCCAGATAATCGACGAGGTGATCCGCCCCCTGCGAACGCCTCAACTCCTCGCCGACCTGCTGGTGAACTGCGACGTTCTCGCCAAGGACATAGCGGTTCTGGAGGAGACGCAAGTCGAGCACGAGATCATCGCCCAGATCAAGCCGGACCTCTTGGTCTCCACGACCGGCCAGCTGATGGATGGTTTGCAGCAGCTGACCGAGGCGCAGGATGAGGAGTCCGTCGAGCTGGTGGGTCGGCACCGGCTCATCATCCGGGACATCTTGGCCCAGCTGGGCCAGAAGGAGATCGAAGTAGCCGGTGAGCTGCTCGAAGCAGTGGTGAAGCAGGGAGTGTTCACCCGCGACGAGCTCCCTGAGAGCCTCCAACAGATGCTGACGCGGCAGCTGGTCGTGCGGAAGTTCTTGAGCGACCGTGACGACTACTTGAGAGGCCTGGCCAATTTCCCGGTCGGAGATTTCGGCAAGCGCCTCAATGCGATCGTCCACGTGGTCTTCCCCGAGCTCCTGCATCGAGGTGGCCATTGGACAGAGGCGGCTCGAATGCTGGAGGCGCTGGGCTCGGGCGGGCACGAGAGTGGCGCCGCCGAAACGGTGCAGCAGCTCATCGACTGGTGCCACCGCATGCTGGCTTCCCAGGAGGCGGTAGGGCGCCTACTCGATGCTCTAGGGGACGAGTTGCTCGAAAAGGAGGCCCGTGATTGCGTGGTGGAGCTTCTGTCGATCAGCGGGGCGGCTGCCACCGAACGTTTGCAGGAGGCGTACGCAGCCTCCACGAGCGTTTCCGTCCGCTCGAGCGCCTTCGAGGTCATGAAGCGCATCGGCGCACCTGCACTGGTACCGTTCCTCGAGGCGCTGCCCAACATCGAGCCCGAATGGTCCGCGATCCATCACGTTCTCGCGGCTCTCGAGGGCCAGAAGGACCCGGCTCTGGCCGATTCGATGAAGCCGTTCCTGCGGCACGAGAACCCGCGGGTCCGCCAGGCTGCCCTGCTGCGCGTGTTCGAGCTTCTGGGACCTGCTTCGGAAGCCAACCTGATTCGGGCACTGCACGACCGCGACGCGGTCACGCGCCGCGCGGCCGTTGCATGCCTCGGGAGCCTGAGCAACCAGCATACCGAGGTATTGGCATTCTACGCCGGCGCGTTGCACCCCGAAGCCGGAGCAGATGCCGAACCGGAGGACGAAGGGGTCCTTGTGGAGGTCTGCCGGTCGCTCGCAGGCGTCGGGGACGCGACCTTCGCGGACGGCTCGAGTACCGAGCAGGTGTTGCTCGACGCGGTGCACCACGAAGGCAGGAAGAAGAGAATCTCGGGCATGTTCCAGAAGCCGCCCCTGTACCACGGCGAGCGAGTGCGGGTAGCCATTTGCGAGGCGCTCGGGACCATGGGGACGGCAGCTGCCACGGACACCCTGCGGGAAGTCGCCTCCGGCGAAGCCGACGCTGTAGCTGAGGCCGCGCGAGCGGCCGCGGAGCAGATCGAGGAGCGAGGCCGCAACACCACCATATCCGACTAGACATCTCAGGGTTACCCCCTCATATTCCCGCGCTTCAAAACCGGCGCCACGCACGAGCACGAGGAGGTTCGCCAATGAGACGTCTCAGCTGTATCCTGATCGCCCTCGCGGCAGCTGCCCCCGCAACTGCCAGCGCGCAGTACTTCGAACCCGACCCTAGGGACTCGACGCAGTACGCGCCGTTGCGTGAGGGCGAAGTGCCGGTCATCCCGCTCGATACGGGAGACCCGGCGTACAACCTGTGGCAGACCACGCGAACCGACCTGATGGAGGGACGCGAACCTGGTCCGATCGACATTCAGCGGTTTGACGGCGGCGCCGGCTGGTTCGGCATCCCGACGTTCTTCAGGTTGCCGGTCGCCCTGACGCCGCAGGACCTCGCCGCTGGCAACGTGGATGTAGCCATCGTCGGCGGGTACACAGACATGGGTGGCGGTACCCGCGGCGCCGCTTGGGGACCAATGGCGTTCCGAGCTTCGCCCAGCACGGTCGGCTGGGGTTCGTTCGCGATGGACCACATGCTGACGCTCGTGAACCCGTTCGAAGAGCTGACGATGGTCGACTACGGTGACGCACCGATCGATCCATTCAGCACCGAACGAAGCATGCACGCCATTCGCGAGTTCGTGAGACAGATTGCCGCTGTGACGATCGAGGGCGGCGACCACGTCATCCCGATCATCGTGGGTGGCGACCACTCCTTGATGTACTCCGACGTAGCGGGGCTCGCGGACGTGTACGGCAAGGGGAACGTCGGCGTGATTCACTTCGACGCCCACTACGACGCCACGAAGGCTGTGTTCGGGCACCTGATCAGCCACGGTCAGCCGGTATACCGATTGATCGAGGAGGGTCACGTTCCGGGCAAGAACTTCATCCAGGTGGGGCTGCGTGGCTACTACCCCAACGCAGAATCGTTCGACTGGATGCGAGAGCAGGGCTTCCGTTATCACACCATGGCCGAAGTGGAGCAGCGCGGCTGGGGACCCGTGATGGAGGACATCATCCGCGAGGCCAAGGACGGCCCGGAGTACCTGTTCATTTCCTTCGACATAGACGTGATGGACCCCGCCTACATGCCGGCGACGGGTACCCCGGAGCCGAACGGCCTCACGCCGCGAGAGACCTTCCCATTGATTCGCCGGTTGTGCGCCGAGAGCAATGTCGTCGGATTCGAGCTCGTGGAGCTGTTGCCGTACCGGGTACCGGGTTATGAGACGGTGCTGAACTCGGAGCGTATCGTCAGGGAGTGCCTGGTCGGGATAGCCATGCGCAAGAAGGGGATTGCCGACGAGTGGCATCTGGCCCCGAAGACGGTCGACGACGGTCGCCCGTAGGAGGCCGGC
>JBDHJR010000057.1:0-6741 GCA_039586815.1 Gemmatimonadota bacterium | reverse complement strand
CCCTCGCCGCCGACCACGTAGGCCCAGCGGCCGTCGCCACTCACCGTGCTGGTAGTGGGGGCCCCGAACGCAATCCGGTCTGCCACGCTGCGACGCCGCAGGTCCAGAATCGCGACCTCGTTCGCCAGCGGCCGCGTGACCACCGCCCGGCGGCGGCCAGGGGTCATCGCGAGGGAGGAAACCGCGGGGCCTACCGGCAGCGAGTCAAACAGCGTGAGGCGCGCCCTGTCCAGATAGAGCAGGGTGCCGGTCTCGCGGCACAGCACATAGACCAGCGTGCCGTTGGCCGACAGCCCTGCCCCGGCGGGACTGCATCGCTCGCCTAGAGGCACGGTCCGAATGCGCGCTCGCAGCTTGAGGTCGACCTCGGCGACTTCCCCCCCCTCGCAAGCGGCATAGAGGCGATCCAGGGCACGGAACGGGGCCATGGCGCGGGACGGTCCGGTGCAGAGCTCCACCTCGGTAGGCGAGCGGGCACCGTCCAGCGGGTAGAACAACAGCGCACTGCGTTCCTGCGTTTCTGTGGATTCTGGCGCGATGGCCACCAAGAGGGTGTGACCGTCGGGGTGCATCGCAGCCGTGGTGGGGACGCCCCTCAAGTCCGATCGTTCCAGCACCCGCCGATCGCGGCGCCGGACCGTGACAATCGCCCCGGCCGTGTCGCCGGCCACTACGAGGCGCAGGCTCGCTCCGTCGGAGCCTGCGACCACTTCGATCAAACGATCTCCCGCGAGCAATGCGCTCGACACATCTACTGTGTCGGTTGCCGCAAGGTCGGGAGTGTAGAGCACGAGCTGGCCGTCGCCGGCTAGCGCCACCCAGCGGGGCGCCGGCGAGCAAGCTGCCAGGAGCGCTGCGGTAGCCGCCGCGGCTCCGCTAATCCACGAAGGTGACAGGTACCTGATGGGGGATGATTCCCGCGTCGGCTCCCCGCTCGAGGAGCGTATGCACGGCCCGCCGCCCCTTCTCCCCGTAATCCACCGTGTAGTCGTTGACGTACATCCCCACGAACTCGTCTGCAAGCGTCCGGTCGAGCCCGCGGGCGTAGCGCATTGCGTAATCCAGGGCCTCCTGCCGGTGCTCGAGCCCGTACACGATGCTGGCCCTGAGGTCCTGGGAGATGGCACGGACCACTTCGTCACCCAGATCGCGGCGCACGGCGTTGCCCCCCAGGGGGAGTGGGAGGCCGGTTTCCTCGAACCACCACTCACCCATGTCCACCCAGAGGTGAAGGCCACCCTGGGAGTAGGTGAGCTGCCCCTCGTGGATCAAGAGTCCCGCGTCCACGTCGCCCCGAGTCACGGCCTCCTCGATCTCGTCGAACGCGATCTCCACGGGCTCGAACTCGGGTTGGTACAGCCGCAGGGCCAGGGCAGCAGTCGTGAGCCGTCCGGGGATTGCAATACGCGCGCCCTTGATCGCGCTGCGGGGATCCTGTGGCGCGGCCTCCCGCGCCACCAGTCGCGGGCCGTAGCGGTCTCCTATCGAGGCTCCGTGCGGCAGCAGCGCGTACCGCTCGGCCAGGTAGGCGTAGGCGTGCATCGAGACCGCGGTAACGTCCAGCTCTCCCTTGAGGGCACGCTGGTTCAGGCTCTCGATGTCCTGCAGCTCATGCTCGTAGCGCCGCTCGCCGGTCGCGATCTTCCCCGCGGCCAACGCGTAGAACATGAACGCGTCGTCCGAATCGGGGCTGTGGGCGAGACGGATGATCACCCGGTCTCGGCGAGCGCCTGCTGGTGGAAGCTCTCGACCGCCCGCTGGTGGTCTATGTACTCCTGTCGTCCGGCCGCCATCTCGCTGTCGTAGTTGGCGAGGAAGCCCCGGTAGGCCTCCTGTGCCGCTGCCTCGTCGGTCTGCATGCGTGCCGCCGAGTGGCGCAGCATGAAAGCGAACAGGTGCCCCGGAACTACTGCCTCTATGGAATCGGCTCGGGCACGGGCATCATCCACCCCGTCGGTGACGACCTGCATGACCCCCACGTGGTAGTGGGCGTCCGGGTCGAGCGTGCCGAGGTTCGCGTACGCCTGGAGGGCCATCGGCTTGAACATGTCCACCGCTCCCTGATCACCCTGCTCGTGGGCGGTCATGACGCGGTTGAACAGGCGATCGGCCTGCTCGCGTGGGCTCATGCTCGCCAGGTCGGGCATCCCGCCGCCCGGTGCCGCGGCGGCCGGGGACTCCGACCCCGGCTGGGAGGTGCGTCCCGCTTGGAAGGCAATTGCCGCGACCAGCAACACCGCGGCGAGCCCCGCGAGGATCCAGACGAATCCCGGCAGGCCCGACTGCCGTACAGTGATGGTCGCGCCACAGGCGTGACAGAACTTGGCACCCTCGGAGAGCGAGGCGCCGCATTGCGGACAGGCATGTCCTGAAGTGGTGCTCATTGAGTTCATCCGGTGACTGATTTCAGAGGGTTCGAGAGCGGGAAATATAGCGCTAGATAGCGCTAGCGTCTCCGCCCTGGGGGCATTACTGTAGCGCACATGGCGCCGGACGCAGAGGACCAGCCCAAATCCACGCAGTTCGACCCTCCGTGGAATCAGATCAAGCAGCGCCAGATTGGCGAGCTCGAGCGGGGAGAGAGTCGGTGGGACGTTCTGCTCGAGACCTCCACCGACCAGGAAGTCGGTGCGTATCGGGGCCGCATCCACTTTATCTCGGGCAACCTGCACCGCCTCTCGGGCTGGATCTTCCTGGAGTGGAACGAGAGGGACGTGGAAGCACGGTTCAGCGAGTTCTCGGCCCAAGAGCTGTGGAACCTGCTGGACTCCCTGGCGGTGGGCTGACGCCGATCCGGCTGTTTCGCAGAATCTGCACAATTCCGGCCTCACAATTCCCATTTTTCTGCCAATCTGTCCGATGCGACAGCCAATTCGCGCACAATCTGCGCGATTCGCTTGACACCGGGGAGTGGCCCTTGTAGCCTTCTGCGTCCGCCGAGCCGTCGAGCACAGTCCCGTGAACCCAAGGAGCGTGCCGTGTCCCCGGTCAAGTCCATCACCGTGCCTACCCACAGCCAGAAACCCGACTTGCGCGAGAACAACGTAGACACCCGCGGCGCCACGGCGGCCGACATCCTGCAGCTGTGCGATCAGATGCAGGTGGACTTCCTGCGGCTGCAGTTCACCGACATCACCGGAATCAACAAGAACGTGGAAGTGCCCCGCAGCCAGTTCCAGAAGGCACTGGAGGGAGAGATCATGTTCGATGGTTCCTCGATCGAGGGCTTCGTCCGGATCGAGGAGAGCGACATGATCCTCAAGCCCGACCTCGGCACGTTCAAGATCTTCCCGTACGACGACGAGGGCGGGCGCGTTGCTCGCCTCATCTGTGACGTTTACAACCCCGACGAGACCCCCTTCCCCGGTTGTCCCCGCGGGGCGCTCAAGCGCCAGATCGAGCGGGCCGCCAAGCTGGGCTACGAGATGATGGCTGGTGTCGAGGCGGAGTTCTTCATCTTCCATCTCGACCAGAACGGCCACCCCTCGCTCGAGACCCACGACGCCGGCGGCTACTTCGACCTCGCTCCGGCGGACAAGGCCGAGCCGATTCGTCGACTCATCATCGACGACCTGGTGAGCCTCGGCTTCGAAGTGGAGGCGGGGCACCACGAGGTGGCCGAGGGCCAGCACGAGGTGGACTTCCGCTACGCCGACGCGCTCACCACCGCCGACAACTTGGCCACGTTCAGGTTCATCGTGCGCAACGTCGCCTACCGGCACGGTTTCGCGGCGACGTTCATGCCGAAGCCCATCTTCGGGCAGAACGGCTCCGGCATGCACACGCATCAGTCGCTGTTCAGGGACGGGGACAACGCGTTCTTCGATTCCAAGTCGGAGTGGCAGATCTCCGACGTGGGCCTCGCCTACGTTGCGGGGCTGCTGAAGCACGCCCGCGGGTTCTGCGCAATCACCAATCCTCTGGTGAACAGCTACAAGCGACTGGTGCCGGGGTTCGAGGCGCCGGTGAACGTGGCTTGGAGCATGCGAAACCGCTCGCCGCTCGTGCGCATTCCCGAGCGGCGCGGCCACGGAACGCGGTGCGAGCTGAGGATGCCGGATCCCGCGGCCAACCCCTATCTTGGGCTGACCGTACAGCTCGCGGCGGGCCTCGACGGCGTTGAGCAGAAGCTCACGCCGCCCGATCCGGTGAACAAGAATATCTTCACCATGAGCCATCGCGAGCGGCGCAAGTATCGCATCGACGAGCTGCCGCGGGACCTGCACGAGGCATTGGATTACCTCGAGAAGGACCAGGTGGTACGCGATGCGCTGGGATCCCACATCTACCAGATGTTCCTCGAGGCGAAGCGAGCGGAGTGGCGCAACTACACGGCTCAGGTGAGCGACTGGGAGGTCAACACCTACCTCGGCAAGTACTAGGCGAGGCGGTTCGGGGTCTGCTGCTCGACCTCGACGGAACGCTCTACACCGAAGCAGGACCGATACCCGGCGCCGTGGCTGCCATCGAGCAGCTGCGGCGCCGTGACGTTCCCCTGCGCTTCGTCACCAACACCACACGCAGGTCCCGCAGCTTCATCGTCGAGCGCATGCGCGGCTACGGCTTCGAGGTACAACCCGTTGAGGTGTTCTCGGCGGTAATGGCCGGACGCTCGTTGCTCGAGCGGGAGGGCATGGGTACCGTCGCGCCGTTCGTGAGCCCGGAGGCGCTGGTGGACCTGGGCAAGCTGGAGCTGATGGGCGGTACCTCGGGGTCGCCAGTGCCCGCCGCTACGGCACCCCACGCGGTCCTGGTGGCCGACCTGGGCGACCTGTGGACGCCTGCGCTGCTCAATGAGGCGTTCCGCTATGTTATGGACGGCGCGCGGCTCGTTGCGCTGCAGCGCGGACGCTACTGGTTTGGGCCCGAGGGTATCGAGTTGGACGCGGGCGCGTGGGTGGCAGCGTTGGAGTACGCGACCGAGCGGGAAGCGGTGGTCTGCGGCAAGCCCAACACCGCCTTCTTCCATGGAGCGGTGGCGTCGCTGGGGGGCGATCCGTCGTTACCCCCGGCAGTGATGATTGGCGATGATCTCTGGTCCGATGTTCAAGGAGCACAACGCTCCGGCCTCGGAGGGTGGTTGGTGCGCACGGGGAAATTCAGGGAGGATGCTCTGGAGTCTAGTGGAATCAAGCCGGATCGGGTGATCGATTCAGTGGCCGATCTCGCGCGGGGTGAGGGGTAGGGCCGAATGCGTCGCGCCCTCATGCTGCTGTGCGCGCTGCTTCTGCTCCCAGCCGTCGGCCGCGGTCAGGAGGATGCGCCGCCGACGCCGCCCATCATCGACACGATCATCATCGTCACCCAGGACATCTTCCGGCCCGAAGAGGCGCAGGCGAACTCGCTGTACCGCATCATGAACGCGCTGCACTTCACCACGCGTACCTCGGTGGTGCGGCACGAGTTGCTGTTCGCGCAGGGAGAGCCGTTCGATTCGGCCAAGATCGCCGAAACGGAGCGCAACTTGCGCACCAGGGGCCTGTTCCGCGACGTCAGCATCGACTCCATGACCGTCGGTGACAGGCTCCACGTGCTGGTCGAGACCAACGACGGGTGGACCACCTCGCTGGTGCTCAACGCCAACTTCACGGCTGGCGAGTTCAACTGGGCGCTGGGTGGCATCGAGCGGAACTTCATCGGAACCGGTGCCCGGGTGGGAGTCGTCTACCGCGACGAGCCCGATCGCACCGCGTTGCGGCTGTTGGGGGGAATGGACCGGATTCGGGGCACCCGCGCAGGCGTGGACGGGTTCTACGACAATCTGAGTGACGGCAATTTCGGTGGCTGGTACGCGGGCGTGCCATACCGGGCGTTCGGTGACCGCTGGGGCCTGGACTTCTTCGGCGAGGCCGGCGACCAGCGCATCCTGCAGTTCCGCGACGGTGACTCCCTGCAGACCTACCGGCGCAGGCTCTTCTGGCAGTCGGCGAGCGCTTCATTCGCCCCGGTCGCCGGACCCGGCGGCTTCGTGCGGCTCGGGGCCGTGGGTCAGATCAAGCGCGAGGAGTACATGCTGTGGACCACGGACGAATCCACCGTGCCCGACACCGTGATGGGCGCAGCGGGGGTGTTCGTGGAGGCGATGAGGCCGCAATACAAGCTGGTCACCCACTACAATGGGTTCGCGCGTGTGGAGGACGTGGACCTGAGCCCGACACTGAAGCTGAGCCTGTTACTCGCGCCCGATGCATGGGGCTACGAGCGTACCGGATTGGCTCCGGGCTTCGTGGCGCAGATAGGTACGTCCATCGGGCAGCACTTTGCCAAGATCCGCGGCGAGGGCCAGGGACTGTTCACCTCGGCTGGCCTCGACTCGGGACAGGTGCGGGTCCAGGCCACCGTGGCCGCGCGGTTCATCCCCCGGCACAGCACGGTGGTGCACGTGCAGGGTGGTCTGATGAAGAACGTCGCGCCGGGCTCGGAGTTTGATCTGGGCAGCGGCTTCGGGCCGCGTGCGTTCGAGGCCCATGCGTTCACGGGCGAGCGGATGGCGTTCGTGATCGTCGAGCATCGCGCGTTCCTGATCGATCAGCTTCTGGGCATGCTGGGACTGGGTTTCGCCGCATTCCTCGACTATGGCGGTGCGTGGTTCACCGACCAGTCCTCACGAGTTGGCGGCGACGCGGGGGTGGGGATCAGATTCGGCTCGACCAGATCCACCGCCGCTCACGTGGGGCGACTTGACCTGGCCTATCGCTTCGGCGAGGGGTTTACGGGGAGTCGCTGGGTACTGAGCTTCGG
>JBDHJR010000033.1:0-30173 GCA_039586815.1 Gemmatimonadota bacterium | reverse complement strand
GGAGAACGTGCGCTGGTCGCCCGATGGCAAGCGCATCGCGTTCACGCACACCGCCGACGACGGCATACAGCTATGGGTGGCCGACGTCTCGTCTGGCGAGGCACGGGCGCTCACCGGATCGGACCTCAACCTCACGATGAACGCCCCGCCGGCCTGGCTGGGGAGCGAGACGCTTATCGCGACGCTGGTGCCCGCTGGACGGGGGGCCGAGCCCGCCGCCCCGCGCGTGCCGAGTGGCCCCGTAATCCAGGAGAACCTCGGCAGGACGGCTCCGGCCCGTACCTATCAGGACTTGCTGGCCAACCCGTACGACGAGGCGCTGTTCGAGCACTACGCCACGACGCAGCTCGCCAAGGTTACGCTCGACGGCACGGTCACTCCCCTCGGCGGCCCGGCCATTGTGTGGGACTTCGATTCCTCGCCGGATGGCAACTACATCCTGGTGCAGACGCTCGAGCGGCCGTTCTCTTATCTCGTTCCGGCACGCCGCTTCCCCAGGCGGATCGAGGTGATAGACCCGAATGGGAATCCGGTGCATCTGGTGGCCGACCTTCCTCTGCAGGAGGAAGTGCCCACCGCGTTCGGCAGTGTGCCGACCGGCCCGCGCAGTGTGACATGGCGTGCCGACGCACCGGCCACGCTGGTATGGGTGGAGGCGCTGGACGGCGGTGACGCCGGCGCCCCGGCCGAGGAGCGGGACCAGGTGTACGTGCGGGCGGCGCCGTTCAACGGCGATCCGGTGCCGCTCATCACGCTGGGGCTGCGCTACGGCGGCATCCAGTGGGGCAACGATGACATGGCGTTGGTGAGCGAGTTCTGGTGGCGCTCGCGCCAGACCCGCACCTGGCAGGTGCGGCCCGGCCGGCCAGGAGGAGCGCCGGAGCTGGTGTTCGACCGCTCCTACGAGGACCGTTACGCGGATCCCGGAAGCCCCGACACCCGGCGAAACGATCGGGGTCGCAGCGTGATGATTATGGCCGACGGCCGACGGCGGCCGCACGCTGTTCCTGATCGGGACCGGCGCCTCGCCCGAGGGGGACCGTCCCTTCCTGGACCGCTTCGACGTGAGGGCAAAGCAGGCCACCCGCCTGTTTCGCTCCGAGGCACCGCACTACGAGCGGCCCATACAGCTGCTGGACGACGACGGCCGCTTCGTGCTCACGCTGCGCGAGTCGCAGGAAGAGCCGCCCAACTTCTTCGTGCGGGACCTGCGTGAGAACACGATGCGGCAGGTGACGAACTTCCCCAATCCCACGCCGCAGCTCGCCGGCCTGCACAAGGAGCTCATCAAGTACCAGCGTGATGACGGAGTGGACCTCACTGCGACGCTGTACCTGCCTCCGGGGTACGATGCCTCGCAGGGTCCCCTGCCGATGCTGATGTGGGCATACCCGCGCGAATTCAGGAGCGCTGCGGCAGCCAGTCAGGTGAGGGGCTCGCAGTACCGTTTCACGCGGTTGACCGGCTGGTCCACACAGTTGTGGCTGGCATTGGGATATGCGCTGCTGGACGGTCCCACGATGCCGATCATCGGCGAGGGCGACGTGGAGCCCAACGACAACTACAGGGAGCAGCTGGTGACGAGCGCGGCCGCTGCGGTAGACGAGGTGGTGCGGCGCGGCGTGGCCGAGCGGGGACGCATTGCAATCGGCGGACACTCCTACGGTGCCTTCATGACGGGGAATCTGCTGGCGCACTCAGATCTGTACGCCGCGGGGATCGCCCGCAGCGGCGCCTACAACCGCACGCTCACGCCGTTCGGGTTCCAGGCCGAGGAGCGCACTGTATGGGAGGCGCCGGAGATCTACTTCGCAATGTCTCCGTTCATGCACGCCGAAAAAGTGAACGAGCCGATCCTGCTGATTCACGGTGAGGCCGACAACAACTCGGGCACGTTCCCGCTGCAGAGCAGACGGTTCTACCATGCCCTCAAGGGACTGGGCAAGACCGCGCGGCTCGTCATGCTGCCGCACGAGAGCCACGGTTACCGGTCGCGGGAGTCCATCCTGCACATGCTGTGGGAGACACAGCAGTGGATGACTAGCAGGTCCCACCTGATGAATGTTGTACGGGCGCCCGGCCACAGGCCGGGCGCTTTCCTTATATTCCCGTCTCGCCACGAGGAGGAGCCGCAACATGTCGTTCCGTATCCCGCTGATCCTTTTCCTCGCGTTCGCACAGGGCACATTGGCCCCGCTGCTGCGAGCGCAGGAGTCCGAGGTACCCGGTCCGTCCTTCGAGGACATCCTGAGCGTGCCCGACATAGGCAGCGCCGTGATCTCGCCGGACGGACGCGCCATTGCCTACACGGTGCGCACGACCGATTGGGACGAGAACCGATACGACACCGAGATATGGCTGGTGCGAGAGGGAGAGGAGCCGTTCCAGCTCACCCGCACGAGGGACGGCACCAGCGGCAGCCCGCGGTGGTCGCCCGACGGCCGCTGGCTCGCATTCGCCGCGAATCGCGGCGACGACCGGCAGATCCACCTGATCCGCGTGGCCGGCGGCGAGGCGTGGGCCCTCACCGAGGGTGACGAAGGCGTGGGCGGTTTCGAATGGTCGCCGGACGGCAAGCGCATTGCCTTCACCCGGACGGAAGAGAAGAGCAAGGCGGCCAAGCAACGTGAGGAGGAGTACGGCGCGTTCGCCGTGGAGGACGCCGAGTACCGCATGTCGCACCTGTGGATCGTCCCGGTTCCAGACGAGCCCGGCACGGAAGAGGCGAAGCGGCTCACCGAGGGTGAGGACTTCACGGTGTCGGGTTTCGAGTGGTCACCCGACGGTTCCCGCATCGTCTTCGCTCACCGCCCCGACCCACTGATCAACTCGTGGATGCAGGGGGACATATCGATGCTGGACGTGGAGAGCGGCGCGGTAACGCCGCTCGTCGCCGCGCAGGGCTTCGACGGAAACCCCACCTGGTCGCCCGACGGGCGCTGGATCGCATACCAATCGACCGGTCCCGACGTGGCCTCCGCGTACTACACCAACGGCATGTTCTACAAGATCTCCGCCCAAGGTGGAGAACCGACGCGCATCCCAGTGGATCTGGACGAGGACCCGTTCATAGCCGCGTGGACCCAGCGCGGCCTCTATCTGGTGGGCTGGGAGCGTACCAACAGGCGCGTGTATCGGGTAGACCCCAACTCGGGCAGGACGGAGGTGTTTGCAGGCACCCCCGACCGGATATGGGGCGTGGATTTCACAGCCGACGGCAAGACGGTGGCGTTCGTGGGCCGCAGTGCCACGACGCTCGACGAGGTGTACCGGTCGCCGGTGGACCGCTTCCGGCCCGTTCGGCTTACGAACATGACCGGGAAGGTCGCGGAGTGGGAGCTCGGCACCAGTGAAGTGATCTCGTGGCAAAGTGAGGACGGTACGACCATCGAGGGCGTACTGCACAAGCCCGTCGACTTCGACCCGTCACGAACCTACCCGCTGCTGGTCATCATTCACGGCGGGCCGACCGGCATCGACTACCCCACGCCGGTGCTCAGCTACGTCTATCCCGCACACCAATGGCTAGCCAAGGGTGCGGTGGTACTGCGCCCCAATTACCGCGGCTCCGCCGGGTACGGTGAAGCGTTCCGCTCGCTCAACGTGCGCAACCTGGGCGTGGGCGACGCGTGGGACGTGCTCTCGGGAGTGGATCACGTTGTCGCGCAGGGATTCGTCGACACCACGCGCATGGGCGCAATGGGATGGAGCCAAGGCGGATACATCTCGGCCTATCTCACCACTACCACGCCCCGCTTCGCCGCGATCTCGGTGGGGGCCGGCATCTCGAACTGGGTTACCTACTACGTGAACACCGACATCCATCCGTTCACGCGACAGTATCTCAAGGCGACTCCGTGGGAGGACGCCCAGGTGTACGCCAAGACGTCTCCCATGACGTTCATAACAGACGCGTCTACGCCGACCCTCATCCAGCACGGCGAGTTCGACCGGCGCGTGCCGATTCCCAACGCCTACGAGCTGTACCAGGGGCTCCAGGACATGGGTGTCGACACACGGTTGATCGTGTACAAGGGGTTCGGGCACGGCATCAGCAAGCCGAAGGAGCGCTTGGCGGCCATGTGGCACAACTGGCAGTGGTTCGGGAAGTACCTGTGGGGCGAGGAGATCGAGCTGCCGATCGAGATGGAGGAGGAAGAAGGGGGCTAGGCCAGGTCCATTGCCTCGAGCAACCGCTCGAACCGCTGCTCGTCTCGCAATGAGTCGAGCAGCGGTTCGACTTTGAGGTAACAAAGCCAGCCGCGGCGCTCGGCGTGGGCCTGCTCCAGGCAGTCGAGCGCCGCTTCCTTCTCTCCCAACGCAAGGTGCAGGATCGTCAGCGCAACTGGCGAGACGTACTCCGTCTCGACCCTGACTGAGAGATCGTCGAGCAAGCCTCTCACCTCGTCGGCCTCGCCACGCAGGGCGTGCACGTGCCCCAACGTGGCCAGGGCATACGGCGAGCCCTCCGACACCGCAACCGCCTCGCGTGCGGCCGTGAGCGCTTGGTCCAGCCGTCCGTCGGCGGCGAAGGCGAATGCCAGGATGCGGTAGTTCTCATGGGACGTGGGCGCCATCTCGACGGCGCGCCGCAGGTGCTCGATCGCCTGGCCCGGCTGCCGCGCGTACACGTACTGCCAGCCGACCGTACGGCGCACTGATACCGACACCGGATCCAGCTCCAGGGCGGCCCGCCCCTCAGCGAGTGCCTCCTCTATGTGTCCCATCGCCATGAGGGCCCAGGAGTGCCACTGCCGCGCCGTGGCGTAGCGCGGGTTGAGCTCGATGGAGCGGCGGAACTCGCGCTCGGCCGTCTGCCAGTCCCAGTCGTAGATGAAGGTGACCCATGCTAGGGAGCTGTGAGCCTCGGCCAGGGTCTCGTCCAGCTCCAGGGCCCTGCGCGCCTCCTGCTTGGCGCGCTTCATGCCCTCGGCTACCGGTAGGCCACGGTAGTCGGTCTGGATGGCGTAGCAGTCGGCCAGTCCGGTGTAGGCGAGCGCATAGTCCGGATCTTCCCCGATCGCCCGCTGGAAGTGCTCGACGGCCGCCGCGGTTCCGTCGGCCGTGCGCAGGTTCCAGTAATAACGGCCCTTCAGGTACAGGTGGTATGCCGTGACGTTGTCGGTGTAGCGTCGCGGTGCGGGCTCGCCCAGATCGCCCAGCAGGGTGGAACGCAGTGCCCCCACGATGGCGCCCGCGATCTCGTCCTGCAGCGCAAAGACATCCTCCAGCTCCCGATCGAACCGCTCCGACCACAGCGTGCTTCCGTCGGCCACGTTGATGAGCGCCACTGTTATGCGGAGCCGCTTGCCCGCCTTACGGACGCTCCCCTCGAGCAGTGCGGAGACGTTGAGCAGGGCACCGATGGACCGTGCGTCCTTCCGCTCGCCCTTCAGCGCGAACGCCGAAGTGCGGGAGGCCACGTGCAACCCCTCCACCTTGGCGAGGGCGCTGATCAGCTCCTCGGTGATCCCGTCGCTCAGGTACTCGTTCTCGGCGTCCGGACTCGCGTTGATGAACGGCAGCACGGCGATGGTGCGGCGGGCGTCGGCCATGGGCGCCACGGGGACGGCGCCCGTTGCCCTGGCAGATAGCGCTTCGGCAAAGGCGCCGGCCGTCGCGAAGCGCTCGTCCGGGTGCTTGGCCAGCGCCCT
Organism: Gemmatimonadota bacterium; assembly: GCA_039586815.1. GTDB lineage: Bacteria > Gemmatimonadota > Gemmatimonadetes > Gemmatimonadales > GWC2-71-9 > WVYX01. The sequence goes on along the minus strand of JBDHJR010000033.1, from coordinate 24,519 downwards.
TGCCAGAGCCTGCTCGACGGCTAGCGGGCAGTTGGGCCGCAGGGTGCGGGCCGGGGGCGGCGGCTCGACGGCGTGTTTCGCCATCATGCCGACCGGCGTAGTCTCACCGAACGGGGGCTGGCCCGTCAGCATCTCGAACACGACGCACGCGAGGCTGTACACGTCGCTGCGGGCGTCGAGCTCCTGGTCCGCGGCAGCCTGCTCGGGGCTCATGTAGGCCGGAGTGCCGATCGCGAACCCCACCTCAGTCAGCGTGCCCACGTCGTCGCAGCAGGCGCTGATGGCTCGAGCCACGCCGAAGTCCGTGACCACCGCCTGGCCCTCGTTGAACAGAATGTTTTCCGGCTTGATGTCGCGGTGCAGCACGTCTTGGCGGTGCGCGTAGTCCAGCGCCGACGCGATGCTGCGAGTGATCGAGATCGCCTCGTCGACTGGGAATGGGCCGTCGCTCCTGAGGCGATCGCGCAGCGTACCACCGCCCACGAAGGGCATCACGAAGAAGAGGAACCCCGCGCACTCGTCCGAGTCGTGCAGCGGCAGGATGTTCGGATGCGTGAGCGATGCTACGATGCGGATCTCGCGCAGGAAGCGCTCGGGGTGATACCCGGCGACGGCCAGGTCGGGGTGCAGCACCTTGAGCGCCACCTGGCGGTCGTGCTTCACGTCGCGCGCCAGATACACGGTAGCCATTCCGCCACGCCCGATCTCGCGATCGACCGAGTACCGGGCGCGCAGCGCGGCCTGAAGCTGCTCCAGTGCGGGAGGCATGGGGTGTATAAGATGGCTGGGGAACGCGGAACGGGGAACGGTGCGCGTTACGGACTCGCTATCCCGCCATCCCCCGTCGCAGCAGGCTCTCTGCCAGCTCCGTCCGCTCGAGGTTGCTTGCTTCGTACCATGTGGCGGCGAGGTCCTCGGACGACTTGCCCTGCGGCAGTACCAGCCAGCGGTGCTCGGACTCCGGCCCTACGGCGGTCAGCACGATGACACGCCCGCTGGGGCCGGGTGGCGTTCCGTGCAGGTAGTAGGAAACGTCACCCTCTTTCCAGCTCGCCAACTGGTCGAGCAGGGGCTTCTCAGTGCTCATGCGCCTTGCGAACCTCGCGGTCGAGGACGCTCTGCAGGAATTGTAGCACCGCGACCTCCTCTCTACGCAAGGCCGCGGAGGTCCCGGAGCGCTTGTCCTTCAGGTCGGGTGGAGGAGGCGGGGGCGGGGGCATAACCTCGCCCCTCACGTAGGCCTCGATGATCGCTGGGTGCACGTAGTACTTGCGGCACACGGCCCGCGTGTTTCCCAGGTGCTGAGCTACTTCGTCGATCGCCTGCACCACGTTCTTGTTGGCCTGACGCTCCGAATCGGCCGGACCGAGCTGGCTCAGCTCGATGGTGGCCAGGATCGTGCCCGCCCAGGTGCGAAAGTCCTTGGCCGTGACGTCGCGTCCGGCGATGTGCCGCAGGTATTCGTTGATGTCGTCCGAGTCGACCTTCTGCCGGCGACCCTCGTCGTCCAGGTACTTGAACAGCTCCAGGCCGGGGAGCTCCCGGCAGCTCTGCACTATGCGGGCAATGCGCCGGTCTGTGATGGCGGCCGTCCGCATCACGCCGCTCTTGCCGCGGAACTCGAAGCGCAGCTTCGCGCCCTCTACCTGCACGTGGCGGCGCCTCAGGGTGGTCAGCCCGAAGGAGCGATTGTGCTTGGCGTAGGCGACGTTGCCCACCCGGAAGAAGGTGCGCTCCAGCAGCCAGACCACGGTCGCCAGCACCTTGTCGCGGGGCAGCCCGCGGCGCCGCAGGTCACGCTCCACGCGCTCACGCACCCTGGGCAGAACCTCGCTGAAGGCTAGCATGCGTCCGAACTTCGACTCGTCCCGTTTCTCACGGAAGCGGGGATGGTAGCGGTACTGTTTGCGGCCCTTCTTGTCGCGGGCAGTGACCTGCAGGTGACCGTTGGGATCGGGGCAGATCCACACTTCGGTCCAGGCCGGTGGCACGGCCAGCGCGTTGAGCCGCCGCCGCTCGGCCCTGTCGCGGATCAGCGCACCGCTCGGCTCGTAGTACGCCCAGCCGCGACCCACCCGCTTGCGGCTGATTCCGGGCTCGGCATCAGTCACATAGTCGAGGCCCGCCGCCCTGGCGGTCTCGACGTGCGGGAGGGTGGTTTGTTCGGCCATGGCCCGCAAGAAACGCAGGGATCCAGGGCCGCCGCTGTGACGCACACCCCCAAACAGAGGGCAACACACCTTGCCGCTCGTCGTTGGATTTCCTACTATGACATGAAATCAAATCGTGATGAGGCGCAGATGGCCGGACGCGTGGGCCGTCCCAAGAAGGAGCTGCCGCGGGCTAAACACCTCTTCACCAGGCGGTTCCGTGCCTTGATGCACCTGGCCCACGAGGGCAATCTCGGGGAGGGGAGCCGAGCCACGGGGATCTCCTACCCGACCCTGCGGGACCTCTACGTTGGGCGGACGGTGAATCCCGGCCTGCGGACGCTCGAGGCCCTGGCGGACACCTACGGGGTCTCGCTGCCCTGGTTCCGCGACCCGGCGGAGCCGGAGGAGGTGCCGGTCGAGGGGCGGGTCGGATACCTGCCGCCCGAACCCTACGCGGCGTCCGCCCGCCCGCACCTGCGCGAGATTGTGATCCCGTTCGCCGCGTGGCCCATGTACAGGGTGTTCACGGTGCTGGAGCGGCGGCTCGCCCTGGGAGAGCCGCGACCCGACCGGCCCATCGTGGGCGAGGCGACGGGCGATGCGCTCACCTTCCGGCTCACCACCTTCCTGTTTCAGCCCCTACTGGCGGCCGAGAAGGCCGGAGTGAAGCACCTGATCCTGGAAGGGGCCGGCGGCGGGAACCCCGCATGGGTGCTGCGGCTCAGGTCGTTGGGGGCCATTTGGGAGCTGGCGCTGGCCGACCTTCTGACGGGCTCATGACCCCGGATCAGGTTGCGTCCGCGCGGCACATCGCCGATTGTCTAGTTGATCCCTCCCCCTGGTTCAGCGGGGCTCCTGGCGCACACCGAGTATGTGGAGGCGGGACATGACCGAGCGCGATCTCACCCGGCGCGACTTCGTGATGATGGGGGCAGCGGGAACGGCCGCCCTGTTCCTCAACCAGAAGCTCCCTCTGGGTGGCAAGTCGCCGATGCCCGAGCGCCCGTTGGGCCGCACGGGTCACCAGGTGCGCCTCTTCTCCCTCGGCGGTCAGGCCACTCTGGAACAGGCCGACCGGGACGCCGATGCCGAGGCCATAATCAATCGCGCCATCGACCTGGGCGTGAACTACATCGACACCGCCGCCCGCTACGGCCGCGGCGTGAGTCAGAAGTACATCGGCAAGGTCATGGCGACGCGTCGCAATGAGGTGTTCCTCGCCACCAAGACGCACGACCGCACCCGCGAAGGCTCGCTGCGCCTGTTGGAGGAGAGCCTGCAATCGCTGCAGACCGACCATCTCGATCTGTGGCAGCTCCACAACGTCAGGAGAACCGACGAGCTGGATACCATCTTCGGCGAGGGCGGCGCGATCGAGGCCATGGTCCAGGCCCGTGAGGAAGGGATCGTCCGCTTCCTGGGGATCACGGGACACGCAGATCCGGCGGTGCTGGCCGACGGGATCAGCCGCTTCGACTTCGACACGATCCTGATGGCGCTCAACGCGGCCGACCCACACCACTTGCCGTTCGTGGACGAGCTCCTGCCGCTGGCCAACCAGAAGCAGATGGGCGTGATCGGCATGAAGATCCCCGCACGCGGCCGCATCTTCCGCGAGGGCGGGATCACCTCAATGCGCGACGCGATGCGCTACACGCTGACGCAGCCGGTGAGCACGGTGATCGTGGGTGTGGACGACATTGCGCAGCTCGAGGAGAACGTGGCGATCGCCACCGAGTTCGAGCCGCTGTCACGGGACCAGATGGCTCACCTCGAGGAGCTCACGAGCGACTACATGAGCGAGGCTTCCTGGTTCAAGCGCGGGGCGCGCGGCTCTCGCGGCGACGAGGACGACCAGGACATCGACTAGGGCGCCTTCTAGGACGAGCGCGCCACCGCAGCCGACCGACCGAGGAACAGCTCCCGTTCCATGTCGGTGTTCGCCAGGTTCGGTGAGATGCGGACCGTGTTCAGCCCCTGCGAGCTGAAGGCGCGGAACACGAATCCCCACTCCTGGTTCATCCGCTCGAACAGAGCTGTACTCTCCACGCCGCGCACTTCGACGGCGAACAGAGACGCCGACAGCTCCCATGAAGTGGGCGAGCGCCACTCGGTATGCGCCGCGTTGTCCACCGCTCGGCGCCAGCTCTGCCACATCGTGCGGTAGCGCGACGCCTTGACGTCCTCGCCCAGCGAGTCCTGGAAGTCGAGCGCGTCGCCCAGGGCGATCACCGCGGGCAGGTCGCGGGTGCCGTAATCCTCGAACACGCGCACCGTTCCGGCCCAGCGCTCCTGTCCCCACGTGACCCACATCGACCTGAGCGTGTCTTGCAGCGCACGTTTCACGAAGAGCAGCCCCGTTCCCTTGGGGGCCTGCATCCACTTGTGCGGACTCGCCGCATAGAAGTCCACGTCCGCCGCAGCCACGTTCACCGGGAGCATCCCGATCGTCTGCGCTCCGTCCACGGCAACGAACTCCACCCCGCGCGAGCGGGCTAGGGCCACCAGCTGCCGCATCGGGTGCCTGAGCCCCACGACGTTGTCGACGTGGGGAAACACCAACACGCGAGTGTTGGCCGAGATGTGGCGATCGTACAGCTCCAGCACGTCATCGAGAGATAGGCTCGGCACGTCTGACACGGGGAAGTCGAACTGTCGTACCGAGAAACCCTTCACCTCGGCCTGGTGACGCCAGCAGATGCTGGCACCGGGGTGGTTGAGCGAGGAGAAGACCACCTCGTCACCCCGGCCCAGCGGCAGCCCCTGCGCGAGGATGTTGAATCCCTCCGTGGTGTTGTGGGTGAGAGCGACCTCGCCGGCGTCGCAGCGCAGCAACCGCGCTGCCTTCGCCCGCACCCCCTCACGGGCTTCCTCCCATGCGCCCCCCCACATGTAGAGCCACGGGTTGGATTCGCACAGCTCGAGGTACCTCTGGTGTGCCTGCTGCACGGTGCGCGGGATGGTGCCGACGGACCCGTGATTGAGGTAGACGACGCTGGGGTCGAGGGTGTAGACACCGCTCTGCATCTCGGACGTTCGGCCGCTGCGCAAGCGGCTCGCGTCTTCCGCGAGGGCGCGGTCGAGTGCCAGCAGCGTACCGATGCTCGAGGCGCCGGCCACCGCGGCCAGCTGCTTGAGGAATGCCCTTCTGTGATTCATGGCCGCTCCCGTGACGCGAAGCGCTCCAGAAACGCGCGCTCGTCGGGTGTGAGGCTGTTCATGCCCTTGGCACTGATCTTGTCGAGGATGCGGTCCAGCTCATCTCGGTTCACTTGGTGCAGGTCGTCGCGGCGGATGCCCCGCCAACGGTCCAGGTCACTCATACCCGAGGACTTGGGCTTGGCCTGAACGGCGGCCGCCTCGCGTTTGAAGCGGCGCGCCGGCGAGCGAAAGTCGAGCCACTTGAGATAGAGGAACGCGCCGGCGAACCCGCCGAGGTGGGCGAAGTGGGCGACGCCGTCTCCCGATCCGCTGAAGCCGGCGAAGAGCGACATCCCGGTGAGGAATACCACGAGCCAGCGCACCTCGATCGGGAGCACTCCCCAGATGAAGATCTTGTCGCGCGGCCAGAACATCGCGTATGCCAACTCCACGCCGAACACGGCGCCCGAGGCCCCGATGATGGCCGCCTGCGGCGTGGTCACCGCCGACAGCAACGCTCCCGAGATGCCGCTGATGAAGTAGAGACCGAAGAACCTCCGACCACCGAGTCTCATCTCGAGGCGGGGGCCGAAGATGTAGAAGATCCACATGTTGAACAGGATGTGGAGGAAACCGCCGTGCAGGAACATGTAGGTGACGACGGTCCAGGGACGCAGCAGCACGGCCGCCGGGATGAACGCGAAGAGGTACGTCACCCACGGAAAGATGAGCTGAAGCAGGAACACCACGACGTTGGCGATGATGATGCGGGTCACCCAGGGCGTCATGGCTAGGAAGCCTAGGGGGTTGGTGCGGTGTACGCCAGCGCCGGAGAGCTTCCCGCACGCCAGGCCGAGAGTATCTTAGAGAACCGCATGGCCGATACCGAGCTCCGGAAGAAACGACCGTCTCAATCCACCGCGTCGAGAACGAGTGGCGCGTCCCTCAGCCTCCCGCCCGACCTTGTGGAAAAGGCGGGAAGACGCCTGGGCATAGCTGCGCTGGTGTACGCAGTTGTGTACACCCTCGCGTACGGCTCGGGCCGCATCGCCGGGAACTGGAGCGAGTACTGGGAGAACGCGAGCTTCCCGGCCTTTCCGGACTTCGTTGCCGCCGGCTTTATCGTCGCGTCGCTTGCGCTGCTTCTCCTGGTGCGCGGCCGCGTGATCAGTGGCGAGCGCCTGCTGCATTACGGCCTGGTGTACGAAGTCGTGGCGGCCGCGGGGATCGACGTGCATCTGGCGTTCGGCATGTGGCCGGAGGGGATGATCGTCGGAGGGATCTCCTGGGTCTGCGTTTGGCTCGTGTTCTTCCCACTGCTCGTGCCCAGCACGCCGGGGAAAGCGACTGTGGCAGCCCTGGCGGCGGCCTCGACGAGCCCGGTGCTCTATGCGATTGGGGTAGCCCGCGGGGCTCCCCCGCTCGATCCCAGCTTCCTCGTGCCCTTCCTAATTGCCAACTACATCTGCGCCGGCATCGCAATCGTGGGCTCGCGCGTGATCTACAGCATGGGCACCGACATCAGCCGCGCCCGCCGCATGGGGAGCTACCAGTTGGTGGAGAAGCTGGGGGAGGGCGGAATGGGCGAGGTGTGGAAGGCGGAGCACCGCATGCTCGCGCGCCCGGCCGCGATCAAGCTCGTGCGCAGCGGCCTCGGCACCGGTCCCGGCCGTTCGGAGGATACCGAGCATCACCGCTTCGAGCGGGAGGTACAGGCCACGGCCCAGCTGCGCTCGCCACACACCGTGGAGGTCTATGACTACGGCCTCACCGAGGCGCGCAGCTTCTACTACGTGATGGAGTTGCTCGATGGTCTGAGCTTGGAAGATCTGGTGAAGCAGTACGGTCCCGTGCCACCCGAGCGCGCTGCGCACATTCTCCGGCAGGCGTGCCACTCGCTGGGAGAGGCGCACGCGCGCGGCATGGTGCATCGCGACATCAAGCCGGCCAACCTCTTCCTGTGCCGCTACGGCCAGGACCTGGATTTCGTCAAGGTGCTGGACTTCGGCTTGGTGAAGCGGGCTGGGGCGCCGGCACGGCAGGACGTCAAGTTGACAGACGTCGGGGCCTTCGCCGGGACGCCGGCCTACGGATCACCCGAAGGCGCGGCCGGTGACGGCGAGGAGGTCGATCCGCGCAGTGACCTCTACTCGTTGGGATGTGTGGGGTACTGGCTGCTCACGGGACGCACCGTGTTCCAAGCGAATTCACCGATGCTGATGCTGGTGCAGCACATCCATCAGGAACCTGAGCCGCCCTCGAGATACACGGAGCTGGATATCCCGAAAGAGCTGGACGCGCTGGTGCTGGATTGCCTGCGGAAGGACAAGACCGAGCGGCCGCATTCGGCGGAGATCCTCACTTCCCGGCTGGAAGCGCTGAGCTTCGCGAGCGACTGGACGACCGAACGCGCGCAGCACTGGTGGGATTCGCACCGACCCCGCAGCGATTCAGCGGCCGGGCCGGACGATCGCGAGAGCGACGAGGTCAGCGCTCCCAAGGTGGTGAAGCTCTAGCGGCTCGGCGCCCTCCACTCCTTCAGCACCTGCTCCACCAACTCCTCGTTGCTTTTCGTGCGCTCCATGAGGCGCAGCAGCTCCTGCATGGCGTCCGCGGAGGGCGCGGTGGCCAGGTGGTGGCGCAGGGTCCGTGCCGCTTCCAGCCCGTCGGGTGAGAGCAGCCGTTCCTCCCGCCGCGTCGCGCTGGCGTTGAGGTCTATGGCGGGGTAGATGCGCCGCTCCGCCAGCTCGCGGCTCAGCACGATCTCGCTGTTCCCCGTGCCCTTGAACTCCTCGAAGATCACCTGGTCCATTTTAGAGCCGGTGTCGATCAGCGCGGTTCCGATGATGGTGAGCGAGCCGCCGCCCTCGCGCGGATCCACCTTGCGCGCGCTCCCCAGGAACCGCTTGGGCTTCTGCATGGATTGCGCGTCGAGGCCGCCCGACAGCGTGCGTCCGCTGCCCTTTTCCAGCGTGTTGTACGCCCGGGCGAGCCGAGTTATGGAGTCGAGGATGATCACCACGTCTTCGCCGACCTCGACCCGCCTGCGGGAGCGCTCCAGAGTGAGCTCTGCCACGGCTGCGTGCCGGCTCGCGGGGAAATCGAAGGTGGAGGCGATCACCTCTCCGTAGCCGCACGACTCCATCTCGGTGACCTCTTCGGGACGCTCGTCCACCAGGAGAATGAACAGCGTCGCATCGGGCCGGTTCTTCGCTATGCCCTCCGCCAGCGCCTGGAGCACCATCGTCTTGCCGCCCTTGGCGGGCGCCACGATCATGGCGCGCTGCCCCAATCCCAACGGGCAGATGATGTCGATGATGCGGTTCGTGTAATCCGCCCCGCCGAGCCTAGTGAGCCCGCAGTCGAGCACCAGTTGCTCGTTGGGATGGATCGCCTTGAGGTCGCCGAATCGGGGTCGGCCGTTCACCTCTCCCGGCGGGCGCCCGTTGATGCTGGTGAGCTTGGTGAGCGAGCGGCTCTTGCCGCGGCCCTTCCCCTTGGCGGTGTCGCCGGCGAGCAGATCGCCCGTGCGGAGGTCGTGCTGCTGAATCAGCTTTCGGCCGACGTGAATGTCGCCGCTACCGGGCAGGTAGCCGTTGGAGCTGCGCCGAATGAAGCCGGCGCCCTTGGGCGTCACGTCGAGGATGCCGAGTTTGTTCTGATCGGTCACAAACTGAATCCTGCCATTCTCGTCAAGGTTGATCTCAAGGACGGCCGCGTCAGGGTAGCTGCGCCCGCCCGATGGTATTTGCGTCGGTGCCGAACCAGACCGTGCGCGTCGGCTGGTGGAAGTACATGTGCCTCACGGTGCCGCCGCCGCTCTCGATCTCCGTTACGCTGAAGAACTCGCTCGTCGCGGGGTCGAAGCCCACGAATCGGTTGGGATCGGGGCCCGACTCCACATACCAGAGGCGGTCCTGGTCGTCTACCGCCATGCCGTAAGCCCTGGCTCGCGCCCCGCCGGGCGACGGCCACTCCTGCACTGCGCCGGTGGCAGGATCGAGCCGTCCCAGCATGCCGAGGCTGTAGTCCACATACCAGATCACGCCGTCCGACGTAATCTCCAGCCTGCGGGGCCGCGACTGCTCCTGGGGCAGGTCGTACTCCCGCAGCTCCATCGTCTGGGGATCCACGGTGGCGATCTTGTTGGTGCCGAACTCCGCGATCCACGGCCGGTTTCCGGCGTCGATCACGATGCCGTAGGGCCGGTGGCCGGCGGACACCGCGACCAGCTGCACGTCACCGCTGCCCACCTCGAGCTTCCCTATGAAGCCGCCGTTCTGCACGGTGAACCAGATGTCTCCATTGTGGTCGAACACCAGTGTGTGCGGGTCTCGGGCGGCGGGGTCGGGCATCGGGTACTTGGTGATGGAGCCGTCGGCCGGGTCGAGTCTGCCGATGTGGTTGGCACGGTTCCCCGCGTACCAGACGTAGCCGTCCGCGTCTACGATCAGGTTGTGCGGGCCCGCGCCCGCATCGAGCTCGTAGCGGGTGAACTCGCCGCTCTGTGGTTCCAGGTAGGCGACATAGTCTGCGCGCTGCCCCACGAACCACGCGCGCCCGTCGGGGCCCACGTATGGATCGCGCGGACGCGAGCTCTCCCACGGAACCTGCCACTCAGTGATCTGCACTTCCTTTGCTGCCGGATCCGGGCGGTGGCCGACCCACAGCGCGGCCACGAGCAGCAACGGCACGAGCGTCTTCATTGTGTGAACCTCACTCCTCGAGTTACATGGAGGTCGTCCCACGCCGCGCGGCGCGCCTCGGGAGGCACTGTCGCGGAGACCCCTACACTGCGCCGCATGCCCGGTCGGGAGGACGGCGGGGTCCGTGTTCGGCGTTACGGGTTCCGGCGCGACAGACTTGCGCGCCGCATCCACAGCCTATGGTCGACGGCTAGTCGCTCGGGACTAGTTCTTGTGTCGGAAAGTGATCCGCCCTCGCGTCAGGTCGTACGGTGAGACCTCCACCGTGACGCGATCCCCGGCCAGCACGCGAATCCTATGTCTCCGCATCCTTCCGGCTATCGTCGAGAGGACTGTGTGTCCGTTCTCGAGCAGCACGCGGAAGGTGGCGTTGGGGAGTACCTCCGTCACCGTCCCTTGCAGCTCTATGGCGTCTTTCTTGGCCATGCTGCGGATCAAAGAACGGGGCCACCCTGCTCGCGCAGGGCGGCCCCAGTGCTTCTAAAGTACCGCTTCACTCACTGAGCCTGCTGGGGCTGTTCGCTGAGCTTGACGACGTTCTCCGCCGCCGGGCCCTTCTCGCCCTGAACCATCTCGAACTCGACCCGCTCGCCCTCCTTGAGCGACCGAAAGCCCGAGCCCTGGATGGCCGAGTAATGGACGAAGCAGTCTTTCTCCCCTTCGTCGGGCGTGATGAAGCCATAGCCCTTGCCATCGTTGAACCACTTGACTATGCCGGTGATAGACATCTCTGCTACACCCTCTTGCTACTGGTCAAACGCGGCTCCTCGCCCCCGCGTTGGGCTGCCGTCATCCGATCGCCATCAGGCGGTCACGTTCCGGCCACTGATTCCAAACAGAAAAGGGGTCCAGCGCGTGAGCCAGATCCCTTTCGTGTTCCCTGGTCTAACCGCGTCCACTGCACTGCACCTGCACTTTGCCGCCCAAGAAGGTAGCGGGGTGTCCACGTCCTGTCAAAAGCCCGCCGGCCGTTCTCAACGCCGCCGCTCCTGCCACCAGCCCACCGCCGGCGGGAGCCAGCAGAGGTTGGCCAGGATGGTCTCCAACGCCGTGAGCACCTGGGTCGTGGGGCTGAATCCCAGCACCCGGGCGGTCAACAGTCCGGCCGGCACGGCAAAGATCACTCCTAGTCCCGCGAGCATCACCGGGTGGCGGAGATAGGCGGAGAGCCCGGCTCCCCATGAGCCTTCCCGCCGCCTCAGGTAGAGCAGGCCAGATACGTTTCCGCCGATCTGGTCGGACAGGGCATAGAAGAACGGGATGTAGAAGCCCTGCACCCCGTAGACATCGACCCCCAGCAAGCGGCTGCCCCAGTCGATCCACCACGGCAGCGTCATCCCGATGAGCTTGCCCCACCCGTAGGCCTGAGCCATGCTCGCGGCCCGCCCCGCCAGTCGCTTGCGCAGGGCGAACGCGCCCTCCAGGATGCTCTCGCCCTCTCCCGCGAAGGTGCGCACCAGCCACTGGCCCACCGCGCTGCGCTGCAAGCCCACCGCGTCGAGGACGCCTCCGAGCGCGAGCCCGCCGACCCAGCCGGCGAGCGTGTAACGCACCAGCTCTCCGAACTCTTCGGATTCCTCTTCGTGCTCGACCCGCCGCTCGTCACTCATCGTGTGTCACCAGCACCGCTGCGCCACGCACCGCACCGCTGCGCAGGTCATCGAGCGCCTGATTGGCCTGGGCCAGCGGGTACGGCTGCACCTCGGTGCGCACGGGAACCTGGGGTATGACGTCGAAGAACTCTTCGCCGTCCCGCCGCGTCAAGTTGGCCACCGAGCGGACTACCCGCTCGCCCCAGAGGAGGTGGTACGGTATGGGTGGTATCTCGGACATGTGAATGCCGCCGCATACTACTGTGCCGCCCTTCACCACGGCTCGCAGGGCCGCCGGCACCAGATGGCCCACCGGCGCGAAGATGATCGCGGCGTCGAGCGACTCGGGTGGAGCTTCGTCGGAACCGCCGGCCCACTCGGCGCCCAGTTCGCGAGCGAACTCCTGACCCGCAGCATCCCCTGGCTTGGTGAACGCGAATACCCGGCGACCCTGATGCCGCGCTACCTGGGTGATGATGTGGGCGGCGCCCCCGAACCCGTAGAGCCCGAGGCGCTCAGCGTCGCCCGCCATGCGGTAGGAGCGGTAACCTATGAGCCCGGCGCACAGCAGCGGGGCCGCCTGCAGGTCGGGATAGCCTTCGGGGATGGCGAAGCAGTAACGCTCGTCGGCGACGGTCTGCTCGGCATAACCCCCGTCCAGATGATAGCCCGTGAACCGTGCGTCGTCGCACAGATTCTCACGCGCAGTCTTGCAGTAGCCGCACGAGCCGCAGGTCCACCCAAGCCACGGAACTCCTACGCGGTCCCCCGGTGCGAATCGCTCGACACCGTCACCCACCTGGCGCACCGCGCCGACCACCTCGTGGCCCAGTACCAACGGCAGCTTGGGCTCAGTCAGGTCGCCGTCGACCACGTGGAGGTCCGTGCGGCACACGGCGCAGGCGCGCACATCCAGCAGCACCTGTCCGGGTCCGGGGCTGGGGGTTTCGATCGTGGCCTCGCGCAGTGGCGTGCCAACACCCTCGAACAGCATGGCGCGCATGTCACTCCCCTCGCTTGAACCGGTCGATCAGGCGACGGTCCTTCTTCGTGGGGCGGCCCTTGCCCTCGTACGAGGTGGCCGGCTGATGCTTGAGCTGTGTACGTAGCTTCTCCCGGGCGGCAACGCTCTCAGGGGTCTCCTCGTAGAGCGTCTGTGCGACCTTGGCCGGGCCGCGGTGCTCGGAGAGCTGCACCACGCCCACGACGAGCTCGTAGGGCGGCTTCCGTATCCGCAAGCGGTCTCCCACCTCGATGAGCTTGGACCGCTTCACCCGCGTGCCGTTCACCTGCACCTTGCCTCCGTCTATGGCGTCCGCGGCTACCGAGCGCGTCTTGTAGAACCGGGCGGCCCACAGCCAGCGGTCCAAGCGGACCTTGTCCACGGAGGGCTCCATAGTCATCCTTCGTCACCTCGCCGCCGGCCGCATGGGTGGTCTTTCCCCTCCCTGCCTCTCGTGCCCGGCGCCAGACTCGTAAAGATACGAGCGCACTTCTGGTTCAGCACATCTGGAGGAGATTCACGATGCGGCAACGCTGGATGATGCTCGTCCTGGGCGCAGCCCTTGCAGTAGTGTCGGCCAAAGCGTCGGCACAGACCTTCCCGGTCGAAGACCCAGTGATCGAGCGGATGTGGCAGGAAGGGATGGAGGAGAACTCGCAGGCGTATCGGCTCGCGCAGGCGCTGATGGACTCGGTGGGGCCGCGCCTGACCGGATCGCCGGGCCACCTGGCTGCCAACGAGTGGCTGGTGTCGATGTTCCAGCGCTGGGACATCGAGGCCCGCAACGAGCAGTACGGCACCTGGATGGGGTGGGATCGTGGGATCACCCACATCGACCTGGTGGAGCCGCGGGTGCGCAGCCTGGAGGGAATGATGCTGGCCTGGAGTCCCGGCACGCAGGGTAAGGCGCGCGCCGCGGTCGTCGCACTTCCCGAGCTGGCCGACTCCGCGGAGTTCGCGGCGTGGCTGCCCCAGGCAGCGGGCAAGTTCGTGCTGGTGTCCTATCCCCAGCCGACCTGCCGCACCGATGCCAACTGGGAGGAGCATGCCACCGAGGAGTCGCTCGAGCGCATGCAGGCGGAGCGCGAAGCGGCAAGCGACGCGTGGGACGAGCGCATCGAGAGCTTCGGGTACACCAGTCGAACGCTGCCGCCCGCGCTGGAGAACGCAGGCGCCATGGGCGTGGTGTCGTCGAGCTGGCCTGGAGGCTGGGGAGTGCACCGCATCTTCCAGGCCCGCACGGAGCGGGTGCCCTCGGTCGGCCTGAGCTGCGAGGACTACGGACTACTGTACCGGCTGGCGACCTACGGGCAGGCGCCGGTCATAGAGGTCGAGGCGCGGGCGACGTTCCAGGGCGACGTCCCGGTGTTCAACACGGTTGCCGAGATCCGCGGGAGCGAGAAGCCGGATGAGTACGTCGTGCTCTCGGCCCACCTGGATTCGTGGGATGGTGCGTCGGGCGCCACCGACAACGGTACCGGCACGGTCACGATTCTCGAGGCGATGCGCATCCTGAAGGCGGCCTACCCCAACCCCAAGCGAACCATCGTGGCAGGCTTCTGGGGCGGCGAGGAGCAGGGGTTGATCGGCTCACGCGCATTTGCCGCGGACCACCCCGAGGTGGTGCAGGGTCTCCAGGCACTGTTCAACCAGGACAACGGCACCGGCCGGATAACGCGCATCCCCACTTTCGGCCTGACGCGCGCGGGCGAGTACTTTGCCCGCTGGATGGCACAGCTCCCGACCGAGATTGCGCAGCACATCGATATGCAGGTGCCGGGGCTACCCCGCGGGGGCGGGAGCGACTATGCCTCGTTCCTGTGCCACGGCGCTCCTTCGTTCTTCCTGTACGCGCACAGCTGGAGCTACTCGCCCTACACGTGGCACACCAACCGCGACTCGTTCGACAAGGTCGTGATGGACGACCTCCGCAACAACGCCACGCTGTTCGCGATGCTGACGTACCTGGCGGCGGAAGAGCCGGAGCAGATGCCGCGCGATCGGAGAGTATTGCCGATAAGCGAGCGCACCGGCGAGCAGATGATCTGGCCGCAGTGCCGCGAGCCGCGGCGGAGCTGGGGGGCGGGGCGATAACCCCCGTATAGCGAGCTGCGCGTTGTGCGCTGCCCCTGGTCCCCTACCGCACGATCCTCCCGATGGTGTCGTGGTGCGAGCTCATCAGGGTTCGCAGATACGTGCCGATCGCGCCGGCGGCCTCGAAGCCGGCTGCCTGTGCAGCGGCATCGGCCGCTTCAGGTGGCACTAGGTCTCCCTCTGCGTAGTGTGCCAGGTCGCGATACACGCCGATGGTGAATGCGTCCCACGCCGCCCCCGCGGCACGCGTGAAGATGAGATTGGTGGGCCGGTCCACCGCGGCCAGGTAGGCGTTCTCCATCTCCCGCTCCCGCAGCAGCGCGGCGCGCTTGCCCGGGAGCGCTAAAAAGATCTCCAGGTGAAACAGCGTTCCCCCCTCCAGCGCAGCGCCCACGGTCTCGAGCGGCGGGCCCATCGCGTACAGCTCCTCGCGCCACGCCACGCGCTGCAGCACCTGGTGCTCAAACGCGTCGTCGGTGAGGTGCGAGCCCGCGGCGGCGGTCGCGCGCCGGGCCGCCTGGTCGTCGGACCAGTACCGGGCGAAGCTCTCCATCGGGAAGAGGTACATCACGTCCCACTGGTCGCCCTGCCGGTGTCGCAGTACGAAAGGCCGGCCGGAGCCACCCTCGAATACGGGCATGCGCTCCTCGAACAGCTCGATGACGGAGAGGAGCTCGCCGGGGGCGGCCCGCACGAAGAGCGCCTTGTAGAGGTAGGTGGTGTCGGCGTCCGTGCCGCCGGCCATCAGCGTAAGCGCAATGAGAAGTGAGTGCATTTCGGTCTCCAGTCGGGAGCGATCGACGGACAAAGATATCTTTATTGAGCCATGGATGTCCTGCTCGCCACCTGCGCCGCCATGCCGGGCCTGTACGCGGACGACCGCTATCTGCTGGAGGCCCTGTCCCAGGGGGGATCTCCGTTGCGCCGGCGGTATGTTGAGCGGGATCTCGGGCAGGGTGGGTGAACGAGCGTTCGGTGAGTGAATTACTCGGTCAACTTGCCCGCTACGTGACCGCGAGAGTATCATCCGTCCACACTTCCATGCCCTGACCATTTGGAGAAACGATGCGACGGGTCCTGAGCCTCTACCGCTCGTCTGTCGGCAAGAAGATCCTCATGGCCGTGACGGGCGTTGTTTTTGTCTTCTTCGTCATCGCCCACATGATCGGGAACCTGAAGGCGTTCATGGGTCCCGAACACTTCGACGAGTACGCGCACTTCCTGCGGGAGGTCGGCGAACCGGTGTTCCCGTACGGTGTGTTGCTGTGGATCTTCCGCGTCGTGTTGCTCGGCTGCCTGGGCATTCACGCGCTGTTCGCGCTGCAGACGTGGCGCACCAGCACTGTGGCGCGACCCGTGAAGTACACCAAGAGCCTCAAGCCGGAGGAGTCCACGTTCGCGTCTCGCACCATGCGGTGGGGCGGGATCGTGCTGTTCCTGTTCGTCGTGGCTCACCTGCTGCATTTCACGACAGGCCAGCTGCACCCCGATTTCGTGCCGGGCGCCGCCTACAGCAACCTGATCATCGGCTTCCAGATGCAGTGGGTCGCCGGGTTGTACGTAGTTGTGATGTTCGTGCTCAGCCTGCACCTGTACCACGGCGTGTGGAGCAGCTTCCAGACGCTAGGATTGAGTCACCCGCGGTACAATCGCTACCGCCGGCCGCTGGCCGCGGCGGTGGCCGTGGTCGTGTTCCTTGGATTCGCATCGGTCCCGGTTGCAGTGCTGACCGGGACCCTTTCATAGACGGAGGGGGCCGCGATGGAGCTCGATCCGAAAGTTCCTTCCGGACCGGTTCAAGAGAAGTGGGACAAGCGGAAGTTCGAGCTGAAGCTCGTAAACCCCGCCAACAAGCGTAAGTACGACATCATTGTGGTGGGCTCCGGTTTGGCCGGCGCGGCGGCGGCCGCGTCGCTCGGCGAGCTCGGCTACAACGTGAAGTGCTTCTACTACCAGGACAGCGCCCGTCGCGCGCACAGCATTGCGGCGCAGGGCGGGATCAACGCCGCCAAGAACTACCAGAACGACGGCGACAGCATCTGGCGGTTGTTCTTCGATACCGTGAAGGGCGGTGACTTCCGCTCGCGCGAGGCCAACGTGTACCGGCTGGCTCAGGTGTCGAACAACATCATCGACCAGTGCGTGGCGCAGGGCGTGCCGTTCGCGCGGGAGTACGGCGGCCTGCTGGACAACCGCTCGTTCGGCGGAGCGCAGGTATCGCGCACTTTCTACGCGAGGGGGCAGACCGGCCAGCAGTTGCTGCTCGGCGCCTATCAGGCGCTGATGAGGCAGGTAGGCCTGGGCAGCGTGGAGGTGTTCCCGCGGTCCGAGATGTTGGACGTCGTGCTGATCGACGGCCATGCGAAGGGAATCGTGGTACGTGACATGGTCACGGGCGAGGTCACGTCCCACGCAGCGCACGTCGTGGTGTTGGCGACGGGTGGCTACTCACGGGTGTTCTTCCTGTCCACCAACGCGATGGGCTGCAACGTTACCGCGGCGTGGCGGGCGCACCGGCGCGGCGCGGCCTTCGCCAACCCGTGCTTCACCCAGATACATCCCACCTGCATTCCGTCCAGTGGCGATTACCAGTCGAAGCTCACGCTCATGAGCGAGTCGCTGCGCAACGACGGACGCATCTGGGTACCGGCGCAGGCAGGCGAGACGCGAGTGGCCAACGACATTCCCGAGGGAGAGCGCGACTACTACCTGGAGCGGCAGTACCCCAGCTTCGGCAACCTCACGCCGCGCGACATAGCCTCGCGCCGCGCCAAGGAGGCGGTAGACGACGGCCGCGGGGTGGGGGAACTCAAGAACGGGGTGTTTCTGGACTTCCGCGACGCTATCCAGCGACTGGGGAAGGGCGTCATCGAGGAACGCTACGGCAATCTGTTCGCGATGTACGAGCGCATCACCGGCGAGAATCCCTACCAGGTGCCGATGCGGATCTACCCGGCGCCGCACTACACGATGGGCGGGCTCTGGGTCGACTACAATCTGGAGAGCACGGTTCCGGGGCTGTTCGTGCTGGGTGAGGCGAATTTCTCCGATCACGGCGCCAACCGGCTGGGGGCGAGCGCGCTGATGCAGGGCCTGGCCGACGGTTATTTCGTCATTCCCTATACGATCGCCGATTACCTCGCCCGCGTCGGGCCGACCAGGACCGACCCGCAGCACCCGGCCTTCGACGACGTCAAGCGGGAGGTCATGGGGCGGAACGCGATGCTGCTCAACGTGAACGGCCACCGCACCGTGGACAGCTTCCACCGCGAACTCGGCAGGATCGTGTGGGACAACTGCGGCATGGCGCGCAACCGCCAGGGACTCGAGCAGGCGCTGCAGCAGATTCCGGTGCTGCGAGAGCAGTTCTGGAAGGAGGTTCGGGTGCTGGGCAGCGGCGAGGAGCTCAACCAGTCACTGGAGAAGGCGGGCCGGGTCGCCGACTTCATGGAGCTCGCCGAGCTGATGTGCCGCGACGCCCTCTATCGAGAGGAGTCGTGCGGTGGGCACTTCCGTGAGGAGTCGCAGACCGAGGACGGTGAAGCCAGGCGGGACGACGAGCGCTTCACTCACGTGGCCGCGTGGGAGTGGACCGGGCCCGATTCAGAGCCCCGACTCCACAAGGAGCAACTCACGTTCGAGCACGTCCCCTTGTCGCAGCGGAGCTACAAGTAATGGACCTCATCCTACATGTCTGGCGCCAGGCCAGCCCGACCGACACGGGACGCTTCGTCCGCTACGAGGCGAAGGGCATCAGCGAGCACGCGTCCTTCCTGGAGATGCTCGACATCCTGAACGAGGATCTCACCGAGCAGGGCGAGGAGCCGATCGCATTCGACAGCGACTGCCGCGAGGGCATCTGCGGCATGTGCGGGCTCGTGATCAATCGGTTTCCTCACGGCCCGCAGCATGGCGCGGCTACGTGCCAGCTCCACATGCGTCACTTCGAGCAGGGTGACGAGATTTGGATCGAGCCCTGGCGTGCACGGGCATTCCCAGTGCTCAAGGACCTCGTGGTGGACCGCGGCGCGTTCGACCGCATCATGCAGGTGGGAGGCTTCGTCTCGGTGCGCACCGGTGCGGCGCCCGACGCGAACGCGATCCCGATCCGCAAGGAGAACGCCGATCTGGCCATGGACGGCGCGGCGTGTATTGGATGCGGGGCGTGCGTGGCGGCCTGCCCCAACGCCTCGGCAATGCTGTTCGTGTCGGCCAAGGTGGGTCAACTGGGGCTGCTGCCCCAGGGCCGGCCCGAGCAGCGTGAGCGAGTGCTGCGGGCGATCGCGCAGCACGACGAAGAGGGCTTCGGCCCGTGCACCAACCACGGCGAGTGCCACGCGGTGTGTCCGGCGGAGATCAGCCTCGACTTCATTGCGCGGCTGAACCGCGACCTGTTCGGCTCGGCGGTCTCGGCCAGCAGCACGTAAGCCGGTCGGGCCCGGCGGGGAGCGCGAAGCGGACGGAGCGGATCGGAGCGATCCGCCCGTCCGCTTCTTGGCTCTCGGGCTGCGAGTGTAACTTCTTGAATTGCAGCAACTTGTACCGCCGGACGCTGGGATGGCGGTTGCGCATCCACCCCCCGAGGCAGCATTTCCCACACTCGGCGTATCAAACAGGCCGGAGCGAAACGGCCGGAGCGGAGTGCGAATCCTGACTAACGACCTCGAACGGGCCCGAGGGGACCAGGACGCCATCGACGTAGAGTTTGCCGTCAGCGGCGACAGCCAGGCGTTCGAGCGGCTCTACCGGCGACACGTGGGGCGCATGACGTCGCTGGCCCGGTGGCTGATGGGCCACGACGACATCGAGGACGTGCTTCAGGAGGTCTTCATCCGCGTGTGGCAGAAGCTGGACACGTTCAAGGGGCAGGCGGCCTTCTCGACCTGGCTGCATCGGCTCGCGACGAACGTGATCCTGCGGCGACGCCAGGAGCGGCAGACTTGGGCGGTCCGGCACTCGGGATCGCAGCTGGATCTCGCGACCGCATCGAGCGGGCCAATGACGCCGGCGCTCAAGGTGGATGTGGAGGCGGCGGTGGATCGACTACCGGAAAGAGCGCGTGAGGTATTCGTGCTGCATGACATGGCGGGATACAAGCACCACGAGATCGGCGAGATGCTGGGAATCTCGCCCGGGACCTCGCGATCACAGTTGCACCACGCGCGCATGGCGCTGCGCGGGTACTTCGAGGCATGAGGGGGCTGGACGATGAGTGACCAGTGGACCGAACACCTGTCGGCCTACCTCGACGGCGAGCTGGACGACGAGCGGCGTGACGCGCTCACGGCGCACCTCGCGCGCTGCGAGGAGTGCCGCGGCGCGCTGGCGCAGCTCGAGGGGGTGCGGTCGTGGGCCGCCACCTTCCCGGGCCGGCAGCCGCGGGTCGACGTGTGGCCGCGCATCGCCGGTGAGATCCGGAAAGGGCATGGCAGGGCCGGCCGCCGGCGCGTTGCCTTCCGGGTTCCACAGGCCCTGGCTGCGGGCATTCTGCTCGCCGCCGTGGCGAGTGGGAGCTGGTGGCTGGCGCGAGCGACGGCTCCCGAGGCCCAGCCGGTCGTGGTGGCGCGGATGTCGCCCGCCGCAGGGCCCGCGCAGCAAGGGGCCGTGTTGGCGGCCGAGCGCTACGGCGGCGCGATCGCCGACCTGGAGCGGGCGCTGCTCGAGAACGAGGGTGGCCTCGACACGGCCACCGTGCGCGTGCTGCGGGAGAAGCTCGAGGTGATCGACCGTGCGATCACGGAGGCGCGGGACGCGCTGGCCAACGATCCCAGCAGCGACTACCTGGCGGACCACTACGCGGGGATGATGAGACGGAAACTCACACTGCTGCGGAGCGTATCGTTCGCGAGTGCGGCGCAGCAGAGCTAACGAAGGAGCACGACCCATGCTGACCCAACTGCTACTCACCGGTGCACTTCTGACTATGGCGCCGGTACAGGATACGGACACCACGTTCGCAGTCGATCCGAGCGAGCGCCTCTCCGTGAGCAACTTTTCGGGCGAGATCATCGTGCGCACCTGGTCGCGCAACGAGGTGCGGATCCGCGCCGAGCATTCCCGCCGCGACGCCATCGCCGTGGACCGGGTTTCCGGGGGCTACCTGGTGCGGGCCGAGTCGTGGCGCCGCTTCGCGGACGACTTCGACGTGGAGATTGAAGAGGACAATGTCCATGTCGAGTATGATTCGCCGCGCAATCCGTCGATCGTGGAATACGAGATCACGATGCCGGCGAGCATGGCCCTCGAGCTGGGGGGACCGTTCACCGACGTCACGGTGCACGGATCCGAGAGCCAGGTTCTGATCAAGGTCGGTGAGGGCGACGTGGACGTGATCGGCGGCCGGGGTCGCGTGACGGTGCGGGCCGTGGAGGGCGACGTTACGCTGAATGACGCTGGCGGCGAGATCCAGGTGACCTCGATCGACGGGGACGTGACGGTGGAGAACTCCTCGGGGAACATGAAGCTTGAGACCACCGACGGCGACATCAAGCTCGGTAACGTCCAGTCGGCCAACGTCGAGGCACTCTCGGTGGACGGTGACCTCTGGTTCGCCGGCGCGCTGGAGCCGCAGGGGCTCTACACGTTCAACACCCACGACGGTGATGTGACGGTGCTCATCCCACAGAACTCCAACGTCCGGGTGACCATCGCAACGTTCGACGGCGAGTACTCGGGCGACTTCGAGGTCACGCTGCCGGAGCGGATTCGCGGCCGGCACATAAGCTTCACGCTGGGTGAGGGCGGGGCGGAGATGGAGATCGACGCGTTCGACGGCGACATCGAGCTGCTGTACCTCGAGAGGGGTATGGACCTCGAGGACGCGGAGCGCAATCACTAGCGGTTGCAGCATGGGCCGGCTCGCCCGGCGGAAGGCCCCGCGTGAAGCACGGCGCGGGGCCTTTTGTTTTCCCCCACCCGGTGCAACGTTACGGACCTCATGAGCCGACATTCCCAGGATCGCGTGGTGAGCTTCTGGGCCCACTTCGGCCCCGGGCTCATGTGGGCCGCCGCCGCCATCGGGGTGTCACACCTGGTCCAGTCCACGCGCGCAGGCGCGATGGCGGGCCTGGGGCTCGCCGGTGTCATCCTGCTCGCCCTGATTCTCAAGTACCCGTTCTTCGAGTACGGACCGCGCTACGCAGCCGCCACAGGGATGAGCCTGGTGGAAGGGTACCGGCACATCGGCCGCTGGGCGCTGTGGCTCTACCTCTTTATCACCGCATCGACATCGGTCGTGATCCAGGCCGCGATCATCCTGTTCACCGGGTATCTGCTCAACTTCGCGTTCGGACTCAGCTGGCCGATCTTCGCGATGGGCGCCGTGCTCCTGCTGGCGTGCGCGCTGGTCCTGTGGATCGGGCAGTTCCCCTTGCTCGACCGCGTCGTGAAGCTGATCCTCGCGGCCCTGGCCCTGTCCACGCTCGCGGCGGCGGTGGTGGCGGTGCGTGGGGTGGAGTTCTCCACGCTCTCTCTTCTCCCCGAGATCGGCATTGCAGAGGGTGCTGTGTCGTTCGCTTTCATTCTCGCGCTCGTGGGGTGGATGCCCTCGGCCATCGACATATCCGTGTGGAGCTCCCTCTGGACCCTGGCCAAGAACCGGACTGCCGGCGCCAGGGCCAGCGTGGCCGACGCGCGTCTCGACTTCGGCATCGGTTACGCAGGCACCGGCTTCCTGGCGTTTTGCTTCCTGATTCTGGGGGCGGGTGTGATGTTCGGCTCCGGGACGGAGTTCAGCGGCGCGGGACCGGTGTTCTCGACCCAGTTGGTGCAGCTGTACGGCCACACCCTGGGTGAGTGGATGCGCCCCGTCGTGCTGGTGGCGGTGCTCACCACCATGCTCTCGACGTCCATCACGGTGGTGGACGGCTTTCCGCGGGCCATCGAGCGGACCGTAGTGAACCTGCGGTCGGGGCACAGCGACGAGCACGACGTGCCGTCGGCGGGGAGGATCTACTGGGTCGCCCTGGCGGCGCTCGCGCTGCTCACACTTCTGGTGCTGGCTCTCTTCGTTGGAAACCTCACCTCGTTGGTGGATTTCGCCACCATCGTCTCCTTCCTCACCGCGCCGGTGCTGGGGTACCTCAATCTCAAGGCCGTGACATCGCCCGAGGTCGCCCCGCAGCACCGGCCCAGCCGGCGGATGCTGCTGCTCTCCCGGGTCGGACTCGCCCTGCTGGGCGGCACCGCGGTCGTCTACCTGGTTACTCGGGTTTCGTGACTTGAGTTACGGAATGGGTGCCGCCGGTTGGGCATCCTAGGCCGTCCGATCCGGTTCAAGCCACGGCAGGAGAAAGAGAGAGACAGCATGAAGATGCTACGAACGTTGTCAGCCTGTGTGATGCTCGCCGCGGTTGCGGCAGGGTGCAGTGACTCGACCGCACCAGAGGAAGTCACGGTCGACGATCTGGTGGGGACCTGGAACGCCACGCGGGCGACCTTCGATGAGGTGGCCGGCGATGGGACGTTCGACGCCATCCCCGACATTCCCGGCGTGAGCATGAGCATCACGGTCGCGTCCGGTGGCGCCTACACGATCACCACGGCGGCCCCGGGAGAGACCCCCGAGGTGGAGACCGGCACGCTGACCGTCGCCAATGGGGTGATCACCACGACGCCGTCCGACCCGCTGGAGGATCCGGAACAAATCGACATCCTGTCGCTGTCCGGTGACGGCCTGACGGTCTTCTTCGAAGACGAGGAGTGGGATTTCACGGACGACAGTGTCGACAACGAGACGCCTGCCACGCTGACGGTCGTGCTGCGGCGCCAGTAGGCACCGATCTCACGAGACATTGGAGCATGGGCCTCGCTGCCAGGCGGCGGGGCCCTTTGCCGTGGGCGCCAGCGAGCGGCAGCCGCCGCAACCCGCCTCTAGTGATCCGGGTTGAGAAAGGGGGGTTGATCGGGCTTCCTAGACGGTGGGGAAGGAGCGATGCACGATGAAAACGCTACGTAGATTGTCGGCCTTCGGCGCGCTCGCGGCCGTCGCCGTGGGGTGCAGCGACTCAATTGCCCCGGAGGACGTCACGCTCGCCGATCTGGTGGGCACGTGGAACGCCACGGCGGTCACCTTCGCACCGGTGGGTGGCGGGGAAGGCGTCGATCTGATCGGCCAGTTCGGTGGCACTGTGGGGTTCACGATAACGGATGGCGGTGCGTACACGCTGACGGTTTCGGTGCCGGGGGAGGGGACCGAGATCGAGACAGGCACGATGACTGTCAGCAATGGAGTGATCACAGCGACGCCGTCCGGCGGCGGGGATCCCGGCATCTTCGAGATTCTCGCATTCGGCGGCGACAACATGACGCTCTTCTTCGAAGACGAAGAGTTCGACTTCACAGACGACCAGATCAACAACCCGACGCCCGCTACTGTGACCCTCGTAGTGGTGCGCGTGTAGCGGCGTTGACAGTGACCTCTCGGCCGCCGAAGTTGCCCTGAGACGGCCGAAGGAGGTAGTCCAATGAGACTGCTGCGAATCGCGGTGACCGGTGCGCTCGCCATCGGGTTCGCCGTAGGCTGCAGCGACTCCACGGACCCCCAGGAGAACGTCACAATCGAGGACCTGGTCGGGACCTGGAACGCCACCAGCATTCAGTACACCGACAACGCCACCGGGCAGACGATCAACGCGTTCCTGTTCGGTGCGCGGCTCCAGATCACGGTTGCTTCGGATGGGAGCTACACCGGCAGTGTGACCGAGCCCGGCAGCACCCCCGAGTCCATGAGCGGAACGGTGACGGTGTCGGGCAACAGCATCACGATCACCGACGACTCGTCGCCCGGCGATGCCGCGGTTGGCACATTCACGCTGTCGGGCAATACGCTC
>JBDHJR010000056.1:0-4555 GCA_039586815.1 Gemmatimonadota bacterium | reverse complement strand
GGTGCGCGCCAGCGCATCGGCCATCACCAAGAGCGTGCCGCCCAGCAGGAACGCGCCAGGCAGGAGCGCACGATGGGTGTGCCCCCATGTGAGGCGCATGGCATGCGGCACCACCAAGCCCACAAAGCCGATGATGCCCGACACCGACACCGCGGCTGCCGTGAGGAGCGAGGCCGACACGTAGAGCACGCGCTTCGTGCGCTCCACGTCGGCTCCCAGGAACCGCGCCGGCTCCTCTCCCAGCGCGAGCAGGTCCAGGGGACGAGCCAGTGCATAGAGCACCGTGAGCGGCAGCAGGGCGTAGACTGCGAACACGCCCAGACTGTGCCACGACGCTCCGTCCAGGCTTCCCAGCAGCCAGAGCAGCGCGTTGCGGACCTGGGGCGCCGGGGAGAGTGCCATGATCGCCCCCATGAGCGACGCGGCGAACGCTCCCACAACCACGCCAGCCAGCAGCAGCACGCGGGTATCCAGCATGCCACCGCCCACCAGCGCAATGCGGTATACCAAAGCGATCGCCCCCAGCGCCCCGACCAGCGCCGCAACCGGCACGGCCCACGCGCCACCGACGCCGAGGGCGATGGCGGCGACGGCACCGAGGCCCGCTCCGCCCGAGAGCCCGAGGAGATAGGGATCGGCCAGCGGATTGCGCACCAGTGCCTGCAGCGCCGCTCCGGTGACGGCGAGGCTGCCACCGATCACGAACGCGAGCAGCACGCGCGGCAGTCGCAGCTCGCGCACTATCGCCTGCGTGGCGGGATCCGCGCCTCCCGTGAGCGCCGCCCAGACGTCGCGCACCGCGAGATCAGCCGGCCCCATAGCCAGCGCGGCCGCCACGACTGCGAGCGCCGCCAGCCCCAACGTCAGCCAGCGTCTCATCGAAGCCGCCACGCCTCGAGCGCCGCCCGCAGCTCGGTGATGGCACGCACCGCACGGAACGACGGGTGTGCGAAGTGGCTGCCACTCACCGCGGCGAAGCGTCCCCGTTCAACGGCCTGCACTACTTGCCACTCCGGACGCCGGGCGAACGCCGGCTCGTCGTCGCCCTCGGTGAGCAGCACCACGTCGGGCTGGCGAGCCGCGATAGCCTCCACGCTCACGCTGCCCGAGGGCCGCTCCAGGTCCGCGAAGGCGTTGCGTGCGCCGGAGCGCTCCACGATCTCACTCAGGAAGCTGGCGCTCCCGATCACGATGGGCGGGTTGTCCCACGCGAGGATCAGCACGCTGGGAGCATCGCCGGTCGGCGGCGTCGACACCGTGGCAAGCTCCTGCTCGAACACCCGAACCAGCGTGTCGGCACGCGCGCTGTCGCCGGTCAGCCGCCCCAGGAGCCGCGCCGCACGCGACAGGTCGGCCAGACCGTCGAGCTCCACGCTGGCCGTTGCGATGCCCAGCCGTTCGAGCTGCTCCATCGCTCCGGCATTCATCCCGGAGTGGTAGAACACGACCAGATCGGGCCGCTGCGCCACTATCATCTCGACGTTGGGATCGAGGCCATCGCCCACGCTGGGCACCCCCACGACCTCCGGCGGGTCGGCGCACCAGCGCGTGCGGCCCACGACCCGGTCGCCCGCGCCTAGGGTAAACAGCAGCTCGGTGGTCGAGGGGGAGAGAGAGACGATGCGCTGCGCCGGCCGCTCGAGCCGAACGGCGCGACCGGCGTCGTCGACCACGGGGCCGGACGAGGGAGCCTCATCCGGTCCGCACCCGCCGAGCAGCGCGACGGCCAGCAGTGCGGCGCTAGCGTGCCGCAGCAAGAACGCTCACCCCTTCCGAAACGGAAGGCCGTGAGCGGACGCTTGAAGTTGGCTTCGGTTGTCCATGCCCACCTGCCCCCCCGCGAGGGTTCATCTGGTGGTGCGAGCGGGCGGCGTCTCCTGGCTTCGGGCGGTCGGCTCGCCTTCCCGGTTTCCCAGTGGCTGATGAGCCGAGCAGTAAGCCCGTTACAGTGGCGGGGCCGCGCCGGTTTCACACCGGCTTCCGCCTCCCGCGCTCGCTAGTGTGTGAGAGCGCCCGTGACGCGGTCACGGGCCGCAGTAAGTCTACCGGCTCCCCCCGCGCCGCGCCAGCGCAGCGGCAAGCTGCGCCTTGAGCTCGGCACGGCGGCGGCGGTAGTCGTCATTCTCGCGCCCGGCGAACTGCCTGTCGAGCGCCGCAATCTCCGCAGCAAGCCGCGTTGGGTCGTCTCCGGCCGCTTTTGCCGGGCGATTGCCGTGCTGGCGCCACCACCACGCCAGGCCACCCAGCATAGCGAGCGACACCAGCGGCACCAAGACCCACAAGGGATCGAACGGCACTCCATGCGCAGCGAACCGCACCGTCACCGGTGTCCCGGCGGCGACGTCCTCCGCGCCGAAGCGACGGAACCGCACTCCCTCCAGCTCCTCCCAGTCGCGGAACGTAACGCCCGCACCCCTGACATCCGCACCGGCGTCCTCCACCAGCACGCTCAGGCGCTCGGTGGGCTGGTCGATCGGAATCGTCAGTCGCTGCACCTCGGGGGGCACCAGGTACCCTACCAGGAACTGCCTCACCCCGGGGGGGAGTGCCGCGACCACCTCCAGCGTGTCACCTCGTTGCCTGATGGCCTGATCACTCAGGTCGCCCGCCCCGAACTCCAGGTTCACGGCGTCTCTCGGCAGTGTCATCCGCCACACGTAGCCGTTGGTGTCGGCCGTGATGCGCGTCCGGTCACCGCGGTTCGCGATCACGATGAGCTCGATGCCACGGCGGCCCCCGGCCTCAGCGCCCGAGCGGATGATCACGTGCCGCTCCGCCAACTCGATGGGGGGACTGGTCGAGGATGTGTCGTACACCAGCAGCGTCGGCATCGAGTCCACCGAGCCGCTCGGCGCGCGAAACGCCTCACCAAAGTAGTTGATTCCGGCGTAGCGCACGCTCACCAGGTAGTTCGCCACGGTGTCGCGCGTTGGCGCCCGCAGCAGGTAGCGCCCCACTCGGTTGGTCCGCTGCGAGTCGAGTGGAGCTCCTCCCTCGACTGCTACGCGGTGCAGCACCACCCACTCGCCGCGCAACGCCGTAGTATCCGCGCCGGCGACCCGCACCGCCCGACCGGTCACGCGAAAGCCCTGAGCCTCGACGTCTGTCGCGAGACCCAGGGCTATGAGCGCAAAGAGGAACCCGCTATGGAGTGAACTTGCCAAAGTCTTCCGGATCGAGGTTCTCGAGGTACGACTTGAGCGACTCGGGATCGATGCCGTCCGCGTCGGCGGACATCGGCTCTACGGTGTCGATGGAAGTCAGCTCGAGCAACCCCTCCTGCGTGTAGATCGGTGCCTTGAGCCGCAATGCCACCGCGATGCTGTCAGAGGGACGGGCATCGATCTGCACGACGTGGTCGTCCCGCT
Organism: Gemmatimonadota bacterium; assembly: GCA_039586815.1. Taxonomy (GTDB): domain Bacteria; phylum Gemmatimonadota; class Gemmatimonadetes; order Gemmatimonadales; family GWC2-71-9; genus WVYX01. Next base: position 1,187 of record JBDHJR010000056.1, on the reverse strand, counting down.
GGAGATGGAGCTCGGCGTAGTAAGTGTTGTCCTGCACACGGCTGATCAGCACCCGTTCCAGATCGGCCCCGAGGCCGACCACGACCTGCTTAACGAGATCGTGCGTGAGGGGCCGCGAGAACTTCACACCCGCCAGCTCCATGGCGATCGCGCTCGCCTCGGCCGGGCCGATCCAGATGGGCAGCACACGCTCGCCTTCCTTCTCCTGCAGGATAACCACCGGAGTATTGGTGGCCCGATCGAGGCCGAGGTGTGCCACACGCACTTCGATCATGCAGTCTCAGGTCCCCTCGTCCCACGACGAGAGATAGTGCTCCTGCTCGTCCGTGAGCTTGTCGATCTCGACTCCCAACGCCGCCAGCTTGAGCCGGGCCACGTCGCGGTCGATCTCGACCGGTACCCGATGGACCGCCTTGGAGAACGTACCCGCGTGCCTTGCCAGGTGCTCCGCCGCCAGCGCCTGGTTGGCGAACGACATGTCCATGACGCTGGCCGGGTGTCCTTCCGCCGCGGCCAGGTTGATCAGGCGACCTTCGCCCAGCACGTAGAGCCGCTTGCCGTCGAGAATCCACTCATCCACGAACTCTCGCACCTGCCGCGGCCCCTGGGCTATCTTCGCCAGAGTGTCGAGCTCCAGCTCCACGTTGAAGTGGCCGGAGTTGGCGATGATGGCGCCGTCCTTCATGAGGCGCATGTGGTCCGCGCTCACGACGTGCGTGTTGCCGGTGAGCGTGACGAACACGTCACCCACCTTGGCGGCCTCGGCCATGGGCATCACGCGGTAGCCGTCCATGCGCGCTTCAAGCGCACGCAGCGGATCCACCTCCGTCACGATCACGTCGGCACCGGCGCCCCGGGCCCGCATGGCGAAGCCGCGGCCGCACCACCCGTAGCCACCTACCACGACGGTGGTGCCCGCCATGAGGATGTTGGTGGCCCGCAGGATGCCGTCCAGTGTGGACTGCCCCGTGCCGTAGCGGTTGTCGAAGAAGTGCTTGGTCTGCGAGTCGTTCACCGCGATGACGGGGAACTGCAGCACGCCCTCCTTCGCCATGGCTTTGAGCCGGATCACCCCAGTGGTGGTCTCCTCGGTGGAGCCGATCACATCGGCCAGGAACTTCTTACGGTCACTCGCGCTCAAGCCTTCCACCCACGAGCGCACCGGCGGATCCAGATCGTCGAGCCGA
>JBDHJR010000032.1:0-19237 GCA_039586815.1 Gemmatimonadota bacterium | reverse complement strand
CAGGCTCCTGGCTCAGAACATGGTGCGGCCCAGCCGCATGGAGATCTGGGTGATGGACGCCGACGGCTCGAACCAGCGGCAGGTGACCGATCTCGGGGGCGCCAACTTCGCGCCATTTTTCCACCCCGACAATCAGCGCATCATCTTCTCGTCGAACCATCACAACCCCCGCTCCCGGGACTTCAATCTCTACATGGTCAATCGGGATGGTTCCGGGCTGACACAGGTCACGACACACGGGGAGTTCGACGGCTTCCCGATGTTCTCGCCGGACGGTTCGAAACTGGTGTTCGCGTCGAACCGTTATGGTGCGGTAGAGGGGGAAACGAACATCTTCCTGGCCGACTGGGTAGAACCGGCGGTGGAGGATCGAACTAGGTGAAGCAACAGGAGAAGCAGGCCAAGCCGGAGCAGAGCGTCCAGCCGTCGGCCAAGAAGTCCACGTCGCAGTCGGCCAAGGACTGGATCAAGTCGATCGTCATCGCGCTGGTGATCTGGTTCTTTCTGCGCGCGCTGCTGGTCGAGGCGTTTCGCATTCCGTCGGGGAGCATGGAGAACACGCTTCTCGTGGGGGACTTCCTGTTCGTGAACAAGGCGCTGTACGGAGCGGAGATCCCCATAGTCCACAAGCGCCTTCCGGCGTTCCGTGAGCCGCACCGGTTCGACATCGTGATCTTCGAGTCACCCGAGGAGGCCGGCGTCAACGTGGTGAAGCGCGTGGTCGGGCTACCGGGCGACACTCTGTCCATGGTCGGTGGAGTGCTGCACCTCAACGGAGACCCACAACTGGAGCAGCACGCGCGCCAGGGTGACCAGTTCAGCGACCCCGAAGACCCGCGTATGCGTGCCTGGCAGGTGCGCTATCTGGTGGAGCGCGAGCCCCGCACCTACCGGCCCTCGCTCAAGAACTGGGGGCCAATCGCGGTACCGCGCGACTCGTTCTTCGTAATGGGTGACAACCGCGATAACTCGTACGACTCCCGGTACTGGGGGTTCCTGGGGCGGGATCGAATCGCGGGGCGGCCGCTGATCATCTACTACAGCTTCGACAAGAACGGCTTGATGCCCCTGCCCTTCATCACGAACATCCGCTGGGGGCGGCTCTTCTCGGCGCCCAGGTAAGGCGCGGCGGACCTGCCCCAACCGAGGCGACGACCCGGAGGAGACAGCTCCTCCGGGTCATTTTGTTGAAGCGGTAGGACGATCAATTAACAATCTCCAATGCTCACTACGACAAACGAAAACATTGTGAATTGGCAATTGGACGCCTATGTTGATTTGCCAATGCCATACGAGCTCGACCGCGTGGATCGTCACATCCTGGCCGTCCTTCAGGCGGCCGGCCGCACCTCGTACCAGGAGTTGGGTGACGCGGTCGGCTTGAGCGGGCCGGCGGCCTACCAACGGGTCCGCAAGCTCGAGGCTGCCGGGGTGATCGCCGGGTATCATGCCCGGGTCGCTCCGGAGAGCACCGGCCGTGACCTGGTGGCGTTTGTTTGGGTGCGCCCGGGGCAGGGCACCGACGTGGGGCGGCTGGTCAGCGGATGGACCGCCGCCGCGGACGTGCTGGAGTGCCACCGTGTGACCGGGCCGGACGGGTACCTGCTGAAGCTCAGGCTAGGGCGCGTCTCCGAGTTGGATGGCCATCTGGAGGCGGCCCGCAAGGCGGGGTGCTCGGCCGAGGCGCACGTGGGGCTCCGGACCGTCTTCGAGCGTTGGGTTTTGCCCGCGGAGTAGCCGCGTCAGGCCGGATACCTACTGGCTGACGAGCTCCTTGTCGGACGGCTGGGTGACATTGCGCGGCACGTAGACAGCCTGCCGTCCACATTTGCCGCACTTGAGCGTCACCTGCCGGTGCATCCCGAATCGGGCTCTTGGCAGCCTCCGTTTCGGGGTGCGATCGATGTTGCTGTTTCCACAGGATGGGCAACTTAGCTGCTCACGGTCGCGATCAGCGAGGATCAGCTGAAGCGCTTCCGCGGCTCTGTACTCTTTGATCCCACGACGTCCCACGGCATCCGCTCCCACGCACAAGAGGGCCCGAAATGTATCGTCTCCCTGGGCCCCTCGCTAGGTCGTGCCCTTGACGGTCGGCCCGGCAGGGCTCACTCTCTATATCCAGCTTGATTCGGAGCGGCCCATGACCCCTGCCGATGAGCGCGATGAGGGGTACGTGAACGTCGCGGAAGTGGAAATCGACGCCGTACAGCCGGGTCGGTCGGGCTTCGTCCTGACGGGGCGGGGAAGCGATCGTGCGGATTATCGGCTCGAGGTGGAGCTCGAAATGCCCATTGACCAGCGGACTCGGCAGGTATTGGGCGAGATGCTGGCCCAGTCTGACTGGAGGGTGCAGCGCCGGGCTCCTAAACCCCTGCGGCCCCGACGCCCCAAGTCCACACGGAAATCGCTCACCTAGCGGCTCGGCTTTCTCGAGTTTACGGCGCTTAAGTTGTTGATGTTCAACAGCTTAGGCGCTGTTGTCGTGGGGGGGTCACAGCTTGACTCCGGTGGCTCGACTGGCTAGCTTGCCGCCCGACATACCCGCTTGAAGGAGCCTCGATGGCCCGCGAGCTTGGCGGTTCGCAGATCTCAGCCCTATTGGAGGCGGTACCGGGCATACGGAGCGTGCTTCGCAGCCCGGTGGCCGACGCGCTGGTCCACATGATCCGTGCCGGGGCGGGCCTCGACGACTTCCGGCTCGACCAGGCCCAGGAGCTGGTGCAGTACTCAGTGCGGCGCGGTCTGATCAGCGCCGACGAGGGCGACGAGGTAATGCAGGAGGTGACCGCCGCTGCCAGGGGTAGACGACGCAAGGCAGCCCCCGCTCGGAAGAAGACGGCCAGAAAGGCGCCGAAGAAGAAGCCCGCGAAGAAACCCGCGAAGAAGCCCGCGAAGAAGAAGGCCGGCGGCAATAAGCCGGCAGCGCGGGTGAAGAAGCGCTAGACGCGGAAGCCCTGCACCAGGGCCCGCAGGCGCTCGGCGGCTGCGTTGAGCTGATTGGCCTGCGCGGCCATCTCCTGAGTCGACGCTCCCTGCTGTTGGGCCGCCGCCGCAACCTCCTCACTCGATGATGCATGCGCCTGGGCCGCCTCACCGGCCTTGGCGACTTCCCGCTTGATCTGCTCTGCGGCTGTGAGGTTCTTTGCGGCCTCGTCGCGCAGCCGCGCGGCTGCTCCCTCCACCTCGCCGATCGCCTTGGCAATCTCTTCGAGCGCCCGCGCTGCCCCCTGCGAGATGCTCTCGATCCCCTGCACCTTCGTGCGTCCCGCGGCCATCGTGCCCGACACCTCCCCCACCTGCGACCGCACGGCATGCAGTGTGTCCGTCACCTCCTCCGCCGCCCCGGCGCTGGAGTCCGCCAGCTGCCGGACCTCGTCGGCCACCACTGCAAAGCCGACGCCGCGCTCCCCCGCCCGCGCGGCCTCGATCTGTGCGTTCAGGGCCAGCAGGTTCGTCTGCGATGATATTCGTTTGATCAGCTCCACGAAGTCGTAGACGCCCTCGGAGAGTCGGTCCAGCTCCTCCACCTGCGATGCGCTGGTCTGGACCACATCTCCCAGCTCCAGTAGCGCACTGGCGGAGGCCGCCACGTCCTGCTGGTAGCGCACAGCCAGGCGGTGGATCTCGTTTCCGAGCTGCGCCACCCGCCCGGCCATCTCGCCGTTCTGCTCGGCGGTGGCCCGCAGGTCCTCGATGGCAGTCGAGCTGCGCTCCAGTCCACTCACCTGCTGGCCTGCTCCGCTCGAGACCTCGATCATGGCGGTGGAGATCTCGCCGGCGGTGGCGGCCAGCTGCTCGCTCACTGCAGAGAGATCGGTCGCCGTGGATGCGATCCGCTCGCTCTCCGAGACCAGGTTCTCCACCAGCGAGCGCAGCTTCGTGCTGATGCGGGCCATGGCATCGGCCAGCGATTGGAGCTCGCGCGGCATGCGGCCAACCTCGACGGGCCGCAAGTCGCCCTCGCCGAATCGTCGCGCCACCGCTTCCAGCCGGGTGAGGGGACGCTCGATGGAGCGCAGCGTGGTGACACCCACTGCGAGCCCCACTAGGATCGTAGCGGCCAGCACGGTCCACACGAGAAGCCGCCGCCGCGCGCTGTCGACCTCGAGGTCCCGGGCAATCTGATCCGCGCGCTCGCGCTGTTGAGCCGAGAAGTTCTGCACCAGCCGGAGCAGTTGCTCGGCCGGCGCGCGCGACTGGCGTGCCGCCTGCTCCGAGAGACGGCGCTGCGCGAGATCGAACTGTGCGTGGGCGAGGCTGTACCACACCTCGACCTCGGCCTGCAATTCGCCGATGCGCGTGATCATCAACCGGTCGGCCTCGGTCAGGTTGGGGAGCCTGCGGAGCTGGCTCTGGTAGGTGTACGAGCGCTCGCCCGCCTCGCGGAAAGCCGCTCGCGCGTCGATGGAGCGGTCCGTGAGATACTGCTCCCCCGAGCGTATCTCATCGTACAGGGTTACGACCAACCCGTTACTGATTTCGGAGACGCTCGTCAGAGCCTCGAGCTGCCGGCTCATTGTCTCACCCAGCGTGCCCAGCGCTGACACGCCGATGAGCGCAACGACGACCAGGCCGGCCACCAGGGCGGCCTGCCCGATTGCCACCCGGGCCTTGAGCGTGTCGAGGCGCTGCACGACGCTCATTGCAGCGCCGGCTCCAGGCTGTTGTCGCGCACGACTCCGATGACCACGTCCTTGTCGGGTACGTCGCCGTATGCGTCGAACGCGATGGTCCCGGTCACGCCCTCGAACGCCGGGTTGTCACTGCCTACCCCCGAGAGGTACAGCCTGATGCGCTCGCGGCTGGGCCCGACGGCCGCGATGGCGTCGGCCAGCAGGTAGACGATGTCGTAAGCCCCAGCGCCCCGGTGATCCGGCAGGCGGCCGCCGTAGGCTTCCTGGTAGGCTGCCACGAACCGCTCGTTTGCGGCGCCGGGCTGACCCGGGAGATACGCGGAGGAGATGTACGTTCCGTCGGCGAAGGTGCCCAACTGCTCGAGCCCCGATAGGCCGTCCCCCCCCATCATCGGGTAGCCGAGTCCGACCGAGTCGGCGGTGGCGATGATGCGCTCGGCCGCGTCCCGCGTCCCGGCGATCATTATGGCGTCCACACCGCCACGCTGGATGAGACGCCTCAGGTACGGCTCGAACGTGGGGAGAGCTGCCACGTAGGGGTCCTCGGTGAGAATGCGGCCACCCATTTCCTGAAATGCATCCGAGAAGGCGGAGCGCACGCCGCGGCCGTAGTCGTCGTTCTCGTAGATGACACTTGCCGTGCGTGCCTGCAGCTGGTCCCACGCCCAGTCGGCGAGGCGCTCCCCATGGACCAGGTCACTGGGACACACTCGGAACGTGAAGGGCCCGGCCGCCGTCACCAGGGGACTCGAGGCCGATGGCGACACCTGCACCACCGGGCGGCCGCCGCCGTTGTAGATCGGCGCGGCCGCGATTGTGGCGCTGCTGTTCAGGTGGCCGATGACCGCTACGAGCCCCGGCCGGTCGTACAGCTCCCGGGCGATCCTCACTGCGACGTTGGCCGCGGCGCTGTCGTCACGCACGAGCAGCACGAGGGGCCGGCCGCGCACGCCGCCTTGCTCGTTGATCTCGGCGACGGCGAGCTCCGCCCCCAACTGCATCGACGCTCCGCGTGGTTGCGAGAAGGGACCCACCAGCCCGACCAGAATCGGGTCACTCTCCCTACCGCAACCGCTCACCAGCACGAAGCCGAGCAAGCACACGGCCAAACGGTTCGCTAACGATCGCACGCGGGCAACCTTAGCGCCGCCGCGCGGTGAACGCAACGGCTACATTGAGGGGTGCCGGAATTGGTATTTGGCTTTGCCGAGACGCTGCGTCGGCTGCTCGACGCTCGCACGCCCGAAGAGCTCGAAGAGAGCTGGACGGCGCAGGGAGTGGACGCGCTCGGGTGGGCGGCCCTTGGGCCCGCCCGGCGGCGCGACGTGCGGCAGTGGGAGCGCGCGCTGGATGAGGCCGACGGTCTGCTGCTGCGGTTGCTGGACCGAGTGCCGGTCCTGGCGGCAGGCGCGGACGCCGCGGCAGTGCACGTGCGGGTGTTCCGGCTGCCCGAGCTGGAGCGGCTGCAGCACGCCACCGCCGCCGCTCTGGTGGCGCAGCGATTCGGCGCGGCGGGCTTGCGGGCAGTCGTAGCGGACCAGGAAGCCCCCCTGCCTCGCCGCTACTTCTCCTTTCTCGCGCTCGCCGAGCGCCACCGCGGTTCCGACTGGCCCCTCTTCGCGCGTTACCTGACGCCCGACGCGCACCACGCCTTCGTAGGCACGGCGGCGGAGGCGGCGCGGTTCTACCCCCGGCAAGATGCCGCCTCCCGACTGATGGGACTGTTCGATGCGGTTCGGGCCGATCTGCACCTGCGGGAGTTCCTGAGCCCCCGCATACTCGAGTCGCTCTACGTGCTGGACCAGCCCGGAACGCTGGGGTTCTTCCGCGACCTCCTCACCGCGGGGCACACCAGCCACGATCCCGTGCAGTGCGAAGTGACGCGGGCCCTCGTCATGGTGCGGCGGTTCACCGGGGAGCTCGAGTCCAACTCCAAGTACCCCGACCTCGCGGCGCCCGACTTGCACGGCGCGCTGGACCGCGCCGAACAGCGGTTTCAGCGGGAGCGTGAAGTGCTGATGCCGGTGGTGGTGATCTAGCCGGGAGGGGCCCTACCAGCGGAACGCCCGGCGCAGCACCACGGTGCCGGCGTCGGGGATGCTCTCTTCGGGGATCGTTCCTGGGAACAGCAGGGCGTTGCCGTCAGGGTCGTACTGGCCGACCCACTCCAGCGAGTCCGGCATCGCCTCCTCCTCCGCCTCCAGTTCCAGGGTGTCGGCGAACCACGTGAACGTGATGATGCGCGTCGATCGATCGTACTCACCCTCGACCCATTCTCCCTCAGGGATCTCGCGGTAGTTCGCGACGCCCCCGCGGTACATCCGCAGGTCGATCACCGGTTGCTCGCGGCCGATCGTGGTACCACGCCAGGTTCCCGCGAACAGCGGACGCGCCAGCGGGTTCTGTTCGGCCATGGTGAGGATCCGGCCGTCCTCGGTCTCTAGCAGCAGCCGGTCGCGGGCGAACCAGTAGTTCACACGGAACGCGGTGTCCCCTACGGCCTCCAACGCCCGCGGCGTGGCGAAGTAGTCCAGCGCGTAGGTGTCGTTCAGGACCAGCATCGTGTCGCCGTAGAAATCGAGCCACAGGGGGAAGCCCTGGTTGGTGCCCACCCAGCGCTTGAGGAGCCGTGGGTCGGCTTGCCCTCCGTCAAAGCCGGCGGAGAGCAGGACGAGCGTGCAGAGTAAGGTGAGTGTTCGCATCCATCCCCCTGGAGCCCCGGGGCCGCCGGGGCCGGAAGCCACAGTTTAGCACCTATTGTGGTGCCTGGGGTAGGGTTATCTTGAGCCACGTTATCACCTTGGCAAACTCATGACCGTGCCGGACATCTCGCGTTCCACCCACAGTTGGACTGACCGAGGCGAGGCGCTGGGGTACTTCTTCCAGCGGGCCGGCGAGGCACCCCGCCTGGTCGCCTACGACTCGGAGCTGGGGTGTCCGCTGCACAATGCCCTCGCGGCTCTGGAGTGGACGATCGCGGTGGGAATCCTCAACGAATCGGACCTGATCCACGCGGCCCGGCTCAGCGGGGAGGCCGCAGCCGCAGTGGTGGAGCGCCGCACCGACGGGCGGCAGCAGTTCGCGTACCTCGGGCCGCGCATGGACGCACCGCCGGCGGATCCCTATGAGGGATCCATGATGTACGACGAGCCGGGGGTGCGAGCCTATGGGTTCGCTCAGCGGGCACACGCCCTCGCTCACTTCCTGCGCGCCACCCAGGGCGTGGGTGGGGTGATATCCCTCCTCTCGCGGCGCGCTCCCGAGCTGCTGCATGTGCGGCGTTGGCTCGGTGCGCTGTTCGAGGATCCCGCCCCGCAGATCTCCAACCTGCTGCTGGCCGGTTGGTTCGCCACCAGCGGCGGCGGCGTGCTGTTCGCTCCCGCCCATCCCGGCGAGCCCTACGTGTATCAGGAGGTCGGAGTCCAGCCGTAGAGGCTCGCACGCTGCGGCCGATTTGTAACAATTCATGCCGGGCGTGTGGAACCCCTGTGAGCGCTGGTTGTGCACAAGTCCACATCGAGTGGAAACCGGTGGAAATCCCAAGCATGAAGCCGGGTTCTGTTCCACACATTCCAACACAAGAGCACTCGATCCAAAGAAAAGGCGGCGCTTGCGACGTCTTGGTAGCCCTTTAGATTGGCCTCGCGTCTTGCAGGGGAAGGGTGAGGACCTCGTCAGTCTTCGCTACGCCTTGTGAAACGCGCCCGAGAAGAGAATTCCGGGGAGGCCGCCGACTCAAACAAGGGCTTCGGGCGTCCAACGATCCGGGTGACTCACCTCTATCGGGCAGATGGGGCCAGTCGCGCGCCTCATCCACGCCGACGCGGCGCCTCGGTGTGCAGTGCGAGGAGTTGGTACGCGACCCGACTGACTCGCAGCGCCCACGCTGGTGAACCTTGCGGCCAAGGCCAGGCCGCTTGGGGATGGAAGCCGGAGCCCCTGAAGCCCTACCGCGGCCGAATCAGGCCATGTGGTGGCAACGGGGAGGAGAACAGAGGGAGTAAATCCCCTGACTCCGGGTAGCCAGCGCGTGAGGCGGCCCACCACCTTCGGGTGCGTGGGTCGCCTCTTTTTTTTGCCTCACCCTTTGACCACCCCGATCGGCACCAGTTTGGCGACCTTCTTGCCGATCCCGGCGCCGTGCACCACGTCCACAACCTGCTTCACGTCCTTGTAGGCCTCCGGGATCTCCTCGTCCACGGTGCGGCGGCTCGCCGCCCGGATGAGGATGCCGCGCTCCTCCAGCTCCCTCGGCACGTTACGAGACCGAGCCATCTTCTTGGCCTGGTGGCGGCTCATGCGCCGGCCCGCACCGTGGCAGGTGGAGCCAAAGGTCTCGGCGAACGCACCGGGCGTGCCAACGAGCACGAACGAATAGCGCCCCATGTCGCCGGGGATCAGCACCGGCTGCCCGATGTCACGGAAGCGATCGGCCAGCTCGCGGTGACCCGGAGGGAACGCCCGGGTGGCCCCCTTGCGGTGCACGCACACGCGCCGCGGCTTTCCCTCCACCTCGTGCGTCTCGAACTTCGCAATGTTGTGCGCCACGTCGTACACCAGGTCGGCCTGTTCGGCGACATCCTCGCCGAACAGCTTGTCCAGCGCCTTGCGAACGTAGTGGGCCATGAGCTGCCGGTTTGCGAAGGCGTAGTTCGCGGCCGCGTTCATGGCGCCCATGTACCTCCTGGCCTCGGGGCTCGTGAGCGGCGCACAGCAGAGCTGCTTGTCGGGTAGGTCGATGCCGTACTTGCGTGCTGCCTGCACCATGGTGTCGAGGTAGTCGTCGCACACCTGGTAGCCGAGTCCGCGGGAGCCCGAGTGTATGAAGAAGGTGATGCCCTCGGGTCGCAGGCCGAGCCGGTTGGCGATGCCGTCCTCGTAGATCTCGGCGACGTAGCCCACCTCGACGAAGTGGTTGCCGCTTCCCACGGTTCCGAGCTGGGTGGTGCCCCGCTTCTTGGCCCTCTGGCTCACGGCATCCGGCTCGCCCGGCAGTGAGCCGTTGGCCTCGATGCACTCCAGGTCTCGCTCCCGGCCGTAACCACGCTCCACCGTCCAGGCGGCTCCCCGCTCCAGCACCCGGTCCAGCTCCCTGGGGCCCAGCTTCACATCCGAGCGGGACGAGCCGACCCCGGAGGGGATGGTGTGGTACAGCGTGTCCATCAAGGGAGTGAGTTTGGGACGCACGTCATCGACGGTCAGTGGAGTGCGAAGCAGCCGCACGCCGCAGTTGATGTCGTAGCCGACGCCGCCGGGGGAGACCACCCCCTCCTTCTCGTCGAACGCGGCCACGCCCCCGATCGGAAAGCCGTAGCCCCAGTGGATGTCGGGCATGGCGATGGACGGTCCGACAATGCCCGGAAGGTGCGCGACGTTGACGACCTGCTGCACGCACTGGTCGCCCTCCAGGTCGTGCATGAGCTCCGCATCCGCGAAGATGAGCCCCTCGGTGCGCATTCCGCCGGCGCGCTTCACGCGCCAGCGATACTCGTCGATCCGCTCGACCGAGACTTTCGTGGGGACGCTCATACGTCGAACACCACCTCTGCGTACCACCCGCCTGTGCGCCGCTCCACCGTGAGTCCGTGGCGCGTCACGGCCTTCACCTCGGGCTGGTGTTCGTGTCGCGCCGCCTCGTGGGTCTCCCCGTGAATCCGCGTGACCGCCTCACGCCCGGTGAACCGTTCGGTTGTGACCGATGCCGGCAGGAACGCGTCGGTCTCGAACAGGTACAGCACCTCCTGGAGATAGCCGAGGAACACCTCCGAGGGGTCTTCTCCGGAGGCGATCACGCTGCGCTCGTCGCGCGCCTCGACGCGGCACTCGCCCGCCAGCAGGCCACGCATGACGGCGGTCGCGTCCTGAAGCAGCTCCTCGAAGCTCGACGCTTCGATGGCCACCCTGATGTCTGCGGTGTGCGGCAGGAAACTGTACGACACTTTTTACCCCGCGCGAAACCCGTCAGGTACTGTGCCGCAACCCTCGCCCCGCTAGTCTGGTGCCATGTCCCCCTGGTTCACCATGCCCTCGGGCGCCGAAGCCGCGCGGCGGGCCGCGGTCGTGGAGTTGCGCAGCTCGCTCACGGCCATCGAGTGCGCTGCGCGGCTGCTCGGGCCGGCAGTGCCTGCCCGTGAGCGCCCGCTGGTTGCGGCGCTGCGGACCGAGTTGCAGCACGCCTTGCGCGCGGCACGCCGGTTAGCCGGCGACCGCTCTATCCGCCCCAGTCGCTCTCTCCCCTGAACGCCCGTCGGTAGTCCAGCGTCCACTGCGTCTTGGAGACCAGGCCCTCGGGGAAGTTGCTGTCGTCGCGCAGTACGTCGGCCATGCTCGCACTCTTGGCACTGGCGTTGTCGGCCCAGTGCAGCACCTCGGCCTCCAGCGTCATGGGCGGGACGGGACTGCCGAACTCCCGCTTGCCGTGATGCGAGATGATGAGATGCAGCAGCAGGTCACGCTCGGGCGCGGTGCAGGGTGGCTCGGCTTCCTCGGCGATCCGCCGGTCCAGCATCAGCGCGCCGAGCACAACGTGGTCCAGAATCCGGCCCTGGTCGGTGAACTCGAAGAGTCCGTCCCAGCGATACCCCTCGAGCTTGCCGATGTCGTGCAGCAGTGCGCCGGCGATGACCAGCTCCTGGTCTGCGCCGCAGGCCCGCGCAATGGTGCGCCCGATTGCGGCCACTTCGGTCGTGTGCTTGAGGAGCCCTCCGATGGCCGCATGGTGTCCGGCCACCGCTGCCGGGCATTGCTCGTAGCGCCGCCGGAACTCGTCCTCTTCGTAGAACAGGTCCACCACCGCCTTCAGGCGCGGCTTGCCGATCTCGCGCCGCATCTTGTCCAGTACTTCCCAGTAGCGGTCTACCGCTCCGACCGACGGCAGCAGGGCGCGAACGTCCACTCTGTCGTTCGACAAGTGGCGGATCGAGCTGACCTGGAGCTGGCGCTTGTCGCGGTAAGAGGCGACGTCGCCGACCACGTGCACCACGTGGCCGCGCTGCAGGCCGGCAACATCGCTCTGCCGTTCTTTCCAGAAGGGCGCTGTGTCGATGGTGCCCGAGGCGTTGCCGAGCGTGAGAATGGCGTACGGGTCGCCGTTGTCCAGGGTGCGAGAGTCGACCTTGTGCAGCAGGAAGTCGTCCTCGACCCGAGCGCCGATCGCGAGAGAGGGGATGTGCAGGGGGTCCGGCATATGGGGAATCTAACGCGAGGTCGTGACGCTCACTCGCGCCGCCGCCGCCTTTCGGTGGACAGCCGAGGCAGGTGTGAATCGGACTCCCGCGCGGGGTGCATGACGGGTTCGTAGGTCGTGGCGGGGAGCAGGTGCCGGATGGAGTTGGCGTAGTATTCGAGCAAGGGTCGCTGTTTCGGTAGTATCACGTAGCTGTCGTGTTCGTGCACCACGAGGTGCCGCATGGATAGCATGCGCCAGGCCCGATCCAAGATGGTGTCGGCACCGCGCTCCGGCTGAATCAGTTTCGCGCCGTGGCTCAGCAAATGATCGCGGTACTCGTCGATCCGCTCCAGCAGGGCGTCGGCCCGCACCAGCGACTCACCGAACGACAGCAGCGCGGCGGCCACCAGCGGCACCGGCGTGACGGGGATGATGTCTCCGATCCGCCCCATCACGTCGTCGGCCAAGTCCTGGAGCTGGGGCAGCCGTTCTTCCTTGGGCCGGTCCAGCACCCCGGGGTGCCGGCGCACCCACTCCCGCGCCGATATGGGAGTGCCGAAGTTCACCGCCACGCGGCCGTACCGCTTGAGGCTCAGGGTGACCAGTCGCACGACGTTGAAGAACAGGTAGTGGATTACCGTCGTCAGCTGGCGTGCCCGACCCGGCCGGGTCTCGTGGTCGAGCAGCTCCATGATCAGCGTGCGGTCCTCCAGCACCCGATCGTAGTTGAGGCCTACCGGGACGAGCCAGATGTCGCGCTCGGCGGGCAGGTCGTTTAGGGTACGCGCGATGTAATCGAGCAGCCCGATCTTGGCTGTGCGGAACGCGCCGTTGCGGCTGAGCCCGCCTTCCAGGAAGATCCCCTGCGTGAGGCCGCTGCGCGTGATGAGCTGGATGTAGCGCTCGAGCACCGCGTGGTACAGCGGCTCGCGGAACCCCCGGCGGATGAAGTAGGAGCCGAACGACTTGAAGACGTACTCCAGTGGCCACACCCGCGCCCACTCACCCACCGCGTAGCTGATGCTCACGGCCTGGGCGAGGACGTACGCGACCACCACATAATCCGCGTTGGAGCGGTGGTTCATGAGATAGACGACCACGTCCCGCCGGGGGATGGCGTTGAGGGCGGCGCGATCCTGATACTCGGAGCTCACCCTGTAGAACAGGTGCACCAGCATCCGCGCGAGGTTGTATCCCAGCTTGTAGTACGACAGGACGTTGAAGTACGGGACTATTTCGTCGATGTAGCGCTCGACCCGTACGCGGGCGTCCAGTTCGGTTACGCCGTGCTCCTCGCTGTACTCGCGCACCGCGGCCAGCACGTACGGGTCCTGCATCAACTGCTCGCGGATCGTGCGTTTGCTGACCAACCGGTAGCGCTTCAGGCGGACGCGGAACCGGTGCGCGGTTCGCAATACGGCGCGGTCGAACCAGTTGGTGATGGCGCGTCGCGAGCGCCTTATGGTCCAGAGGGTGAGGGCGGCCGTGAGGAGCGCTGCGGTGGCGAGCAGCGCCCAGTCAACGACCGAGAAAGTCAGACGACCTCCGGGAGAACCCCCGTGCGATCGTACTGGTAGGCCATCTTCTTGAGACGGGCGATGCGCACGGCCATGGGTGGATGGGTGGCGAGCAGGTTGGCGACGGCGCCCTCCTTGTGCGTGAGTCTGCGGCCCAGCGGGTCGGCGATGCAGAGGTGCGCCGTGCCCCGCTTGATCGCCTTGGTAGGCGCGGCCGAGTCTTCGATCTTCCGCAGCGCCGTAGCCAACGCCGCGGGGTTGCGCGTGAACTGCGCGCCGGTGGCGTCGGCCAGAAACTCCCGCTTGCGGCTCACCCCGAGCGCCAGCATGCGGGACACGATGGGAGCCAGCAGCACCGAGAAGAGCCACAGCACGAGGATCACGGCGGCTGCCGCTCCCGCCCCGCCCTTCTTGCCGCCGCCGGAGCGGCCACCGCCGGAGCGCCCGCCGACCCGCCCGCCGTACCCGATGAAGCGCCACGCTCCCTCGGAGATCAGCAGGATGACACCGACCAGCGCGGCCAACAGCGTCATGAGTTTCACGTCGTGATTGCGGATGTGCGCCATCTCGTGCGCCACCACAGCCTGGAGTTCGTCCCGGCTGAGCTGCTCGAGCATTCCCTCGGTCACAGCCACGTGGGAATGAAACTCATCGGTGCCGGTGGCGAAGGCATTGGGGTCCTTGTCGGGGACGACCCAGATCGAGGGACGCGGCAGTCCGGAGGCGATGGCCATCTCCTCGACTACGTTGACGTACTGCTGTTCCTCGGGCTTGGAGGGGTTGAGCAGCTCCCATGCGCCGGTAGCCCACAGCACCTGCTTGGGACCGCGGCTCCACGCGAAGTAGGCCATTCCGAGGCCCAGCAGCGTGGCCGCGATGCCGAACCACGGGACGCGGTGGTGATATGCCTCTGGTGGCGCCTCTACCGTGTAGAGGTACAACGCGAGATCGCCGC
The DNA here is from genome assembly GCA_039586815.1 of Gemmatimonadota bacterium. Classification (GTDB taxonomy): domain Bacteria; phylum Gemmatimonadota; class Gemmatimonadetes; order Gemmatimonadales; family GWC2-71-9; genus WVYX01. The sequence continues at coordinate 4,963 of JBDHJR010000032.1, read as the reverse complement.
CGAAGCCGATCCAAGCGAAGAACACCACGAAAACGGTGACGAGGATGGCCGACCGGCGGCGATTGGCTCGCTGCTGCGCGAAGAGATTGCTGTCGCTCACTCGTCCTTCTTGAAGGACAGATCGACCTTCGGCACCTCGCGCTGCTTGTCGTCAACGATCTCCCACAGCTCTACCTGCTCGCAGCGCGCGATGCCCGCCACCATGTTCCACGGGAACTGCTGCTGCTTCACGTTGTACTCGGTTGCCACGTCGTTGTAGAGCTGGCGTGCGAAGGCGACCCTGTTCTCCGTCGAGGTGAGCTCTTCCTGGAGCTGCCCCACGTTCTGAGTGGCCTTGAGGTCGGGATAGCGCTCGACGACCAGGTTGAAGCGTCCCAGGGCGGAGCTCAGTGCCGCTTCGGCCGCGGCGAGCTGTCCCACCCCGCCGGTCGGCCCGGCCTCGGCCTGGACCTTCACTGCCTGATTGCGGGCCTGGATGACGGCCTCGAGCGTCTCCCGCTCGAAGTCCATCGCGCCCTTCACGGCCTCCACCAGGTTGGGGATCAGATCGTGGCGCCGTTTGAGCTGGACGTCGATCTGCTTCCAGGCGTTGATCGTCTGCCCCTTCAGATTGATCAGCTTGTTGTAGGCTGAGATCGTCCACAGAATGACGACCACTATGAGGACGAGGAATACCCAGGTCATTGCAGCCCTCCGCTTATGCTCGTTGGCTTTCCCGCGGCTTGGGGCTAACCGGCAGCGACCGTAGCTGGGACACTATCCGCCCGATGGCGAGCCGCACGGCATCGGCGGTCTGGGCCTCCATGTGACCCTGAATGAGCGGGTGGTCCTCCCGCAAATGCAGCTCGATCCCTTCCCCGACCCACATGCGATGCCACGTGCTCGCGTCGCGTGAGTCACCGGGGTCCTCGCGCGGCCGTGCCAGTGCCCGCAGTGCCTGGCCTGCTCTTCCGCGTGGGGGCGTGTCCTGTCCGGTGAGCGGTAGCTGCCCCGGAGCCGGCAGGTTCGGGCCCAGCGCCGCCGCCACCCGTCGCTCCAGAGCGTCGCCCGCGGTCTCCACCAGTTCCTCCTCGATGGCTGCGAGCGTCGCCCCTTCCATCTGCCGCAACTTGATGGCCAGCACCTGGAGCAGGTGACGGTAGGAGTAGGTAGCGGCCGTCCCCCTTCCCTCAGGGGGTGTCACCAGGTTACGAGTGACGTAGAAGCGGATGGTGCGCTCGCTCGGGTGAGCGCTGGCAGCTGCATTGATGGGACGCACGGCGGATGCATCCAGGATCGCCGCTGCGAGCGTGGCCAGGTCCCGCAGGTTCCACGGCGCGAGCCTGCGGTACTCACGCAGGTTGAACAGGGGGTCTTGCACGCTACTGCCCATTCGCCTCGCGGCGGGGGCTCGCGGTCAGCTGCTGGATGAGGTCGAGCAGCTGCGCGATTTCAAATGGCTTGGGGAGGAGCGGCAGGCTGTGCAGGCTCAACCAGCTCTCGTGGTCCTCCGCTTCCAGGTCACCGCTCATGACGACCACGCGTCCCACCAGCTCGGGCCACTGAGAGGCGATGGCATGATACAGCGTCTGGCCGGACATGCTGGGCATGCGGAGGTCCATCATGACGACGTCGATCTCGCTCGCCTCCAGCACCTGAACTGCCTCTTCGCCCGTCGTGGCCAGCACCACGGAGTGGCCGAACCGGGTGAGCACCCGGGAGAGCACCTTTCTGATGCCGGGTTCGTCGTCGACGACGAGGAAGGTGAGCGAGGTCATGAAACGTTTTGCCACGCCTTGAGTGGTTCCGTCTCGCTTTCGGTCTGTTTGTTCAAGAACTTCTCTCGCACGATCCGGATGGCCTCGTCGGGCGTGAGCGACACCCTGAGCTCGCCCGGAGTCATGCCGAAAACCTCCTTCACGTTCTGCGCGAACGAGCGCGCCTTGGAGTAGCCCAACTTGGCTGCCACATCCTCCACCGTGTAGCCCGGATCCTGCAGCAGGCGGTGGGCGTAGACGACCCGGAATACCATGAGCACGACGCTCGGCGGCGGCAGATTCGCTTTCGTGAACCACCTTGCGCAGGTGCGCCGATCCATGCGCGCCCGCTCGGCCAGGTCGCGCACGGTGTGGAACGCCGCCGGCTCCCGCACCACCGTTTCCAGTGCCCAGCGGAGCTGTCCCGGGCAACCTTCCAGCAGGTCCTTGATCTCCTCGACCAGGCGTCGCGAAAGGGAACGCGCCGCCTCGTGCACCAGGATGTCGCTCAGCCGTGCTGGGTGGTCGTCGTGGCCGGACACCACCACTTCCCGCACGCCCACGCGGCCCAGACGCAGCAACACCGGGACCATCGCTGGGGTGAGCTTCGTGTACAACACCAGCGGCAGGGAGGGAAACAGCAGACGAATCCGCTCTATCTCCTGCGTCCGCGGAATTCCCTCCAAACCGGGGTCCAGCACAGCCAGCTCCAGAGGCTCCCGCAGGATCGTCTCGAGCACCTCACTCCAGGACGACGCGGCCACGAAACGAAATCGATGGCCGGCAGCCCGGAGGAGTTGGGCCGAGAACGCTCTAGGAACCGCCGCTAGAACCAGCATGAATGTCCCAAAAGAAGCACATGAAGTCCCCAAAAGGGCCTATCCGGCCCCCCACCCCGCCTCGATTTTGGTGCGGCGGCCCCTGCCGCCGGCTATCTCAAAGACCCAGGAGGGTGCTATGACCCGTCGTATACGCCTCTTGACCTTCGCCCTGCTCGCCTCCGTTGCTCTCGGGGCATCGGCCTGCACCGACGCTGCGGGGCCTGAAGTCTGCGCGGAAAGCGGCGCGCAAGGCTCAGGCACGTTCAACAGCGGTGCGCAAGGCTCCGGAACCTTCTGTCAGTCGAGCGGTGCACAGGGGTCCGGCACCTAGACGCGCACGCCCCTCCGGGTCTTAGCTATCGCGCGCTCGCCAACTCCTCCAGCGACTCGATCGTAGTTCGTAGCTCGGGGGTTGGCTCCACTTCTGCGGGAGGCGCTGCGGCATGCAACGGCTTGCCGTAGCTCTCCTGCAGTTCGCGTAAGAAGCTCTCCGCCCGGAAGATCTGCTCTCCTAGTCCCGCGGCCTCAGCAAGCGCGATCGCCCGCCGCAAGTGCTCTTCACCCTCCGCCCGGCGCTCGAACGAAGCCAGTCCGTATCCCAGCTTGATCTCGAACTCAACCCGCTCGTCGACGGGCAGCTGGTCGTAGTACTCTTGCGCCGCGCGCCGCCAGCGCTCGAAAGCGAGGCGGTCCTGCATGAGTGCGGCCAGATCGAGCAGCTCCACTGCCATGCGAGTCTGCGACTCGGGCGGCGCATCGGCCTCGAGTACCAGCATCAAGGCCCGCTTGGCGGCCGTGTAGTGTCCCAGCTCCTTGAGGAACATCCCGACGTCCGCGAGGGCCCGCACTTTCTGGATCTGCTGACCGTAGAGTCCGAAGGCCTCGAATGCCAACTGCACCGCACTGCTCGTGCGACCCATCGTTTCGTGTGCGACCGCCAGATCGTGGCACGCCCGAGCCTCGGCGTCCGTGTCGCCCAGCTTTCGAGCGTCGCAGCGCACAGCCTGAAGCGTGCTTTCCGATTCGGGCAGGTTCCCCAGAAAACGCTTGACGTTGGCCTGACCGATGCGACTCAATAGAGCCGAGTGCGTGTCACCCAGGCGTGAGGCGAACCTGCCGCCGGCTGCATACGATTCGAGTGACTCGTCGTACCGACCCGAGAGACGCAGCACGCGGCCCAACTGCAGGTGCGCGGCTACCTCCTCCTCGCCGGCTGCGTCGTCGCTCAGCCGTATCCCCGTCTCCAATACGTCGAGCGCCTCCGCCAGCCGCAGCTGATTCTCGAGCCAGAAGGCGAACGCCAGCAGCGGCGGCCACAGCAGTCGCACGTTGCCGCTATCGCGCACGCCCTCCGCTACCCGCACGACCTCCAGCAGGTGGTTGCTCTCCACCGTAGGGGGATGCAGCTCGCGCAGGAAGTCGGTGGTGGCACGAATCTGATATGCCAGGGCTGCAGGCTGCGTGTGATCTCTCGTGAATTGATCGACCAGCCGCATGGTGAGAAACGCCCCCAGCGCGTAGCTACTGGAGGTCTCTGCGTCTGCGTCGGCGGCTCGCTGCAGAAAGGGCTCGTGCAGACCGTTTGCCGGGGTCTGTTCTTCGGGAAGGATGTGGGGGATCACGAGCCTGATTGCCTCCGTTCGCGTGACGATTCCAAGGCCTGCCTAACATGCGGGCTGGCCTAGACCCCTGCAAGGGGCCGCGCGGCTGCTCAACAACAGCCAATCACTCTGGAGCACAGGCGGAAATACGCCCCGGCAGGGGTAATTTGGGACAGCGGTCTCGGCCCGCACTGTGATATCGATTACGGTGTGCGACGAGGCGTAACTCTCCCCGAAATTGCCACGGTTCTCGCGCTCGTCGGAGTCGTGGCAACCATTGCCGCACCGCATGTCGGCCCGTGGCGTGACCGGACGGCGGTGCGCCGAGCATCCACGGAATTGGCGGCCTTCTACGAGCTGGCTCGGCTCGAGGCGATCTACCGGGCGGCCCGGGTGCGCCTGGAGTTCGGCGCAGAATCGTTGCGCGCGATACTGGTGCTGGCGCGCACCGGGCCCTCGAGGCACGGCGTCGGCCTCTCCGCGAGCCGCTACGTCATCCGCATACACCCCAATGGGCTCGGGTTCGGAGGGGCCAACACGACTCTCGTGTTGCGGCGTGGCAGTGTCCGGGAGTCGCTGACTACGTCGAGGCTGGGGCGACTGCGGTGGCGGTGATGCGGGGCTACCAGCGCATGATGGGCGAGGAGTGGCCGGGCCACACTGCCAGCACCGCCGCAGCGGCCGGCCCGGACCTGGCCAGCACACGTTGCCGCGACAGGTCGATCCTGAGCACCCCCTCGCCGCCGACCACGTAGGCCCAGCGGCCGTCGCCACTCACCGTGCTGGTAGTGGGGGCCCCGAACGC
>JBDHJR010000016.1:0-86404 GCA_039586815.1 Gemmatimonadota bacterium | reverse complement strand
GGAACGAAGTGCACCCGGTCCAGCTCGAGCGCGTCGGCCGCCGCGCTGGCGACGATCAGATGTCCCTGGTGGACCGGGTCGAAGGAGCCGCCGAAGATCCCGCGGCGCGTGGGGCGATCAGGGGGTGGCAAACTGCTCCGGACAGGCCTGCTGTGCCCCCTCCTCGTCCGGGTAGTACTGCCAGAGGTACTGACACATCTCCCGCTCTTCTTCCACGTACCCGATCTTGGTGTAGGCTTCGATCAGCTTCATCACCGCCTTGGGCGCGTAGGAGCTGCGCGGGTATTCGGCCACCACGCCCTTGAAGTAGATGATGGCCGAGTCGTACGCCCCCAGGCGAAGGTAGAACACCCCGCCCTTGAACTCCTTCTCGGCGAACATCTCTTCGATCGCCGCGATGCGCAGCTGCGCTCGATCCGCCGCGGGGCTGGCGGGATACCGTGCCATCAGCTCCCGGTACGTCACCATGGCCGCCTCGCCATAGGTCGGATCCAGATCCGGCTTGTTCCACAGCGACGCGTACGCGTCGCCGGAACGGAGCAGTGCGTCGGGCGCCAGCGGGTGCCGCGGGTAGTCGTCGGCGATGCGCCGGAACTGCCGAGTCGCCTCGAGCCGCTCGCCCTTGCGCATCATGCACTCGCCCACGTAATAGCGCGCCTCCGGCTGCAACGGGTCGGCCGCGTCCAGCTCGAAGCTGAGCCGCGCGAACGCGTCCCGCGTCCAGCCGCAGTCGCCCTTGCGGTAGGCCGCCAGCGCGGAGTCGTATAGCGCCACCGGATTGCCGACCGGCGCCATGTCGATCCGCTGTTGGCTACCGCCGCCGCAGGCGGCGCTCGCGACCGCGAGCCATGCTGCAAGAATGGTCTTACGATACCGCACGTGGCTTAGTACCCTCGAGTGCATCCCGGTTCCGGGTTAGAACTCCGGCTGCGTCATCAGGTTCAGTCGCCCGGAGGCGATGGCATAGATCGAGTCGCCCGGTAACAGCCCGGCGCGGGCCTGCTCGTAAGCCTCGATCGCCCCCATGAGGTCTCCCAGGGCGAAGCGCACATCCCCCAGGCCGATGTAGGCCGCGCGGGCACCTGGCGTGTCGCCGCCCCGCGTGGCTGCCCGGCTGAACCAGTCCTCCGCCAGGGTCGGCTGCCCCTCGTCCAGCGCGCGCCTGCCGATCTGCAGGGCGCACAGCACCAGTCAGCAGGCTCTCGAAGGCCACCGAGGCATCCTCGCACCGCCCCAGGCGGCGCAGGGCCACCCCGTACACGTAAACCAGGGAGTCAAGCGTGCCGGCGTCGGGTGCAGCCGCCGCGGCGTAGGTGAGCACGGCCAGCTCCTCGGGTGTGCGCGGCTGGGTTCCCATCGAGCCCGCGAGCTGCTGCGCGAAGCTCCCCAGTGCACGGTTTGGCGCCACGTTCTGGAGCCCGTCGAGCGCCGCGGCCAGGGCCTGCTGATCACCCACCTGAATCGCGGCGTTGGCCACCAGCACGAGACCGTCCGCCGCCTCCTGCAGGCGGGAGTCTCCGCCTTCCGTTCCCAGAGCGACGAACTCCTGAGCCGCCGCGCTCAGCTCGCCGGCGTGCAGCGCCGCCGCCCCGGCCTTCATCCGCAGGTCGGCGCTGGGCCTGCCGGCGGAGATCGCGAGCCTGTACTCCACCAGCGCATCGGCGAAGCGCCGCTCCGCGTACGCCTCATCGGCCAGACGCTCGTGCTGGGCGGCCGCCCCGACGCAGCCGGCCAGCAGCACGAGCGCCAGCAGGGCCTTACTGCGCACCGCGGTCCAGCATCGCCAGGTACGCCCTCACGCGCACGTCGTGCGGATACTTCTCCTGCAAGGCAGACCACACGCGGCGAGCCGTACCAGCATCGCCCGACAGGTAACAGGCCAGGCCGTACGCCGCCCCCGCGTCGACCGCTCCGGGCCGGGCCTCGACCACCTTCTGGAGCTCCTCCCGCGCCTCGAGCGTGCGCCGCGCATCGAGCAACAGCCGACCCAGCCGGTAGCGCAGGTCGTGGTAAGCGGGGCCCAACTCCAGCGCCCGCTCGTACTGCTCGATGGCGAGCGCGAGCTCGCCCGCCTCCGCGTACGCTTCGCCCAACTCGGCATGCAGGTTGGCCAGCTTGGCGGCATAGTGCGCCGCCACGCCGCCCCGGTCCTCCGCCCCGCTCTCGCGCGCCGCAGCGAACGCGGCCTCGGCTTCCTCGGCACGTCCCATCTCGGCCAGCAGTATCCCCCGGTGGATGTTGGCCTCAATGCCTTGCCGCCCTCGACCAGCTCGTGAAGCAGGTAGAGCACGCCATAGTAGTCGCCGAGCTCGAACCGCTCCCGGGCGCGCTCAAGCAGTTGCACGGGGCTCAAGTCCATAGGTGTCCTCGTACCATGTCACGAATCGTGTAATGCCGTCCTCGATCGCGACCTGCGGGTCGTAGCCCAGTACCGCCCGGGCCTTGGAGATGTCGGCGTGAGTGCGTTGCACGTCTCCCGGTTGCATAGGCAGATACTCGATCTCCGGCGCGACGCCGAGCGCGTCGGAGATCAGCCGGATGAGGTGGTCCAGTCGGACCGTCCTCGATTCTCCCAAGTTGAATACCTCGTGAGCCGGCTCATCGTCCGCGGTCCAGGAAACGGCTCCCGACACGCCCTTCAAGATATCGTCTATGTGGGTGTAGTCCCGCTCACTGGAGCCGTCGCCAAACTGCTGAATCGGAGTTCCCTCGGCCAGCAGCCGCGTGAAGCGATGGATCGCCAGGTCGGGGCGTTGGCGCGGGCCATACACTGTGAAGAACCGCAAGGACGCGATGCGCATGCCGAAGAGGTGATGGTACACCTGGCAGAGGAGCTCCCCGGCCCGCTTGGTCGCCGCATACGGTGACACCGGGTCGAGCGCCGGCGCGTCCTCCCGAAACGGAGGCTCCGAAGTGTCGCCGTACACGGAGGACGACGAGCCGAACACGAAGCGCCGCACATCACGCGAGCGACATGCCTCGAGCAGGCGAACTGTCCCCTCCACGTTGACGGAAGCGTAGAGACCGGGGTCCTCGATCGAGGGCCGCACTCCGGCCCGCGCGGCCAGGTGCACGACGACGTCCACCCCGTCGAGCAGCTCGCACAGGAGTGACTCGTCGCGGATGTCCCCCTCTGCGAAGGAGAAGCCCCGCTCCTCCCGCAGCTTGGCCAACGCACCTTCCTTGATGCGGCGGTCGTAGAACGGGTCGAAGTTGTCGAGGCCCACCACCTCGCGCCCCTCCTGCAACAACGCCCGGCAGGTGTGGCCGCCGATGAAGCCCACGGCTCCGGTCACCAACACGCGCTCGCTCACGCAGCCAGCACCTTGCGGAAGTACTCTATGGTGCGCTGCAGGCCATCCTCCAGCGTCACCGCCGGCTCCCACCCCAGCTGCCGCTTCGCCTTGCCGATGTCGGGCTGCCGCACCTTGGGATCGTCGGTCGGCAGCGGCTCGCGCACCAGCTCCGACTTGGAGCCGGTGAGCCGCAGGACCTTCTCGGCCAGCTCGATCACGGTGAACTCGTGCGGGTTTCCTACGTTGGTCGGCTCGGCGTCACCGTGCTCGAACAGCCGCACGATGCCGTCCACCTCGTCGTCCACGTAGCAGAACGATCGCGTCTGCGAGCCGTCCCCGTAGATGGTGATCGGCTCGCCGCTCAGCGCCTGTACGATGAAGTTGGACACCACCCGTCCGTCGTGCGCCCGCATGCGCGGGCCGTACGTGTTGAAGATGCGCACGATGCGTGTGTCCAGTCCGTGATACCGGTGGTACGCCATCGTCATCGCCTCGGCGAACCGCTTGGCCTCGTCGTACACGCCGCGCGGGCCGATCGGGTTCACGTGCCCCCAGTACGATTCGGGCTGGGGGTGCACCTGCGGGTCGCCGTACACTTCCGAGGTGCTGGCCAGGAAGAACGTCGCCTGCTTCGCCTTGGCCAGACCGAGGGAGTTGTGGGTGCCGAGTGAGCCCACCTTGAGAGTCTGTATCGGCAGCTCCAGGTAGTCGATCGGACTGGCCGGGGACGCGAAGTGGAACACCGCGCCCACCGGACCGTCCACGTCGATATAGGTGCTCACGTCGTGCTTCTCGAACGTGAACGCGCCGTTGCCGTCGAGGTGCTCGAGGTTGGCGAGCGAGCCTGTGATCAGGTTGTCCAGTCCGACGACCTCATGACCGTCCCCGATCAGCCGATCGGTGAGGTGCGACCCGAGGAACCCGGCGGCTCCGGTCACCACGATGCGCATCAGACCGCGTTCCTTCCCAGGCTCACGTAGGTGAACCCCCGCTTCTTCATCTTGGCCGGATCGTACAGGTTGCGACCGTCCACGATCACCGGCTGCCGCAGGAGATCCTTCATGCGACCGAAGTCGGGGTTGCGGAACTCGAGCCACTCGGTGACGATCACCAGCGCGTCGGCCCCTTCGAGCGCGTCGTACATGCGGTCGAAGTACTCGATCCGCTTGCCGAACACGTTTCGCGCCGTGTGGTTCGCCTCGGGATCGTGGGCTCGCACCCTGCCGCCGGCGGCGAGTACCGCTTCTATCAGGTCGATCGACGGACTCTCCCGCATGTCGTCGGTCCGCGCCTTGAACGCGAGCCCCCACACGGCAATCGTGCTGTCCTGGAGATTCCCCTCCACTGCCTTCGTGAGCTTTGTGGGTAGCTGCTGCTTCTGTCGCGCGTTCACAGCCTCGACGGCCTTCAGGATGTCGAGCGGGACTCCGTTGTCGTCACCCGTCCGGACGAGCGCCTTCACGTCCTTGGGGAAACAGGAGCCGCCGTATCCAGGGCCCGGGAACAGGAACGCCGAGCCGATGCGCGCGTCACTGCCGATGCCCTTGCGGACCTTTGTGACGTCCGCCCCGACCCTCTCACACAGTTGCGCCATCTGGTTCATGAACGAGATGCGCGTGGCGAGCATGGCGTTGGCGGCGTACTTGGTCAGCTCGGCCGAGGGGATGTCCATGAACATGATGGGATTGCCGGTGCGCACGAACGGCGCGTAGAGCTGGCCCACCACCTCGGCCGCCTCGTCCGAATCGACTCCGACGACCACGCGATCCGGCTTCATGAAGTCGTCTACCGCCGCACCCTCCTTGAGGAACTCCGGGTTGGAGCAGACGTGGAATGTCTCCGAAGTCCGCTCCGCGATGGCCTCGCGTACCTTGCAGGCCGTGCCGACCGGCACCGTGCTCTTCGTGATCACGACCTTGGGCCCGTTCATGTGATCGCCGATCGTGCGCGCCACGCTCAGCACGTGCTGCAAATCGGCCGACCCGTCCTCGTCGGGCGGCGTGCCCACGGCGATGAACACCACCTCGGCCGCCTCGACGGCAGCCCCGACGTCGGTCGTGAAGCTGAGACGGCCCTCCGCCTGATTGCTCACCACGAGCGGCTCGAGCCCCGGCTCGTAGATGGGGATCTTGTTCTTCCTGAGCGCTGAGACCTTCCCCTTGTCCACGTCGGCGCAGATGACGTCGTTGCCCGTCTCGGCGAGACAGGCTCCGACCACCAGGCCCACATACCCCGTCCCAACCACCGCAACCTTCATGACTCGGCTCCCCTGTTCAGCGCGTTGCGCGTGTCCACCAGCCGCCGTGCTTCCTGCCTGATCATCGGGTAGTCCAAACTGGAGTGATCCGTTGCGATGACCACACAATCGGCGGCGGCACAGGTTTCAGGCGAGAGCGCGACGGACCGTAACTTGACGCCGTCCTCGCTGAGGGCCGGTACGTGCGGATCGTGATACGAGACGTCCGCCCCCTGCTGCTGCAGCAATCGCACGATATCTATGGCCGGGCTCTCACGCACGTCATCGACGTCCTTCTTGTAGGCAATGCCCACCACCAGGACCTTCGATCCGCGAACGGATTTCGCATCCTCGTTGAGCTGCTCGGCGATCTTCCGCACCCAGAACGCCGGCATCTCCGAGTTCACCTCGCTCGCCACCTCGATGAAGCGGGTCTTGTAGTCCAGCCCGCGCATCTTCCACGCGAGGTAGTGCGGATCGACGGGGATGCAGTGCCCGCCCAGTCCCGGCCCCGGCGTGAACTTCATGAACCCGAACGGCTTGGTTGCCGCCGCGTCGATCACCTCCCACACGTCCACCCCCAGCTTGTCGCACACGATCGCCATCTCGTTGACGAGCCCGATGTTCACGCTGCGGAAGGTGTTCTCGAGCAGCTTCACGAGCTCGGCCGCCTCGGGCGACGACACGGGCACCAGCGCGTCGAACACGGGCTCGTACAGCGCCGCCACCACGCGCCGGCACGCGTCCGTCGCTCCGCCAACCACCTTGGGTGTGTTACGCGTCTGCCACACGGGGTTCCCCGGATCGACGCGCTCCGGGCTGAACGCGACGAACACGTCCTGTCCAATGCGGAACCCTCGCCCATCCAGCTTCGGCACGAGCAGCTCGCGGGTGCTGCCGGGGTAGGTCGTGCTCTCCAGGATGACCGCCTGGCCCGGCCTCACCGCCTGCGCCACGGCCTGGACCGCAGCCATGACATGGGAGATGTCGGGATCTTTAGTCTTGGAGAGCGGCGTGGGGACGCAGATGCAAATGGCGTCCACCTCACCCAGCCGCCCCATCTCACGCGTGGCCTCGAGCTTGTCCGACTCGACCAATGGCACCAGCACATCGGACGGGACGTCCTTGATGTGCGACCTGGCACCGTTGACGGCGGCGACGACATCACCCGAGTGGTCGAACCCCACCACTCGGTATCCGGCCTTCGCCAGCTCCACGGCGAGCGGAAGACCCACGTAGCCGAGGCCGATGACCCCGAACACGGCCGAGCGGCCTTCGGCCTTGGCGATCAGGTCGGCTTCGTAGCTCATGACAACTCGGTCACCGCTCTCCGCGTCTGCCCGGGCGGTCTCCTCACCGCGCGCTACCCGCACGAAATGCCGCAGCTCCGCCTTGAGCGGCTCCACCATGGGCACGCGCGGAATGGAGATGTCGCCCTCGCGGATCGCCAGGCTCTCCCCGTAGGACGCATACTCGGGCGGACGGTCCACACCCTTGTCGTAGATCTTGAGCTTCTCCCGGGCCTGCATGTCGTCGAACACGATCATCTTGTCGGAGCCCACCACGGTGAGGCGCCGCTCCTTGTGTGGATCGAGCCACGACATCTGCACGTGCGCCATCGCACCGGAGGCGAACTCCATGGTCATGAACACTACGTCCTCCACACCCGGCTGCAGGTAACTCTTGCCGTGTGCCGAGACCCGCGTGGGCGCCTGGCCCAGCAATTCGAGCGCCACCGACACGTCGTGCGGCCCGAAACTCCACAAGGCGTTCTCGTCGGGACGCACCTGACCCAGGTTCACGCGCTGGCTGTAGAGGTAATAGACCTCGCCCAGCTCACCAGCCTCGATCATCGTCTTGAGCCGCTCCACCGCCGGGTGGAACACCAGCAGGTGACCCACCATCGCCGCCACACCGCGCTTCGCCGCCAGCTCGGCCATCCCCTCGGCCTCCTTCACCGACAGGGCGAAAGGCTTCTCGACCAGGACGGGGCGTCCCGCCTCGATCGCCTTGCTGAACAGCTCCACGTGCGATGCCGCCGGCGTGGAGACCACCACCGCCTCCGCCGCTCCGATCGCTTCGTCCGCGGATTCGGTGACGAGCGTGGCCGGATACTGACGTGCCATCGCCTCGCGAACGCCGGAGTCGAGGTCGCAGATCGCCGCCAGGTCCGCCTCCGGCAGGGCCGCGACGCTGCGCACGTGATTGCGACCCCAATTGCCCGCTCCCACCACCGCAACCTTGAGCCTGCTCATCGATAGAACTCCGTTATCGCGTCGATCACCGCGTCACGCTGCTCCGGCGCCAGCTCCGGGTACACCGGGAGAGACAGCACCTCGTCGCACGCCCGCTCGGCCTCTGGCAGGCTGCCCTCTGCATAGCCCAGCGGTGCGAAGCACGGCTGCCGGTGCAGCGCCTTGGGATAGTAAACGGCGCTGCCAATTCCTCGCTCGCCCAGATGCTGCTTGAGCTCGTCGCGTCGCGCGGCGCGGATCGTGTATTGATGGTAGATGTGCTCGTTCGCGGGGTCCACCGCCGGCGGCACCACGCCGTCCACCCCGCTCAGGGCCTCGGTGTAGGCTTCCGCGTTCTCGCGCCGGGCGGCGCTCCACGCCGGCAGATGCGCGAGCTTGGTGAGCAACACCGCCGCCTGGAGCGTATCCAGCCGGCTGTTGGTCCCGACCTCGTCGTGATGGTACTGCTTGGCCCCGCCGTGCGTACGCAGCCTGCGCATGCGCTCGGCGAGGTCCTCGTCCTGGGTGACGATCATCCCCCCGTCACCCCACGCGCCCAGGTTCTTGCTGGGGAAGAACGAGAAGGCGCCGGTGGTGCCCAGCTCGCCGGCGCGGCGCCACACGCCGTCGATCTTGCGCCGCGCGCCGATGGCCTGCGCGGCGTCCTCGATTACGGCAAGGCCGCGCTCGTCCGCCAGCGCCATGATGGCTTCGATCGGCGCGAGCTGCCCGAACAGGTGCACCGGCACGATGGCCCTGGTGCGCGGCGTGATCGCCGCCGCAACCTGCTCGGGGATCAGATTGAACGTGGCGGGATCTATGTCCACGAACACCGGCGTGCCACCGGCATTGTGGATCGCCCCGGCAGTGGCGAAGAACGTGAACGGGGTCGTAATGACCTCGTCGCCCGGTGCCAGTGCCAGCGTCTTGAAGGAGAGTAGTAGCGCGTCGGTCCCGGAGGCACAGGCAACGCCGAACCGGGCCCCGCTGGCCGCAGCGACCGCCGCCTCCAGGTCGCGCACCTGGTCGCCCATGATGAAGCGCTGGCTCTCGACCACTTCCATCAGGGCCGGCAGCACCTCGTCCCTAATCGCTTCGAGCTGGGCCTTGAGGTCCAGGAGCGGTACCTTCACGGTCATTCCAAGTGTAAGAAAGACAGAAACTTACAAGGCCGACAGCCGGCCGTCCACCTCGCGGAAGCGCGAGCCGCAGCGCTCGCACGCCGCCTCGCCTGCGGTGACGTGCAGCCGCTCCCCGCAGTGGCACATCCAGCCGACGCGCCGGGCAGGGACTCCCACCATGAGGGCGTGCGCCGGTACGTCGGAGGTGACCACCGCTCCCGCGCCCACGAACGCGAACTCCCCCATGGTGATGCCGCACACCACGGTGGCATTGGCGCCGATCGTCGCACCGCGGCGCACCAGTGTCTGTACGTACTCGGCTCGGCGCGACACGTGGCTCCGCGGTGTGGTCACGTTGGTGAACACGCACGACGGACCGCAGAACACGTCGTCCTCCAGCACCACCCCCTCGTAGATCGACACGTTGTTCTGGATCTTCACGTTGTTGCCGATCTTCGTGCCCGGCATGACGACAACGTTCTGCCCCAGGCTGCACCCCGCGCCGATCTCGGCCCCGGGCATCACGTGGCAGAAATGCCAGATCTTGGTGCCCTCACCGACGGTTGCGCCGTCGTCAACGTAGGAGCTCTCGTGCACGAAGTAGTCCGTCATTCGATCACCTGCACTTCCAGCTGGAGCTCGACTCCGTATTCCGCGAATACCTTCTCCCGCACCTGCTCGATCAGCGCCAGCACATCGCCGGCGGTTGCATCACCGCTGTTCACGATGTAGTTGGCGTGCTTGGGCGAAACCCGTGCGCCGCCGACGCGATGACCCTTGAGACCCAGCCCGTCGATGAGCTGGCCGGCGGTGCGGGATTCCGCGGTCGCCGCGGCGGGATTCCTGAAGACCGACCCACAGCAAGGCTCGTTGAACGGAGTCCCGGCCTTACGCCAGCGAAGGTGTTGCTCGATCTCCTCGTGGAGTTGCTTCGGATCAGCCGGAGTCAGCTGCAGAGTGGCGCCAATGACCACGCTGCCGTGAAGACCACTGGAGCGGTACTCCCAGGGCACCTCCGCACCCGGCAGCGATCCCACCGTCCCATCGGGCGCCACCAACTCCACGCCAAGCGTCACCTGCGAGAAATCCTGACCGTGCGCACCCGCGTTCATGAACACGCCACCGCCCACGGTGCCCGGCACGCCAATGAGCCGGTGCACTCCGGCGAGGCCCGCCTTGGCCGTCTGCCGCGCCAAGAGCGGCGTCGGCACGCCCGCGCCGACCGTCCAGCGCGTCGCGTCGCCGTCGGCGCCGTGCTGCACCGCGTCCAGGCCCTTGCCCAGCCGGATCACGATCCCGTCGAAGCCCCGATCCGAGATCAATACGTTGGAACCGAGGCCGAGCGCCAGCCATCGCGTGCCTGTCTCGGCCGCGAAGACGAGCGCGTGCACCACGTCTTCGCTGGTCGATGGCAGCACCATGGCCGCCGCCGGCCCGCCGATGCGGTAGGTCGTGTGCCCGGCGAGCGGTTCGTCGAGCAGCACCTCACCGCGAATGCGCGACGCCAGCTCGCGCAGCGCCGTGGTGGTCACGCCCCGCGCTCCCGGGCTGCACGCTCACCTGACGCGGTGCTGGGTGAGATGGTCGCGGCATCGTGCCGTACGCTTCCCGCGGGCGTCTGGGCGGCAGCGGGGAGCCCCCGCGCTATCTCATACCACTCCTGCAGGCACCTCACCCCACCGCTGCGGCTCTTGAGGGCCAACACCGCATCACACGCTGCGCTCGCCGCCGACATGGTGGTCATGTACGGCACGCGGTGCTGCAGTGCGGCACGGCGGATGTAGTAGTCGTCGCGCTGCGTGAGCTTTCCGAGGGGCGTGTTGATCAGGAGCTTCACGTCACCCGAGACGATGAGGTCGGCCGGGTTGGGCCGTCCCTCGTACACCTTGGTGACGAACTCGGTGGGAATGCCGCGCGCCCGCAGGTAGCGTGATGTGCCCTCGGTGGCGTACACCTTGAAGCCCATCTCGTGGAAGCGGCGCACGATCGGCAGCACCGTGGGCTTGTCCAGGTCGTTCACCGTGACGAACACGCCGCCCTCCAGGGGGAGGCCCTGGTCGGCTGCGAGCTGGGCCTTGGCGAAGGCCATCCCGAACGAGTCGGCGATGCCCATGACTTCGCCGGTCGAGCGCATCTCCGGTCCCAACAGCGTGTCCACGTTGGGGAGCTTGGAGAAGGGGAAGACCGCCTCCTTCACGGCCACGTAAGGCATGGGGACCTCGTCGCCCACTCCCAGCTCGTCGAGGGTGCGCCCGGACATCACGGCCGCAGCCAGCTTCGCCAGCGGCACACCCGTCGCCTTGCTCACGAACGGAACGGTGCGCGAGCCGCGCGGGTTCACCTCCAGCACGTAAACGGTGCCGTCCCGCACGGCGTACTGCACGTTGATCAGCCCCACCACTCCGAGCGCCTCGGCAAAGGCCTTGGTGCGGCGCCGCATCTCCTCCACATGGTGCTCCTCCAGCAGATACGGCGGCAGCACGCACGCCGAGTCGCCCGAATGCACACCGGCGTCCTCGATGTGCTGCATCACTCCGCCGATCACGCAACGCTTGCCGTCGGAGATTGCATCCACGTCGGCCTCGAACGCGTCCTCGAGGAAGCGGTCGATGAGCACCGGGTGCTCCGGTGAGGCCCGCACGGCGTGCCGGAAGTAATTGCGCAGCGACGCCTCGTCGTACACGATCTCCATGGCGCGGCCGCCCAGCACGTAGGAGGGGCGCACCAGCACGGGGTATCCCACCTCGGCTGCCACCCCGATGGCCTCGTCTTCGCCGGTCACCGTGCCGTTGGGGGGCTGCGTCACCTTCAGCTCGCGGGCCAGCGCCTCGAAGCGGCGGCGGTCCTCCGCGACGTCGATCGCGTCCGGACTCGTGCCGAGGATGGAGATGCCCGCGGCCTCGAGTCCCTTGGCCAGCTTGAGCGGCGTCTGGCCGCCGAGCTGCACTATCACGCCGCGCGCCTGCTCGACGCGCACGATCTCCAGTACATCCTCCAGCGTGAGCGGCTCGAAGTAGAGCTTGTCCGAGATGTCGAAGTCGGTGGATACGGTCTCGGGGTTGGAGTTGACCATGATGGTCTTGTAGCCCAGCTCCCTGAGCGCCAGCCCGGCCCGCACGCAGCAGTAGTCGAACTCCACCCCCTGGCCGATGCGGTTGGGCCCGCTGCCCAGGATCACAATCCCGTCCTGCCCCAGCGGCTGCGACTCGTTCTCCTCCTCGTACGAGGAGTAGTAGTAGGGGGTGGCCGAGGGAAACTCACCGGCGCAGGTGTCCACCACCTTGTAGGCGGGGTGAATGTCGAGCCGCCAGCGCAGCTCGCGGATCTCGTCCTCGCCGATGCCGCGCAGGTCGGCCAGCTGCCGGTCGGAGAACCCGAGTCGCTTCATGCGCCGCAGCAGATGCTCGTCGACCACCGACTCGGCGCCGCGGAAGCGGTCCTCCGCCTCGACCAGGTCGTGCAGCTGCGCCAGGAACCAGCGGTCGATCCCCGTGAGCCCGGCGATCTCCTCGATGGGGATGCGCGCCAGCATGGCGCGCTTGAGCTGGAAGATGCGCTCCGAGGTGGGGGTGCGCAGTGCGAGCTTGATCTCCGCGGGATCATCCGACTCGAGGCGGTCGTCCTCCAGGGTCTCGCCGATCACCCAGCCGGGCCGCGACACCTCCAGCGCGCGCAGGCCCTTCTGGAACGCCTCCTTGAAGGTGCGCCCGATGGCCATCGACTCGCCCACCGACTTCATCTGCGTGGTAAGCCGGTGGTCGGCGGTGGGGAATTTCTCGAACGCGAAGCGCGGGAACTTCACCACCACGTAGTCCAGCACCGGCTCGAACGAGGCGGGCGTGGTCTTGGTGATGTCGTTGGGCAGCTCGTCGAGGGTGTATCCCACCGCGACCTTGGTGCCGATGCGCGCGATGGGGAACCCCGTGGCCTTGGATGCGAGCGCCGAAGAGCGGGACACCCGCGGGTTCATCTCGATGGCGAGCATCTCGCCGTTCGCGGGATTCAGCGCGAACTGTATGTTGCAGCCGCCCGCCTCCACCCCAACCTCGCGGATGATCGCGATCGACGCGTCGCGCATCACCTGGTACTCGCGGTCGGTGAGGGTCATGGCGGGGGCCACGGTGATCGAATCACCCGTGTGCACACCCATCGGGTCGAAGTTCTCGATGGAGCACACGATCACCACGTTGTCGCGGCCGTCGCGCATCACCTCCAGCTCGAACTCCTTCCACCCTATCACCGACTGCTCGATGAGCGCTGCGCCCACCGGCGAGAGGTCGAGCGCACGGCGCACCTGCTCCTCGTACTCCTCGCGGTTGTACGCGACGCCGCCGCCGGTGCCGCCCAGCGTGAACGACGGCCGGATGATGGCGGGGTAGCCCACCTCCTCCACCAGCCGCATCGCCTCCTCGTGCGATCCGGCCACTCCGCCGCGCGGCACCGCGAGCCCGATGCGCTCCATGGCGTCGCCGAACTCGCGCCGGTCCTCCGCCATGAGGATGGCGCGCTCGTTGGCGCCGATCAGCTCCACGCCGAACTTCTCGAGCGTGCCGTCGCTCACCAGCTGCATGGCCACGTTGAGCGCCGTCTGGCCGCCCATCGTGGGCAGCAGCGCGTCGGGCCGCTCGCGCTCGATCACCTGCGCCACCCACTCCGGCGTGCAGGGCCTTCACCGCCTGCGTGCCGGAGTAGTCGAACTCCGCGGCCTGCCCGATGACGATCGGGCCCGAGCCGATCAGCAGGATCGTCTCGATGTCAGTGCGCTTGGGCATCCACGACCTCTGCCAGGGTCTCCTCCAGTGCGACCTTCGGCTCCCATCCGGTCAACTGCCTGAGCTTGGTGCTGTCTCCCACCAGATACTGAATGTCGGCCGGGCGCACCAGATCGGGGTCGGTCTCCGGCTGCGCCGGATGTCCCACAATCGTCGCGAGCATGCCGAACAACTCGCTGAGGCTGACCGCGCGACCGGACGCGACGTTGTAAGTCTCTCCCGCCTCACCCCGCTGCAACAGTACGGCGTATGCGTTCACCACGTCAGACACGTGCATGAACTCCCGCACGGGAGTGAGGTTGCCGACCTTGACGCCTTTCGCGCCCGTCTTCTTGGCCTCGAGCAGCCGCCGCGCGAAGGCCGGTACGACGAAGCGCGTGTCCTGACCCTTGCCGGTGTGTGCGAACGCCCGCGCGATGATCGCCCGGAGACCGGTGCGCCGGTACGCTTCCAGGATCGCCGTTTCGGCAGCGAGCTTGGAAGCGGCGTACGGGGAGCAAGGCTGTGTAGCGTCGGTCTCCACCCGGGGCTCGTCCGGTCCGGTGCCGTACACCTCGGCCGTTGACGCGAGCAGGAGCACCGGATCGCCCGCGCCGGTCCGATGCTGGCGGGCGAGCCCGTCAGCCAATCGTGCCGTTCCGGCGGCATTGATGTCCCACGCCTCGACGGGATTGCGGCCCGCATCACCCCCCGAGGAAACCGCTGCCAGGTGCACCACCGCATCGAACCCCCGTGTCAGCACAGCGTCGATCGACGCGGCGTCCAGCAGCTCGAACGGCACCACGGGCACGTCTCCGCTCCACGGTGCGGGTGCTCCCGCCGCGAACAGCGGTTGGCCAGGCCGCACGCCCGCGATCACCACGTGCCTGTCCTCCAGCAGCCTGGGCACCAGCCAGGAACCGACGAATCCGTCGGCTCCGGTCACGAGGACCCTCACCTCGCGTTGTTCCCCTTCCGCAGCCGCTCGAGGTCGGCGTCCACCATCATGCGGATCAGGTCCTCGAAGCTGACGGTGGGCTCCCACCCAAGAACCCGCTTGGCCTTCGTCGGGTCGGCCTGAAGCCGCTCCACCTCTGCCGGCCGCATCAGCGAGGGGTCCTCGACCACGTGGCTCTCCCAGTCGAGGCCCGCGTGCCCGAAGGCGACCTCCACCAGGTCGCGCACGGAGTGGGTCTTGCCGGTCCCCACCACGTAGTCGTCGGGCTCGTCCTGTTGCAGCATGCGCCACATCACGTCTACGTAGTCGCCCGCGTAGCCCCAGTCGCGCCGTGCCTCGAGGTTGCCCAGCCTGAGCTGCTTGGCGAGCCCGAGCTTGATGCGGGCGACGGCGTCCGTGACCTTGCGCGTCA
Source organism: Gemmatimonadota bacterium (assembly GCA_039586815.1). Taxonomy (GTDB): domain Bacteria; phylum Gemmatimonadota; class Gemmatimonadetes; order Gemmatimonadales; family GWC2-71-9; genus WVYX01. The sequence goes on along the minus strand of JBDHJR010000016.1, from coordinate 71,396 downwards.
CGAACTCCAGCCCGCGGCGCGGCGACTCGTGGTTGAACAGCATGCCGCTCACCGTGTACAGGCCGTACGACTCGCGGTAGTTCACCGTGATCCAGTGGCCGTAGACCTTGGCGATGCCGTACGGCGAGCGCGGATAGAACGGTGTGGATTCGTTCTGCGGTGTGATCGGCGTGGCGCCGAACATCTCCGACGAGCTGGCCTGATAGAACCGTGCTCCGGGGTGCGCCAGGCGGATCGCCTCGAGGATGCGCGTCACCCCGAGCGCGGTGAACTCGCCCGTCAGCACCGGCTGGCTCCAGCTCGTGGGCACGAAGCTCTGGGCCGCCAAGTTGTAGATCTCGGCCGGCTGGACGTCGCGTATCACCGTGGTGAGCGAGTGCTGGTCCAGCAGGTCGGCCGGCACGATCGTAAGGCGGTCGAGCAGGTGGCCGATTCGTTCGTAGGAGTCGTGCGACGTGCGCCGCACCACACCTACGACCTCGTACCCCTTCTCGAGCAGAAACTCGGCCAGGTAGGAGCCGTCCTGGCCCGTTATCCCGGTGATCAGAGCGGTGGGCATAGCAGTTCCCCGGGGTTGTCCTATGGCCCGTAGGTCGTTAGAATTCCGGGCCTTACAAAGATAGCGAGCAGAGCGCGATGTCCCGCATTTGCGATATCTGTGGCAAGGGACCGAGGTTCGGTCACCACGTGAGCCACGCCAACAACAAGACTAACAGGCGCTGGTACCCCAATCTGCAGCGCGTGCGCGCCGTCGTGAACGGCAAGGTCAAGCGCATCCGGGCCTGCACCCAGTGCATCAAGTCCGGCCGCGTGCAGAAGGCCCCGCGGGGCCAGGGAGCGGCGGCCTCGGCCTGAGCTCACTGCCTCATATTGGCTAAGAAAACGGGGACCGTCAGGTCCCCGTCGTCGTTTCTGGGATTCGGCAACTGGCTCACTCGCCGAGGAGCTCGATTCGGGCCAGCTCGGCCCCGTCGCCCTGCCGGTGGCCCAGCTTGAGAATGCGGGTGTAGCCGCCCGGGCGGCTCGCGAAGCGCGGCCCGATCTCGCTGAACAGCCGGCCCGTCACCTCCCGGTCCTTGATGTAGCGCTCCACCTGGCGCCGGGCATGCAGGTCGCCGCGCCGCGCCAGCGTGATGAGCCGCTCGGCGTACGGCCTGAGCTCCTTGGCCTTGGCCGCTGTGGTCTCCACCTTGTCGTGGCGGAACAGCGAGGCCGCCATGTTGCGCAGCATGGCCTTGCGGTGCGAGGCGGTGCGGCTCAGCTGCCGCCCCTTCTTGCGGTGCCGCATGCTACTGTGCCTCCTCCGCCGGCTCCTCGGTACTCGCGGCCGCCATGGCTACCGGGGTCGAGCCCTCCTCGAGCAGCACCAGGTCGCCGTCGCGATCCTCGAACTTCATGCCGAAGTTGAGGCCCTCGCGCTGCAGCATCTCGGCGATCTCGGTGAGCGCCTTCTCCCCCACGTTCTTGACCTTGAGCAGCTCGTCCTCGCTGTAGCCCACCAGGTCGCCCAGCGTGCTGATCCCGGAGTTCTTGAGCGAGTTGATCGAGCGCACCGACAGCCCGCAGTCGTCTATCGCTTTTGCGAGCAGGTCCTTCAGCTCGGCGCTGTCCTTCTCGGGCATGCCCTCGGCCTCGCTGCTCACCATGGGCAGGTGGCCGAAGTCGAGGAAGTGGCGCACGTGCTCCTGGAGCAGCGCCGCCGCGTAGGACACCGCGTCCTCCGGCGGGATGGCGCCGTTGGTCTCCACCGAGAGATTCAGGCTGTCGAAGTCGGTGCGCTGACCCACGCGGGTCTCCTGCACCGTGAAGTTGGCGCGCCGCACCGGATTGTACACCGCGTCGATCCGCACCACGTCCACCGGCAACGAGCGGTCCTCGCCGTGCTGCGACGCCTCGACGTAGCCGCGCCCCTTGTTGACGTACAGCTCGCCGCTGATCTCCCGATCCTCCTGCAGCGTGAACAGCACGTGCCCCGGGTGCACGATCTCCACCGCGGCGTTCGGGACGATCTGCTGGGCCGTCACCGGACCGGCCTTGGTCGCCTTGATCTGCAGGACGGCCTCGTCGACTTCCTCGGCCATCACCAGCGTGAGCGACTTGAGCCGCTGGATGATCTGGTGGATGTCCTCCACCACACCCGGCACAGTCTGGTGCTCGTGTACCACGCCCTCGAGCCGGAAGCCCCAAACGGCGGCACCCCGCAGCGAGGAGAGCAGCATGCGGCGCAGCGCGTTGCCCAGCGTGTGGCCGTAGCCGCGCTCCAGCGGCTGGAGCCGGAACTCCGCCGCAAACGGGATGTCCTCCCGCTTCGTCATCTCGACCACATGCGGTCGAACCAAACCCGTGAGATCTATCATTTGCCTACTTGGAGTAGAGCTCGACGATGAGCTGTTCCTGTGCCGCCACCGGGATCTCGTCCCGCGTCGGCACCTCTGTCATCTTGCCGACGGCCTTGTCGGCGTCCACGTTGATCCAGGAGAGCGGCGCCGCGCGCGACAGCGCCTCCAGCGAGGCCCGCACCGACGTGAGATCGCGGCTCTTCTCCGTGATCTTCACCTCGTGGCCGGGCTTCACCACATACGACGGCACGTCTACCGAGCGACCGTTGACCTCCACGTGACCGTGCCGCACCAGCTGGCGCGCCGCCTTGCGGCTGGGCGCGAACCCCATGCGGTGCACCACGTTGTCGAGGCGCGACTCCAGCGCGATGAGCAGGTTCGAGCCAGTCACGCCCGGGAGCTTGCGCACCCGATCGAAGGTGTTGCGGAACTGCCGCTCGGTCAGCCCGTAGAGGCGCCGCACCTTCTGCTTCTCACGCAGCTGCTTCTGGTACTCGGAGGCCTTGCGGCGCCGTCCGGCGGCCTGCCCGTGCTGACCCGGCGGGTAGGCACGGCGCTCGATGGCGCACTTCTCGGTGAGGCAGCGCGTGCCCTTGAGAAAGAGCTTCGTGCCCTCGCGCCGGCACAGCTTGCAGACGGGTCCCGTGTAGCGCGCCATCAGACCCGCCTCTTTTTGGGTGGCCGGCACCCGTTATGCGGGATCGGGGTGACGTCGCGAATCGACTTCACTTCGAGCCCAGCCGACGCGAGCGCCTGGACCGCCGACTCGCGACCCGAGCCTGGCCCCTGCACCCGCACGTGAACGCGCCGCACGCCCAGATTGGCCGCCTCGCGTGCGCAGTTCTCCGCCGCAACCGTGGCGGCGAACGACGTGGACTTCTTGGATCCCTTGAACCCCGACTTGCCGGCGGAACCCCACACGAGCGCGTTCCCCTGCATGTCGGTGATCGTGATCAACGTGTTGTTGAACGTGGCGGTGATATGAGCGATTCCTTCCGCCTCCACCACCTTCTTGCGCTTCGAGCCCGAGGATGCCTGAGCCATCTTACTTCTTCACCACCTTCTTCTTGCCAGCGATGGGACGCCGCGGACCCTTCTTGGTACGCGCGTTGGTGTGCGTCCGCTGCCCACGCACCGGCAGACCACGGCGATGCCTGAGGCCGCGGTAGCTCCCGATGTCCATGAGCCGCTTGATGTTCATTGCCACTTCGGTCCGCAGGGCGCCCTCGACCTTGACCGAACGCTCGATTGCCTGGCGCAGCCGGGCGACTTCGGCGTCCGACAGATCACGCACTCGCGTGTTCGGATCGACGGCCGTGTCGTCCAGCACCTGCTTGGCCGTCGGTCGGCCCACGCCGAAGATGTACGTCAACGCGATCTCGACCCGCTTCTCGCGGGGCAGATCGACACCGGCGATTCGTGCCATGCGCTAGCCCTGCCGCTGTTTGTGTTTCGGATTGCGCTTGCAGATGACCAGCGTGACACCCTTGCGCCGGATCACCTTGCAGTGCTCGCAAATCGGCTTGACGCTCGAACGGACTTTCAAGGTCGCTCCCTGCAATTATCTGGAATCGAGCCTTGCAATATAGAGGGGGGTAAGCCCGGATGCAACGGGCGGTTACGGCGTTACGCGCACCTCGCGGAGCCGCCATGCCCCGTCCAGGAACCGGAAGCCGAGGAACACGGTCTCCCCCAGCTCGTCCTCGGTCCCCTTCACCACATAGCGGCGCGCGATCTCGGCGTAGGCGTGGTCCTCGGCCATGCGGCGGACGTCCACCAGGTCGAAGCTCCTCTCCTGGACCGGCTCCAGGTAACGCTCCAGCAGGCGGGCTGCCTGCTCCGGCTGGAGCGAGGCGGAGACCGCTATGCCGGGGAGGCGCAGGCGCACCGTGTCGCTGTGGGCAACCAGCTCCGCGACGTCGTGCTCCAGCCAGGCCGCGCGGGCCAGGTCCACGGCGCCCTCCAGCTCGGTCTGGGCCCGCGCCGGAGCCACCCCCGCCAGGAGGCTCGCCGCAGCCAGGCCCACGAGACTGCTCTTTATCGGTCGCTTCACGACACGGCCTCGCATATCTGCTTATACACCTGTCCGGGGTCTTCGGCTCCGGTGATCGGGCGTCCCACCACCAGGTGGGTCGCCCCGGCGGCCACCGCCTCCTCAGGCGTGGCCGTCCGCTTCTGATCGTGGGCCTCGCTCCCCGCGGGGCGAATGCCCGGCACCACCAGCCACCGTTCGGGCCCCACCACCTCGGCCACCGCCGCGGCCTCGTGGGGCGAGGTCACCAGCGCGCCCACTCCTGCCGCCACAGCGAGCCTAGCGAGGCGGACCACCTCGCTCAAGACCTCGGTGCCCCCCTCCCGGCCGACCACCTCCGCATAGGACGCGGCGGTGTGGGACGTCAAGACGGTCACGGCGGCGAGGCGCAGCGCTCCCGCGGCGCCGACCGCCGCCTCCAGCATGGCACGGCCTCCCAGCGCGTGAACCGTGGCCAGATCCACCTCCAGCTCCGCCGCCCGCCGGACTGCCTGAGCAACGGTGTTGGGGATGTCGTGCCACTTGAGATCGAGGAACACGCGCACGCCCCGTGTCTTGAGCTCCCGCACCAGGGCCGGCCCCTCCCGCACGAACAGCACGGGCCCGACCTTGGCCCACCCCAGGCCAGGCAGCCGGTCCACCACCCGCAGGGCGGCCTCACCGTCGGGGAAATCGAGCGCAACGATCACCTCAGCCACGGCTCATCCACTCCTCGGCCAGGCGCTGGGGCAGCCGCGGGCTGGCCATGGCCGCCGTCCCTACGGCCACCAGGCTGGCGCCGGCCTCCAGGTACTGGTCCACGTCCTCCAGAGTGCGGATCCCGCCCACGCCGATCACCGGGAGCCCGGTGCGCTCGCGCACCCGGCGCGTGGCCAGCACACCCACGGGCAGCAGTGCGGGACCGCTCACCCCACCCGAGCCATAGCCGAGGCGGGTCTGCGCCACCTCGGCCCCGAGGCGAAACAGCGAGCCGGGTATCGTGTTCACCAGCGAGAAGCCGTCGGCACCAGCCTGGACGGCTGCTACCGCGGTGGCGGCGATGTCGGGCAGTGTGGGCGAGAGCTTTACCACGAGTGGCTTGTCGGTGGCCGCCCGGCAGCGTCCAACGAGGTCGGCGAGGATCGCGCTGTCGGCCCCGAACTCCTCGCCCCCCCGTGCGGTGTTGGGGCAGGACACGTTGAGCTCGAAAGCGCTGACCACGGGTGCCCGCGTCAGGCGACGCACCACCATCTCGTAGTCCTCCACCACGAACCCGACCACGTTCACCAGCACGCGGGCCCGCACCAGGTGTGCCTCCAGCCAGGGTAGATCCACTTCCGCCACGTGGTCCACTCCGGGGTTGGCGAGCCCCACGGCGTTCAGCATGCCGCCGGCGAACTCCGCCACCCGGGGCGCCGCGTGTCCCGCGCGCGGCTCGGGGCTCACCGCCTTGGTGACGATCCCTCCCAGGCGGTCGAGGTCGAGCACGTCGGCCAGCTCCCGCCCGAACCCCGCCGTGCCCGCCGCCAGCAGGACCGGGTTTTGGAACGTCGTGCCGAACACGTCGATTGGCGTGCTCACGGCCTCCTCCCCAGCGCCCGCAGCGAGTCCTCGGCGGCACGAAAGGCCTCCGCCGCACCTCCCGTCAGTGCCAACACGTAGGGCGACTCGCGGTACCGGGTGGTCAGCAGCGCCAGCACCGCCTCCGTGCGATTGGGCTCGAGTGCCACCGCAGCGAGCAGTGCCTTGGGTGCCACGAACGAATCCGGATGGTCCTGGGCGAGCTGCCAGAACAGCTGCGCCGCCAGCGCGGGGGCGTCGACCGAGTCTCGCAGTGCCTCCGCCGCCTCGAACATGCTCACCGGATCGCGGGCCTGCACGGCGCGGGTCAGCACGGCCTCGGCACGAGCGGCTGTGCGCGCGGCCTCCCCACCCACCTCCTCGGCCTGGCGCAGCCGTTCCAGCAACTCCGGCAGCACGGCCGGGTCGGTGGCGCGCCTCAGATCCACCAGCACCAGGCGCGCTCCGGCCAACCCCTGCTCCAGCGAATCGGGCGCCGCCTGCTGCGCTGCGGCGTAGCGTCCGGCTGCACGCTCGAGCTCACCACGCCCGTCCCAGCGGGCACCGTCGGCCAGCAGCAGTCGCGCCCGCTCCCCAGCCGTGAGATCGCTGCGGGCCGCGAGTGAGTCGGTCAGATCGGCGGCGGCCGCCCCATCGCGTGCTCCCAGCGAGTCGAGGGCGGCAAGCCAGTGCTGTTCCTCGTACGGAGCGGTGGCCAGGGGAACCTCCAGCGTCCGCCGCGCCGCGGCCACACTGTCCATGGCTCCGTAGGCCAGGGCCAGGTCGAATGCGGCCGAGTCCGGGTGCGCCCGCAGCAGATCGTGGGCGGCCGCGCCGTAGGCTCCGCGCTGCAGCTCGGCTCGCCCCTTCCACAGGGCGGCCTCCGCCGCGCTGGCGGAATCGCCCGCGTCGAGGAGCGGGGCGAGCAGCCGCACGGCCGCGTCGGGTCGGCCGGTGACGACGCGACACGCACCCAGCTCCAGGGTGGCCCGCTGCCTCAGTGCGGCATCGGGGCTCGAGTCAACGGCCAGCTGGAGCGGCCTCACCGCTTCGCTGCAGTCGCCGGCGCTCCGCAGGCCTTGCCCCCACAGGAGCAGCGCGTCATCCCGCCACTTGCTCGTCGGATGCCGCACCGCCACCGACTCGGCCTTCACCGCGGCCTGCAGGTAGAGCGCCCGCGCCTCCCCGGAGCGACCCTGCTCCCGGGCCTTGTCGGCCTGACCCACCAGTCGATTGGCGTTGTAGAGCCCGTTGTAGTACGCGCACCCGGCGAGCACCCCGGCCAGCAGCCAGCCGGTGCGTACCAGGCCCCGGCGCTTCATTGGGGAGTGCCCGTCAGCACCTTGGCTTCGTAGCGTTTGAGGTATTGCTCGATGCCGTCGGCCACCGCGCGGGCGACCTCGCGCTGCCCCTGCGACGACGCGATGTATGCGCCGTCCCTGCGGTTGGTGGCGTAGCCGGCCTCGAGCAGGATGGCGGGCCGTGTCGCTGTCGCCAGCACCACGAAGCGGTTCTGCGCCACACCCCGGTCCTCTCCCGGATGCACCCGAGCCGTGTTCGTCTGCACGAGGTCGGCGAGCAGCGCCGACTCCCGCAGGAACTCGTTGGAGTGAAGATCCTTGAAGATGAACTCCAGGGCGTCGTCCATCTGCTCCACGTCCTCGCCGGTCTCGTAGCGCAGCGCTTCGTTCTCCATATCCGCCACGCGACGTGCTTCCGCGGTGACCGCATCTCCCAGGAAGTACGTCTCTACCCCGTTGACCTGCTCGTAGCCCCGGCGCCGTCGCAGGCTGTTGACGTGGATGCTCACGAACAGGTCGCAATCGGCGCGGCACATGCGCGAGCGGTCGCCCAGATCGATGAGCGTGTCACGGGTGCGCGTCATGATCACGTCGACGCCGCGGCTCTCCAGATCGGCCTGCACCAGCTTGGCGATGGCGAGCGTGACGTGCTTTTCCTTCACCCCGGTGGGCAGATACCGGCCTGGGTTGCCGTTGTCCACGCCGCCGTGGCCCGCGTCCACCACTACCTGATGCTGCATGCGAAAGCCGTTGCTGCGCGCGGGTTCGGACGGCGGCCGCACGGATGCCGCGCCCGTGGTGACGGGCGCGAGGCGCGCCTCCTCGAACCGACCGGCGAGCGGATCGTAACGGTACCCCTCCCGGAACAACCGCGGCACGTGCTCGGCCAGCCACTGGAGCGGCACGTAGAGGGTGTCGCGCACGACGTAGGCGCCGCCCACGAGTGGCAGGATACGGTTGTGGTGCAGCAGCACGGGCGCGCCCAGCAGGAAGCGGAATGGCTGGTCGGCGAAGCCCACAACGGCCCAGCCGTCGTTCACCAACCCGCTCATCGGCAGGACCTCGGCCAACAGCGACGCCGACAGTGCCGGATGCCCCTGATGGGTCACCACCGGCACGGCCGACTCGCCTCGGGCCGTGGCAACGACGATCATCGCCGGAGCAGTTGGGGTCGGCGGGACTGCGAGCGCGACCAGCAAGAGCAGTACCGTCATCGCCGTCGCCCCATGGAGCGCGCGGCTTCCCGCTCTGCCTGGCGCCGCTTCAGGTCCTCGCGCTTGTCGTGGCGCTTCTTCCCCTGGGCCAGCGCCAGGGTGACCTTGGCCCAACCGTCGCTCAGGTGCATGTCGAGGGGAATCAGAGTGAGCCCCTTCTGCTCGACGGAGCCGATGAGGCGTCGCATCTCATGGCGGTGCATGAGCAGCTTGCGCGGGCGTTCGGGTTCGTGATTGGTGTACCCTCCCGACTCATAGGCGGCGATGTTCATTCCCTCGAGCCAGAGCTCGCCTCCTCGTACTACCCCGAATGCTCCCTTGAGGCTCACCTTCCCGGCGCGCACCGACTTGATCTCGCTCCCAGTGAGAACGAGCCCGACCTCCCACGAATCGAGGATGTGGTAGTCGTGACGGGCCTTGCGGTTGCGGGCCACGACGGGGCCGGGATCATCGCCCGGCCGAGTGGTGCGCGACACGTAAGTCCAAGATAGATAAGGCCTTCCGGGGGGTCAAGAAAAGGACAGGCACCGCAGCCCGATGCCTGTCCCAAATCATCCGTTGAATCCTCAAGTGCCGAAGGGGGGATTCGAACCCCCACGGGCTTGCGCCCACTGCGCCCTGAACGCAGCGCGTCTACCAGTTCCACCACTTCGGCAGGTGACGACGCGGAGCTCGAAGCCCGCGCCGGGGCTGAATTCTAACGGGAATCGGCGCCTGGGAAAAGCGGTGCACTCGGCCGGGGCACTCAGTACCGCGGCATGCTGGGGTCGACTTCCTCAGCCCAGGCGTGGACACCGCCCCGCATGCTGCGCACGTGGGGGCACCCCGCGGCCCTGAGCAACTCCACCGCCCGGAGCGACCGCACGCCGGTGTGGCACACCGTGACGATCTCCTGGGTGCCCCCCAGCTCATCCATCCGGTCGGGCAGCTCCGCGAGCGGGATGAGCTTCGAGCCCTCGATGTGGCAGATATCCCACTCCACCGGCAGGCGGACGTCGACCAGCACGAGATCCGGGTTGGCGCCGCGCTCCCGCGCGACGTCGCTGACCGATACCTCGAGTCCCGGCTGCGGCCGCGGCTGCGCACCCACCCCGCAGAAGGCCTCGTAATCCACCAGCTCCCGCACCGTGGGATCGTCACCGCACACGGGGCAAGCGGGATCGCGCCGCAGCGCCAGCTCGCGGAAGTCGAGCTCGAGGGCATCGAACAGCAGCAGCCGGCCCACCAGGGTCCGGCCCTGCCCCAGCAGCAGCTTGATCGCCTCCAGCGCCTGGATGCTGCCGATCACCCCGGGCAGCACGCCGAGCACTCCCGCCTCGGCACAGGAAGGCACCAGACCGGGAGGGGGCGGGTCGCGGAACAGGCAGCGGTAGCAGGGTCCCTCTCCGGTGGCGAAGACCGACGCCTGGCCGTCGAAGCGGAATATCGCGCCGTACACGTACGGCTTGCCGAGCAGCACGCACGCGTCGTTCACCAGGTAGCGCGTGGGGAAGTTGTCGCTGCCGTCCAGCACGACGTCGAACTCGCGCAGCACGTCGAGCGCGTTGTCGGAGCTGAGTTGCATGTCGAAGCGGCGGATCTCGACGTGGGGGTTCACGTCGGCCAGGCGCGCGGCCGCCGACTCCAGCTTGGGCCGCCCCACGGCGCTCGTGCCGTGGAGGATCTGGCGCTGCAGGTTGGTCTCCTCCACGGCATCGAAGTCCACCAGGCCGATCGTGCCCACGCCGGCCGCCGCGAGATAGAGTGCTGCGGGCGAGCCGAGCCCCCCCGCGCCGACCACGACGACGCTGCCCGCTTTGAGGCGGCGCTGTCCCGCCGTGCCCACCTCGGGCAGGATGAGGTGCCGCGAATAGCGCAGGGTCTCCGCGTGTGACAGCTCGGGCAGGCCGGATTGGCCAGTCACATCACGCTCCTCTGTGCCGGGGGTCTCTGCCGCACAGGATCGTCCCGCAACTTGGCGAGACGGTCACGCGCAGGGTAGGTGCAAAAGAAAAAGGGCGCACGAGTGCGCCCCTGGTCCCCAACCCCTCCCTACCGCCTACTCGCCGGACCCGTGGGCCGCGCGGGCTTCAGGCCGAAACCAGCGCCTGAACCTCTGACTCCTGCAACATCAGGTCTTCCAGCGAAATGTCGGCCAAAAGGTCGTCGACCCTGCGCTGCAACTCTCGCCAAACCGGACGAATGCTGCACGGGTTGCCGCCGCTGCACCTAACGGTGCTGACCTTGTGCACGTCGCAGTTGACCTCGAACGTGCGGTTCTCGGCGGCCTCGATCACGTCCTTCACAGAGATCGTGTTGGAGTCCCGCGCCAGGTTATAGCCACCCTTCGCACCCCTCACGCTCGAGACCAGACCCGCCCGTCTGAGCTTCAGCAGTATCTGTTCGACGTAATCGGCGGGAAGTCCCTCACGCTTTGCCATATCACGTGCGGGAGTGGGGCCATTGTTGCCCTGTTTCGCCAAGTGAAGCGAGACAATCAAGCCGTATTCGGCCCAAGTCGTAACTCGCATGCCTACCTCCCGCATAGAATATCCGACTTCTCGGATAGGAAAGCAAGCGGGTGATACGGTGGGTGTTGCGACTCTTTTACGGGGGGATCAACCCTCTCCCGGCACACCCGGCTCCGTCATGGAACGCAGGTCGAGCAGTTTGTCCAATTCCTCGGCCGGGAGGATCCCCTTCTCCGCCACCAGCTCGCGCACGGTGACGTTCTTCTCAACCGCCTCCTTGGCGAGCTTGGCAGCCTCGGCGTATCCGATGCGGGGGGCGAGGGCGGTCACGATTGCCGGGCTGCGCTCCAGCCAGTACGCCGCCTGGATCTCATCGGCCTCGATCCCGGCAACACAGCGCTCCGCGAACACCCGGCTCGCGCTGGTGAGGATCGTCATCGCGAAGAACAGGTTGTGCGCGATCACGGGCATCATGACGTTGAGCTCGAGCTGGCCCGCCTCGGCCGCCGCGGCGACGGTCGCGTCGTTCCCCATTACCTGATAGCACACCATGTTGACCATCTCGGCTATCACCGGGTTGACCTTCCCGGGCATGATGCTCGACCCGGGCTGCACGGCGGGCAGCCGGATCTCGGCGAGCCCGGTACGCGGGCCGGACGCGAGCAGCCGGATGTCGTTGGCGATCTTGGAGAGGTCCACCGCGTAGGTGCGCAGCGCCCCGCTGAGCGCGCTCGCGTCGCCCATCGACTGCATGAGCTGCACCCGGTCCCGCCCCTCGCTCAGCTCGAGGCCGGTGAGCTCCGAGAGGTGCCGCACCATCAGCGCCGGATACTGCGGCTCCGCATTGAGCCCGGTCCCCACGGCCGAGCCGCCGATACCGAGCTCGCGCAGCTGCTCCGCTGCTGCCCCGACGCGACCGGCATTGCGCTCCACGGTGCGCCCGAACGCGCCGAACTCCTGCCCCAACCGAATGGGGGTGGCGTCCTGCAGGTGCGTGCGGCCCGACTTCACGATCGTGTCGAACACTCTGCCCCGCTCAAGCAGAGCCTCCGCCAGCGCACCCATGGCATCCAGCAGTGGCTCCACCAGAGAGAGCGCACCCAGGCGGATCGCGGTGGGGATCGTGTCGTTGGTGCTCTGCGCCATGTTCACGTGATCGTTGGGGTGCAGCGGCGCGTACTCGCCCCGCTTGGCGCCCAAGATCTCGTTGGCGCGGTTCGCGAGCACCTCGTTCACGTTCATGTTGTGGCTGGTGCCCGCGCCCGCCTGGTAGGGATCCACCACGAAGTGCTCACGGTGCTGTCCCGCGAGCACCTCATCGGCCGCCTGCACGATCGCGTCGGCCCACTTTGCATCGAGTCGGCCGGTCTCCCGGTGGACCAGAGCCGCGCTGCGCTTGATCCACACCATGGCGTCCACGAACACCGGCAGCGGCCCGAGCCCCGAGATCGGGAAGTTGTGCCGCGCCCGCTCCGTCTGGATGCCCCACAGCGCCCAGTCGGGAACCGGCAGCTCCCCCAGCGGGTCCCGCTCGAAGCGCGTGCCGCTCATCGGGTGACCTCCACACGCAGCGCGTCGTTGAAGCGGTTGAAGTACGCGAACAGACCGATCACCATCGTGATCTCCACGATCTCCTCTTCATTCCAGTGGCGCTTCAGCTCCGCGTAGTCCTGGTCGGTCACAGCGTGTCCCGATCGGGTAACCAGCTCCGCGTAGCGTAGCGCGACCTGCCAGCTCTCTTCCATGCCCTCCAGAGAGGGATCCGCCCTCGGAGTGGCCTCGGGCGCCTCGGCCCGCACCGCCGCGATCCACTCCTCTTTCGCTCCCAGCCGCCTTGCCAAGGCGGTGTGGGAGGCCAGTCAGTAACGGCAGGGACTGAGCGCCGAGACACGGACCGACAACAGCTCCTTTAGCACCGTGGGGACGTCGCCCTCGTTCATCACCGTGCTGAAGTGCGCGATCATCGTCGTGAGGTGCTTGGAGCGGATTCCCGCCGTGCGGAACATGTTGGGGATGTTGCCCCGCTCCTTCAGGAATCTCTCGAATATCGCCTTGACCTCCGGGGTCACTTCGTCGGGGTTGCGCGGTCTGATGCGGGGTTCGGTCATGGTAGGCGTCGTCAGTCGGAGCAGTCGCCCAGCGGGTATACGAACCCGCAGTTGCGACAGGGGTTCTTGCATCCCCAGGGCCTCGGGAGGACCTGGTGGCCGCATCGGAGGCACTTGAAGTCGGGCAGCGGCCCCGCCGCCCCCACCGCAGCATCCGGCAGCATCGGGACGACGCTTCCCGTTGCGCGTCGCACGTTGCGCGGCACTTCAGACAAGCGGTATCACTCCCGTGAGAAACGGGTTGGAGCGGCGCTCCACGCCGATCGTGGTCTCCGGACCGTGTCCCGAGTAGACGACCGTCTCGTCAGGCAGGGGGAGGAGCTGCTCCGTGATGCTCGCGAGCAGTGCTGCGCCGTCTCCGCCGGGTAGATCCACCCGCCCCACCGAGCCCGCGAACACCGCGTCGCCCACGAATGCGATTCCGTGCCCCAAGATGGCCACGCTGCCGGGGCTGTGGCCGGGCACGTGCCGCACCTCGAAGTCGAGGCCGCCCACCGTCAGCGTGTCACCGTGAGCGATCTCGTGGTTCGGCGGCGGAGGCTGGTCGACTTGCACGCCGAGCCATGCGCCCTGGTGGGCGACACCGTCGTACAGCTGACGGTCATCAGGGTGCAGGTACACCGGCACCCCGGTGCGCTCTACCACCGCCTTCACACCCAGGATGTGATCCAGGTGGGCGTGGGTGAGCCAGATTGCTTTGAGTGCGAGCTGCTCGGACTCGATGCGGCGCAGGAACAGCTCCGCCTCCTCGCCCGGGTCGATCAACACTGCCTCTCCCGTCTCGGGATCGGCCAGGAGGAAGCAGTTCTCCTGGTAGACGCCGTTCGTGAGGCAGATGACCCTAGGAGGAGGCAACGGCCGGTTGCTCCGCGTCCCGGCGCTGCGCCAGGTACTTCTCCACCGCGATTGCCGCCGTCGTGGCATCGCCCACGGCCGTGGTGATCTGCCGCACCAGCTGTACCCGCAGGTCACCCGCCGCGAACAGCCCCGCGATGGACGTCATCATGTGATCGTCGGTGATGATATATCCGCCCGCGTCGTGATCGAAGTGCCCCTTGATGAGGCCGGAGTTCGGGTTGAACCCCACGAAGATGAACACCCCGCCCACATCCAGGCGGGAGCTCTCGCCGGTCTGGGTGTCCTTTAGCGTCAGATGGGTCACGCCTTTGGGCTCGCCGTGTACCTCCTCCACCACCTTGTTCCAGACCACTTCGATCTTCGGGTTCTTGAACGCCCGCTTCTGGATGATGGGTGATGCCCGCAGCTCATCGCGCCGGTGGATGATGTACACCTTCTCTGCGTAGCGCGTGAGGTAGTCGGCCTCCTCCACGGCGGCGTCGCCGCCGCCCACCACTGCCAGGACCTCGCCCTTGAAGAAGGCCCCGTCGCACACGGCGCAGTACGACACGCCGCGGCCCGCGTACTCCTTCTCCCCGGGCACGTCGAGCTTGCGCGGCGTCCCGCCCGCTGTGATGATCACGGCCGGAGCCGTGTAGATCTTCTCGAGCTGGGTCCTGACGTCGAACTCACCGTTGTCCCGCTTCTCGATCGACTCGACCGTGTCCATCACGATCTCCGCGCCGAACTTGAGCGCGTGATCGGTCATCTTCTTGGCCAGATCCGGCCCCTTGATGCTCTCGAAGCCGATGTAGTCCTCGATGAGCTCGGTGTTCAGCATCTCGCCGCCGGTCATGCCGCGCTCGATAACGAGGGTCTTCAGCATGCCGCGGCCGGAGTACATCGCCGCGCACAGCCCGGCGGGACCGCCACCCACTATGATGACATCGAAATTCTTGGTATCAGTCACTGGTGCCTCAGCCTGTCTCTCGTTCACTGCCCCATGGCGCCGCCTGTGGGCGGCCGCCGCCCCACTAACCACACCACCAGCGCCGCAGTTCCCGGACGACCCTCGAAAGCTAGCGGCTCCCCAGTGCCGGCAGGCTCTCACCGGCGCCCGGCATACCCCGGGCCGAGAACACGACGCTGCCGTCCCGCTCGACCAGCACGACGGTACGCTGGATCCGCTTGCCGTCGGACTTGAGCGCGCCGAAGTCGCCGGTTACCTCGCGCCGCGGGTCGCTCAACAGCGGGAACGGGAGCTTCAGCTTCGCGGCGTAGCGCCGGTGGCTCTCGATCCCCGCGAAGTTCACGCCGAAGGGTTGCACGTCGGCGTCTCTGTACTGGGCCATCTCATCGCGCACGGCGGAGAGTTGGCGGTTTCACCCAGGCGTGTTGTTACCCGGATAGAAGATGAGCAGCGCGCGTGACGTCTTCAGCACGTCGCTCAGCCGGTGGCTGGCGCCGTCCGACCCCTCCAGCTCGAAGTCGGGGGCGTTGTCCCCGACCGCGATCATGTCCTTCATGTCGTCGCCTCCGACATTGAGTTGCGTTTCTGGTGCAGGCTCTCGATCCGCTCCAGCCACTCCTCGGGTACGTGCAACGACCCGAGAGGAGCCCGTTCGGGCGTGTCATCGACCGCGCCATGCCAGTCCGTGCCCCCGGTGGGGAGCAAGTCCAGTTCCTTCGCCAGCCGCAGCGTGCGGCCCGCTCGGGCCTCGTCGTGCGACGGGTGGTACACCTCAACTCCGTCCACTCCCGCCTTCCTGAGCAACTTCAAGCTGCCGCGTGTCGCGCGGTCCTTGAGATGGGCCGCCGAAGTCACCCCACCCAGCGCCCGCACGAGCCGGGCGACCTCCTCCAGCGGCGGCAACTCCTTTGCGACGAACGCCGGCCGGCGCCAGCCGAGGTACTTGCGGAAGGCCGCGTCCACGTCGGACACCGCACCCCGCTGCACCAACGCACGCGCGACGTGGGGCCTG
This sequence comes from Gemmatimonadota bacterium, assembly GCA_039586815.1. Classification (GTDB taxonomy): domain Bacteria; phylum Gemmatimonadota; class Gemmatimonadetes; order Gemmatimonadales; family GWC2-71-9; genus WVYX01. The sequence goes on along the minus strand of JBDHJR010000016.1, from coordinate 55,594 downwards.
CCCACCGCACCACCGCACGCCTCCCCCAGGACCTCCTCCACCTCGACCTCGACACCGAGCCCGTTGAGGCGTTGCACGATCCGCTCGGCGCGGCGCACACGGGCTTGACGCTTGTCGGCCAGGTACTCCTCCAGGCGCGGCTCGTCGAGGGGAAGGAAGTAACCGAGCAGGTGCATCTCACCCCACTTGGCCGCCACGCTGAACTCGCACCCCGGGATCACGCGTACGCCGGCCGACGCTCCCGCCTGCAGCGCCTCGGGAAGGCCTGCCAATGTGTCGTGGTCCGTGAGTGCGATGGTGCCAAGGCCCGCATCTGCGGCACGCCGTATCACTTCGGCGGGAGGGTGCTCCCCGTCCGACGCGTTGGAGTGTAGGTGGAGGTCGATCGCGCCCACTGGCTACCGGCCCCTACGGCCGTAGCGCACTTCCGGGCTGGTTCGGTCTGCCTGCGAGTGGCGGTGGTAATCCACGAGCTGCGCGTTGGACAGGCCGTCCAGCACGGCGTCCCACCTGCTGGCACCCAGCGGGCGGAACCGCGTCACGCGCCGCACCAGGCCGGGCCCCGTGCCCTTCTCGAACACCAGCCCGAACTCGTCCCGCGTGTACGAAGTGACACGGCCCGACGGGTAGACGTACCAGCGCTCGCCCTCGATCTCGATCACGCGGCGCGTCACGTCACAGCCCTCCGTCGGTGAACTCTTCGAGGTCGCGCTTCACGTCGGCCATGAACCTGTCTGCGTCGGCGCCGTCCACCACCCGATGGTCGTAGGACATGGAGAGCATGCCCTGAGTGCGGATCGCGATCACGTCCTGCCCGTCGTCCAGGGTCATCACCTTGGGCCGCTTCTCGATGGTGCCGACTCCCAGAATGGCCACCTGCGGCTGGTTGATGATCGGCGCACCGATGTACGACCCGAACGTCCCAGGGTTGGTGATCGTGAACGTGCCTTGTTGCACCTCGTCGGGGTTGAGCCGCTTGGTGCGCGCCCGCTCGGCCAGATCCGCCATCCGCTTGGAAATACCCAGCAACGAGAGCTCGTCGGCGCCCTTGAGCACGGGAACGATGAGACCCCAATCCAGGGCCACCGCGATGCCGATGTTGATGGACTGCCGGTAGATGATGCTGTCACCGCTCACGGAGGCATTGACTACCCGGTGCTTGCGCAGGTTGTCCGCGATCACCTTGACGATGAACGCGAGGTACGTCGGCTTGGCGTCCCGCTCGGCAAAGGCCTGCTTGAGCTGCTGGCGCAGCCGCGCGATCGGCGTGAAGTCGACTTCGTAGAAGCTGGTGACGTGAGCCGAGATGCGGCGCGACAGCACCATGTGGTCGGCCGTGAGCTTGCGAATGCGGCTCATCGGCACGACCTCGTCGCCGGGCCAGGCTTCCACCGACGGATGCTGGACCTCGCTCGGGGCGGCGGCGGCCCGCGGCGCCGGCGCGGTCCGGGGACCTCCTCCCTCGATGAAGGCCAGTATGTCCTTCTTGGTGACGCGCCCCGAGTGGCCGCTTCCCTCGATGCCGCTGATGTCCACCCCGTGCTCTGCGGCGATGCGCCGCACCAGCGGCGTGGAACGGTGCCGCAGGCGCTCGTCGGCAGTCTCGGCCAGACCCTTGCCGTCCCCGCCGGGTGGCTCCGCGACCGGAGCGGGCGCAACAGCCGCCGGTGCAGGCTCGGGGGGTGACGCAGCGGCCGGCGCTGCGGCGACCGCTTCCTCCTGTTTGGCCGGCGCCGCGGCCGCGGCGCCCTTCTCGGTCTCGATGATGGCAACGACCGTCTGCACCTCGACGGTCTGGCCTTCCTCCACCTTGATCTCGGCCAGAACGCCCGAGGTCGGCGACGGTATCTCCGCGTCCACCTTGTCGGTCGAGATCTCGAGGATGGCCTCGTCCCGCTTCACCTCGTCCCCCACCCCCTTGAGCCACCGCGAGACGGTGCCCTCGGCGATCGACTCGCCCATCTGCGGCATTATGACGTCTACACGGGCCATGCTGCTCTCCTGCACACTCGGTGATTCAGTAGTCTACCAACATACCCGCAACCCGACGGATGCGGGAGCTTCGGGCGGGGCACTGCCTCGCTGCCCCCACCGGCGTGCCAGTGCAGCTTGCCCCCCACATTGCCTAATACGCCAGCAGCTCCCGCGCGGCCGCCACTATCTCTTCCGTCTGCGGCAACACGTGGTCCTCCAGCTGCGCCGCGTACGGTAGCGGCGCATCGCGCGCCGTCACGCGCCGCACGGGTGCGTCGAGCCACTCGAAGGCCTGTTCGTTGACCCGAGCGGTGATTTCGCCGGCGACCCCACCCGTCCCGGTATCCTCGTGCACGACCAGCAGGCGGTTGGTTTTCCGCACCGACGCGACGATCGCGGCATCGTCGAGCGGCAGCAGGCTGCGCAGGTCCAGCACCTCGACCGAGGCACCGTCGCCGGCAGCAACCTGCTCGGCTGCTTCCAGGGCCTTCCACACCATGGCCGACCATGTGACGATCGTGAGATCGGTTCCTTCGCGTGCGATACGCGCCTCACCGATCGGAGTGAGGATCTCCTCGTCCTCGGGCAGGTCCTCCTTGATGCGGCGGTACAGGAACTTGTGCTCGAAGTAGATGACAGGATCCTCGTCCCGGATCGCCGCCTTGATGAGTCCCTTGGCATCCCGCACCGTGGCCGGGCAGACGAGCTTGAGTCCCGGGGTATGGAAGAAGGCCGCCTCGGGCATCTGGGAGTGGAACGGTCCGCCGCGCACGTACCCCCCCGACGGTCCACGCACCACCATCGGCGTCGCGAGACCGGCGCGGTAGCGCGCCGTGGCCACGTAGTTGGTGAGGATGTCGTACGCCGCCGCGATGAAGTCGATGAACTGCATCTCCGCCACCGGCCGCATGCCCATGTGGGCGGCACCGGCCGCGGCTCCCACGATGGCCGACTCGCTGATGGGCGTGTCGATCACGCGGTCGGCACCGAACTGCTCGAGGAATCCATCGGTGAGCTTGAAGGCACCGCCGTACGCCCCCACGTCCTCGCCCAGTATGAAGACGCGCTCGTCGCGCTCCATCTCCTCCCACAGGCCCTGACGCAGGGCCTCGAGGTAGGTGACCTCAGCCAACCGTGGCCTCGTAGCCTGCGGCCTGCACCGCTTCGGTGAGCTGGTTCGCCGCGGCCTTGGCGTCGTCGAAGTCCACCTCGGCCGCGCCCCCGTCGAGATCCACGAAGACGCCCCACACGCCGTCCACGTTCTTGAGCGCCTTCTCGACCTTTGCGACGCAGTGCTCGCAGGTCATGCCGGTGATCGTGAGTTTGGTTGATGCCATCAGTCCTCAGTTCCTCGCCTCACTCAGGTTCCGATCTCAGGGGAAATGAGAAGGGGGAAGAGGGAAGGGTACGACGATGCCGCAGTACCCTTCCCCCTTCCCTTTTCCCTCTTCCCCGGGGCGTTGGGGCGCCTAATACGCTCCCTTGACCTCGTGCTCCGGCTCCGCCCGCTTGTGCACCAGACCGAGGAAGCGCTTGGCCACCTTGTCCGCCTCGCTCTCCCCCACCTGGTCTGTAACCACGGTGATCAGCGTGTAGTGCCCGCCCTCGGCCTCCACCTTGAGGTCGATGCGACCGATCGTGCCGCCGAAGCTGCGGTGGCGGTCGCCGGCGTCAGAGCACTCGAGCCGCTCCCCGAAGTACGCATCGGCCTCGGCCAGCACGTCGTCGGGCGCGACAGATGTACGATGGAAGTACCGCATGTGCGTTACGTCGCTATGGAAGGTTTGAACCGCCGCAGGCGCAGGGAGTTCCCCACCACACTGAGGCTGGAGAGTGCCATCGCCGCACTGGCGACGATCGGGCTGAGTAGCAGCCCCGTGAACGGATAGAGAATCCCGGCCGCCAGCGGGATGGCCAGAATGTTGTAGACGAACGCGAAGAACAGGTTGGTGCGAATCGTGCGGGTGGTACGGCGCGACAGCTCGATGGCCGCCACGACTCCGCCCAGGTGTCCCCGCACCAGCGTGACGTCGGAGGCTTCGACCGCGACGTCCGTGCCCGTACCCAGGGCGAACCCGATGTCGGCCTGGGCCAGCGCCGGAGCGTCGTTGATCCCGTCGCCCACCATCGCCACCACGTGGCCTTCCTGCTGCAGGCGCTTGATCACCTCAGCCTTGGAACGGGGGTCGACCTCGGCGAGCACGCGGTCGATCCCGACCTCCTTCGCCACGATGCTCGCGGTCTTCTTTATGTCGCCGCTGAGTACGTACACCTCGAGACCCATCTTCTTGAGCCGCTCTACGGCAGCCTTGGCCTCGGGCTTGATCTCGTCGGTGACCGCCAGGAGTCCCTGCACCGTGTCGTTCACCACCACGACGATCGGCGTGCGGCCGGCGAGGATGTGGTGCTCCACGGGTCGCGCCAGCGATCCGAGGGAGAGGCTCCGCTCCTCCGTGTGCCGCACCGAGATCACCTCGACCAGGTACTTGCCGACGATCCCTCGGGCGCCGCGTCCCTCCATCGCCACGAACCGCTCGGCGGGGGTCAGCTCGATGTTCTTCTCCGCCGCCTCCTGAACCACCGCTTGGGCTAGGGGATGCTCGGAGCGCAGCTCCACGGACCCGGCCAGCCGCAACACTTCGGCCGGGCTAACGGTCGTGCCGTCGGAGCGCTTGGCCCCCATCACATGGGTCGCACTGGGGCGTCCGACCGTGATCGTGCCGGTCTTGTCGAACACTACCGTGTCGAGACGCTGCACGCCCTCCAGCGCTTCGCCCCCCCGGATGAGCACGCCGTGCTCCGCACCCTTGCCGGTGCCCACCATGATGGCGGTCGGCGTGGCAAGTCCGAGAGCGCAGGGGCAGGCAATCACCAGCACGGTCACCAGCGCCACCGTGGCGTAGACCACGACGGGTGGCGGACCCACGACCCACCACACGACGAAGGCGATGATGGCCACTGCGATCACGATGGGCACGAACACGCCGGCAACCTTGTCGGCGACGCGCTGCGCCGGGGCCTTTGTGCCCTGCGCCTCCTCCACCATGCGCACGATCTGCGCCAGCGCTGTTTCGCTGCCCACGGCCTTGGCCTCGAACGTGAAGGAGCCCGTGGTGTTGACGGTGCCGCCGAACACCTCGTTCCCCGGCTGCTTGGCCACCGGCATCGGCTCACCGGTGAGCATCGCCTCGCTCACGCTCGACTCGCCCTCGACGACCACTCCGTCCACCGGCAGCGTCTCACCGGGACGCACCACGACCCTGTCGCCAACCTGAACCAGCTCGACCGGAATCTCCACTTCCTCTCCGCCGCGCTGCACCGTGGCGGTCTTCGGCCGCAGCGCGAGCAAGCGCCGGATGGCCTGCGAGGTCTGCCCCTTGGCGCGCGCTTCGAGCAGCCGGCCGAGCAGAATGAGCGCGATGATGGCGTTCACGCCCTCGTAGTAGACGTCGGCCGGGAGACCCGCCCCGGAGAACACCCAGGGAACAAGCGTAGCCACCAGTGAATACAGGAAGGCCGACCCCGTGCCCACGGCAATCAGGGTGTTCATGTCGGCGCTGCGGTGCTTGAGCCCGCTCCACGCCCCCTTGAAGAACTGCCTGCCGCTCCACACCAGTACGGGGAGCGTGATCACCATGAGCGCGAGCTTCAGCAGCTGGGGGCTCGTGGCGCCGAACTCGTACAGGGCGGGCAGCGCTCCCGCCAGCATCTCGTTTAGCGGCTGCATCAGCCGGGCGACCAGATCGTGCTCCTTGGCCTGCATCCCGACCATGAGCGGCATCGATCCGATCATCGTCACCACGGCGGCGAACGCTGCGAGCGCGAACTTGCCGGAGAGTTGACGCACCTCTGCCTTGCGACGCAGCTGCTCGCGCTCGACCGGATCCTCCGTCGGGACCGGCTCGGCGACGCTGAAGCCAGCGCGTGCCACCGCTGCTTCCATGTTCTTGGCCCACACCAGTCCGGGTATGTAATCGACCCGCACCTCCTCGGTGGCCTGGTTGGCCGTGGCGCTCAGCACCCCGTCGAGCTCGGACAGCTCCTGCTCCAGCCGCGCAACAGTGGTGGCGTAGTGCAGGCCCTCGACCGCGAAGACCACCGTCGCCTTGGCGCAGTCGTATCCCGAGTCGCGCACGGCCCGCACCAACTCGGCCACGCTCACCTGCGTGTCGTCGATGTTGACCGTGGCTTTCCCGGTAGCGTAGTTCACGACCGCGTCGTGCACGCCGGGTGCCTGCTGCAGCCGCTTCTGCACCGTGGTGGCGCAAGCGCCGCACGTCATGCCCTCTACGGGGAGGGTGATGCGGGCACTACCCATGCTTCACATGTCCCTTGCCGAGGTTGGCGCGGGCGCTCTCACGCCCTACTTGCGCCACGACGCGCCCCCGCATCACGGACTTGCCGCAGCGGAACGGGTAGTCGCCCGGTTCCTTGGGCGTGAACTGGATCGGGGTGGTCTTGAAGGCTGCCAGTTCCTGGTCCACACCTAGGCCATCGAATATCACGCGCTCCGAGCACTCGTTCGTCTCGTCGCGGTAGAACAGCAGGCGCACCGGGCGGCCTGCTTCCACGGTCACGGTCGCGGGGTTGTAGCCGTCGCGCACCACGATGCGGAGCTCCTGCACGCCGCCCTTGGGCGGTGCGGACCCGGGGACCTGTCGCTTACCCAGGAAGAACCACAGTTCGACCAGGATGAGCGTGAGGCCGATGACGATGACTACGAGATCGGCGGTACTCACACCTTCTCGAATTCGTAGTACTCGATCCCGAGATGGGTGATCTGGTCCTCACCCATCAACCAGCGCAGCGTGTTCTTCAGCTTGGTTTGCTGAATGAACAGGTCGTGTTCCGGGTTCAAGCCCCGCGCCGCCATCGGGCTCTTGAAGTAGAACGACAGCCACTCCTGGATCCCCACCATCCCGGCACGCTGTGCCAGGTCGAGGAACAGCGCGAGGTCCAGCACGATGGGCGCTGCCAGAATCGAGTCGCGGCAGAGGAAGTCGATCTTGATCTGCATCGGATAGCCGAGCCACCCGAAGATGTCGATGTTGTCCCACCCCTCCTTGTTGTCCCCGCGGGGCGGATAGTAGTTGATCCGCACCTTGTGGTAGATGTCGCCGTACAGATCGGGGTACATGGAAGGCTGCAGGATGTGCTCCAGCACCCCGAGCTTGGACTCCTCCTTGGTCTTGAACGACTCGGGATCGTCCAGCACCTCCCCGTCCCGGTTCCCCAGGATGTTGGTGGAGTACCACCCCGAGAGCCCCAGCATGCGTGCCTTGAGCATCGGGGAGAGAACCGTCTTCATGAGGGTCTGGCCCGTCTTGAAATCCTTGCCGCAGATCGCGACACCCTTCAGCTCGGCCAGCTCCTGCATCGCCTGCGTGTCGACCGTCAGATTGGGGGCGCCGTTTGCAAAGGGCACGCCCTCCATGAGGCTGGCCCAAGCGTACAGCATCGAAGGTGCGATAGTGTCGTCGTTGGCGTCCATCGCCGCCTCGAACGCCGCCAGCGACTCGTGGGCCGGTCCGGGCTGGATGAACACCTCGGTGGACGCGCACCACACCAGGACCAATCGGTCGCACTTGTGCTGTGCCTTGAAGTTCCGAATGTCCTCGCGCAGCTGCTCGGCCAGGTCCCGCTTGCTCTTCCCCTGCTTCACGTTGGGGCCGTCAAGCCGCTTCACATAGTGGCTGTCGAACACCGCCGGCATCGGCTTGATGGTCTGCAGGAAGTCTTTGATGGGCTCGATGTGCGGGGTGTCCAGCACCCCCGATACCTTGCACGACTCGTAGGCGTCGTCGGGAATCGGATCCCACGCCCCGAACACCATATCGTCCAGCGAGGCCAGCGGCACGAAGTCCTCGATCAACGGAGAGCGCCCCTCGGTGCGCTTGCCTAGGCGGATCGTTGCCAACTTGCCGAGCGAGCCGATGGCCTTCGCGTGCCCGCGCCTGATATTCTCTACGCCGGCGACGAACGTCGTCGCCACGGCCCCGAGCCCCACAAGCAGCACACCGAGCGTGCCGTCGGCCGGAGCCACGTCCTTCTTGATTGCCTCAGTCACCACTAGGTCCTTTCTCTGACGACATATCTGCGAACGCGGGCGCCTGCCAGCGGGACTGCGTCGCCCGGGCCTTGCGCCGCGTGATCTTGCGAACGTGAACCATACGTTGCACCACGGTGATCAGCGCCAGCACCGCCAGTACCGCGACGATGCCCAACAGCATGTAGCCGTTCGGTCCGGCACCGAAGAACAGGGTCGGCACGCCGAGCCCGAGCACCCGCTCCGCGCGCTGAGCGATGCCCACCTTGCACTCAAGCTCCAGCCCTTCGGCTCTGGCCCGTGCGTACGACACGATCAGGGTTGCGCCCAGCGCGACCGCCGCGACCGCGGCTCCCGGCACGACCCAGGGCTGCGGCACGCCGCCGGCCACGAAGTACAGCAGGATGCCCGTGAACAGCGCGGCATCGCCCACCCGGTCCAGCGTCGAATCGTAGAAAGCGCCGAACTTCGTGACTCCGCCGGCCTTGCGCGCCACGCGCCCGTCCAGCATGTCGCACACGCCGGAGAGCAGCAGCAGAAAGCCACCCAGCCGCGCCTCGCCCACACCGAAGGCGACGGCCGATCCGACGAGGACCAGCGTGCCCACGGTGGTGATGGCATTGGGACTGACGTGCCAAGCCACCAGGCGGTTCACCAGCGGGCTGAGGATGGCCTCGAAACCGCGGCGCACGAAACGGGGAATCAGCGACATTACAATACCGTGATGGACCGGTAAGAATAACGGAGGGGCGGGCTTGGAGCCAGCCGCACCGCACTTCCCCAGCCCCGGGGAAGGGGGAACGGGGAAGCGGGAACGGCACGACACTCCCGGGCACCGCTCCCTGGTCCCGTTCTCCGCTCAGGGATAGAGCAGGTACCCCTTTCGCTTACGCATGAACTCCTCCAGCGGCTCCCCCCACGACCCCACGATCTCCGCCGGCGACGCTCCCTCCCGCAGCGCGCTCCACACCGCGTCGGTCCCGATGAGTTGAGCCAAGCGTCTCTCCCCAACCTGCAACTCGTCCCCGTGCAGCTCGGCGACGGCACCCAGCAGGGCAACCGCCGCGGCCACCGGATCATAGGTCTCCCTGTCGGTGACCAGCAGCCGCACCGCCCGCACCGTGGAGTCGGCGTACTTCCCGTCGGGCGGCGCTTCCGGTCGGATCACGGTGTCGGTCAGGAACACCCCCTCCAGCGCTCCGACCCGGGCGATCACGCCCTCGGCGTCGAGCCACGGCGCGCCGATCACCTGGAACGCTACCGGCGTCCCCCGCCCCACGGAGAGGCTCGTGGCCTCGAACAGTACCAGTCCCGGATAGTGCGAGGCGCTCTCCAGGTCCGGCATGCTGGGAGAGGGTCGCACCCAGGGAAGCTCCGTCTGGTCGAACCACAATCCCCGCACCCACCCATCTGCCGGAACCACGGTCAGGTCGGCACCTATGTCGAGCCAGTCGTTGCCGAGCGTCGCCAGCTCGCCCAGCGTCATGCCATGGCGCTGCGCCACCGGCAGCATTCCGACGAACCCGGAGTAAGTCGTGTCGAACACGGGTCCCTGCACCTTCACGCCGCCGATCGGATTGGGCCGGTCCAGCACCAGCACGGCGACAGCCTCAGCGGCGGCACTCTGCATGGCCAGCAAAGTGGTCGAGATGAAGGTGTAGGGCCGCGTTCCGACGTCGTGCAGGTCGACGAGCAAGACATCGACATTATGCAGCATCTCGGGCGCCGGCGCCCGCACGTTGCCGTAGAGGCTGAAGACTTCGAGCCCGGCGGCCGAGTCGTGCCCGTGGGCGATGAGCTCCTCGTCCAGCACTCCGCGGTATCCGTGCTCGGGGGCGAAAATCGCTGTAACTTGCGCACCGGCATCGAGCAGCAGCTGCACGTCGCTGGTGCCCGAGCGGTCGATCCCGGTCTGGTTGGTCAGCAGTCCGACGCGGCGGCCGGCGATTAGGTGGGCACTGTCGGCCAGCAGCACCTCGATGCCCGGCCGCACGACGAGCCTTGCGGGAGGGGGCTCGGCGCAACTCACAACCACGAGCGCCATCGCGCAGAACGCCAGTCCATGCCTCATCGCGCCATCACTCTCCTCGCCCTGTTGCTCGCATTCGGCTGCTCCCGCGCCACGCAGGAGCCGGCGCAGGTGCCGGAGATGGTGCCCGATCCCGCCGCGCCACTTCCCCCGATGGACGTGGTCCGCGTGCCCGCAAAGATAACAGTGGACTCGCTGCTCGAAACGCTGAGCGTGAAGGAAAAGGTGGGCCAGCTGGTCATGCCCTGGCTGCTGGGCAACTACGCCGCGTTCGAGAGCGCCGAGTACGACAGGCTGGCGGAGTGGATCGATTCGCTGCACGTGGGAGGCATCATCATCTCCACCGGACCACCGCTGGAGGTGGCGACCAAGCTGAACGCGCTGCAGCGGCGCGCGCGGCTCCCCCTGCTGATCGGAGCCGACCTGGAGTGGGGCAGCGGGATGCGTGTCGTAGGCGGTACGGCGTTCCCCATGCCGATGGCGATCGGCGCCACCGGCAGGGAGGAGGACGCATACGAGCTCGGTCGGGTGACGGCCCTCGAGGCCAAAGCAGTCGGCATCCACCTCACGTTCTCGCCGGTCGCTGACGTCAACAACAACCCGGCGAACCCGATCATCAATACCCGATCCTTCGGCGAGGATCCCGCGGCGGTGGCCCGCCTCGTAGCGGCGTACGTGCGCGGCGTCCAGGACCACGGACTCTACGCCGCCGCCAAGCACTTCCCCGGCCACGGCGACACCGACACCGATTCCCACATCCAGGTGCCCGTGGTGCGGGCCTGCTGGGACCGGCTGGACTCGTTGGAGCTGGTGCCGTTCCGCGCGGCCGTTGCGGTGGGCGTGACCGCGGTGATGACTGCTCACGTAGCGCTGCCCTGTGTGGTAGGCGACGCCACGCCGGCGACCCTCTCACCCGAGATCGTGACGGGCGTGTTGCGGGATTCCCTCGGCTTCCATGGGCTGGCGGTGACCGAAGCCATGGGGATGGGCGCGATCGTACAGCAGTACGGGGCTGGAGAGAGCGCGGTGCGGGCGTTCCTCGCCGGCGGCGACCTGATCCTCATGCCGGCGAGCATCCGCACGGCGATCGACTCGCTGGTATCCGCGGTCGAATCAGGGCGCATCACCATGGAGCGGCTCGACCTCTCGGTGCGCCGCGTGCTGAGCCTGAAGCGACACGCCGGATTGTTCCGCAGCCCCACAGTTGCGCTCGACAGCGTACCCGCAGTGGTGGGACGGCAGGAGTTCCAGGAACTGGCCGACGACGTAGCCGCCCGCGCGCTGACGCTGGTGCAGGAAGGGAACCTGGCGGCCTTCCGCACCTCGAACGGCCGGACCGCGGTGATCGCCTACGCCGAGGAGTCCAATCTGCGGGTGGGCAACCGGGTCATCCGGGAGCTGCGCAATCTGGGCGATACGGTGAACCCGTTCCGCCTCTACCCGGCCTCCGGTCCCGCGTCGTACGACTCGGCGCGCGCGGTCATAGCCGACAACCCGAGGGTCGTGTTCGCCACCAGCGTGCGGTCGATCGCCAACCGCGGACACGTGCTGATGCCCGAAATGCTGGCGCAGCTCATCCAGCAAAGCGACTCGCTCAAGCCCACGGTCGTGGCGTCGCTCGGCTCGCCCTACCTGTTACAGCAGATCCCGGCGTTCACCGGGACCTTCCTGATCGCATGGAGCGATGTCGCGGCCACCGAGCGTGCCGTGGCGCAGGCTCTCCGGGGTGGAGCGGCGATCGCCGGCCGGCTCCCCATCACGATATCCGAGGCTTACCCCCGCGGCCACGGGGTGGAGGTGGCTGCGGCGCTCACCGGCGCGCGGCTGGATGGCGTCGCGCGCTTTCTGGAAACGAAGGTAGAAGCGGGCGCCTTCCCTGGCGCGGTCCTCGCGGTGGGATACCGGGGAGCCGTGGCCGTGCGCGCCGTAGGCCACTACAGCGAGGAAGACCCTCGGCCGGTGCAGCAGGGAACTGTGTACGACCTGGCGAGCCTCACCAAGGTAGTGGGACTCACCACCGCGACCATGCTGCTCGTCTCGGACGGCGATCTCCAGCTGGACGAGACGGTGCAGCACTACCTTCCCGCGTTCCAGGGGTCCGGCAAGAACGAGGTAATGGTACGGCACCTGCTGACCCACACCTCCGGGCTTCCCGCCTGGGACACGCTCTACCTCAAGGCCGACACGCCGGACGAGGCCGTGGACCTCGTGATGCGCACGCAGCTCGAATCCGCGCCCGGCGAGAAGTACGTCTACTCCGACCTGGGAGCCATCACCCTGACCCGGGTCGTGGAGGCCGTGGCCGGCGAGCCGCTCGACTCGCTGCTGGAGCGGCGGGTATTCGAGCCGCTCGCCATGCGCCACACCCGATTTCGCCCGCCCCAGGAGTGGCTTCCCATGATCGCCCCCACTGAGCGGGACCCGTGGCGCGGCCGCCTGGTGCACGGCGAGGTGCACGACGAGAACGCGCATCGGCTGGGTGGGGTATCGGGGCACGCGGGGCTGTTCTCCACCGCACCCGATCTGTCCCGTTTCGCGAGCTGGCTGTTGGACGCCCGGGCCGGGCGTCTCCCCGACGGAGCCGAGCCGTACCTGCCCGCCGACGTGGTGCGCGAATTCACGCGCAGGCAGGAGGGACCCGAGGGCTCGACCAGGGCCTTGGGATGGGACACGCCCTCGCCGGGTGAGCGCAGCTCGGCAGGGACCCTGCTCTCGCGCTCGAGCTTCGGGCACACCGGCTTTACGGGGACCAGCATCTGGCTCGATCCCGAGCGTGATCTATTCATCATCCTGCTCACGAACCGGGTGCATCCGACCCGCGAGAACCGCGCCATCCTGCGGATTCGGGGACCAGTGGCGGATTCCGTGGTGCGGGCGCTGGAGATCAAGTAAGGGCGGGAACCCCGCAGTCCTTTCCCACGTTTACCGTTGCAGCGCTTAACTCACGCTTCGATAACGCCTTGCGGCATGTCGGCGTTGACACTCATCCAGGTACTCTCTAACTTGCGCGCTCGACGGGAGGAGCGAGCATGACTACGACTCAGCGCCCTGAAGCGACGGTCCAGGTCAACCTGACGAAGGAAGCCGTCGCACAGGTAACGAAGTTCATGGAGCAGGAGGACGTACCGCAGGACAGCGCCGGTCTGCGAGTTGCCGTGTTGCCCGGTGGGTGCTCGGGCTTCCGCTACGGACTCAACATCGAAGAGCGGCCGCTGGACGACGATATGGTGGCGGACGTCAACGGCATCAGGGTGTTTATGGACGCTTTCAGCGCCCAGTATCTCAACGGCACGACCATCGACTACGTGACGAACATGCAGGGCTCGGGGTTCACGTTCGACAATCCGAACTCCACCGGCGGCTGCGGGTGCGGCAGCTCGTTTACCGCCTGACGGACCCTCGGCCTTGACCGACTGCTCTCGGGGGCCTGCGCGTGACGCGGGCCCCCATTTCTTTGGGAGGTCATCGCGGTGAGCGCGCTCGACGTCCTGGTGATGGCGGCCTATTTCGCCGCCGTCATCGCGATCGGTGTCTACTTCACCCGCCGCCAGCGCGACGCATCCGATTACTTCCTGGGACGGCGCACCCTGCCCTGGTGGGCCATCATGTTCTCCATCGTCGCCACCGAGACCTCCGCGCTGACGGTGATCTCGGTACCGGGGCTGGCGGCCCGCGGCGATCTGACCTTCCTGCAGCTACCCCTGGGATACCTGGTGGGGCGCGTGGCGGTGTCAGCCTGGCTGCTTCCCGGCTACTTCCGCGGCGAGCAGGAGACCGCATATGCCCGGCTCGAGACGCGGTTCGGGGTCGGCACGCGCCGCATCGCAGCCGCGATCTTCATGGGCATCCGTGCACTGGGCGACAGCGTGCGGGTGTTCGCCACGGCGATCCCCCTCGCCATAGTCACCGGCTGGCCCGTGTGGACCAGCGTGATCGTCGTGGCGCTCGTGACGCTGGCGTACACGTGGGCCGGAGGCATCAAGGCCGTGGTTTGGGTGGACGTGGTGCAGCTGGTCATCTACGTGGTCGGCGGGGTGGCCACGATTGTGGCTGCGTCGATCCTGATCGGCGACCTCGGCGGCGCCTGGCAGACGGCGGCGGCCGAAGGCAAGCTGCGCGTGTTCGACTGGTCAACTTCGCTGAGCCCGACGTACACCTTCTGGAGCGGTCTGATCGGAGGAGCGCTCCTCTCGGCGGCATCGCACGGTACGGACCACCTCATCGTGCAGCGGCTGCTCGCAACCCGGAATCTGAGCGACGCGCGGCGGGCCCTCATCGGCTCGGGAATCCTGGTGATTCTCCAGTTCGGCCTCTTCCTGCTGGTAGGGACATTCATCTGGGCGGCGGGGGCGGCAGATCCGTCACTGTCCGGCGACCAGCTCTATCCCACGTTCGTGCTGGAGCACCTGCCGGCCGGCCTGGCGGGCCTGGTCGTCGCGGGCCTGCTCGCCGCCGCGATGAGCACGGTGAGCTCCTCGCTCAACTCCCTGGCCTCGGCCACCACACACGACTTCTACGCCTCGGCCACCGGGAAGCGGGACGCCCGGCACCTGCTCACCGTGGGGCGCTGGGCTACCGTGGGTTGGGCGGTGGTGTTGATGGCGGGGGCGCTCTCCTTCCGGTCCACCGACCAACCGGTGGTGGAGCTGGCCCTCTCGATTGCGTCGATCACGTACGGCGCGCTGCTGGGCACCTACATCCTGGGTGGCGTTTCCCGCTCCGCCAAACAAGCAGATGCAGTGCTGGCCATCGTGGTAGCCAGCCTGGCGATGGTCCTGATCGTGCTGGTGAAGCCCGGCCCCTTTGCCGAGCTCGCCTGGCCGTGGTACGTGCCACTCGGCACGCTGATCACGGTAACCGTGGGCTCGATCCCAGCGCCTCTGCGGCGACTGGTGCGCGGCCCATGAAGCTGCTGGTCGGGGTAGACGCGGGCGCCTCGCACAGCGAGGCCGTCGTGGCCGACGAAACGCTGCGCATCCTGGGGCGCGGACGGGGCGCACCGGGCGCGGTACGGCCGGGCCGGGCGGCGGCAGCAGCGACAGCGATTGGGGACGCGGTGCGGCGCGCAATGGAGCCCGCGGCGCTTGCGGCACAACCCGATGTGGTGGTCGTAGGGGCGGCCGGAGCCGGCACCGAGGCGGCGCGTGCCGAGCTCACCGAGGCGCTCGCTGAGCCGTTGGGCACGGGGGTGACCGTCCGGGTCACGACCGATGCCGCAATCGCACTGGAAGCGGCCTTCGCGGGCGCACCGGGGATCGTGTTGTTGGCCGGTTCCGGCTCGATCGCCTTCGGGCGCGACACCCAGGACAACGTGTGGCGCGCCGGCGGACTGGGCCGTGACGTGGGGGACGAGGGATCGGGCTACGCGCTGGCGCGGGCTGCCCTCGGCGCGGTGCGTCAGGCTGCCGACGGTCGCGCGGCGGGGACGGTGCTGACGGAGCGGCTTATGGAGGTCACAGCCGCCGGCTCCACTGCAGCCCTACTTGCATGGGCGCGCCAAGCCGCGACACACGAGGTGGCGGCCCTAGCACGGCCGGTGTGCGATGCGGCCGTGGCAGGCGACGAGGTAGCCGGCACCCTCGTTGAGCAGGCGGGTCGGGATCTCGCGCTGCACGTAGCGGCGCTGGTGGGGCGCTTCCCGCAAGACGAGACGGTGAGCGTAGCGCTTGCCGGGGGGCTCATGCACCCCGGCTCCCCCGTGCGCGACGTGCTGGCCGGCCTGCTGGCACAGGACGCCCCGCGCGTTCAGGTGTCAGACGAGGAGGTAGACCCGCCGCTGGGAGCGCTGAGAATGGCCGCGCGGCTGCGGTAGGACCCCGGCCTCGCGATGGCTATGGAGTCTCTACCCGCTTCCCCACGACCCTGACGACCCCGTAGATCGCCACGCACCCCAGCACGATCATGGCGGTCGCGCCCCACGCGGAAGACCCCAACGCGAGTGCCACGATCACCGACATCACCACCGATACCAGCGCCACCAGCACGGCATATGGCAGCTGGGTACGCACGTGGTCTACGTGATCGCAACTCGAGGCCATGGAGCTCAGCACCGTCGTGTCCGAGATCGGCGAGCAATGGTCACCGAAGATGGCGCCCGCCAGCACCGACGCGATTCCGCCCAGGAAGGCACCCGTGGCGGCTCCACCATCCAGTCCTCCACCCATCGCCACCGATAGCGGAACCACCAGCGGGATGAGAATCGCCATGGTGGCCCAAGACGTCCCGGTTGCGAACGCCACGAGGGCGGACACCACGAACACCGATACCGGCAGCAGGGCCAGCGGCAGGCGCTCCGACAGCACACTCGACAGGAACGACGCCGTGGACAGCGAGCTGGTGACCTCCCCCAGCGACCAGGCCAGCACCAGGATGACCATGGCCACCATCATGGCCTTGATCCCACCGACCATGGCCGAGACGGATTGTGACAGCGTGAGAATCCGCTGCGACGTGGCCAGGACGACGGCCACCGAGCACCCGAGGAGCGAGCCCCACAGCAACGCCGAGAAGGCGTCGGTGTTGTCGAGGATGTAGCGCGCCGTGTCCTGGAATCCCGCTGCGCCGGCGTGCTCCAGCCCGCGCGTGCCGGTCCACAGCAAGCCCGCTATCACAGTGACGACCACGATGGCCACCGGCACCACACCGTTCCACCAGCGCAGCACCGTGCCGTCGGGCGGAGTACCCAGCTCACCCTCCATATCGGCGGCGAGCTGAGCGCCGGGCCGGTGCACGCCACCACCCGACACCGTGCGGCGTTCCGCCTCCAGCATCGGACCGAAGTCACGCCGGGAGACGATGAACAGCGCCACGGCGAAGATGGCCAGGATCGGGTAGAACAGGTACGGGATCGACATCAGGAAGACGCCGAACGCCGAGGTGGAAGCGAGTTGCTCGGCGACCGCGCCGCTCGCCACGCCCTGCTCCACCGCCAGGCGCATCCCGTCGTCGATCAGGCTGATCTCGTATCCCACCCAGGTGGACACGAACACGATGGCCGACACCGGAGCCGCCGTGGAGTCCACGATGTAGGCGAGCTTCTCGCGCGACACCAACCGCTTGTCGGTGAGCGGTCGCATCGTGTTGCCCACCAGCAGCGTGTTGGCGTAATCGTCGAAGAAGATCGCCAGCCCGGCGAGCCAAGTGGCGAACTGTGCCCGGCGACGTGATGTCGCCAGCGGGGTGACCGCCTGCACGATGGCCTGGGTCCCGCCCATCCGTGTCATGACCCCCACCATGCCACCCAGCAGCAGGGAGAAGACCACGATCGCCGCATGATCTGAGTCGGCGAGGGCCGGCATGACGTAGCGGTCCACGGTCATGAAGAAGGCCGCGAACGGGTTGTATCCGGCCAGGAACACACACCCCAACCAGAGCCCCAGGAAGAGACTGCTCACCACCTCGTGGAAGATGAGTGCGAGGGCGATGGCCATCAGCGGCGGCAGGATGCTGAACCACGCCGGAATGAACGGAGCCGAAAGCTCCTGCCGGTCCTCGCCAACCGAGAGCACCAGAGGCAGCTCGGCACGGGATTGCACCACCACATCGCGGAACACCAGGTCGCCGACCGGCGGGAGCAGCGCCTCACCCAGCACCCGCCCGTCCGCAGCACGCAGAGTCACCGGCAGCGTGTCGAGGGACTGAGGGGCCGAGACCCGCACCGCGAAGCCAATGCCCCTGAGGATCGCGCTGGGCAACTCGGCCTCCGCCCCCTGCGCCCGCAGAACAGGCGCTCCGAGGCTAGTGATCAGGGCGGCGATCAGGGTTGCTCGCACGTGCACTCTCCCTTCGCTGGTCGGGCCATTCGACTACCAGTCTACAGAGTGATGGGAATGACGACCTTGCCCAGTATACAATACGGGCGCGGGTGCCGTCATGCAGCCCCCGCGCCCGCTACTCGTCCTGTGGACGACGGACGTCGCCGCTAGTCGCCCTCTTCCGGCGGCGTGAAGCCGATCACCTGCACGCCCGCCCCACGGGCAATGTCCATCGCTTCCACGACCTCCTGGTAGCGCCGATTGCCCGCCGATCTCACGAACAGGATCTTCGCCGGCCGGTTGTCGTAGATCCGGTGGAATTCCGCATCGAGCGTCGCGAACTCCACGACCGTTCCGTTGACCTCATAGCTGCCGTCGGCCTTGAGATCCAGCACGATGTTGTTGCTGGGTCCGGACGGCTGCGATTGCCGGTTGCGGACATCGGGCGGAACCTGCACGTCCATTGCCTTGCGCGACAACGGCACCTGCATCATGAAGATGATCAACAGCACCAGCAGAATGTCGATCATCGGCACCACGTTGGGCTCGTGGTTGGGCTGCGGGCCGGCTGGTGGAAGTTTCAATGCCATGGCTCGCTACCTCCCCACGTGGCCGAGAATGCCTCCCCGGCCCTCGCGCTTCTCATCCATTACAGCCGCGAGCACGCGCACTCCAGCGGATCGAGCAGTCTCGATCGCATGGGAGACGTGCGAGAACTCGAGCGACTGGTCCGCCCGGAAGTAGAGGATCTTGTCCTTGGTGCGGTTCTCGAACACCTGCCGCAGCACGTCCTCCAACTGATCCTCCGGCACCATGCCGATCTCACCGGTGCCTGGATCGAGGTAGAAGGTGCCCTGGTTGTCGATCCCGAGCACCACGTCCTCAGCCTCCTCGGGACGTGCCTCGATGTTCTTGCCCATCGGCATCTGGGCCTGGAAGCCGGACGAGATCACCGGTGTCACGATCATGAAGATGATCAGCAACACCAGCATGATGTCGATCATCGGCACCACGTTGGGTTCCGACTTGACGCCTTCCTCAGGCCCGCCTACCTGCGCTCCCATAAGTCAGCTACTCCTCGATTGGGGGCTCCGCGCCCGTCTACTGACTCACGTGCTGCGACGACGCGGCCTGCTGCGCCTGGAACTCCTTGGTGAAGATCGACCGCCCGAACTCGCTGCCGACGCTCTTGATGAGGAAGTCGACCAGCTCCTTCGACGTGTAGGTCATCTCGACGGTCATGTTCTCGACCTTGGTCTGGAAGTAGTTGTACAACCACACCGCCGGAATCGCGACGGCCAGACCAAACGCGGTTGTGATGAGCGCCTCGGCGATTCCCGCCGACACGGCGGCGAGACCGCCCGTGCCGCTAGTGGCCATGCCCGTGAACGAGTTCACGATGCCCATCGTGGTGCCGAGCAGCCCTACGAACGGCGCGGTGGACCCGACGGTGGCCAGAATAGCCAGGCCCCGCTTCAGCTCGGACAGGATGATCAGCATCTGCCGCTCGATTGCCCGCTCGGCCGAGTTGATGTCGGCACTGGTGATGGTCGCCCGGTCACGCAGCAGCGGCTTCACCTCGGCGAGCGCCTCGCCGAGCACGCGCGCAACGTGCGACTCCTTGGCGGTCTCGGCGAGCTCGATCGCCTGGTCGAGCTGCTCTTCCTGCAGGAACCGCGCGAACTCCGGAGCGAACGCGGCCGTGCCGCGACGCGCCTTGCGGAACCTCCACCACTTCTGCGCACCCACGCCCAACGAGATGATGGACATGAAGCCCAGCAGGATGATGATCCCGCGGGCGAACCAACCGGCGTCTTGCCAGAGGACGAGTAGTGAGACTTCCATGGTCTAGTAGGCCTCCGTTACGGATTCAATCGGTGGTCGTCTATGTCTAGCGGGCTTAGCGCCTGCCCTCGAGGCTGAACACGATCGGCATCTGCACGAGCACCCGCACGGGAGCCGCCCGCACCCGGCCGGGCCGGAACAGGCACTTCCCGATCATCTCCTGGGCGGGCCGCTCAAACGAGCGATGCGATGAAGCCAGCGCCTCGATCGTGTTTGCTCGCACATGCCCGTCGGTCTCCACCACGAACTGGAGCAGCACGTGCCCCTCGATGTTCGCCTGCTGCATCATACGGGGGTATTCGGGCACGGGGCAGGAGATGCGCTCCGGCACCTCGTCCACTACCGCCTGCTCGAAGACCTGGGTCAGGTCCACGGGACCCGTCCCGCCTTCGACACCGCTGAACACACCGCCCTCCACGCCGACTCCCGTGTAGTCACGCGGGTCGAACCGCTCCGCGAGGTTGATCGGCGGAATCTCCGTGGGGATGTCCACGGGGGCGGAGAGCACTTGGAAGCCCTTGGGCGGGGGATTGAGCGACGTGATCACAGGCGCCGGCTCTTCCTCTTCCGGCTCCTCTTCCGGTTCGGGCTCATCCAGCGTGAGCATGATCGTGTCGATCGCCACCTCAGTGATTTCCTCGGCTACGCCCATGGTGGCGAAGACGGCGGCTACGATCAGTGCCGTCTGGATCACCGTGGACGAGAACATGCCCAGGATGGTGCCCTTGAAGTCGCGGCGTCCCCTGCGATCAGATTCGATTAGGACGTCAAACACGCCTTACCTCCAGGTACGCGTTGGCGGTCGCTGCATATTGTACCCGCGGGGTCCACGGTTGGCTACCGCCAAGCTGTGCGTTGCGTTACAAGGAAGATTACAAAACGCTAACAGCCGTATTACGGGTCAGCGCGACGGGGTTGGGTCCATCATTAATAGGGGATTCCCTGCGATAGTGATCGGGCTACTCCTGGTCTAAGCCCACGGGCAGCGAGACCGTGAAGGTCGTTCCCCGCCCCGCGCGGCTCTGCGCCTCTATTGAACCGCCGTGTGCCTCCGCGACCCACTTGCAGATGGCAAGCCCCAACCCCACACCTGGCCGGGTCCCGGTGCGGCTGCGGGCCGGATCGGCCCGCCAGAAGCGGTCGAAGATGTGCGGCAGGTCGCCGGGGGCGATCCCGATCCCGGCGTCGCGCACCGTGATGATGACCCGGCCGTCGTCGCGCGCCGCGTCGATCCACACATTCCCGCCCGGGGCTGTGTACTTGACCGCGT
Source organism: Gemmatimonadota bacterium (assembly GCA_039586815.1). GTDB lineage: Bacteria > Gemmatimonadota > Gemmatimonadetes > Gemmatimonadales > GWC2-71-9 > WVYX01. The sequence continues at coordinate 34,676 of JBDHJR010000016.1, read as the reverse complement.
TGGTGAGCAGGTTCATGAGCAGCTGGCGCACGCGGCCGCGGTCCACCCGCATGAGCACCTCCTCGGACGGCACTTTGACCTCCACCTCCACACCCGCCTGCTCGCCCAGAATGCCCGCAGTTTCGGCCACCTCGGACAGCAGGTCGCGCAGATCCAGCTCGTCGAGATGGAGTGGCGCGCGCCCTTCGTCGGCCCGGGCCAGCGTGAGGAGCGAGTCCACCAGCTCCGCCATGCGGTTCACCTCGAACAGGGTCTCCTCCAGCATGGCCATGATGTCGGCCGGCGTTTCGGGGTGAGTGATTGACCGCTCGATGCCGGACCGCAGCACGGTGAGCGGCGTCTTGAGCTCGTGGCTCGCGTCGGCGGTGAAGCGGCGCAGCAGATGGAAGCTCCGCTCCAGCCTCGCCAGCATCGCGTTCAGGGTTCTGGACAGGCGGCCGAGCTCGTCCTCGCTGCTGGGCTCCGCCAGGCGGCGGTGCAGGCTGCGGCCGTCGGTGATCGCTTCCACCTCATCCACGATCTGATTGACCGGGCGCAAGGTCCGGCCCACCAGCAGGTACCCGATGAGGATCGAGGCCGCTATCACGAACGGCGCGGTCCAGAGCATGGCGGTAAGCAACCGGGGTGGGCTCACCACGAACCCCGAGGTGGGAGCGCCGGACACCACCGCGGTGACCTCGGGACCGGCTTCGGAAATGGGTCGCACGAAGTAACGCACCGGCCCGAGGGGAGCCGGGAGATTCACCAGCCCGAAGCGCCCGGTGGTGTCGGGTTGCACGGCCACGTCAATCAGTGCCTGGGCCGCGGCGAAGGGAAGCGCCCTGGCATCGGCCGACAGGTGGATCAGCGTACGCCCCTGCCCGACGACGATGACGTAGCCCGGCACGCCCTCCAACAGCGACGCCACGTCGGGCGTGAGCACCAGGCTGCCGGTCTGGGCGTGGCGCACCACCACAGTGTCGCGGGCGCGGTAGGACTCCCCGAGGATGGCCGCGATCAGGTCCGACTCCACCCGCACGCGGCTGTCCAGCTCGGCGAATACCTGCGAGCCCTGCACGAAGTAGATGATTGCGCCGAACAGAACGATCGTGGCGCCCAGCGCCATGGCGTAGCCGACGGCAAAGCGCTCACGGATGGTCTGCACGGGTTCCTAGTCCGCCTTGAGCACGTAACCAACGCCGCGGATCGTATGGATCAGCTTGGGCTTGAAGCCGTGGTCCAGCTTCTTGCGCAGGCGGTTGATCACGACGTCCACGATGTTGGTGCCGGGATCGAAGTGATAGTCCCAGGCGTACTCGGTGATCAGGGTGCGGGACATAACCCGGCCGGCGTTGCGGGCCAGGTACTCCAGCACGGTGTATTCCTTGGGGGTGAGTTCGATCTCGCGCTTGCCGCGCCGTACCTCGTGCTTCCCGGTGTCGATGGTCAGATCCGCCACGGTCAGCACAGGCGGGGCAATCTCCCGGGGTCGCCGCCCCAGGGCCTCGACCCGCGCCAGCAGCTCCTCGAAGGCGAACGGCTTGGTGACGTAGTCGTCGGCCCCGGTGCGCAGCGCCTGCACCTTCGACTCCACTGCGTCCTGCGCCGTCAGCACCAACACCGGCGTCGTGATCCCCCGATCGCGCAGGGTGCGGAGCACCTCCACCCCCGACATGCCGGGGAGCCGCAGATCCAGCACGATCACGTCGTAGCTCGAGGCCGATGCCCGCTCCAGCCCCTCGAGCCCATCATCCACCAGATCGACGTGATAGCGCTGTTCCTCGAGCCCGCGCCGGACGAACTTTCCGACGGTGTGGTCGTCCTCGACCACGAGGACCTTCACGCCTGCTCTCCCTCCGTGTGTCCCATGGGGAGTACTACCCGGAAGACGGACCCCTGTCCCAGCTGCGAATCCACCAGGATGCGGCCTCCGTGCTCCTGCACGATGCCGTAGCAGATGGAGAGCCCCAGCCCGGTCCCCTGCCCCGGCAGCTTGGTGGTGTAGAAGGGCTCGAAGATCTTGACGATGTCCTCGCGCGGAATACCCATGCCGGTGTCGGTGAGCTCGACCACGACTTCATCGCTGCGCTCCGGGCTGACCGACGTGCGCACCGTGAGCACGCCCTTGCCCTCCATCGCGTCGATCGCGTTCAGCAACAGAGAAAGGAAGACCTGGATCAGCTGCTCGGCGTTGGCCTGGATCTCGGGCAGGTCCGCCTCGAGCTCCCGCTCCAGCGTAATTGCCTTGAACTTGGAGTGGTGCTTGACGAGGAACAGCGCGTCCTCGACGACCTGGTTGAGGTCCGCCGGCTTCTTCACCCGCGTCTTGGGCCGCGAGAAGTCGAGCAGCCCGTCCACGATCGACTTGCAGCGCGCCAGCTCCGATTCGATGATCCGTAGGTACTCCTCGTGCCCCTGCCGATCGGCCTGCGACAGCTCCTCCGCCCGCAGCGTGAGCGCCTCGACGCACGCCCCGATGGTCGCGAGTGGGTTGTTGATCTCGTGCATCACCCCGGCGGCGAGCTGGCCAACTGCAGCGAGCTTCTCCGAGTGAGACACCTGTTGCTGGGCGCGCTTCCAGTCGGTGATGTCCTCACCGATCGTGATGACGTGGCTCACGTCTTCGTCGTGCAGCCGCATCGGAATCTTCGTCACCCGGTAGTTGCGGGCCTCGCCCGAGGCGGTGGACTCCGTCTCCATCTGCTCCATCTGCCCGGTCGAGAACGCCCGGTCGAACTCCCGCTTGAGCAGCACTCTGGGCTGGCGGTGCAGCACCTCGAACACCGTGCGCCCCAGCACCTCGCCGCGATCCATGCCCCGCGTGCCCGTCTCGCGCTTGCGGTTCCAGGCCTGGATGCGGTACTCGTGGTCGACGACGTACAGACCGACGGGAAGTGAGTCGATGATCTTGGAGGTGAAGCGGCGCTGCGACTCGATCTCCCGAGTGCGCGCCGCGACCTCGCTCGCGAGATCCTCCGACAGCTCGAACGAGGCGATGAGGGGCGAGAGGACGTTCGCCACGGCGCCCACGACGGTCTTCAGCGTGGCCGCTGCGGGGCCTTCGGCCACCGTCGCCTCGAGCACGCCGAGCAGCTCTCCCTCGTAGCGCAGCGGGAACCGCAGCCTCCAGCGGTCATGCTCCCGTTGGACCGGCTCGTCGCCGCTGAGCCAGGCACCCGCCTCTTCGGCGGCAAGGTCGTCGGGAACCGGGATGCCTTCGCCCACGATGGCCCGGTATCCGGTGCCCTCGGCGGTGCGCACCCACACGCGGCACTCGTCCGACTTGAGCCCCCGCGCCAGCACGCCGGCGACCCTGGTGAGCACATCCTCCGACCCCAGCCCTGCCGCGAGGTATCCCGCCACATCGGCGATGATGCGGAGCCCCTCCTCGCTCAGCGGCTCCTGCACCGTCTCTTCGGCCGTCGACATGTCGAGAACGTATGGACCGACCGGCGCCGCGACAAGTGACTTGTGCTCGCCAGCCGCCCATGCCTTATTAATCAGCCACGCAGACAATCGTCGCAACGCAAGGAGCATTTCCACATGGCGCACGACCTCCCGAACCTCCCGTACGCACATGACGCCCTCGAGCCGCACATCGACGCGCGCACGATGGAGATCCACCACTCCAAGCACCACGCCGGCTACGTAGCCAAGCTGAACGGCGCGCTGGAGAAGCACCCCGACCTGCAGGGCAAGTCGGTAGAGGACCTGATCGCCGACCTGGCCTCCGTGCCCGAGGGCATCCGCACGGCGGTGCGCAACAACGGCGGCGGACACGCCAACCACTCGCTGTTCTGGACCCTCATGGGACCGAACGGCGGCGGCACGCCCGGCGGCAACCTGGGCGACGCCATCGACGCCAGCTTCGGAGACTTCGACACGTTCAAGCAGAAGTTCTCCGACGCGGCAGCCACGCGCTTCGGCAGTGGCTGGGCGTGGCTCACGGTGGACGGCGGCAAGCTCGCCGTGATGAGCACCGCAAATCAGGACAGTCCCCTCATGGAGGGGAGGACCCCGGTCCTGGGACTGGACGTGTGGGAGCACGCGTACTATCTGAATTATCAGAACCGCCGGCCGGACTACATCGCGGCGTGGTGGAACGTGGTCAATTGGGACGAGGTGGCGAAACGGTTTGACCAGGCCGGCTAAGCGCTCCGCACTATCCGGGCTCGCCCTGGCCGCGCTGCTGCTCGGTGGCGCGGCCGGGCCGGCGCCCGCGCAGACCAAGGCGTTCGTGCCGTACGTCCAGGGCGGTCGCTGGCTGCCGCTCACCGACCTCAACACCGAGAACCTGGACAAGTTCACCGCCGAGTGGAACTGGGGCGCCGGCCTTGCGTGGCAGCTGGGCGAGAAGCTCGCCCTGCGCGGCAGCTTCCTGACTACGAAGACCCAGATCATCGGCAACACGCTCGACCTGGAAGATCCCCGGGTGACCCGCACGTACTTCGTGGGGGACCTGCTGTACGGCTGGCCCCTGGCAAACGGGTGGGTGCCCTATGGGTACCTGGGCGCGGGGGTCGTGACTACCACGCCCCAGGACTCCGCGCTCGCGGCGGGAGACGGCACGTCCACAGACTTCACGGGGCGCGGCGGCCTCGGCATCAACCGCATCACATCGTTCGGCGTGCTCTTATTCGAGTTCGACTTCTGGCTGTGGCGCCTCAACTCGCTGGACGTCGAGTTCTACGGCCTCAAGCTGGAGTTCGCCTTCCGGATGGGACTGGGCTTCGTGATCCCCTACTAGCGCTCCCGTGAGCGGCACCGCATCCCGACGTATCGCGCCCCGCAGCCGTATGCCTGCGGGGCGCTTGTCATTCGGGCCTGGACAGGGCTCCAAGAGCGTGACGCGCCGCACGGCCCCGGGCTCCCAGTCTTGCTCAATTGACCGGAACCGTCTATCCTGCCCCAGAATTCGTGGGCTTCCCCAGCTAATGGGCCACTCGGCCCACGGTGCCGGAGGCACAACCGCCAGTGGTCGAGCGCTTCAAACCCATCCGCTTCTCTCGGGCCGGCATCCGCGGGCTCAAGGCATCAGCCACCATCGCCATCAACGACCGGGTCCGCGAGATGTGGGCCGCTGGCCAGAACGTGTACCACCTGGCGTTCGGCGAGTCGCGCTTTCCGGTGCACCCCAAGATCGCCGAGGCACTCGGCGCCCACGCCCACAAGCGGAGCTACACGCATCCCCTCGGCATCGCCGAGCTGCGCCGGGCGATCGCTGAGCACTACGCCCGGCGGTTCGGCCTCGACGTCGAGCCCGATCAGGTTGTGGTCGGGCCGGGCAGCAAGTCGCTGATCTTCTCCTGCCTGATGGCGTTGGGCGAGGAGGTCATCCTGCCCCAGCCGTCGTGGGTCTCCTACGCCCCGCAGGCCCACATCCTGGGCAAGCCGGTCACGTTCGTCCCCACCCGGCCCGAGACGAACTACGAGCTCGAGCTGGATGAGCTGGAGGCCCGGATCCACGAGTCGCGGCAACACTGGGGGAACCCCGAGGTCTTCGTCACGAACAGCCCCAAGAACCCCACCGGCACCATGACGAGCCCGGAGAAGGTGGAGGCCCTCGCCGGCTTCGCCCGGGAGCACGAGCTGATGGTGCTGAGCGACGAGATCTATGCGCTCACGGCTTTCACCAGCATCCCCCACGTCTCGGTGGCGAAGCACTACCCCGAGGGCACCGTGGTCTTCGGCGGGCTGAGCAAGAGCCTCCCGCTGGGAGGCTGGCGCGTCGGCACGGCCATCCTCCCGCGCGAGAACGGCGGCCGGGCGCTGGCGCACGCCATATCAAACATCGCGTCCAACATCTGGACCAGCGTGACGGCGCCGGTGCAGTACGCGGCGCTGGTCGCCTATAGCGACGATCCCGACATCGAGGAGTACATCGATCTCTGCAGGCGCATGCACGCCTGCCGTACCCGCTACCTGTACCGGATCATGCAGCGCCTGGGGATCCCCTGCGTCGAGCCGACCGGCGCGTTCTACGTGTTCCCCCGCTTCGAGAAGTGGCGCGAGCCGCTGGCGGCGCGGGGAGTGCACACCGACGACGACCTGGCACTGTATCTCCTGGAGAACTACGAGATCGCCACCCTGCCAGGCTCCGCGTTCCATTCGGCGCAGGATCTGTGTCTGCGGATCTCCTCCTCCTATATCGACGCAGCCACCGACGAGAAGGCCGACGCCCTGCTGGCCGCGTTCCAGCAGGATCAAGACCCGGAGCGGTTCATCCAGAACCACCATCCGCGCCTGCAGCAGGTGGCGCAGCGCCTCGGCGAGTTCATCGCCGACCTCGAGAAGGAATCCGAGTACTCCTTGCATCGCCCCGAGCTGGCAATCGTATAGCACCGGCTGAGACAAATGAGAGATGTCGTGATCGTGGACGGCGTCCGCTCACCGATCGGGCGGCACAATGGCTCCCTCTCGAGCGTGCGCCCCGACGACCTCCTGGCCCAGGTCCTCCAAGGCCTGGTGCAGCGCGTGGGGCTCGACCCTTCCCTGATCGACGACGTGTATGCCGGCTGCGGCAACCAGGCGGGGGAGGACAACCGCGACGTGGCCCGCATGGCCGTGCTGCTGGCGGGCTGGCCGGTCGAGGTACCCGGGGTCACGGTGAACCGCAACTGCTCGTCGGCCCTCGAGGCGGTGAACCAGGCCGCCAAGGCCATCATCGCCGGCGAGGGCGACGTATTCGTGGGCGCCGGTGTGGAATGCATGAGCCGGGCGCCCTGGGCTATCCCCAAGCCCGAGCGAGCACAACCCATGGGGCACTGGACCATGTGGGACACCACCGTGGGGTGGCGCTTCAACAACCCCCGCATGGACGAGCTCTATCCCATCGTGAGCCTGGGCGAAACGGCCGAGAACATCGCGGAGGAGATGGGGATCTCGCGCGAGGATCAGGACGCCTTCGCGCTGGAGAGCCACCGCCGCGCGGTGGAGGCGATCAACAGCGGCAAGTTCGTGCAGGAGGTCGTTCCCGTCCCGGTGCCGCAGCGCAAGGGCGATCCGGTCATGGTGGACACCGACGAGCACCCGCGCCCCGACACGAGCCCCGAGCAGCTGGCGCGGCTCAAGCCGGCCTTCCGCAAGGGCGGAACGGTCACGGCGGGCAACTCCAGCGGGGTGAACGACGGAGCCGCGGCCCTGCTACTCATGAGCGCCGAGAAGGCCCAGGAGCTGGGGCTCAAGCCCGTTGCTCGCTGGATCGGATCGGCGGTGGCCGGCGTGGACCCCGGCGTCATGGGTTACGGCCCCGTGCCCGCGACTGAGAAGCTGTTGCGGCGGGCCGGGATCACCTTGGAGCAGGTGGGCCTGATCGAGCTGAACGAGGCCTTCGCGGCTCAGGCGCTGGGCGTGATGCGCAAGCTCGGCCTGCGTCCCGAGATCACCAACGTGAACGGGGGGGCCATTGCGCTGGGGCATCCCACCGGGTGCTCCGGCGCCCGCATCCTGGTCACGCTGCTGCACGAGATGCGGCGCCGCGCGCCTGAAGAGTCGCGGCCCTACTACGGACTGGCGACGCTGTGTGTGGGGGTTGGCATGGGAGTCAGCACTCTGGTGGAGTGGATCGGCGAGTAGTCGGGAACGGGAAGGGTGAAGAAGGAGCAGACGTGACAGGCCAAGCACAGCGACCACTCTCGGGCATCCGCGTGATCGGGCTGGAGCAGTACATGAGCGGCCCCTACTGCACCATGCTCCTGGCCGATGCCGGCGCCGAGGTGATCAAGATCGAGCGCCCCGGCAAGGGCGACCCCCGCCGCAGCATTCCTCCTTTCGCCCAGCGGGACGACGCCCGCAAGGCGTTCGGATACATGGCCTACAACCGCAACAAGAAAAGCCTGGCCCTGAACGTGCGCACCGAGCAGGGACGGGAGATAGTACGGCAGCTGGCGGCCGTCTCCGACGTGGTGGTCGAGAACCTCAGGCCCGGTGCGATGACCAAGATCGGGCTGGACTACGAGGGGCTCAAGTCGGTCAATCCGCGGATCATCTACGCGATGATATCCGGGTTCGGCCGCCTCGAGGGGCACCGCAGCGACTACGCCAACCGCCCGGCCTTCGACATCGTGGCCGAGGCGATGAGCGGGGTGATGGACCTGATCGGGTTCGAGGACAAGCCGCCGACGTTCACGCTGTACGGCCTGGCCGACGTCTACTCGGGCATGATCGCCGCCTATGGCATCATGCAGGCGCTGTTCATGCGGGAGCGCACGGGCGAGGGCCAGGTGGTGGACGTGTCGTTGACGGACAACATGCTCGCGCTGAACGAGCGGATGGTGGCGCTCTATTCGGTCACCGGCAAGGAGCCGCAGCGCGGCAGGCTGGAGCACCTCTGGCCGCGCGGCGCGTTCAGGTGCAAGGACGGCTACGTGGCGCTCAACGTGCCCGACGACATCGTGTGGGGCCGGCTCGCCACCGCCGTGGGGCGCCCCGACCTGGTGGACGACGAGCGCAGCGCCGACGGCACGAGCCGCGCCGCCAACGCCGACTTCCTGCAGCCGATCATCGAGGACTGGATGGCCGACAAGACCCGGCAGGAAGTGGTGGACACGCTCAACGAGGCGGGCATGCCCACCGGCCCCGTGTACACGGCGAAGGACGTATTCGCCGATCCGCACTTCCGCACCCGCGGGATGCTGGTGGACATCGACGATCCCGAGGTCGGCAGCTACACGTTCGCCCGCTCGACACCACACCTCTCGGCGGCGCCGCAGATCGTGAGCCAGCCCTCTCCCGCGCTGGGCCAACACACGCGAGAGATCCTGGAGGGACTACTGGGTTACTCGGCTGAGGAAGTGGATCGGCTCGCGTCAGACCAGGTAGTGGGAACCACGAAGTAGGATTCGACGGGCCGCTCCCAGCGACGCACTCTGCGCACCCAGTCCTCCCGGCGCTGCTCGGCGACGTCGAGAGCCAACTCCACCGCCTGGCGGACGGACGCCAGCTCCGCACGACATTCATCGCGCATCGCCGCGAGGCGCTGAATCGTTTCGCTGGGTCCCGCTGGGGGCTCTGCATAGAGCCTGCGGTGCAGCGCGCCGAATTTTGACCGGAGGTGCTTCGCCGAGGGTGACCCCCCGGCTGCCATCCGGCGCAGTTCGGCATCCGCATCCCGCAGCGCGGCCCACACCTGGCGCTGTGTCAACATGGTTCGGGTGTGTGCCTGGTTGCTCTTTGAGCAGATCATACCGCGCGGTACCGGGGGCCGCTAGGCAGCGGCCCCGCCACCGGATTCCCGGCAGCGGGGCCACTTCTGGAGGATGGAGCGGATGGGGCTCGAACCCACGACCCCCGGCTTGCAAAGCCGGTGCTCTCCCAGCTGAGCTACCGCCCCAAGTGGTTGAACAGCCAACAACTTAGCGGCCGCAGCTCGAAAGTCTAGGGTCGCCTGATGCCTGGTGCCGTCGCGCAGCCCACGCGGCCGCCAACGTGTTGTCTGTCACATTCTTACCTCATTTCGACCCCCATTCTCAGCCAGGAGGAAACACCACGGCTGCCACGCCGTGGGGAGGACGGAACCATGATCCGAACGGTGATGATCCTCGCTCTCGCTTGTGTCTGGCCCGCATCACTCGCGGGACAGCTCAGCGTCACGCAGGAGATAGCCAAGTGTGCGGCGCTCACCAGTGACCTGGAGCGGCTCTCCTGCTTCGACGCGCTGGCGCGGACGCAGGGACTCGATCGCCCTCAGTCGCGGGCGGTGCCGCTGGCGGAAGTGGGTGCCTGGCAGGTGCGGGATCAGGTCAACCCGCTGGACGACACCCGTACCGTCGATCTCGCGCTTGTGGCCACGGGCGGTGCCGCGGCAGGCGACCGGCCGGCCATCCTGAATGTCCGCTGCCAGAGCGGAGAGACCGAGGTCTACATCAATTGGCGGACTCACCTGGGGAGCGGGGCACAGGTCGCGACCCGCATCGGAGTCGCCGACGTGGACCGGCGACAGTGGAGCACATCCAGCAACCAGCAGGCGACTTTCTATCCGAGGAACGACGCGGTCGCATTCATCAAGGCACTCATGGCCGCCGACCGGCTCGTGGCACAAGTCGCCCCGTCAGCCGGCAACCCGATGACCGCAGCCTTCGATACCGACGGACTCGCGAACGCGGTGAGGCCGCTGCGCCAGTCCTGTCGGTGGTGAGCCCCGCTACCAGGCTATCCCGTAATCCTCCCCATGGTTGCTCGACCCGCCCCAGAAGCTGCCATGCTTCCAGTCGAAGAAGATGGCGTTGATGGGGCCCGAGGTTAGGGCTCTGAACTCCAGATCGTAGCCCATCTCGCGCAGCTCGTTGCGCACCCAGGGAGGCACCGACTCGTTGAGCAGCATCCGGCCCGGCTCCGACACGTGGTCGCCGAACGAGCCGTGCATCTGGTAGCTGTTCATGTTGGGTGCCTCTACCGCCTGCTGCACGTTCATCCCGAACTCGACCACGTTGAGGAAGAACTGGAGCAGGTTCTGGTCCTGGCCGTCGCCGCCCTGCACCGCGAATGACAGGAACGGCTTGCCGTCCTTGATGGCGAGCCCCGGCGTGAGCGTTACGCGGGGCCGCTTGCTGGGCTGCACCACGTTGTAGGGGTTCTCCCGCTCGTCCACCACGAACTGCTGGGCACGCTGGCTGATTCCCACCCCGGTACGGCCGGCGATGACCGCGGGTATCCAGGCGCCGCTCGGCGTGATCGACACGATCCAACCCGCGGCGTCGGCCGCCTGCACGGAGGTCGTGCCGGCATAGAAGTCCTCGAGTGAAGCTTCGGGACTCACGACGGGCTCGTCCCCCGGGGGCCAACTCTCGATCAGGTGCCGGTAAGGGTTCGTCCCACCCTGGAAGGGATAGGGATCCCCCGGCTTCACGGCGGGATCGTTCTGCTCCCAATCGATCAGCTCGGCCCGCTCCGCGGCGTACTCCTTGGAGAGCAGTCCTTCGATCGGCTCTTCGGGCGGGTAGTACGGATCGCCGTAGTAGAAGTCGCGGTCCGCGTACGCCAGGTTCATCGCCTGGTACAGCGCGTGGATGTAGCGCGCGCTGTTGAAGCCCATCGCCTGGAGATCGAAGTTCTCCAGGATGTTCAGCGCCTGGAGCATGACCGGGCCCTGCGTCCACGTATTGAGCTTGTAGACTTCGATGCCCTTGTAGGTGGACATCACGGGCTCCTCCAGGTAGACCTGCCAGTTGTCCAGGTCCTCCATCGTGAACAACGCGCCCTCTTCCCGCGCGCCGCGCACGAACTCCTCGGCGATGTCGCCGCGGTAGAACCGGTCGTAGGCAGCGTAGATCGCCTCTTCGCGAGTCATGCCCTGAGCCAATGCCTGCTGCTCCGCCTCCACCAGCTTGCGCAGCGTGTTCGCAAGGTCGGGCTGGCGGAAGATCTCACCCGCGTAGGGCGCCGGATGCTCCTCGTCGTCGGGATGCGTGAAGTAGACGTCGCGCGAGTAGCGCCACTCGGCGATCCGCTCCCTGTGCCGCTGGATGAGCCCCACCGCCTGTTGCTCGATGGGGTAGCCGTCGGCCATCTCGATCGACGGCGCCAGCACGTCGGCCAGGCTGAGAGTGCCGAACTCGGCCAGCATCACCATCAACCCGCCGGGCGTGCCCGGGGTAACGGCGGCCAGGGGGCCGTAGCGCGGCGGGTACTCGAGGCCCCGCTCACGGTAGAACTCTGCGGTGGCGCCCGTCGGAGCGGCGCCCAGCGCGTTCACGGCGATGACCCTGCTGGTGTTGGGATCGTAGATCAGCGCCTGGGTCTCACCACCCCAGCTCAACACGTCCCACATTGTGGACGTCGCCCCCAGCATGGCGCACGCGGCATCAACGGCGTTGCCGCCCTTGGCGAACATGAGCGCGCCGGCGGTGGCACCGAGGGGCTTACCCGTGATGGCTACCCAGTGCCGGCCGTGCAGCACCGGCTTCACGGTGCGCTGGGCCATGGCGTCGGCCGACAGCACCAGCACGAGCGTCAGGGCGAGCAGAGTGACTCTCACACGCATGCTTCCTCCCAGGGCCGTGGCCCCATTCAATGGTCGCGCGGCCCGGCCTCCGCTGCCGCCTGCCCGCCACCGCGCGTATGCTGCTCGTACCAGCTCACCATGTACAGCACGGTGCGCATGAAGTTGGACGGCTTCGAGGTCGTCCCGTGATACTCCCCGTTGAAGCGCAGTAACGTAGTGGGCACACCCCGCATCTTCAGCGCGGCAAAGTACTCCTCCGACTGCGGCATCGGCGTGCGCAGATCCAGCTCACCGGTCATGACGACCGTGGGTGTGGTCACGTTGCCCACGAACATCAGTGACGACTGCGCCAGCCACTGCTCCGGTGCCTGCCAGAACGGCTCGTGGAAGAAACTGTGGGTGAAGTACGGGATGTCGGTCTGGCCCGCGAAGCTCAGCCAGTTGATCACCGGACAGCGCACGGCCGCCGCCGCAAACCGGTCGGTGTGGCCGATCACCCAGCTCGAGAGTACTCCGCCACCGCTGCAGCCTCCCACGTACATCCGGGTCGAGTCGACGAATCCCTGCGCTATCGCGGCATCGACCCCGGCCATGAGATCGTCGTAGTCCACGCTGGGATACGCATGGTCGATGCCTCGTGTGAATGCCTCGCCGTAGCCCGTGCTACCGCGCGGATTGGTGTACAGCACCACGTAGTCCTGCGCCGCGAACGCCTGGAAGAAGAACCTGAAGCCCACGGTGTACATCGAGAACGGGCCGCCGTGGATCTCCATGATCATGGGATAGCGCTTGGCGGGATCGAAGTGCGGCGGCTTCACGATCCACCCCTGCACTCGCTGGCCACCACTGGAGGTGTACCACAGCTCCTCCAACTCGCCCAGCTCCCTGCCCTGCAGGAGATCGTCATTCACCGCGGTGAGGCGCACTGGCTCTCCGCGCCGCCGCAAGCTGAAGCGCACCACGTCGCCGGGCTCGTGGGCGGCGCTGCGCACACCCACCGCGGTGACGTCGCGGTCCGTTGCCAGTGACGTCAGTGACATTACCTGCGGGCCCTGCGTCACGGGACGCACATCGCCGTCGAGCGAGACGTACTGCAAGTTCACCGAGCCCTCGTCCTGGGCCCTGAAGTAGACGCCGCGACCGTCGGGCGCCCAATGGATGCTGCTGGGCGGGCGGTCGTAGCTCTCGGTAACGAGCCGCATGCCGGCGCCGTCTATGGCCATGGTCCACAGGCGGGCCATCGTGTAGGTGTGGTCGTTGAGCTCGTATCCGATGAAAGCCACCTGGCGACCGTCCGGCGAGACGATCGGGTTCATCCACAGGCCGTTGCGCGACGTGAGCGTGCGGATCGCACCGCTGGCCACGTCGATGGCGTAGATGTGTGCCCGCCGGTACTCGTCGTCACCGTCCGTGTCGGTGAGCCCGTCGAACACGATGCTGCGACCATCCGGTGTCCAATCGAAGTTTGCCCCGGAGGCGTAGCCGTCGAACCGGGCACCCACGTGCCACTCACCCCTGGTGAGCTGCCGCGGAGTGCCGCCGTCGGCGGTGACCACGAACAGGTGCATGAAGCCCGGCTCGGTGAAGCCCACGCGGTCACGCCGGTAGTGCAACCGCTCCACCACCCTCGGCGCCGGGGTCCACTTCGCACCCTCGGGCGGCCCGGGCAGGTCGACCTTCCACTTCGGCTTGGCGGGAACGACCATGACGAAGCCGATCGACTTGCCGTCGGGCGACCACTCCGGGCTGCGCGGCCTGGCGTCGACCCGCGTCACCTGTGAGGTGGCACCCTCGGCGTCCATCCAGCGAACGAACAGTTGATTCCCCTTGGGCTCGCCCTCGGCGAGATAGAGAATCCGCGTGCCGTCGGGCGACCACCGGGCGCTGGAGCCCTCGGTGAGAAACCGGTTGCGCGAGCCGTCCGCGTTCATGATCCAGAGTGCCGAATCCCAGCTGTCGTCTTGGGTGTTCACCCAGCGACGTGTGTAGACGATCTGGGAGCCGTCGGGTGAGATCTGGGGGTCGGCGACCCGTTCAAAGTCGAGGTAGTCGGCCACCTCCAGTACATCGGTGGCCTGTTCTTGCGCTGCGGCGGGCACCGCTGGCGCCAGCACAGCGAGACAGAGGAGTGCCTGGAGACGCATGGCGCGTTCCTTTCCGTGGGAGCATTGCGCGTTGGGGAAAGCAACCGTTCGGTCCCGTGCCGCACAAGATCGGGCGAACCCCGGTTGCGCCGGTGCAGTCTCCCATGTTGTTTGCAGCGAACCATCCATTCTCGGACGGCGACCATGCACACTATGCGCCAGCTCGCGGCGTCATCTATCGCGCTTGTCGGCCTCCTGGCACTGACCGGGTCGACCTCACTTCACGCACAGAGCACCCGGGAAAACACGGCCTACTCGCCAAGCCTGTTTGCGGGGCTCGAGTACCGCATGGTTGGGCCGTCGCGGGGAGGGCGCGTCACCGCAGTCGCAGGGCACGCCGACCATCCCGGCACGTTCTACATGGGTGCCACCGGCGGCGGGGTGTGGAAGACCACCGATTACGGGATCAACTGGCGCAACATCTCCGACGGCTTCTTCGCCACCGGTTCGATCGGTGCCATCCGGGTGGCGGAGTCCGATTCCAACATCGTCTACGTGGGAACCGGATCCGACGGGATCCGCAGCAACGTGATCACGGGCCGCGGTGTGTACAAGTCCACCGATGCGGGAAGAACCTGGGAGTTCATCGGTCTGCGGGACGTGGGCCAGATCGGCGCCGTGCTGATCCACCCCACCGACCCCGACCTGGTGTACATAGCCGCCATCGGCCACGCATTCGGTCCCGGCCCCGAGCGCGGTGTCTACCGCACCCGGGACGGCGGCCGCAACTGGGAGCTGTTGCTGTTCGTTTCGGACTCCACCGGGGCCGTGGACCTGGAGTTCGCGCCGGACGACCCGCAGACGATCTACGCCTCGATGTGGCGCGCCGAGCGCAAGCCGTGGACCATCATCAGCGGAGCCCGCGAGGGCGGCGTGTACAAGTCCACCGACGGTGGCGAGAACTGGTCCAAGCTGGGTGGCGGGCTCCCCGACGAGTTGGTAGGCAAGACAGACCTGGCGGTGTCGGCCGCCGACCCCGACGTGCTCTACGTTCTCGCGGAGGCGGCGCCGGGAAAGGGGCTGTACCGCTCGGATGACCGCGGCGCGAGCTTCCGCTTCGTGAGCGACGAGGACGGGCTCACCCGCCGGCCGTTCTACTACGTCAATGTCGACGCCGACCCCAATGACGCCGACGTGGTGTACGTGAACGCCGAGGGATTCTTCAAGTCCACCGACGGCGGTGTCACGTTCAGCCGCGTGCGTACCCCGCACGGCGACAACCACGACATGTGGATCAATCCCAACAACTCCAACCTGTACGTGCAGTCGAATGACGGCGGCGCCAACGTCACGCTCGACGGCGGTCGTACCTGGTCCTCGCAGCACAACCAGCCCACGGCGGAGCTGTACCAGGTCGACGTGGACGATCGCTTCCCCTACTGGCTGTACGCCGGGCAGCAGGACAACACCACGATCGCGGTTCCCAGTCTCCCACCCAATTCCGCGCCTGGCGGTCCCACCGCCTACTGGCGCGAGCAGGGCGGATGCGAGACGGGACCTGCCGTGCCCAAGCCCGGCAATCCCGACATCGTGTACGCCAACTGCAAGGGCCGCTTCGGACGCTACAACGTGAAGACCGGGCAGGAGCAGCAGTTCTACGTGGGTGCGCAAAACCTGTACGGCCACAACCCGAAGGACCTGATGTACCGCTTTCAGCGGGTATCACCCATCGAGATCTCGCCGCACGACCCCGACGTGGTGTACCACGCCTCGCAGTTCCTTCACATGAGCACCGACGGCGGCAGGACGTGGGAGACGATCTCGCCCGATCTCACGGCGTTCCGACCCGAGCGGCAGATGGCCTCGGGCTGGCCCATCACGCGCGACATCACCGGTGAGGAGCACTACTCCACGGTCTACGCCGTGGAGGAGTCGCCGCTCGAGCGGGGTGAGATCTGGGTGGGCGCCAACGACGGACCGGTGCACATCACGCGCGACGGGGGGAGAAGCTGGAACGAGGTCACCCCACCCGACCTGCCGCCGGAGGGTCGCGTGCAGCACATCGAGCCCTCCCCGCACCGCCGTGGCAAGGCGTACATCGCCGCGTACCGCTACCTGCTGGGTGACTGGCAGCCCTACATCTACCGTACTACCGACTACGGAGAGACCTGGACGCACCTCACGCCCGGTATCAACGGGATACCCGCCGACTACCCCACCCGTGTGGTCAGGGAGGACCCCGACCGCGAGGGGCTGCTCTACGCCGGCACCGAGTTCGGCCTGTTCGTGTCGTTCGACGACGGCGCGCACTGGCAGCCGCTGCAGCAGAACCTGCCGGTCACCCCGGTCACCGACATCAAGGTGTACCGCAGAGATCTGGTGCTCTCCACCATGGGAAGGTCGTTCTGGATTCTCGACAACCTCAGTCCGCTGCATCAACTGAGCGAGCAGGTCGCCGCGGCCAGTGTGCACCTCTTCGTACCGCGCGACGCGTACCGCATGCGGTACCGCACCGGCGGCTTCCGCGTCTCGTCACCGGCCGATCCGAAGTACGTGCCGGCCGGGGCGATGATCGACTACTACCTCGCCGAGGAGCAGGAGGAAGACATCGCCCTGGAGATCATGGATGCCGACGGGCAGGTGATCAGGCGGTTCACGAGTGCGGGACGGAGCGCAGGGCGCCCGGGCGGCCCCGACATGGCTACCGGTTTCTTCCGCGGCGGCTCGCCGGCCCGGCTCGAGAAGAGCGCGGGCATGCACCGCTTCATCTGGGATCTGCGCTACCCCGGCGCGTGGGACCCCAACCGCGGCGCGCCGGAGGGAGGCGGGCCCATGGCGGTGCCCGGCACCTATCAGGCGCGGCTCACGGTCGGTGGCCGGAGCACCACACAGACGTTCCGCGTCTACGTCGACCCGCGGGTCGCCGAGGACGGCGTGACCCAGGAGGACCTGGAGGCGCAGCTCGCATTCAACCTCCAGGCGCGCGACGCGCTGTCACTCGCCCGCAAGGCGGCCGTGCGGGTGGACTCGCTGATTGCGGGGATCGACCAGGCCGGAGGACAGGCGACCGACGCAGCGGCGGCACGTGAGGAGCTGGCCGCGCTGCGGGCCACCCTGGTCACGCATTGGGTGCGCTACTCGCAGCCGATGCTGATCGACCAGCTCGAGTACCTCTCGGGAATGACGACGCGGGCCGACCAGCTGCCGGGCCGCGACGCCTACGCGCGCTACGAACAGCTACGCGCTGAACTGGCCGAGATCGAGCAAACGCTGGAGCGCATCGAGCGGAGCGACGTGGCGGCGCAGTACTGAGCGACGCTCAGCGCCAGCGCACCACGCCGACCCGCACCAGATCGTCGAGGTAGCGCCCCACGACCTCGAGTGAGACCGGTCCGTACTCCGCGGCGAGTGCGTCGCGGATACCGCTCACCGTGCGCTCGCCGTCGATGAAGTTCACCAACTCGAAGCGCTGGCTGCCGCTCAGGGTGAACTCGTCCGACGAGTACCATGCGGCGGCCTCCTCCGACAGCTTGCTGGCCGGCAACCCGAAATCGAGCGGGCCACGCGTAGCGCGCTCGGGGACGCGCGCGTCCTCTACCGCAAGCTCGATCCCGACGTCCATCTCGCCGCCCGCAGTGAGCGCCTCCAGCAGGGACTCCTCCTGGCGCGTGAGCCGTCCCTCCGCCGCCTCCACCACGGCCCGCACCGCCGGTGCATCGTTGAAGTAGAGCACCGAGCGTACGGCCTCACGCTCCCACGTGGCCGCGTGCTGCACCGTGTTCTTCGCCTCGACCAGCGCCTCGGCGGCGCTCATCCCGTTCAGCCGTAACCGTCCGGCGCGCCGCGCCGCCGCACCGAGGCGCCCCGCCGAATTGGCGCTCACCAGGTACACGAGGTCGACGGCCTCCTCATCGCTCAAGTCGGACAGGTACAGCATTGCCGCCGTGGCGATGATCTCCGTACGCTCGAGCTCCACCGGATCGACCTTGTCGGGCGTGTCCTCCGAAGTGTGGTGCGTGTAATCGGGACTGTGCCCGAACATCATGCCGGGGATCTTGCGGTCGATGAACATCATGTGGTCGCTGCCGCCGCTGTACGGCGTCACGGCATAGTTGAACCGCGACTGGCTGCCGCGCGGGGTGCGCACGTCCAGCCCGTCCACCATCTGCGCCATGTTCCCGGCCACGTCGTTGAGCGCTGACGGAGTGGACGCCGGCGTGCTGGTCATGATCATGCGGGAGTGCAGCAGCTCGAGGTGCTCTCCCACCATGTCCATGTTGATGTTGGCGAGGTAGCTGCCGCCCAGCGGGGGCCCGGTCATCTCGGGGTGCTCTTCGATGTACGCCATTGTGCCGTACCACTCGGGCACCCAGAGGAACCGGATCGAGCGCTTGGGCCGTGGCAGGCGCCCGTCTTCGATGAGCTGCCGCAGCGCGCGCGCCATGTCGAGGAGCGCGGCCGAGCCTGAGGCGTTGTCGTTCGCCGATTCCTTGGGATGGTCCAGGTGGGCCGAGAAGACCAGCTCCTCGTGGGGTCGTTCGGATCCCTCGATGCGCGCGACCACCACGTCCATGAAGTACGGCTCGAGTCCGATCCCTGTCGCGCTGCCGCGCAACACTACACGCTGCCCCGATTCCAGCAGGCCGCGCAGCCACTCGCCCTGCCGGTTGGTGAGATTGAACCCGAACGTGACGCGCTCCAGCTCCTCGGTGCGGGGCCACATTCCCGTGTATGCCAGCATGTCGGGGAACTCAACGGCCCGGTAGTCGTCCAGGTAACAGACGACCGCGGCCGCGCCGTACTCGAGCACCGCGAGGCGGTGCACCGCCCCGCCGTATCCGGTCGCGAGAACGAACTTGCCGCGCACGTCTTTCCCCTCGTAGTCGCTGTGCCGTGTGCCGGAACCCACCCACACCAGCTCCGCGGTGACATCACCGGGATTCGAGTAGGTCATCAGGCTCATTGCGATCTCGGGGTAACCCACGATCCGCACGTCGCGCGGCTCCACCATGCGAAGCTCGGCGGACGTCATGTCCCACCCCGAGGGCGATTGCCAGGTCTGGTACACGATGCGCCCATCGGAGGGGAACTCCTCGATGAACGCCTCATCTTGCGAGAACCCGTAGCCGCGCAACTGCTCCAGCACGTAGCGCGCCGCGGAGCGATAGCCGCGCGAACCCTGGATTCGGGAGTGACGTGTGATCTGTATGACGTGGTCCTTGGCGACCTCGCCGCTCAGCGCCTCGTGCAGCACGTCGCGGCGCTCTGCATCGAGCAGCGGCTGGAATTCCTGCCCCTGCAGGATGGGCGCGATCACCAACGGGAGAGTCAGTGTGAGCCAGGCGTGCCGAGTCATGAGCCCGATTCCTCGTTCGAAGGTGGCGCAGCAAGAATACCCGCCGGTCACCCGAACGCGCGAGGGGCGCGATTCCCGGCGGGAACCGCGCCCCTCGTGTACGGCGGTTGCCGCACGAGCCAACCGCTACTTCTTCGGGGTCTTCTCGACCGGGTAGCCCCGCTCCGTCCAGTCCACCATACCGCCGAACACGAGGCTGGCGTTCTTGCCGGCGCGCTGCATGATGGAAGCCGCGTAGCACGAGCGCACTTGATCGCCGCACACCAGGGCGAGCGGCTTCGCGTCGTCCACCTCCTCGAACACGGACCAGGGCTCCGTCCACTCGATCACCTCGGAACCCGGCACGTGCCCGTACTTGAATTCGAACCGCTCACGCGTGTCGATGACACGGTAGCCGTCGAGCCCCGCCTTCAACTGGTCCACGTCGATGAGCGGCAGCTCTTCGGTCTCCAGGCCCGCTTCCTTCCATACCTTGAGGCCTCCGTCCAGGAAGCCCTCGACGGTGAAGCCGGCCTTCGTGAGGATGTCGATCGCCACCTTCGCGATCGGCACCGGCTCGGCGTGCACGATGTACTTCCCCTCCTGGGGCAGCGCCATCTCCGCCCGGTCCGCCAGGTCGGCGCGGTTGAACTGGAAGTTCACCGCGCCTGGAACGTGCTCCTTGGCGAACGGCTTGGGCGGACGCATGTCCAGCACTACCGCTCCCGCCTGAGCGGCCGCCTGCACCTCCTGCGGCGTCATACGGCGGCCCCTTTCACCTCTTCCCTTGGGATCAGACCGAGGTTGTACGACTTGATGCGGCCGTAGTTCTCCGGGAACGGCTTTGCCGTCTCCTTCACGAACTGGGCGAACGCGTCGGCGCTCTCCTGCCGCAGCGCGAGATTGAACTGCTTCTCGAATCCGATCGTCGAACTCGCCTTGCCGCTCATGTTCACGCCACCGCATGTCGAGCCGCCGTAGTGGTTGGGGAAAATCTCCACGTGATCCGGCAGGGTGAACAGCTTCTCCGTGATGCTGCGATACTGGGTGGCCGCCCGCTCTCCCTCGTCCATTACGTCGAGCGACATGTCCCCCACCAGCAGATCGGGCCGGCCCACGTCACCCACGAACAGAGAGTCGCCCGTCAGCACGAACCAGGGGTCCTCGGACCGCGGCGTGTCGGTGATCAGGTAGCAGGTATGCTCCGGGGTGTGTCCCGGCGTGTGCATCGCCTCGATGCGCACGCCGCCGACTTCCCAGGTGTGCCCGTCGCCAAACGGAGTGTACTCGTATTTCACGAGCTCCTTGGCGGCCTCGTGCACGTAGTGCGGCACGCCGTTCATCTCCGCCAGCTCCCTGGCACACGAGATGTAGTCGGCGTGCAGGTGCGTCTCCAGCACGCCCACGATGGCCAGGCCCAGGTCGGCCGCTTCCAGCACGTAGAAGTCGGCACCCAGGTCATCGATCGGATCCACGATGACGGCCTCCTTGGCGCGCGGACAGGCTACCAGATAGGACGCCTGCGCCAGCGGCTCGTAGCGAAACTGCTTCAGAATCACGGCTCAGTCCTCCTCTTCGACCTTGCGCACGTAGAACACCAACACCCCGTCCTCCTCCTCGTGCCACTCCATCAACTCGTTGCCGGTATCGTCTGCCCAGGCCGGGAAGTCCACGATCGCGCCCCGGTCGGTGGCGAGGATCTTCATGATCTCACCGTCCTCCAACGACCTGATCTCCTTGCCTGCCTTCACGATCGGCATGGGGCACAACAGACCCCGCGCATCCAGCAGCTTGTTCTCTTGAATCGCCGTCATTTACTGCCTCGCTCCTCCATGGATGGTGGGGTGTCTAAACGAACAGCGTGACGTGCCCCTTGCGGGCCTCCGAGAGAGCCGCAGCGGCACCGCCAAATTCCACGCCGTCGATGAAGTCGTCCTGGCCGTACTCGAACACGTCCATCGTCATCTGGCACGCGATGAGCCGCACGCCGGACTCCACGGCCACGTCGAGCAGCTCGCGAATCCCCGCCACGCCCTTCTTCTCGAACTTCCGCTTCATCATCCCGGTGGCGAAGGACGTCATGCCCGGAAGCGCCGTCACGATGTCCGGCATCGGCATGGGCATAGGCATGCCCGGGTTGCCGACCGGCGAGACCTTGAGCACCCGCTCGAAGTCCTTGTGGATGACGTTCAGGCCGTAGAAGGTGAAGAACACCGACACGTCCATCCCCGCCGCCGCACCCGCCGTAGCCAGAATGAGGGGGGGATACGCCCAGTCGAGCGTCCCCTTCGAAGAAATGATGACCATCTTCTTCTTCGCCGGATCCTTCTTGAACGCCCGCTGCACCTCCTCGCGGACGATCTCGCGGACCACCTCCTCGGTGATGTTAGTTGCCTGCGCTTCCAGCATGTGTGACCTCCTCGGCGCCCGAGAGCGCCTCCAGTGTTTCCGCCGTCCGTGCGGCCCGCTCGGACCAGGACAGGACGACATCTCCGTAGACCGACTCGCGCCCGGCGTGACGCCTGGCCCAGGCGCGAGCTTCCTCCACCAGCCAACGCAGCACGCCCGCCGCGTCTTGATCGAGTAACGACCGCAGCACGAAGCGCCGTTCCCCGGCCCGCAGCCCCAATCCCAGATCGCCCGCCGCGCGCGCCAGGTCCGAGCGCGTCAGCAGCATCCCGCTGCGCACCGGAGCCAGCAGCGCCCGGCTCAAGCGGTCGGCGCCATTCAGTTCCGCTGAATCGAGGAGCGCCGCTTCCCGCAGATGCAGCGGGAGGGCGTCCGGAGCCGCGATGGCGCTCGCCTCCTCCTCGAGTGCCCGCTGCAGCAGCCCGCCCCACACCAAGTACGCGCGCGGCGCGACCCCAGAAAGGGCGTCCAGGTAGCCCGGCAGCCAGCTCAGCAGGTGCTCCCACAACAACGCCGCACGGGCGCGTTCGAGAGCCGCGGACCGCGCCTGCTCGGCTTCCTGCTGTGCCAGCTCCGTGAGCCGCGCGTACAACCCGAGCAGCGCCGTGAGATGGTCGGGCTCGGCGGGCGGATCCTCGCCCAGCGCGCGCCAGAACCCGGCGATGCGGTCCCGCGCCTCTCCTCCCAGCATGCCCTCGGCCCCGACATAGACCGACGCGTAGGGCGGGAGCTGGAACACGAACAGCTCCGTGTACTCAGCCGCGCTCGGCGCCGTACCCAATCCCAGCAGCGTGGCGATGCGCGACGCCTGCTCACTCGGTGGCTCGGCCAGCGCGCCGAGCGCGCGAAACAGCTCCATCGCTACTCCGCTCCCGCCCCCGCCGGGAGCCGGAACTGCTCTTTGGGCGGCTTGAGCGGCCGCAGCAGCCAGAAGGGCCGCCGCGTCCGATCGGGAGAGTGCGCCTCGGCGGAGCGGGCCTTGGTGAGCCACCGGCGGTACACCTCGCGCGCCCTCGCCGTGTCGACGGTGACATCGCCGTAGGTATCTCCCGCCTCCGCCTTGCGGACCCGCACAGCCTGGTGCCAGCAGTGCTGCCCGGAGACGGGATCGGGGTGCACCGGGAACGTCATGTTCTGGTGCACGCCGGCGTCGGTCCACCAGATGCGCTGCGTATCGGGATCGTCCGACGCGAACGGCTCCACGCCCCGCGTGCGCTGCAGCGACCAGCTCGATCCCTGCTGGTCGAGTCCCACCGTGGCCATGAGCTGCCGCTGGCCGTTGCCGGCCAGGCGCCAGCGGCCCATGTGATGGCTGCACGCCACCACGCCGGGGCGGATGCCCTCTGTCACCCACGCCTTGGCCACGAAGTGGCCGATCTCGGTCTCGACCCGCACCAGCTCGCCGGTGCGCACGCCGATCCGCTCGGCCTGGCTGGGGTGGATCCACACCGGGTTGGTGTGGGCGATCTCGTCGAGCCACTTGGCGTTGGCGCTGCGCGTGTGGATGTGAACCGGCAGGCGGAACGTGGAGATCAGCACCTGCTGCTCCGGCCCCAGGTTGTCGGGGTGCACGTGGCTCTTCACGTAGGTCGGGAGCGCCACCTCGTTCCAGCCCCACGCGGCGAGCGTCGATGAGTAGAACTCGAGGCGTCCGCTGGGGGTCGGGAAGCCGCGCAGGATCTCGCCGTCCACGTTCACGCCCACCGGCCGGCGACCCTCGGCATCGGGCTCCGGACTCGGCAGCGGCACGACGTTGGGCGACGGCGGCTTGGGCGCCCGTGTGTAGGCGCGTCCAAAGCGGTCCTCGCCGACGTCCTGCAGGTCGTCGCGCGGTACCTGCTGCTCGTACAGCGGCCCCAGGTGCTGCGCCACCTGAAACGCACCGTAGCGCCGCATGTACTCGAGCGGGGTGAGCCCCTCAGCAGCCGCCTTCTCGGGCAACCCCGGCACCGAGTGCTCGAACGAGTACGCGTAGTACTCGTCTACGCTCAGCTTCTCCCCCGGGCGCTGCTTCGATTCCACGTACTGCCGAATGCCGCCGCAGCACCGGCTGGCGGAATCCCACCCACTGTCCGTCGTGCGTCTCGAACGAGTGGGTGTCGTGGCGCTCCGACGCGTGGCCCATCGGAAGGATGTAGTCGGCGAAGTACGCGGTCTCGTTCCACGTGGGCGTGAGCGCCACGTGCAGCCCGACCAGCGCCTCGTCGGTCAGCACCTCGATCCACGAGAAGCCGTCGGGATTGGTCCAGACCGGGTTGTAGACCCGCGTGAAGTAGGTGTCGACCTTGCCACGCCCGTCCTTGAGGAAGTGTGGCAGCAGGAACGACAGCTCGTTCATGGCCAGCGGGTACTCCGTCGGCCACGTCAGCTCGTTCCAGGTCTTCGGGTGCGGCGGCGTGTGGATCGGCTTGGGCACGAACTTGTTCCACGCATTGGGATAGGTGCTGCCCTCCGTGGCGATCGCACCCATGAGCGCGTTGAGCAGGAACAGGGTGCGGGAAACCTGCCACCCACCCTCGTTCCCGGCCGCGGCGCTGCGCCAGTTGTGCGTGGCCAGTGCGGTGCCCGCCGTAGCGACGATCTCCGCGACCTCGGCGATCGTGTCCGCGGCGATACCGGACTCTCGCGCCGCGAACTCGAAGGTGTATTCGCGGTACACCTGCTTCAGCACCCGCTCGAAGCTCTCGAACGTCGGCTCCAGGTCCGGGTGCTCCGCCGCCAGGTACTCCCGCCAGTTCCACCAGCGCCGCACGAAGTCGCGGTTGTAGAGGTCGTGCTGGATCAGATGGTTGGCCACCGCCAGGAACACGGCTGGCTCAGAGCCGGGATAGGACGGCAGCCAGTGGTCGGCATGCGTTGCCGTGTTGGACAGTCGCGTGTCGAACACGATCAGCTTGGCGCCGCGCTCTCGGGCCTCGGTGATGCGCTGCGCGTGGGGATTGAAGTAGTGCCCCGTCTCCAGGTGCGCCGACACCAGCACGATCACCTCGGCGTTGGCGAAGTCGGGGCTGGGCCGGTCGAAGCCCATCCAGTACTGGTAGCCGGCACGCCCGTTGGACGAGCAGACGTTGGTGTGCGAGTTGTGTCCGTCCACGCCCCAGGCCGCGAGGATCCGCTCGGTGAAGCCGTCCTCGCCCGGGCGCCCCACGTGGTACATGACCTCGTTGTGGCGTCGCTCGACGAGGGCCGCACGGATCCGCCCCGCGATATCGTCCAGCGCGGCATCCCAACTCACCTGCTCCCACTTCCCAGCTCCACGCTTACCCGCTCGCCGCAGCGGGTAGAGGATGCGGTCCGGGTCGGTCACCTGGGTGAGCGTGGCCGGCCCCTTGGCGCAGTTGCGCCCGCGGGAGCCGGGGTGCTCGGGGTTCCCCTCGAACTTGCGCACCTGCAGCGTGTCTCGATCGACGTAGGCCAGCAGGCCGCACGCCGACTCGCAGTTGAAGCATGTGGTGGGTACCAGCGTGTAGCGCTTCTCCACCCGCTCGGGCCACGCCTTGGAATCCAGCTCCACCCAATCGTCCCACCGCTCCTTGGGTGGGAAGGATGCGAGATGCACGCGGCTGGGACCGGGATAGAACGTCTCGCCGCGTCCCTCGACGTCCTCGCGCGCCGCCCGAATGCGTTCGTTCAGGTCCTTGAGCGTCATCGTCTCTCCCTCACGCGAGCGGCACGGACTGGCCGGCCTGCACGTAGGCGTGCTCGTGCGCCAGCAATCCCAGTAGTGCCAGCGGCGCGGCGATCGCACCGAACCAGGGCGCCGCGACTGCGGCAAGCAGGAACACGATCCCCGCCCAGAAGAACCCGGCGTAGCGGCCGCGAATCATCTCCCACGCGGCGAGCTTGGCGTGCGCGGTAGGATGCGTGAGCGTCGCCTCACCGAGCACCATCCCCAGGTGCGCGAGGGCAGCGGCGGCAAGTGCCCAGAGCAGCCAGGGCACGGCCATGGGCTCGAGCCGCTGGGCCACGGGGACCAGCGCCGCCGTACCCGCCAACACCGCCTGCACCGCGAGGTGCGGCGGCAGCAGCGGGCTCTGCCACAGGTCGCGTGCCTTGGCCTGGGCAAACAGGTAAGCGGTGTAGACCGCCGTCAGCAGCGCGAGCGGCAGCCCGGGAATCATCAGCCACTTCTGAAGCTCCGGGATTCCGAGCACGCTGCCGGCGAAGTGACCTGCGAGGACCGCCGAGTAGCCGCCGATCACGTATGCGCCGCGGACCAGCCAACTGTCGAACTGCGACCTGGTGAAGATCAGATAGAACCGCAGCGGGTGCTCCAAATCCCAGAGCAGCAGTGCGCCGGTGGCGGCGAGGAAGACGCCCGCCACGACCGGCGCCGCCCACTGCCACAGAGCGCTGCTGGCCGGGAGCAGGCCGGCCAAGACCAGCAGCAGTGGCACGAGGTAGGCGCCCGCCGCGATCCCCTTGGTCCAGGTGTAGAGGCTCACGCGCCAGTCCCAGGGAGCGCGGTGCGGCACGTCGTACGACAGCAGCGCCGCCGCGGAGCTGTTCCCCGCCGCGGCACCGTGCGCTCCGTCGCCGTTGCCGGGATGCCCGGAGACCACCATGTGGGGGCCCTCGAGCTGCTCGCTCCACATGAAGAGGCCGCCCTCGGGCCGCCGGGCCGCGATGGGATCGAGCGTCGCCTGGTGCGCACCGCGGTAGAACAGCTTGGGCCGCGTTTCCTTCTCCGGGCGGCGCACGGTGACGGCGTCTCGCTGCACGATCTGGGTGACGCGGGAAGTGGGGTCGTTCAGGTCCCCCACCATGATGGCTTCGGTGGGGCAGACGACCGCACAGGCCGGCTCCAGCCCTACATCCAGCCGGTGCGCGCAGAAGTTGCACTTCTCGGCTGAGTGGTCCTCGGGGTTGATGAAGATGGCGTCGTACGGGCAGGCGGCGATGCATGCCTTGCAGCCGATGCAGATGGACTTGTCGAAGTCGACGATCCCGTCCGGCCGCTTGTGCATCGCTGCGGTGGGGCACGCCGTGGCACAGGGCGCGTCCTGACACTGGTTGCAGCGCGTGACCTGGAACGCCCGCCGTGCCTGGGGGAACGTCCCAACGTCCACGTACTTGACGTACGTCCGGTTTACGGAGAGCGGTACCTCGTTCTCCGACTTGCACGCGGTGGAACAGGCGTGGCACCCGATGCAGCGGGTGTGGTCGATGACCTTTGCCCACTTGACCTGTTCCCCCCGTGCCGCCGGTGTCGCCAACTCGATCATCGGCAGCTCCAGGTCACCCGGCCGTGCGGCCGGGCAGCCTACCGCTCAGAGGGTTATACGGGAAATCCGCAGGTGCGAATACAGTTCAGGATCGCGCTGACCTTCGGCTCTATTATGCGATAATGTACGTGCGCCCCATCGCGGCGGTTGTCCACTATGCCGCGCGCCCGGAGCGTCGCCAGCTGTTGCGAAACCGCGGCCTGGGAGACACCTGCATATTCTTGCAGCTCGGTGACCGTCTTCTCGCCGGTCTCGAGCGCCTCCAGCAGGCGGAGGCGGAGGGGGTGTCCCAGACACTTGATGACCTCGGCGGCCTGGCTCAGGACGTCGTCCTCGATGGCGTCTATGCTGTGGGCACGTGCTGCGTCGGTCATATTCGATCTGAATAGTAGGATTTACGTGGCAACAACGATGGCCACAAGTTGCGTATATTGCAATATTGCATTATGTCTCTAGTGGCGCAAGCCCCATGACCAACGACCCGTCCTCCCGCGTTCGGCCTCTGCCCGGCGACCTGATCGCCGGGCTGAGCGTGGCGTTCGTGCTCATCCCCCAGTCGCTGGCCTACGCCGAGCTGGCCGGGCTGCCGCCACATGTGGGCCTCTACGCCGCGATGCTCCCCCCGATTGCCGCGGCCCTGTTCGCGTCCTCGCCCTACCTCCAGACGGGGCCGGTGGCCCTCACTAGCCTGCTCACGTTCGGAGCGCTGGCGAGCCTCGCGGCGCCGCAGTCGGGGGACTACCTGGCGCTGGCGGCCCTGCTGGCGCTGGTGGTGGGGGTGGCACGCGTGCTGCTGGGGGTGACGCGCCTGGGCTGGGTGGCGTATCTCATGTCCCAGCCGGTAGTTACGGGATTCACCGCAGCCGCTGCGATACTCATAATGGCATCCCAGCTCCCCACTGCCCTGGGTGTTCAGCCACCCGACGGATCACTGCTGAGCCGGGCGTGGTGGTCGCTCACTCACCTGTTCGAGTGGGAGCTCGCCTCGGCGATTCTCGCCGGCGTGACGGTGGCGCTGGTGCTGGGAGGAAGGCGCCTGCACCCGCTCTTCCCCGGGGTGCTGGCCGCCGTGGGGATAGGCCTCGGATTCAGCGTGCTCACGGGTTACGGAGGTCCGACCGTGGGCGACGTTCCACGTGGCTTGCCGCCCTTCTCGCTGGCGCTCCCCTGGAGCTCCCTGCCTCAACTGCTGGTTCCGGGCGTGGTGATCGCGCTGGTGGGCTTCGCCGAGGCAGCCGCGATCTCGCGCACCTTCGCCATGGAGAACCGCCAGGCGTGGAGTCCGGACCGGGAGTTCGTGAGCCAGGGAGTGGCCAACCTCGCCTCGGCAGTGTCCGGCGGCTTCCCCGTGGGCGGCTCATTCTCCCGCAGCTCGATCAACCGGCTGGCGGGAGGGAAGACGCGCTGGAGCGGGGCGGTCACCGGCCTCGTGGTGCTCGCCTTCCTGCCGGTGGCGGGGATCCTCGCTCCCCTGCCACGAGCCATCCTGGGCGCCATCGTCATCGCCGCCGTGGTGAAGCTGGTCGCGCCGCGTACGCTCGTGCGGCTCGCCCGGTTCTCGAAGCCGCAGGCGGCCGTGGCCTGGGTGACCTTCGCGCTGACGCTGGCTCTGGCCCCGCGCGTCGAGCGGGCCGTGCTCATCGGCGTCGGCTTTGCTGCCCTGGTACACATCTGGCGCGAGCTGCGGGTCCACGTGCGCACGCACTATGAGGCGGGCACCGTGAGGCTCGAGCTCGAGGGGGTGCTCTTCTTCGCCTCGGCTCCGCTGCTCAGTCAGTCGCTGATCGACGAGCTGGCCGCACACCCCGATGCCAGGAGTGTCGTCATCGATCTCAAGCGGCTGGGCCGCATCGACTTCACCGGCGTGCTGGCCCTTAGGAGCGTGGCGCAGCAGGCCGAGCGCGCGGGCCTGTCGGTGCGACTCACCGACGTCCCGACGCAAAGCCGCAAGCTGATCAAACGAGTACTGGGGGAGGATTCGCCTCTGCTCGGATAGGGCCCAGGCCCCGCGCCGCGCTTCGGTGAAACGACGCCGGCTCCGTTCGGGCAGTGTCCGAACGGAGCCGGTTGCTTTATGGCAGGTCTGCCGGATGCGCCTAGGGGTAGCGGATCACTCCGAAGGACTGCACCTGCAGCGTCCCGCTCTCACGTACGCCGATAACCCACACCTCGCCGCCCACGTTTCGGGCGAGGGCGTCGGGGACGTTGCTGAGGGCCACGGCTCCTCCCTCTGCGGCGATACGGAAAGAGGTTCCTTGCTGCTGCAGCACGCCCACTACGGGGCGCTCCCCGTCTATGCCCACGATCTCGTAGCTGGCTACCTCGAACTGCGCCATCATGCCACTGCCGCGCTTGGTGCCCTCCACTGCGACCGTAGCACCCGAGAGACGGGAAAGCTCGGGCAGCAAATCCCCCGTGAGCGTGACCGCCTGACCCTCCTCGGGGCGCAGGCGCACCATGGGTACCTCATCGGTGCCGCTGAGCGCGACTCTGCCCTCCATGCGGTCCGCGGGCTGGGCCGCAACCGCGGGTTGGCCGGAGGCCGGTTCCACAGCGGGTGCGGCTTGCTGTTGGCCCGCGGGAGCCGCTTCCTGGTCCGCTCCCTCGGGCGGCGCCTCGCCGCCACAGCCGGCGAGCGCCACGGCCACTACGAATCCGATTGGCCAGCTGTGCGATCTCATCACTGGGTCCTCACTATCCAGTACTGCATGTGGCCGGGCAACGCGGTGCCGGCCGTGGTGCGTGCCTTGATGGCGACGGTGGGCCGCGAGGCGCCCGACACCAGCAGATAGTAGTTCGACGCGTCGCGCACGTTGACGGTGCGCGTGAAGTCCCCGAACGTGGAGGCAGCCGGCGTGAGCCGTGACTCGGGCCACATGCGGCCGCTTACGCTCGTGCCGTAGTAGATGTCACGCATATTCCAGCTCGGCAGGTCCAGCGCGGGATCGGCCGGGATTATGAGATTATCCACGTACAGCGTGGCGGCCCACTTCGCGAGCACCGTGTCCATATCCACACCCAGCTCGGCCTCGAAGTTCGCAAAGCCCGCCACCGTCCCGTTGACCAGGGCGCGCTGTACCCCGGGCTCGCCGCCCGGGAAGGTCGACCCCAGGTGGTCCGACAGCCAGCGCAGCAGGTTGTAGGGAGTACCGTAGTGCTGTCGACCGCGCGTGCACGGAGTAGTCACGCTCGAATTCCCCAACCAAGAGCACTCGTGCGGGCCCAGACTGGTCCGGTTCGACCCGCCCAGCCAGCCGAAGTAGTTTGAGAGATCGAACCACGGCTGCCCGAACCAGTCCACGTCGCTGTTGTCGTCGTCGTTGAACACGACGTCCAGCCCGTAGTCCTGGTGCGACGACTTGTTCTCGTACGCAAACCCGACCACCTCCTCCGCGAACGTGGCCTGGCCCTCGCCCTCCCAGCGGTCGGGGAACTCCATCGCCCCAGGCACAAGCCACAGGCGCCGGCTGAACTGGATGACGTGGGCGAACTCGTGCGCGATCAGGAACGGCGCGTCGTTGATGGCATCGCTGCCCAGGTACACGTCGTCCACCGTACCCAGACTGTCCGGCGCCTTGGCATAGTACACCTCGCCGAAGTTGCTGGAGGGGCACTCCAAGGCTCCACTGCCGCTCGGCACCAGGTCCGTGCTCACCACGAAGCCCAGCACGCCGCCCCGCCGATTGACCCGCTCGCTCACAACGATGACCACGCGGTCGTTGGCGTCGAGATCGGTCGGCTGACCGAGGTACCTCACGTCCTCCGCGTAGATCAGTGTGTCGAGTTGGAGGCTGAGGGACACGTACTCGGCATCGGAAAAGCCGTTGGCCGGGTTGTTGATGTCCTCCAGCCAGATGCTGCTGTCGCTCTTCGCCTTAACGACCGTCGTGATGTCGAAGAAGTTGTTGCAGAAATCTCCGGACTCCAAGTCGGGGAACTTGAACGGCACGATGTCACCCACGTTGACAGTCGGCGGCACTCGTGGTGCGCCCCGCGCAACCGCTGCCCCGTACGCGCCGCCACGCGGCCGCGGCATGATACGCCGCTCCATGGCACGCAGCTCCGCCTCCGCTTCACGATGCGCCGCCCAGCGGCGGGCCCGCGGACTCATGCTCTCCCGATCCACGCCCCCGAACGACGGCACGCTCAGTAGCGGCGGCAGCAACGCCGGCGGCGCGGGCGCCGCCGGATCCTTGGTTGCCACCACTTGGACCGGCGTGAGCCTGCTCATCTGCTCGCCCACCGCCTGCACGCCGATGAGGTACTCCTCCGAGGTGCCGCTGGCCTCGAACTGGAAGCACAGGTCGGTGGGGTCCCGCAGCAACAGCTGCTCACCCACGGCAAGACTCACGAACGCAGCCGGCGCGATGTCGTGAGGCGTGTCGAGGCTGGGAATACCACCCACTTCAACCCGCACATCCACTTCGCGCGCCGGCTTGCAGTCGAACGTCGGGGCGGTGAAGTAGATCGTATCCGCGACGGAGGCCGTCACTGTCGCCGAAACGCCGTCCACCAGCACGGTATTGTTCGCAGGGGTGGTGCTGAATCCGGTTCCCGCGATCCAGGCCGCCTGCCCCTCCACCAGCGGATCGGGCGAGATCAGCGTGATCGTGAGGTTCGTGCCCTGGGCCGAGAAGCTGAGCGGGTCGTTCTTGAGGCCACCGGCGTCGACGTCCACGGTCTGCACCGCGATCTCGGGTCCCAACGTCCAGCTTGTCCACGCCTCACCGTTAGCATCGGTAGTCGTGTTCTGCGGAGTCACCGAGCCCGTGCCGCCCGAGCCCACGGCGAAGTCCACGTCATGGCCCGGCACGCCATTGCCGTACTGATCAAACACCTTCACCACTATGGAGTCGGTCAGCGGCTGGCTGATGATCCCGATCTGGTTATCGCCGTCCTCGATGTCCACCGAGTCGGCCACGTCGGCGGTGGCCGTGGCATCGACCAGCACGCTGACGCTGGAGCGGGCGGTCACCCAGGCGCGCACTTGCTGACCGCCGGACGTAGTGCCCAGCGTCCAGCTCGTGGCTGCCGTGCCGCTCGCGTCGGTGGTGGCCGACGCCGGATCCAGGGTCCCTCCACCCGACTGGATCTGGAAGCTGACCCCCTGCCCCGCCATGGCGTTGCCGTCCTGGTCGTCCACCCGGACGACTACGTCCGAGGGGAGCACGTGCCCCACCGTGTCCGACTGGGCACCGCCCGATACCAAGGTGATCGTGGTGGCTTGCGGTGCTGGGGGAGGACCGCTGTCGACCGTCGATTCGCTGCTGCAGGCCCAGAAGCCGGCCGCTGATACGAGAATCACGAGTGCGCGTACTTTGCGTGACGTCATGACACCACCGGTTGCGAGGTCTCTGGATCAATCAAGCTAACGAGGCGCCCGAGAGGGCGACAACAATAACACGTACGACCATTGCGGCAGTTCCCGCGGTGAGCTGGCACACGTGGCGCCGATCGCTATCGTTGAGCGGGACGACTACCACGGGGCTCGCAGTGCACCGTACAGTACGCACACTCGGCTGGACCGCCGCGGCAGCGCTCATGACCGCGTTCCTGGGCTGCTCCCGGGAAGCTCCGGTGGAGCGGCCCGGACAGACACTCGACACCCCCGCACCGCAGGCCGTCATTGCCGATTCGGCGCCGGATGCCATGCCCGCGCCAGAGCAGCCGCGTGGGGACTCGGCCGCGCAGGTGGAGTCCGCCTCACCCCTGGCCGGGAACTGGCACCTGCGGCCGGCCGCCCCGCTGCGGCCCGGACCCGGCGGAATCCAGATGACACTCTCGATCGACTCGCTGCGCGCCGATCGCATGTACGGCCGCCTGGTGCATTTCTTCTCCGGCAACGTGGGCATCGATCCCGCGAGCTTCAGGCCCTTCGAGGGGACCCTCGCGGACGGCGCCGTGGCGATCACGCTCGAGCACACCGACCCCACAGGCCCATCCATCGAGTTCGCCGGGCAGCTGTCGGGTGACACGATCCACCTCGCGACGCTAGCGTTCGGGCCGGACACCCTCTCACGAGACACCGATTGGCTGCTGGTGAGGGATCGGTGACGGCAAGCTAGTTGAGCGGCACTTCCAGGCGGACAGTGGTAGCCGAATAGAGCGCGTAATCGCTCCGGGCCACCTGCAACGCCTCAGCTCTATAAGCGATGGGCACCAGCACGTTGGAGACGGTCACGCGCAGCAGATCCCCCGCCACGATCGGGCCGCTGATCACTCCGTCCAGCTGCCTCGCGCTGCGGCGGCGCAGGTCGAGGCGGCAGCCCGCGCATGCCGCGGTCACCGAATCGATCACCTCGGGCTCGACTGCCGTGAGGGTGAACGCGATGGCACCGATGTCCTGTGCCGGCGTCACGAGCTGCACCACCACCTCGCCGTTCTTGGGACCGGAGTCGCACGACAGCGAGAGCATCAGCGCGAGCGGCAGCGCGAGCCAGAGCGAGCGCCTCATTGCCCCTCCTCCCTCGCCCGCGCCAGCGCTTCGGCCAGCTGCGCGGCGCTCATGCTCGGCGCACCGGAGTCGAGCCAGGCCAGGTAGTCACCCACGTCCAGCAGGCCGGTACGGTTGCCCAGCCAATCCATGTACGACACCTCGTCGGCCGTGAGCGGCGTGCCGGCGCCGAACAGCTGGTCCAGGATGTCGTCCATCTGCAGCACCGGCTGCGTGACGTCGAGACTCACCGCCTGGTCCACGCTCTGCGAGCCCGACGTTACCCGTACGGTGAACGCGAAGCTGCCGCTCAGCCGTGGGACCCCGCTCAGGATGCCGGTGGAGGGGTCCAGAGAGACGCCGCCGGGCGGCAAGCCGCTAACGACCGTCCAGTTGTACTGGCCCAGGCCACCCTGCGCCAGGAACTGGTAGGCGTAGGGCGCTCCCATTACCGCTCCCGGGAGCGTGGACGTCCCCGGCCCCACCAGTTGCGGCGCGGAGGCCATGTCAATCACGACGCGCATAGCGCCCTGGGGAGCGAGCTGCTCGATGGAATCGAGCGTAACCTCGACCAGGGTGCCGCCGTTGGTGGCCGCGGCGGGGTCGGTGTCCCAGCTGAACCGGGTATTGGCCGCCGAGCCCGGAAAGGGATCGCCAGCGTCGCCGCGGTTGGCTTCCGCGTGCAGATCGTCGCGCCCGTCCGCCTGGTGCAGCCGCACCGCCTCTGGATCCGCCGCGTTCACGAAGTTCGTGAAGCTGCGCGTCCGTGTTGGGGATGGGAACCACGTACGCGGTATCCGACACCTGGATCGGGCTGACCTGGAGCACCGTGTCGCGATCGATCAGCACCTCGTCGACCCACCCGAGCTGACTGCGGGTCCAGGCCATGGGGTGCGCCGGGCTGGCGGCCGTGTTCCATATGCCCGATCCCATGAGCCCCCAGTGGCCGATTCCCTCGCTGGTGCGCGCCTGCCAGTTGGTGTTGTACAGATCCGGCAGGTCGAACAGGTGGCCGGTCTCGTGTGCGATCAGCCCCATGGCAAGTGGCTCGCCGTCGTCACAACCGTCGTCGCCACCCTGCCCGCCCTGGATGATGTAGTCGCGCAACAGGATGAAGCCGCCACCGAACCTCGGATCGTTCGTCGCCGGCGAGCCAGTCACCGTCCAGGCGTGGGCCCAGATGTTCTCCGCCGAACTCGGATTGACGAGGCCGCAGGAGCCGTCCACCTCGGGGTGGACCACCACGAGGGCGTCCACGTAGCCGTCGTCG
>JBDHJR010000031.1:0-20573 GCA_039586815.1 Gemmatimonadota bacterium | reverse complement strand
GTGGCGGTGCATGATTGCGGGGTTGTACGGCGTAGCGTCGTACGCCTCCAGCTTGTACATCCACCAGTCGCTGAAGGTGGAGCCACCGGCCCCGTGGGCCGCCATCTCGTCGGCAACCTTGTAGCCCTCCAGCACGTGCGTGAACGTGCCGATCCTGAACCCGAACTGCTCGGCCACGCGCATCAGCATCACGATCTCGTCGGAGCGGTACGAATGGGCAGTCACCCGAATGCGGCCCTCCATGATGTCCACCAGCGCCTCCAGCCGCAGGTCGCGGCGCGGCGGCACCCGGTAGGCCCTCGGATTGCTGCGGTACTCATCCCACGCTGCCTGGTACTCTTGCGCTGCCGTGAAGGCGGCCACATAGGCGGCCTCCACGCCCTGCCGCGAGTAGGGGAAGCGCCGCTGCCCGTCGGTGTCCCAGTTCTTGCGCGTGACGTTTTCGCCCAGGGCGAACTTCACGGTCTGAGGAGCACCCTGGAACAGGATCTGCTCCACGTCATCCATGCCCCAGCGGGTCTTGATGATCGCGCTCTGTGCGCCGATCGGATTGCAGCTGCCGTGCAGCACCTGGGCCGCCGTCACGCCGCCCGAGAGCGCCCGGTAGATCGAGAAGCTCTCCTGGTCGAGCGCGTCCATTGTCCGATTGTCCGAATCTCGGGCACGAACGGGGCGGTGCACTCGTTGACGGCCCGCATCGCGATGTGCGAGTGCTCGTCGATCAGGCCCGGAATGGCCGTGAAGCCGGCTCCCTCGATCAGCGGCACGTTGCTCGGTGCCTCGAGGTCCGGTCCGATGCGCCGAATCACGCCGTCCCGAATGAGGATCGAGACGCCCTCATACACCGTGTCGTTGGCCGTCCACACGGCGTCGAGGTTGCGGATGAAGAGATCCCCCTTGGGAACCTCGACCGCGCCCTCCTCGATCTGAGGCCTCACCTGCGCGGTGGCGGTCGGCGTGAGCAGGACCGCGACGCCCAGGATTGCTGTCACCAGTCGAATCGCGCGCATCATCTCACTCCTCCCGTCCCCGGCCCCGACACTCGCCGGGCGGTCCATTCCGAGTCTCCGAACGGCGTTTCCAGGTCACCCTTCATTTGATCCCCTTCGACACTTCCCTCGTACGTGATCTCGATGGTCTCATCGCCGGCGTCGATGCTGATAGTGAGTTTGATATCGCTGCCCGAGACCCTGCCGCTCTGGATCTCAACGGTGCCCATCTGGCCTTCAATGGTGCCCGAGACCTCGGCGCCCTCCTGCGTGAGGGTCATGGTCGACTCGCCGAACGGCGCTCTTCCAGCTCCCCCTCGACGAACGTGTAGCGGATCTTCGCGTCCTCGTCGAACAGCGGACCGTCGGTGACGATGAACGTCGCGGAGTGGCCGACTGCCACCTGCGTGACGTGCTCGATGCCCAGCATCGCCGCAGGAACGGCCGTCACTGCCTGCAGCGCGGCTTCCTCGCCGAGCCCGTACTCCATGGCCTTGCGGACGCCCTCCCGAATGTCCGCGTCGCCCCCGCCGCTGGTGAGCGCGAAGCTTACGCCGGCGGCAGCCAGGCGCCCCGCGTTCGAGTAGCGGTTCTCGAGGTCCTGCTTCTCCCGTTCAGCCGCCGCGTCGAGGGGTTCCTGGGTCTCATCTCCTTCGTCATCGGGCTCCCACCGATCCGGTTCGGGGAAGTCGAGCGATACGAGTACCGGGACGCCTCGCTCCCGCAGCAGCTCGGCGACCCGCCACGCCTCCCAACCACCCACGATCACCGGCTGAAAGCCGTATTCCTCGCCCAACTCGAGCACGCGCTTGATGTCGGCCGCCCGGTCGGCCTCGAAGTACACCGGGACCTGCCCAGCCATCACTCGGCGCAGCACCTCATAGTCGGGATCCCAGGCCGGCGCCTTGACGCCGCGTGGGTCCCGCTCGTGGGCTGCAAGGAGCACCTCGTGGTGGCGCGCGTCCTCCATGCTCTGCCGCAGGAACGCCGCCGCTCCGAAGTTGGTGGACGGGTACATGCTGCTCGTTCCCCGGAACGCCATCACCGGTCCCAGCTCCGGGTGCTCAACCAGCTCACGCGGTGTCTGCGCTCCCTGACGGAACAGCAACACCGTGCCGCGACCCGGCATCAGGGGGCCATCCGGATGGACCGCGGCCGCCACCACACCCTCCAAGCGCTGCGACTCGAGGTCGCTGCCGGTTGCGGTCAGGTGGTCCACCACGCGACGGTGCGGTGTGAATCCCTGCGGCTCTCGGGGAGGAGCCCAGAAGGCCAACTCCGAGCGGTCCACTTCAGGCTCGGGGAACTCGAACTCCGCCTCGCCCTGGGCATCCACGATGCCGGGGTAGACGAACAGGGAGTCGCCCTCGAGCAGTCGCGTACCGGGCGGAATCACGACGTCGGGACCCATGGCATCGATGAAGCCGCGCCGCACGACAACGGTCACGCCGGGCTGCCGGCTGCCGTCGGAGCCGACGACCGTCACACCCTGGAGTGCGTACGCCGCCGGTCGCGGTGGCTCATCAAACTGCGCCGCCGCCGTCTCGGGCCATAGCAATACTCCGACGAGACACACGGCGGCGGGCGTGAGAAGTGCACGAGCGATATGCATGTTTCTTCGATCCCCGGGGTTGTAGAGGATTGGCGTTCAACCGCGAGAGCGCGCAAGCTCGTCCAGGGTGCGGGGCATGTCAAGCCGTATCGTTCCGCGCTAGTTTCACTTGCCGGCCGGCATTGGTGGCCCCTCTCCAGCGGACTATATTCACGGTGCCATGCACACTGGAGACGAGCTCGCACCGACGGCCGGGACGATCACGATAGAGTGCCGCTTCTTTGCCCGGTACGCCGAAGCGCTGGGGCGTGACGTGCTGCCGCTCGAGCTCCCGCAACCGGCCACGGTGGCGGACGCCGTCCGGGAGCTGCGCAGCGCGTCGCCACTGGCCGACGTGCTTCCGGAGCGCCCTCTAGCAGCCGTCAACCGCGAGCACGCTCCACTCGAGGGACGCCTGGCCCACGGCGACGAGCTCGCTTTCCTCCCGCCTCTGGCCGGAGGATAGCGGTGGGCTACTGCACCCACGAGCCGATCGACGTCGAGCGGCTCTTGGCAGCGGTGGCCGACGGGGAACGAGGGGGCACGGTGGCGTTCGTGGGTTCGGTGCGGGGCGGTGCCGAGGACGGGCCGGTAGCGGCGATCGACTACTCGGGCTATGAAGAGATGCTCACCGAGGAATTCGACCGCATCATCGTGGAAGCACGCGAGCGTTGGCCCGATGTCGCATTCGCGGCGCAGCACCGCCTGGGCCGGATCCCCCTCGGCGAGCCGAGCATTGCCATCGTGGCGGCGGCACCGCACCGCAGCGAGGCGTTCGAGGCATGCCGGCAGGTGATAGAGGAGGCGAAGCGCCGGCTGCCCGTATGGAAGAAGGAGCTGTTCGAGGACGGGGGTACGCGGTGGCGGGAGCGGTAGCCGCGGGAGTCACCAACGGGACGAGGTTGTGAGGACGGGAACAGAATGGGTCTTTCCATTGCGCTGATCGAGCCGCAGATCCCTCCCAATTGCGGTAGCATTGCGCGCCTCTGCGCGGCGACCGACGCAACTCTCCATCTCATCCGACCGCTCGGCTTCTCGCTGGATGATCCCCGGTTCAAGCGGGCCGGGTTGGACTACTGGGACGCGGTGGACATGTGGGTCCACCCCCACTGGCGCGCGTTCCGCGACGCCGTTTCGCGGGAGCGCTGCCTGTACTTTTCGACACACGGAACACAGTCCTATCTGGACGCGCCCTATGCGTCCAATTCCGTCCTCGTGTTCGGGAACGAGACCCAGGGTATGCCGGAGCGTATTCTGGACAAGCACGCGGAGCAGACGTTCCGCATCCCGATGAGCGAGGCCGTGCGGAGCCTGAACCTCGCCGCAGCGTCGGGCATCGTGCTGTACGAAGCCGTTCGGCAGCTGTCCATGGAGTTGCAGCACGTGGCAATCGGCACACGCGCGGAGACATCAGCCAACACATCCGACGAAGACGGGACATGACCATGAAGAAGATCACCGTAGTTGGAGCGGGCCATGTCGGCGCCACCACCGCACAGCGGATCGCCGAGAAGGAGTTGGCGCGCGAGGTGGTGCTGGTCGACATCCTCGAAGGCATTCCAATGGGGAAGGGGCTGGACCAGACACAGTCGGGGCCGGTCGAGGGCTTCGATAGCCGCGTGATCGGAACCAACGACTACGCTGCCGCTAAGGGCAGCGAGGTGTTCGTCGTCACCGCGGGAATCCCGCGCAAGCCCGGGATGAGCCGCGACGATCTGGTGAAGACCAACGCCGACATCGTGAAGTCGGTGAGCCAGGAGATCAAGAAGGTCGCGCCGAAATCCATCGTCATCATGGTGTCGAACCCTCTCGACGTCATGTCGTGGGTGGCCAAGGAGGTCACCGGCTTCCCCCGCGAGCGCGTCATGGGGATGGCTGGCATCCTCGACACAGCGAGGTTCCGGACGTTCCTGGCCGAGGCGATCGACGTGTCGGTCGAGGACATCCAGGCGATGGTGCTGGGTGGTCACGGCGACAGCATGGTGCCGCTCATCTCGTACACCACCGTCTCGGGCATCCCGGTCACGCAGCTCATCAACGGCGACAAGCTGGATGCGATCGTGCAGCGCACCCGCAAGGGAGGCGGCGAGATCGTCAGCTACCTGAAGACCGGCTCGGCGTACTACGCTCCGTCTTCGGGCGCCGTGCAGATGGTGGAAGCGATCGCCCGGGACAAGAAGCGCCTGCTGCCTTGCGCCGCCTGGCTGGAGGGCGAGTTCGGCTTGAGCGGGCTGTTCGTCGGCGTGCCCTGCAAGCTGGGTGCGCGCGGGCTCGAGAAGGTCGTGGAAATCGAGCTGACCAAGGACGAGCAGGCTGCGCTGGAGAAGTCGGCCGAGGCGGTGAAGAAGACCTGGGGTGTGGTGACCCTGTAGGAGGCGGATTCAATCGGCTACTGCGGCCTGGCCCTTTCGGGGCCGGGCCGTAGTTTTTGTCGTCTCACTCCCACGCCGGAGGCATGCATGGTCACGATCCCGTCCCTGTGGTTGCCGATCCTCCTGTCCGCCGTGGTCGTCTGGATTCTGAGCGCGGTCATCTGGATGTTCCTGCCGCACCGCAAGAAGGAGTTCAAGGGGCTGCCAAACGAAGAGC
The DNA here is from genome assembly GCA_039586815.1 of Gemmatimonadota bacterium. Taxonomy (GTDB): domain Bacteria; phylum Gemmatimonadota; class Gemmatimonadetes; order Gemmatimonadales; family GWC2-71-9; genus WVYX01. Next base: position 15,404 of record JBDHJR010000031.1, on the reverse strand, counting down.
CGCTGCGCGGCGCGCTCAAGGGTGTCGATCCCGGTCAGTACTGGGTCCCCTGGGCAACACCCGACCAGATGAAGGACCCGGAGCTGGTCCGCAAGTACCAGGAAGGCCCCACGGGCATCATCCAGCTGTGGAAGCCGGGCAAGCCCACCATGGGCAAGAACATGGCCTTGTCGGTCCTGTACTACGTAGTGGTGGGAATCGTCGTAGCGTACATAGCGAGCCGCACCCTCGATGCGGGCGCCGACTACCGCACCGTGTTCCGCATCGTCGGCTGCACGGCATGGCTGGCCTACGGCTTCGGCAGCATCCCCGAGTCCATCTGGTTCGGCAGGCCGTGGAGCTCGACCTTCAAGACGCTGGCCGAGGCGTTCGTTTACGGGTTGTTCACCGGAGGGGTATTCGGCTGGTTGTGGCCTTAGGGTAGGGAGCCAAGCGAGGCGGGATTTTCGCCTGAGCGAGCGTCAGTGCACCGCCGCAGTGAGACTTCTGGCAATCGCCGCTCGCGGTGGAGCGGGGTGGCGGGAGGTCGTAGGCGGCAACTGCAGCGAGCGAGGGCGAAAACCCCGCCTCGCCTATTTGCCCTCGTACACCACGTGATTCCTGGGAGTCTCCCACAGGACCAGCTTGACGAGCTTCCCCGGAAGTCGATCCTCCAGTAACTGCCAGATCACCACCACGAGATTCTCGGTGGTCGGGTTGCGCTCGGCGAATTCCGCGACGTCGAGATTCAAGTTCTTGTGATCCAGGTATTCGACGACGCGGCGCTCCACGATCTCCTTCACCGTATCGAGGTTGGCCACGAACCCCGTGGCAGGATCGATCTCCCCCTCGACCGAAACCTCCAGTTCGTAATTGTGGCCGTGGTAGTTCGGGTTGTTGCACGGCCCGAAGACGCGCCGGTTCTCGTCGTCGGAGAGGGCCCGGTTGTGCAGCCGATGCGCCGCGTTGAAGTGAACGCGGCGGGTCACGGTAACGGTGGGCATAGCTCGTAGTTAGACCGCCCGTGCGGGCGGCGTCAAGCCAGCCCGCGGAGCCTCAAGGACGGGGCTCCATCCTCCAGAAGCCGATTCCGCCAGGTTGGTGTTGCACCTCGACGCTGGCCACCCGCTGCTTCGCCTCCAGGTCGATTACGTCCACGGTGCCGCGCGTGCGCCCCACGGCCTCGTTGGAAACGAAGGCGTAGCGCGAGTCGGGCGTGACGGCCACGCCGTGGGTGACCGGCTGCGAGGTGGGCACCCGCGTCTCGTGGCCCGTGGCCAACTCGAAAATGGCCACGGCCTGGTCACCTTTGAGCGACACGACCAGGTACTGCCCGTCGGGGGTCACGTCGGCGTTGTACGGCCCCTTGCCTGTGGCGAAGCGCCGCTCGATCTCGAGCGTCTGCGCATTGATCTCGAGCACCTCCCTCCTTCCGTTACAGGGCACGTAAAGGGAGCGGTCGTCGGCGCTCACCGCGACCCAGGTGGGCTTGCAGATCCCCTCGCCCATCGCCATCGCGTCCGCGGCGTCGATTGGGAGGAGTTCTTCGTTGCCCCGAGTGAGCGACAACCGACGCGCGACCTCGAACCGGTGGGTCGAGATCTCCACCAGCTGGTCGCTCATCATGCAGGCCGAGTAGTGGGACGTACCGGCGCGGTTCACTCGGCCACCGTGGGGCATGATGCAGGTGGTCACCTTGGCCAACTCCTGCATCTGCGGCGTGAAGTAGACCGAAACGGAACTGGGAACGTGGTTGCCGTGCAGGTTGAAGTTGCTGGCGAACAGGGTGCCGCCATCGGGGGTGATACCCATCGTGGCCGGGAACAGCCCGGCACCCGCAGAGTCGAGCAACCGGTCGCTCCCGGTGGCGAACTTCCACACCTGGCCATATGGATTGCCGTGCGCCAGTGACAGGTACCAGTGACGCCCGTCGCGCGACACGCTCAGCCCGTGCGCACCGTCCAGGTCGGCCGGCATGATCCCCACTCGGATCTTCTTCTCCTCGGTGATCCCCTCGGGGCCGAACCGCACGCGCGAAACGATGTCCGACGACTCGTTCGCCACGTACACCCAATAGTCCGCGGCCGGCGGCGTCTGGCCGGCGGCCGGCGCGGCCGCGACCAGGGCCGCGACCGCGCCGAGCACTGCTCGTCTGATCATGTGTTGGCTCACGGCGACAATTCAGCGGGGCGCTCATGGTGCAGCACCCAGAGCCCGCTGTTCATGTCGCTCACGAATATGTTGCCCTTGAACGGCTGCGGACCCCACGCCAGCGGCGCGTTGGTGTACATCGCGTCTTCGGTGGCAGCCGTATGGTACCAGCCGACCTGCCGGCCCTGGGCGTAGAGGTCACCGCGCAACTCGCCCGACACATCCACGATGCGCAGCCCACCCTGGTAGTAGGCGATGTAGAGCAGCCCGTTCTCGACCCAAATGTTGTGGGCGCCCGCCTCGGGTACCTCGAACCGCGCGACCTCTTTCGGATTATCGAGGTCGGACACGTCCATCACGTGGATGTAGCCACGCGGACCGTTGATGCACTCCTCGCAGCCGAACAGCTCGTCCCCGACGAACACGTAGTTGCCCTCGCGGTACGCGGTGTGCGTGTTGCCGATGGGGTACTTGATGCTCGACACGAAGGTCGGGTTCGTAGGCGTGCCACCGTGCGTGCCCGCTCCGATGTCGAGAACCACCAGGCCGTCATCCCAGTACGACAGATAGGCGTAGCGGCCGTCGGCCCACACGTCGTGCAGGCTCTTGTCCTCGTCGCCCGGTCTGACTTCCCAGCGACCCGTGTGGCTGGGGTTCGTCGGGTCACTCAGATCCAGGATGTGCATCGCGCTGGTGCCGTCGTTCACCGCGTACACCACGTCACCGTTGATCCACACGTTGTGGATGCCGGCCGTGAGGCTGTCGGTGAGCTCGCCGATGATCGTGGGACTGGCCGGCGTCGTGACGTCCAGCACCACGATGCCGTTGCGGCGGCTGCTCGCTCCCTCGCGTGTGATGATGGCCCAGGTGGCGTCGCCGTTCACCTTGACGTCGTTGACCACGCGCCCGTCCACCACGACGCTGTCCATCAGCGCTATGTCGGTTGGATCGGTCACGTCCCACACGTACAGCCGGTTGCCGCCGCCGTCGGCGTGGGTGCCGGTGTAGACGTAGTCGCGCCCGTCCCGCCCGGTGAACACCCACAGGTCGCTGGTCGTCACATCCGTCGGTCCGTGACGCCCCACCAGCTCGACCGGCGTTGCCTTGGGCCTCGGCTCCACACTCACGATCGCCTCCTGGGCGAGACCGCCTGCGGTCACCATCACCTTGTAGGTACCGGGGTTCTCGGCCACGAACGCGCCGTCGGAGTAGATCTCGGCTCCAGCCGAGTCCAGGCCATGCACGCCGTACGTGAGGGCAATCCCCTCAACCGCCCGGCCGCGACCGTCCAGCACCTTCACGTCGAAGTGCTCCACGTCCCCGGTGCGGGTGCTCAAGTACCCCGGAGAGATGTCCAGCTGGCGCACCGGGTTCTCGAGTACACGCAGGGTCTGCTGTGCAGTGATCCCCTCGGTGGAAGCCTCGAACGTCACCTCACCCGGCTGTGAGAAGCTCGCCACACCACCCGGGGTGACCGTAGCCACGCTGGGATTCTCACTGCGCCAGCTGACCTCCGCCGAGAAGTGCTCGGTCCCGTGGCCGGTCATTGCCTGCGCCTCGAGTTGGAACGTCGTACCAGCGTAGGGCCGGAAGGCGGGGTCGGCCATCGCCACGCTGGTCACCGGCCAGTCCTCGACGGTGACCTGGAATTCATCGAGCGGCTTCCACTGGAATCCGACCGAGTCGTCCGGGATCTGAACCATGATGGCGAACGCCGACTCACCGGGTTCCACACCCCAAAGGAGGTAGGAGTCCGCGATCGAGTCCTTGATCGACTCCACGTCGAAGTGGTTCGAAGAGCGTCCGAGGCCGAACTGCGTGCCCTCGACACGCCGCCCGTTGGCGTCGGTGAGAATCACGGTGAGGAGCAGGGTGTCGCCGCGGCTCATGGAAACCGCTTCGGGTTGGATCATGACTCCTGTCACACTGAGGCCCAGCTGGAGCTGCTCCGCGGTGCCCTGCGGGACCTGCGCCGCAAGCGGCAGGCTCCCGAAGCACACCGCCAGCACCGCCACCGTGGGGACGAGACGTCGCTGCATCATGACTCCTGGAAAAGGGGGTACGAGCAAAAAAGTCGACGCAATCTATCGGCTATTAAGACGATTTCCAGGCCCCCAGGGTTCCAGCGGCAGGAGCCGGGCACGGCGGAAGCCCGTTGACGGTCGGCTATGGCGTTGCTACTATTGAGTTTACAGCTCGTGGACAGAGTCTTTCTAGCGCGCGGCCTCGCACTCCTCGGAGCGCTGGCGCTCCCCGCAGCCACACCGCTGGCCGCTCAGGGGGGGCGCTTGGACGTGGCGTACGGCTGGTGGTGGCACGACGCGACGTCCACCATGTTCACGGCCTCCTACCAGCACCCGCTGGTCGGCCCCTTCGGCTACGGCCTCGGCATCTTCCACCTCAACGACTCGCAGTCACAGGCCGACCGCACCATGACGGGAGGTGAGGTCTCTCTCATGCTGGGTGGCGCGCGGGGCGTCTACGGCGTCGGCTCCGTTGCGCTGGGGATTCGCCACGTCGATAGCAACTTCGACGCCCTGTGGAGTCTCGGGGCGGGGTACAGGCTGCGCCTGTTCTCAGTGCTCTCCCTGGGAGCCGACGTGCGCTACCGCGTGCAGGACCAGAGCGTGGGGGGGTTCTGGCGGCTCGACCCAACGGACCGCAAGGGCTTCTCGCTCCAGGCGTTCATAGCGCTCGGCACGCCGCGCGGCGGCAGCCCCTCGGGCGGAGGGCGCACCGAGCCGCCCACGTTCGACCCGCCATCCCTGTCGACCCTCGAGGAAGCCTCGTACGACAACGGCGTGTCGTCCGAGTCGGCCGAGCTGGCGGTTGCCGTGGTGCAGACGGCGCTCGACGCGATGGGATCGCCCTACCAGTGGGGCGGCACCGATGAGAACGGCTACGATTGCTCCGGGCTGATCCACTATGCCTACGGCGAGCACGGTATCCTGTTGCCGCGCGTGAGCCGCGACCAGACCCGAACCGGTCGGCTGCTGGCAAAGGACGTCTCCGCACTGCGCCCCGGGGACATCCTGGGCTTCTCCACTAACGGAGGCGGGGTGAGCCACGTCGGCCTATACGTGGGCGACGGCACCTTCATCCACAGCGCCTCGAGCGGAGGGGTCAAGCTCTCCAGCCTGACAGCCACCGATGCCGAGAGCCGCTGGTGGCGCGACCGCTGGATCGTGGGCCGGCGCGTCCTGAACTAGCTCCCATGGCGTGGATCGACTGGGTTCCGGAGGATGACGCCGGCGGGCACCTCAAGGAGCTGTACGAGCAGCACAGTGGTCGGTTCGGGGTGGACCACATTCTCAAGATCCACTCGCTCAACCCCGAGTCGCTCGAGGGGCACTACCGCTACTACGAGCACATCATGCGGGGCCCTTCGGGACTCTCCCTGGCCGAGCGCGAGATGATCGCCGTTGTGGTCTCCACGCTCAACCACTGCCGCTACTGACTGCAGCACCACGGGGCGGGGCTCCGTCGGCACATGAGGGACGAAGCGAAGGTCGCGGCCATCGAGTCCGATTATCGCGACGCCCCACTCACACCGCGGGAGCGCGCGATCTGTGCGTACGCGGCGAAGCTCACTGAGACGCCCGAGGCGATGGAGCAGGCCGACGTGGGCGCGCTGCGCGGCGCCGGCCTCAGCGACGCGGAGATCCTCGACGCGTGCCAGGTGGCAGCCTACTACAACTACGTGAACCGCATGGCCGACGGCCTGGGCGTAGAGCTGGAGGGTTACTGGGAGCGGCGCTCCCGGCCCAGGCCCACATCCCCTTGACACCCCCCGGGGCGAGGATATCTTTCCCACCCCTTAGCACTCGTGGCGATTGAGTGCTAACACGCATAATCGTTTGTTCCACAATGACTTAGAAAATAGGAGGCATCCGCATGGCACCTGCCACCAAGGGCAAGTCCAAGCTGAAGCTGCAGCCCCTGGGTGACCGCGTGGTGGTCCGCCCGCTGGAGGAAGCCGAGGAGATGCGGGGCGGGCTGTACATCCCCGACACCGCCAAGGAGAAGCCGCTGCAGGGCGAGATCGTTGCCGCCGGTCCGGGACGTTTCGAGAAGGGCGAGCGCGTCCCCATGGAGGTGAAGGTCGGGCAGAAGGTGTTGTACTCGAAATACGCCGGCACCGACGTCCGTGTGGGTGACGACGAGGTCCTGATCATCAAAGAATCCGACGTCCTCGCAGTGGTCGAGTGAGGAAGAGAGGCTATTGAGACATGGCATCGAAGGAACTGCACTTTGACGTGGACGCCCGCAGCAGGCTGAAGAGTGGCGTCGACCAGTTGGCCGAGGCGGTCAAGGTGACGCTCGGCCCCAAGGGCCGAAACGTCGTGATCGACAAGAAGTTCGGCAGCCCGACCGTCACCAAGGACGGCGTGACCGTCGCCAAGGAAGTCGAGCTCACCGAGCCGGTCGAGAACATGGGCGCCCAGATGGTGAAGGAAGTCGCGACGAAGACGTCCGACGTCGCGGGCGACGGCACGACGACCGCTACCGTGCTGGCCCAGGCGATCTTCCGCGAGGGCCTCAAGAGCGTGACCTCCGGCATCAACCCGATGGCGATCAAGCGCGGCGCCGACAAGGCCGTCGAGGCCGTGGTGGGCGAGCTCAAGAAGCTCTCCGTAGAGACGGCGGGCAAGAAGGAGATCGCACAGGTCGGCGCCATCTCGGCGAACAACGACCAGGAGATCGGCGACCTCATCGCTGACGCAATGGAGAAGGTGGGCAAGGACGGCGTGATCACGGTGGAGGAGGCCAAGGGCCTCGAGACCACGCTCGAGACCGTGGACGGCATGCAGTTCGACCGCGGCTACCTGTCGCCCTACTTCGTGACCGACCCGGAGAAGATGGAGGCGGCACTCGAGGACGTATACCTCCTGATCCACGACAAGAAGATCTCGGCCATGAAGGACCTGCTGCCTGTGCTCGAGAAGGTCGCGCAGACCGGCAAGCCGATGCTGATCATCGCCGAGGACATCGAGGGTGAGGCGCTCGCCACGCTGGTCGTGAACAAGCTGCGCGGCACGCTCAAGGTGTGCGCGGTGAAGGCGCCCGGCTTCGGCGATCGGCGCAAGGCCATGCTGCAGGACATCGCGATCCTCACGGGCGCACCCAGCGTGATCTCCGAGGAGCTGGGCTTCAAGCTGGAGAACGCCGTGCTGAGCGATCTCGGACAGGCGAAGCGCATCGTGATCGACAAGGACAACACCACGATCGTGGACGGCGCCGGCGACCAGGACAAGATCCAGGGCCGGATCCAGGAGATCAAAGCCGCGGTCGATAAGAGCACGTCCGACTACGACAAAGAGAAGCTGCAGGAGCGGCTGGCCAAGCTGGCCGGCGGCGTGGCCGTGATCAATGTGGGTGCCGCGACCGAGACCGAGATGAAGGAGAAGAAGGCTCGGGTCGAGGACGCGCTGCACGCCACGCGTGCCGCCGTCGAGGAAGGCATCGTGCCGGGCGGCGGCGTCGCGCTGCTGCGGGCCCAGTCCAAGCTCGAGAAGCTCACCGGTGCAGACGAAGACGAGAACGTCGGCATCTCCATCGTGCGGCGCGCCCTCGAGGAGCCCATGCGCATCATCGCGAGCAACGCGGGCGTGGAGGGCTCGATCGTGGTGGACAAGATCAGGAACAAGAAGGAAAAGAACTTCGGCTACAACGCGCAGACCGATTCCTACGAGGATCTCGTAGCGGCCGGCGTTATCGATCCCACCAAGGTCACGCGCACTGCGCTGCAGAACGCGGCGTCGGTGGCTGGCCTGCTGCTCACTACCGAGTGCGTGGTGGTCGAGAAGAAGGAAGAGGAGAAGGCAGCACCCCCCATGCCGCCGGGTGGCGGAATGGGAGGGATGTACTAGTCGGTACCTGTCGCATGTGTCACGCGAAGCGCCCCGGAAGTCTCGGGGCGCTTCGTCGTCCGGCGCCGCACCTTGGGGAGCCTTCGGGGTATATTCTCGCCGGAAGGGAGCCTGTAACGTGGCGTCTCACACTCTGAAACGATAACTTCGGCAAACATGAGTCTTCGTTCTCCCATGATCGCGATCGCCGCGCTGTGCCTGGCGACACCTGCGCTGGTGGCGCAGAACACCACCGACATCTCCGGAACCTGGGAGGTGGAAACGCCGGACGGGCCGCAGACCGTAGTGGTGCGCCAGGACTCGTCGGCGAGCTTCGGCGATGAGATAGTCCGTTGGCGCATGATCGCGGATACGATCTTCATCGCGTTCGGAGACGAGTGGGTGGGATACAACTACGTGCTGCGCGGGCGGACGCTCACCCTCTCGGGCGGCGACCTGGAGGAGCCCTACGATCTCGAGCGCGTCGGCCCGCCCTCCGCACTCCCCGAAGGCGTCGAGGTGCCGCCCGCCCCTCCGATGCCCGCGGACACCACGCCGGACCACTGATGACCGAGGAGTCTACCGAGAAGACCTCGCTCTCTCGCGACCTCTCCGACTTCCTCATCGAGTTCTCGATCGCTCTCAACAAGCACGCCATGTACCCGGGCGGGCACCCGTCGCTCGCTCCGGCGGTCGAACGCGTCATCCAGCGGGTGGAACCGCTGCTCGCGCGCCGGGGCACCCTCTCCCTCGGAGTCGCTCGCAAGCAGCTCGTGATCGAAGGCGTGGCCACCGATCCCAAGAACCCGGTGCTCAGCGACCTGGCCGCGCGGCTGCACCGGCATCATCTCGGCGCCGTGACGTTCCGCCGCGGAGTCGACCAGGAGGAGGTGCGCGAAGTGCTCCGGCTGATCGCCGTCGAGGCCGACCGCACGGGGCAGCCGCTGGGAATCGGTCCGCCGGAGCAGCTCGGGGCTTGGGCCCACGTGCAGCTCTTCCCGCTGACGTACGAGCGGCTGGAGCTCCTCGAGGACGAAGAGGACGAGGTACAGCACGAGACGAGCGAGCGCCGTACGCGGGGAGCGCAGCTGTGGGTGGGATTGGCGCGGGCCGCCATGGCCGAGACAGAGTTGGACGACGATGATGCCGGCACGGAGCCCAGCGCGGTAGCGCAGGCGATCAAAGAGCACCCCAAGACAGCGGCGTACGATCAGGTGATCGTCGGATACATGTTGCAGATCGCAGAGGAGTTGCGCTCTGCCGGCGGACGCGAGTCGGAGGAGCTGCGCGAGCGCATGTCGAGATTGGTGGACGGCCTGGACTCTCCCACTCTCGATCGCCTGCTCGAAATGGGTGGGGACCGGGCCCAGCGGCGCCAGTTCCTGCTCAATGCCTCGGAAGGGATGGCGGTGGACGCGGTGCTCGAAATCGTCCAGGCGGCGAGCCGCGCCGAGAAGCAGGTGATCTCCGATTCTCTGCTACGCATGCTCACCAAGCTGGCGCAGCACGCGGAGCGCGGAGGCGGACGCCGGCAGGCGGACGCCGACTCCTCTCTGCGGGAGCAGGTCTCGGAACTCATCGAGGGGTGGACGCTGGGCGACCCCACACCCAGCCCCTACGGCGAGGCCCTTGCACGCATGACCGAGGCTCGCTCGGTCTACGCCGTGTCGCCGGAGCAGCGTTTCGCGCCTGAGCCGAAGCGCATACTGCAGATGGCCCTCGAGTCGGACGCCATGGGTGAGCCCGTTGCCAACGCCGTGAACTCCCTGGCCGACGCCGGAGAGCTGAACTGGGTACTCAACACGTTGCACGCGGAAGAATCGCCCCAAGTCACCGAAGCCGTGTGGCACCAGGTCGGCACACCGCAGATGGTGGGACGCGTGGCGGCGGCTCAGCCGCTCGACCAGGAGACACTCGACTTGCTGCTGCCCCGGGTGGGGGGCGAGGCAGCGCAGCCGATGCTCCAGGCACTGGCGGAGTCGGAGTCGCGACAGACGCGGCAGGCGCTGCTGCAGCGCATAGTGCGGCTCGGTTCTGAAGTCGGTGCCCTCGCGGTCAAGTGGCTGGAGGACCCGCGGGGTCACGTGCAGCGCAACATGCTGACCATCATTGCCGAGCTGCCCGAAGCGCCGCCGGGATTCAGCCCCGCCAGCTACCTCAAGAGCGAGGATGGCAGGGTTCGGCTCGAAGCGATCCGGATCATGCTGAAGGACCCGGCTGGCCGCGAGCGCGCCATCTGCCAGGCGCTCACCGACAGCGAAGAGCGCACCGTACGGCTCGGAGTAGCGGCGGCCCAGGAGGGGTGTCCCGATACGGCCGTATCGCTGCTCGTGTCGCGGGTGGAGCGACAGGGAGACAGGGATCTCCGCCTCAACGCGTTGCGTGCGTTGGGGCGCTCGAATCACGCCCTCGCGCTACAGACCCTGCTTGCGGTTGCAGAGCCGCGCCGCCGGCTGTTCCGCTGGAAGCTGCCCCACAAGTCGCCCGAGTACCTGGCGGCGCTGGAGGCCCTGCGCCAGCGGCGCGACGACCCCCGCGCGTCTCGCGCGCTCGCCGCAGCCGCCAAGTCGAAGGACCCGGAGATCGCGCGGGCCGCGACCGGCACAGAGAAGGGCACCGCGTGACCCAGGCCGTCGCCTTCCTCAATGCGCTCGCCCATGCGCTCTCCTCCCTGGGGCTCTACCCGACGGGTCACAAATCGCGCGAGCGGGCCCTCGACATGGCGTTCGAGCGACTGCTCGACCTGCTGAACGAAGACGAGCACGCCGAGTTCTCGTTCCTGGGTGACGAGGTGGTGTACGGCACCACGCCGCTCAGGGAGATGCGCGCCTGGGAGTGGAGCCAGCGCCTGGCCGATGCCGGAATCCAGCGACTGCAGTTCGATCGCAGCGCCACGCGGGAGGAGCTCGAAGACTTCCTGGGCGAGACTCTGGCGCGACTCACCCTTCAGTTCATCGACACGGCCGAAGCGCGCCAGATGCGCCCCAGCGGGATCCGTTTTGGAGTGCTCGGCATCCAGGGGGTGGACGAGGTCGAGACCAACGAGATGGCGACGGCGCAGGTCTCCTACAGCCTGCGGGAAGAGGCCGATACGATCCGTTGGATGCACCAGGAGGTTTCAGATCAGCGTCCGCTCCCCCTGGCGGAGGCCGAGGCGGTGGTGCGGGCGCTCACCGTGGCCATGCACGGCGACCAGGCGATGCTCGTGCCGCTCCTCACGCTGCGGCAGGTCGACGAGTACACCACCACCCACGCGCTGAACGTGTGTGTCCTCACGATGGCGCTGGCCGAGTGGCTCGGTCTTGGAGCGCGGGACGTGCGCGCCTTCGGCATAGCAGGCCTGCTGCACGACATCGGCAAGACTGCGATCCCGCACGAGCTGCTCACCATGAGGAGCGGCTGGGGCGAGCGGGAGCGGCGCATCATGAGCCGACACCCCGTCGAGGGCGCGCGCATCATCATTACTTCCAGCCCTGACCTGGACCTCGCGGCAGTCGTGGCGTACGAGCACCACATCATGATCAACGGCGGCGGCTACCCGTCGTTCAAGTTCGAGCGCGAGTGCCACCGCGCCTCCAGGTTCGTGCACGTGTGCGACGTGTACGACGCACTGCGCAGCAATCGTCCGTACCGCGATGCATGGCCGGCCCCGAAGGTGCTGGCATACCTGGAGGAGCGTTCGGGCTACGAGTTCGACGGGGAGGTGGCCCACGGCTTCGCGCGGATGATGCGGGAGTGGGAGCCACAGGTGACCCCGCTCCACAGCGGGGATGATCTGCCGCTGCTCTAGTCGAGTCCGTCGAGCGCGTACTGCTCGGCGCTCACCTCGAACGGAACCAGCGGCGCATTCTGCACGGCCACCAGTAGCTTGCCCCGAAACCCACGGCGTTTGAGAGCGGGCTCGACGGCCGCCTTGGCGAGCTCGGGGGTGTTGCAGCGGTCGCTGAGGTGGGCCAGCACCACGGTGTGGAGCCCCGGGTGCCACAGCTCCCCCAGCAGCTCGGCTGCCTCCCGGTTCGAGAGGTGGCCGCCCGGTCCCGCGATCCGCTCGCGTACCGCGGCGGGGTAGGGACCCGTGCGCAGCATGAGGTCGTCGTGATTCGCCTCTAGAATGAGACAGCTGGCCTCGCGCAGCAGGTAGCGCACCTGCGCCGTCGGCCGCCCCAGATCGTACGCTATCCCCACCCGCTCGCCCGACGCGGGGTCACCCAGCAGCAGAGCGACGGGCTCCCGGGCGTCGTGGCTGGTACGGCAGGCCCGTAGCGCAAACGGACCCACCGCGACGGACTCGTGGGTCGCGAGCGGGACCGCCTCGACGTCTTCGGTCCGATGTCGCAGCGCCGCCAGGGTTCCGGGTGACGCATACAATGCGCACCCGGCGCGTTGCGCCACGGCGGCGGCTCCACGGGTGTGATCGCCGTGATCGTGCGTCAGCACGACCGCGTCGATCTGGGCGAGATCCACCCCTACTGCCTCTGCTCGCTGGCGCAGCGTGCGGGGACCAAAGCCGGCGTCCACCAGAACAGTGCGCCCGCGGCTGGTCAGTGCGATCGCATTGCCGCGGCTGCCCGAGCCGAGCACCGCGACCTTCATCGCGTTGTGGCGTGCTGGTAGATGCGCTCCAGTGTGGCGCGGATACCGTCGGTCATCGGGACCTGGCGGCGCGGCATGACCCGAGTTGCGACGGTCAGGAATCCATCGCGCTTCACCGTCTCGCCCTCGAACCCCCATGCGAAGGGCGGCACGTACTTGGGTGGTTGGGGCCGGCCAAAGAGGTTGGCACCCGCTCCCACCACGGTGCCGGTGTCCAGCATGGTGCCGATGGCCGCCTTGACGTGATCGCCGAACAGCGTGCCGACGTTGAGCCGCCCGGTCTCGACCTTCTCTCCGGCAACGTTCAAGTGGATGGGGCCGTAGGTGTTCTTCAGGTTCGAGGTAGTGGTCCCGGCGCCGAGGTTCACCCAGCGACCCACCACGGAGTGCCCGACGAAGCCGTCGTGGGCCTTGTTGCCGTAGCCGAGGAAGACGCTGGTCTGGAGCTCGCCGCGGATCTTGCTGCGCAGGCCCACGCTGCACAGCGTCACGTGCCCCCCGAGCACCTCGCAGCCCGGCCCCACGTACACCGGCCCCTCGAACCGAGTCCCACCCTTGACGCGGGTGTGCTGCTCCACCACGACCGCACCATGTCGCACGTCGAACACCACGCCCGGCTCGACCGCCGCTCCCAGCAGCACCACGTCCGAGGGATCGCCGATCACCACGCAGCCGTCGGGAACCGGGTCGCCCGGCTCCTGAGTGAAGTCGGCGGTGTCGGCCACCAGAAGATGCTCCAGCGCGGTGATGAGGTCGTAGCTGCCGTGCAGCACCATCCCGTCCAGCGCGGCTTCCGCCGCGTAATCGGCACCGGGCTCCCAGTGCGTACCCTGGGGCACCCACCAGCCCACCGTCTCGCCGTCGTTCACCAACCGCGCCGGCTCCTTCGGCAGCTCGGGGCGCACTCCCGACGGGGCGAAGTCGGAGCGACCGATCAAGGCGGGCCCCTCAGTTTCGGTGGGGGCCGACACCGAGGGCACGCCATCCTCGGTGAAGCCGTGCAGGTGCGGCGGCCCGAGTATGCCGCTCGCCTCTGTCTGCGCGATCGCTTCCCACCGCTCCCGCACGAGCCAGGCGCCCGCACGCAACTCCGCCACGGGGCGGCAGTCGGCAAACGGAAACCACGCCGCCGTGGACTCGGGCTCGAGCAGGTAGAGGGCCGTCATGCCGGCGCTTCCCTCAAGTGCGGCGGTAGCGCTTCCAGCAGCGACTTGAGTTGTGCCGACCGCTCCCGAGTGGTCACGAGGGTCACGCCGTGGGCCCGTACCACGACCAGGTCCTGCACTCCGTCCGCCACTATCGGACCGTCGTCGGCCCAGAGAATGCACCGCTCGGCGTCGCGCGCCACAGCGTCACCCACGGTCACGTTGTCCGCCGCATCACCGTCACGCACCCGGGCCAGCGCAGCCCACGTTCCCACGTCGTCCCAGGGGAACCTCCCGGGCACGACGGCGACCTTGTTGCTGCGCTCGAAGTGTGAGACGTCTACGGCGATCGGTGTGACTGCGTCGAAGAAGCCGGCCACGTTGCCGTCCGCCACGAGTCCGAGGTGGGGAGCGATCTCCGGCGCAACCGCGTCGGTCTCCGCAAGGAAGCGCATTGCCGTCCAGGCGAAGAGACCGCTGTTCCACAGCGCTCCCTGCTCGATGAGAGACTGGGCGCGCTCGGCGTTCGGCTTCTCGATGAAGCGCTCCACCCTTCGGGCATCACCCTCCAGCGGCTCGCCGGGCTGGATGTACCCGTAGCCCGTGTCGGCGCGGCTCGGCACGATGCCCACTGTCACCAGAACGTCGTGGCCCTCGGCCACGTCGAGCGCCCGTGCCGCGGTGGCACAGAACAGTGCGTCGTCGCCCACAAACCAGTCGGCGTGCAACGACAGCACCGTCGCGTCGGGATCTCGCTCGTGGGCCACGGCGGTGGCCCACGCAAGCGCCGGTCCAGTCGAAGCCGCGCGTGGCTCTCCCAGTACATTCTCGCCCGGAAGCTGGTCGAGCAGCGCACGGGTCCGCTCCACGTATGCCGCGCCCGTAACGACGAGCACGCGCTCGGGAGGAATCACGCCCGCGAGCCGCGCCACCGCCTGGGACAGCAGCGCCTGGTCACCGGCCAGGGGGAGAAACTGCTTCGGCATGGAAGCCGTGGAGAGGGGCCAGAACCGCGTTCCCGATCCGCCCGCCAGTACGGTCGCCCAGCGGCTCATGTGGCGGCCATCACGAGCGGATCGTAGGTGACGGGACGGGAAGCGGGACGACGCGCGGGCCGCCGCACGGCGAGCTAGAGCAACTCGGCGATGGCCGCGCGGTGCCGCTGCAGCTCGTACAGCAGGCTGCCGACGTTGGTGCCACGCTGGATGAACACTGCGAGGAGAGTCTCGGGTGTGACCTCGCTGACGAGCGCGAGTCCCTGCTGGTACTCGACCACGCCCATGCCGAAGCCGCCCCGCTCGGCGGCCGTGCCAAGGCGATTGCACGCCGCTACCACCGAGGGAACCAGCGCCGCGAGTCCGTCGGGATCGAGCCCGTCGGCGCCGTACGAGTCGATCGTGAGGCCGTCGCGGCCGAGCACTATTACCGCATCGACGCCCTCGCGCTTGCCCAACGTCTGCACCACGTCCCGAATCGTCGGCATGGCGGCCAAGCTAGGTGGGCCTCCAAGTGAAGTCAAGCGAGATCGACGGCTTGACCGGTACCCAAGTGCTCAGTAGAGTTCGTTGATCTTCATGACTCGTATATCGTTGTCGCGTATTTGGTTGGGCTGTGCAGCCGCCATGGCGATCGCGGCAGCCGCGGGCTGCGGTGACGACATCACGCTGCCGGATCCGGCGATCCCCAA
>JBDHJR010000030.1:0-24922 GCA_039586815.1 Gemmatimonadota bacterium | reverse complement strand
CAGTTGCGACATGGCACTGTTTCCTCGTGCAAGAGTGACGATGGGAGTGTGGGCGCGGGACCTGACGCCGTCAAGCAAGCACCTTGCCACACGGCACTTCGCCCGACATGCTAGAATGTGGTTAGCTACGGGGACGTGGTGATGCCAGCCAACCTCACACCGGCGTACAGAGAGGCCGAGGCCAGGTTCCGCAGCGCGGTAACGCGGGAGGAGAAGATCGCCTGCCTGGAGGACATGCTGCGGGTGATCCCCAAGCACAAGGGAACGGACAAGCTCCAGGCCGACTTGCGTTCCCGCCTTTCCAGGCTGAAGCGCGAGCCGACCAAGAAGGGCCCCGGCCGGAGGCAGAGTCACCGGGTACCCAGAGAGGGAGCGGGACAGGTGGTGCTGGTCGGTCCTCCCAACGCCGGTAAGTCCAGCCTGGTAGCCTCCCTCACGCACGCCAAGCCAGAGGTCGCCAGCTACCCGCTCACGTCGCGGGAAGCCACGCCCGGAATGATGCCGTTCGAGGACGTGGCCTTCCAGCTCGTGGATCTCCCCCCGCTGTGCGAGGAGCACGTGGAGCCCTGGGTCTACGATCTGGTGCGGGCCGGGGATCTGGCCTGGCTGGTGGTCTCGATAGAGCATCCGCTGGCCGGCCTCGACCTGGTGACGGAGCTGCTCGCGCAGAAGGCCATCGTGCTCCATCCGGCAGGCGCCGCTGGACCCGCGGAAACCCGACCGGGATGGATGCATAAGCCCGCCCTGCTGGTCGTCACCGGCATGGACAACGACGGTGCGGAGGGGGATCTCGCGGCACTGGGGGAGCTGCTGGAGGTAGCGTGGCCCACGGTGCCGGTATCCTCGCTGGACGGCACCGGACTCGAGGAGCTGGCCAAGCGAACCTACGACGCCCTGGACATCATCCGCATCTACGCCAAGGAGCCCAGGAAGGAGGCCGACCTCGCTCGGCCGTTCACTCTGGCACGGGGCGCGACCGTCGGAGACCTGGCTCGCACGATCCACAAGGACATCGCCGAGGGGTTCAAGTTTGCCCGGGTTTGGGGACCCAGCGCGTTCGACGGCCAGTCGGTCAAGGATGCCCACGTCCTGGAGGAGGGCGACGTGGTGGAGATCCACTGGTGACGCACGCCGCAGTGGCCGCCCCGACATCTGCCCAATACTTTGAGGCACTCTTCGTCGAGACCACTGAATGAGCGAGTTGCTGGAGCATATCGAGGTTGCTCTCGCCGACCGCTACCGCATCACGCGCGAGCTGGGCAGCGGCGGGTTGGCGGAGGTGTTTCTCGCTCACGACCTCGAACTCGACCGCACCGTCGACCTGAAGGCTCTACGGCCCGATCTGGCAGCTTCCATCAAGCCGAAGCAGTTCTTCCAGGAAGTCGATACGGCGGCGCAGCTGACCCATCCCAACATCATCGCCCCCTACGACCGAGGAAAAGCGCTCGATGTGCTCTACTACGCGACGGAGCACGTCGAGGGGGAGCCGCTGAGCCGGTTGTTACAGCGCAAGAAGCGGCTTCCCGCCGAGGAGGCGGTTGAGATAGCCGGCCACGTGGCCGCCGCCCTGGACCACGCGCACGGCCAGGGAGTGGTGCACCGCGACATCCGGCCCGAAAACATCTTGCTGCCGGTGGGCCAGGCGGTGGTGGCCGATTTCGGAGTGGCCCGGGCAGTGAGGCTGGCCGCCGGAGAGCAGCTCCCCGAGACGGCTTTCTCCCAGGCCAAGCCCTACCACATAAGCCCGGAGCAGGTGCTGGGCGACGAAGTGGACGAGCGCACCGACCTGTACTCGCTGGGCGCGACGCTGTTCGAGATGGTGACGGGCGAGAAGCCCTTCGATGGAGAGACGGCGCAGCAGATCGTGGGGCAGCACCTGGCAAAGCCGGTGCGCGAGCCGCGCGAGGTGGAGCCCTCGGTTCCGGGTTGGCTGTCCAAGCTGATCGTGCGCTGCATGCAGAAGGCGCCGGAGGATCGAGTCCAGAGCGCCGCTGATCTGCTCATGGCGCTGGAGACGGGACCCACGGCGCCCGAACCCACCGACACCGTAGCAGCGGCGCCCGAACCCGCCGACACCGCAGCAGCAGCGCCCGAACCCGCCGACACGGGAGCCGTGGCTCCCGGACCAATTGACCCCGGAGCGGTGGCCCCCGAATCCGCCGACGATGAGCCGGCACTGGGCGACCTCGGAGTGGGCGACATTGTGCAGGGGGCCGGTTGGGACTTCGACGAAATGGTGACGCCCGAGGTTCAGGCAGCGCCACAGCCGGTGTACGACCTGGAGGCCGTGCAGGAGAGCCCACCTGACGCACCACCGGCTGAGGATGCCCCGCCCGTGGCGCCGATACCGTCGGCGTCCGATGGAATCTCGAAGGGCGGCGACCTGATCCCGGGTGAATGGTTCGAGCCAGATCAGGCGGCACCCGCGAAGAAGCCGGCGCCCGAGCCGGAGCTGATTGAAGAAGAGGTTGAGGCCGAGAGCGAGGAGCTCGCGGAGTTGGTGGCGGCCGAACCCGAGACGCCCGAGCCTGAGCCCGCCGAACCCGAGCTACTCGAGGTACCCACCGCGAAGAAGATCAAGGTCCCACCCTGGCTGACGCAGGCGTACGACTGGGGCCCGGAGCTGCTGGTGCGGCTCGCACGGCAGCGCCAAACGTGGTACTACGTGGGAGCGGGAGCCGGCGCGGTGCTGGGACTCATACTGGTCGTGCTGGCAGTAAAGGCCATCTTCTTCCGCGCGCCCACGGTGCACTACCAGTTCGTCACGAACCACCTCGTCGACCCGGTTGACGTTCTCATAGACGGGCAGATGGTGTACACCGTGGAAGCCGGGCAACACGACTCACTGATATTGCCGCGCGACAGAGCGGTCGAGGTCGCGTGGCGGTTGGCGCGCCCGCGGCAGGGCCGACAGCAGATGGGTGAGGAGTTCGAGGTGGTGCTGTCCAGCGGAGCACGGAGCGGCAACGAGACACGGTCTTCGGTCACGGCGGTCGCTCCCGGCCGGGCGATGTTCGCTCCACTGATCACGAATCGCACGAACCGCGAGTTGGTGGCGCTGGTCAACCCTCGTACACCTGCGGAGCTGCGGTGCAACTGTACCATCCCGCCGAACAGCCAGGGAGTACACATCGGTTACTATCCGCTGCTCGAGAACTCCTCGGTTCGCTTCTTCTCCGCGAGGCGGCCCTATGCCGGGCAGTTCCTGGAGGCCGGCGACTTCTCCGCGCGGGTGGATACGCTCTCCGGGTCGGTCACCGTCACCATTGAGAGGTTCTAGCTCGGCCCATGGCGCCTACGTCGGTGGGTGAGTACCCTATTGGTCTGTGACGCTGAACGCCTCGGCCGCCCGGGGCGCCATCTGGAAAGGGGCATCTGAGTCCTCATGCACGTGATCCTCCTCGGTCCTCCCGGTTCGGGCACCGGCACTCAGGCGACGATCCTGGCTCAGCGGATCGGAGTTCCCACGATCACCACAGGTGACCTGCTGCGCGACGCCATCCAGAAAAATTCCCAATGGGGGCGCGACGCCAAGAGCTTCATGGATCGCGGGGAGCTGGTACCGGACAAGATCATCCTGGGACTCATCAAGCAGCAGATCACCTCCCCCGAGGCAGCACGGGGAATTGTCATGGACAGCTTCCCGCGCACCGTGCGCCAGGCAGAGGCAGTGAACGTGATGTTGGTGGAGCAGGGCGAGCGGCTCAAGCGCGTGTTGCTGTTCGACGTGCCCGAGGAGGAGTTGGTTCGACGGCAGCTCGCCAGGGCAGCCGCTGATGGGCGGGAGGGCGAAACCTCGGAGACGATCCAGCACCGGCTCGAGGCGTACCGCGAATCGACGGCGCCACTGGTCGGTTATTACCGCGAGATGGAGGTGCTCTCGATCGTCAGCGCCAGCGGCACCGAGGAGGAGATCGCCGAGCGGGTGAAGGAGGTCCTGGGGGCCTAGTACCGGAGCAGTGCCCGTAACCGTCACGGTCGAGGATTGACACGGCGCCCGGTCGCAAGGCCGGGCGCCGTGTGAGCGTAAAGACCCGTCTCGCGAGTCTAGTTCAGCACGACCCGGCTCTGCGTAACCTTCCCGCTGGGCGTGGAGGTGTACTTGCACACCGCCTGCTTCGTGTCCGTTCCGTCGGAGACCTTGCCCGTCACGCTGGAGTTCCAGGGATCGAAGGTCGAGAAGTTGATGTGCGCCGTAAGCTTGCCCGTCCCCGTATACACACCATTGGGAGTCGTGACAGTGATGTCCACGGAATGACGGTTGAAGTAGAGCCACTGGGTGCCGTCGGGATTGGTGCGGATGAAGTCCTTAACGGAGCCACCGGTGTTGTCCAACGCGAGGCACGTGTTCCCCTCGCCATCCCCGTGCGATATCCCGGTGAACGGGTTGTCCACGAATTGTGCTCCCTGCCCCTGTCCGCCCTTGGCGAACAGCGGGGCGTCTGCCTCCGCCAGCTCCGTAGGGAGCCTCTGATCGGCACACGCTACCAGCGCCACAGCTGCGACCGCAAGAATGGCTCGCTTCATCGTTCCTCCAGTGGGTGATGTGTTGGTGAGCAATGTGCGGCCGGGCGGCGGTGCGAGATTTCCAGCATCCGAGGGCAGGCGCACGAACCGGGATCGCACGGAATGGGCGACAATGTTTCTCGGAATTCGGCCTTTGTCAAGCTGAACGTGGAACCAGGATCCGGGAACCTTGACCGGGTTAACATTCGTAATGCAGACGCAGTAGCCGTCAGGCGGTAACGCGGGATGGGAGGAGCAACAGTGAGGACCACCGGCAAGCGGATGTTGGCAACATCGATCCTGCTATCTGCGGTCACGCTGTCGTGCGGTGGCGCTGGCGACGGGATCGGACCCACCACTTTGACGCTGGAGCAACAGCTCCAGGAGGCCCTCGACGAGGGCTTCACGCAGGTAAGCAACGGGAAAGGTTTCTCCGTGGCCGTATGGACTCCCTCTCAGCCGATGTGGACCGGCGTGGCCGGCGTCTCACACGGTGCCATTCCCATTACCCGCCGATCAGTGTTCGCAGCGGGGAGCATCACCAAGACCTTCACGGCTCTCACCGTCCTGCGACTGGCCGAGGCGGGGATACTGGACCTGGACGACTCCTTGCACAGCTGGCTGCCCGACTACACACACGTGGACCGGGACATCAACATGGAGGAGTACCTGCTGACATCGATCGCGGCACCGTACTTCGCAAAGGGCACCGCGTGGTCCTATTCCACGACCGGGTACGTGCTGTTGCGCATGATCATCGAGCAGGTCACCGGGGGCACGATTGCAGAGGCGTACAGGTCCTACGTAATCGAGCCGTTGGGTCTACTCGACACCTACACGTGTCATGAAGAGTCCTTGCCAGGGGAGACGGCCCACGGCTGGCTCGACATCACCGGTGACGGCGTCTACGACGATTTCTCCACGATTCCGAATACCTCGTTCTGCAGCGCGGCCGGAGGTCAGATCTTCACTACGGCCAGCGATCTCGCGATGTTGGCCCGCGCCCTCATGCACCGGCGGACCTTCCTCCGTGCGGCCACCTACAACGAGATGACCGACTTCTACCTACCCTCGGGGCACGACGAGCCGATGGTGCAGGGCTACGGGCTCGGGTTGATGTGGTTCAACAACGCGTGGACGTCCGGCCAAACGATTTGGGGGCACGGCGGGAACGCCCCAGGGTATGCGGCGGGCATGCTGTACATGGTCGACTACGGCACGGTCGTTACCTTGATGGACAACACCGAGGAAGGCGAGGCGATGGTGGTGCTCGATCGGATCCTCGACGTGATCACGCAAAACGTCACCCGCCGGGAGTAGTCGAACATGCCGAGAGTGGCCCGAGCTTTCGTCGCGCTCGCGGTGCTCGCGACCGTGGGTCATCCACTCACCTGTCGTGAGCTGGCGGGTCAGAGTTCGATCGAGGGGCGGTGGCATGGAGCCATCCTGATACTCGGCACCGAGCTGGGGATTCTCGTCGGCTTCGAGAACACAGAGCAAGGACTGTCGGCCACCATCGACATTCCCGTGCAGGGCGCGATGGGGCTGGCATTGACCGCCGTGTCGTTCGATTCACCGATGGTTCACTTCGAGCTTCCGGCGGGACCCGGGCTTGCGGTGTTCGACGGCGAGCTCGAGGGGGACAGCATCGGCGGGCCGTTCACGCAGGCCGGAGTGCAGGGCACGTTCTGGCTCAGGCGCGGAGAGCCCGAGCCCGAAGCGCCGGAGGAGCCGGTTCCGTACCTGGAAGAGGAAGTGCGGTTTGCCAACGGGGATGTGACACTGGCCGGCACCCTCACGCTGCCGGAGGACGGGGGCCCGCATCCAGCCGTCGTGCTGCTTACGGGCAGCGGTCCGCAGAACCGGGACGAAGAACTCTTCGGGTTCAAGCCTTTCCGCATCATTGCCGATCACCTCACACGCAACGGGATCGCGGTACTGCGATACGACGACCGTGGCGTCGGTGGCTCGCGCGGCAACGTGCAGCTATCCACGAGCGCCGACTTTGCGGGCGACGCCCTCGCCGGGGTCGAGCTGCTCGGCAAGCGGCCCGACATAGACCCGCAGGCCATCGGGCTCGTGGGCCACAGCGAAGGCGCGATCGTCGCCGCAATTGCAGCATCGTACTCTCCGGACGTTGCCTTCATAGTCATGCTCGCCGGCACCGCCGTATCGGGAGAGCAGACGCTCTACACCCAGGCAGAGCTGATCATGCGGGCCAACGGCGCGACGGACGAGCAAGTCGCCGAGAACGCAGCGTTGCAGCGCATGATCTTCCAGGCCATGCGCACAGGGAAAGGGTGGGACGCTGTCGAGCAGACCCTCGACGAGCAAGTACGCGCGTCCATCGACGAGCTTCCCGCAAGTCGCCGCCAGGAGATCGCCAACGTGGATTCACTGGTGGCCTTGCGGGTGCAACAACAGATCTCCGCCGTGCGCACGCCATGGTTTCGGGCGTTCATCGATCACAACCCCGCGAGGGAACTCGAGCAGGTACGGGTACCGGTGCTTGCGATCTTCGGCGAGACGGACCTACAGGTCCCGCCGTCGCTGAATCGTGTGCCTATGCAGCAGGCACTGGAAGCGGCCGGAAACACGGACTACACGATCACGGTGATTCCGCGTGCCAATCACCTCTTCCTCGAGTCGGAAACCGGCAGGCCGTCGGAGTATGCCACGCTCGAGAAGGTGTTCGTGCCTGGGTTGCTGGAGACCGTGACTGTCTGGATCACCGAGCGGTCGGGAGGGAGTCGATAGACATGTCAAAGAGGACGATTGTCGCGGGCCTGCTGGGTGGAGTCGTGCTGATTGCGTGGACGTTCATGGTCGACGGCGTTCTCGGACTGCGCGCCAGCATCGACATGAAGCAGATCGCACAAGAACGCCAGGTGTATGAGATGTTGAAGGAACACGTCGTCGATCCCGGAAGGTATGCCGTCAATCCGGAGTTGACGGCGGAGCGACGTTTCCCGGGGGGAGAGCCCGTGTTCAGCGTTCTCTACGGAGGAGTCGGTCACGAATCGGCCGGCCGTTTGGCGCTGGTTGGGCTCGTGCTGTTCTTCCTGGCGCCGCTCATCGCCGCCTGGCTGTTATCCCAGGCGTCGCAGCCGGTACTCTTCAGCTATCCCCGAAAGGTGCTGTTCTTCGTGGCGATCGGCCTGCTGTTTGCGATATACACCGACCTCTCTGCATTTGGCATAGGTGGCTACCCCATAGGTGACGCCCTGGTTCTGGCTGCAAGTCACGTCGTTTCTTGGACACTGGTGGGTTGCATAGTAGCCTGGCGGATCAGGCCTGAGCCGACTCAAGGGGTGATTCACTAGAGAACGACGGGCTCCATGAACGACTTTCACAGAGGGTACACGTGGCCGGCGCTCGTCATCAGCGTCGCCCTCTGCTTCTCATGCGGCGACGTCACCAGCAACGACGTCGAGTTGTCGTGGCTCGAAAACCACACGGTCACCATCAACACCGCAGATCCGGCTGTGGAGGAACCCAACCTGTCAGCCCTGCAAGGAATCATCGGCGACGCCCGCATCGTCGGGATGGGTGAAGCCACACACGGAACCAGGGAGTTCTGGCAGATCCGGCAAAAGCTCTCGCGATATCTTGTGGAGAACATGGGCTTCACCGCCATCCTTCACGAAGCACCCTTCCCCAACTCACTCTACATAGACGCCTACGTGACCGAAGGAGAGGGCACGGCCCTCGATGCCCATCAGAAGCTGGGGTACTGGCGCTTTCAGGAGATGCAGGAGCTGATTGCCTGGATCCGCGACTACAACGTCCAACGCGACCAGCAGACGCCACCCCTTCACTACCTTGGCTACGACTGCGCTTTTCGGAGTTGGACACATGCGATCGCCCTCATCGCCGAGTACCTGCAGGTAGTGGACCCGGGTGTGGTGGACGACATAACGGCCAGACTGGAGAGCTACACCCTGGAAGACGCCCGGTACGTATACGGCTTCATCGAGGCCAGACGCGACGCGTACATTGCGCAGAGCACCACGAGCGAGTACGAACTGACCCTCAAGATCGCGGAGATCCTCGAGCCCGCGTGGCAGGTATGGCACAACCTGCTGAACGGATTGCCCGACGGTGACGTGAGGGAGGGCTTCAATATCGGCAACGTGAACTGGATCATCGACAACATGCTCGACGGCGGTAAGGTGATCATCTGGGCACACAACGCTCACGTTGGGAACGTCTATCTCGATGACATTGCGGGGGTGCCGGCGCAGATGCTGGGCTCACGTTTGAAGGAACAATACGGCGAGGACTATTACATCATTGGCACCGAGTTCTACGGCGGACGATTCATGGCATGGGATGTCTGTCCGGGCTATTTCACCGAGTTCACCGTGCACCAAGCCGCCCTACCCAACCAGAGCACTTACTCCTTCCGGTTGATGCAGCAGAGCGCAATTCCCCTGTTTTTCCTGGATCTCAGCCGCATCGACTATTCCGACGAGGCTGCGAGCTGGCTTATGGGACCCTGGAACGTGCGCATGATAGGAGCGGACTACTGCCAGCAGAACGATGCGGAGTACTACTACGCGACGTCACTGCCGGTGCACTACGACGGCATCGTGCATTTCGAGGACACCGGCCCGGTTACGCAGATAACCTTCTGAGCCGGGGGGGTCGTTGCAGATGGGCGGGCAATGCACCCCGAAGGACACCTCGCCACACCGAGATTCGGGGTGGCGAGGTTGTCCTCCGCGAATGTCCGGCCGATCAGTACGCAGACGCCAACGCGGCGACGGCTTCTTCCGTTGTCCACGTGGTGTTGGCCATGAAGCGGAAGTTGGTCATGGCGGAGGCGTAACCGTTGCCGTCGGGCACCTTGGCGGCGGCCGTGGCATCGGTGATGACCGCGACCTCAAACCCCTGCTCCAGCAGCTCGCGCATGTGCGCCTCGACACAGAGGTTGGCCGACATGCCCGCGAGCAGGACCTTGTCTATGCCGCGCTTGCGCAGTTGGAGCACGAGGTCATTGGTCTCCGGCCCGTACACCTTGTGAGGGCTGGATACCACCGTCTTGCCGTCGTTGAGGAGCGGCTTGTACTGCTCCAGCCAATCGGCGCCGGAGCCCTCGAAGCCCTCGAGACTCAGTGGTGATGTGCGATCGAACATGCCGATGTTGTGCATCAGCACTTCGAGAGCCCCGCCGAACTTCCACCCGTGATCGGTCGGGTAGTAGTAGTGCGGCGACACGAACAACTCGTAGCCACCCTCCTTGGCGGCATGCATGAGCCGTCCGATGTTCTCCACCGTGTTGTTCTCGGTCACGCTCTCGCCGACCACTCCCCAAGTCACCCCTTCGGGGCTCAGGAAGTCGTTCTGGGGGTCCGTGACCACGACAGCGGTGCGCGCCCGGTCGATCTCCATTCCCGGATTCGGGAGCTGTGCGGAGGCACCGGCCGGAATGGCGAGTGCCGCCAGCGCAAGGATGGGCAGCGGCGCGAGTGCCCTGTATCGCATGGGACACCTCCTTGAGATGGGGGTCATACCGCCGTCAACCTGGCGGGGCCCGTCGGAGTTCCCGGACGGGATTGCCAAGTGGTGGCAATGTTCGCAAGCCATTACCGTAGTTAGGCATAGGGCCCTCAAGAGAGCCGTCGATGGCTAGGAAGCACCACAACGTCTACGTCGTGCTGCTCGACCGCGAAGTGCTGGAGCACAAGCGATTCCGCGACGCCAATCCCGACCGCAATCCCGTGAAGCCCTGCGTGTACGTGGGGATGACCGGCAAGCCGCCCAAGGAGCGCTTCATCGACCATCAGCGGGGCTATAAGTCCAACACCTACGTGTACAAGTACGGTGTGAAGCTCCTGCCGCAGCACTTCGAGGACCTCAACCCCATGACGTACAAGGAGGCGGTCGCCGAGGAGAAGCGCCTGGCCAACCGCCTCCGCAAGGATGGTTACGCCGTGTGGCAGGCGTAGCTAACAGCCCCTACTCCGCCAGCCAGCTCCTGAACGCCAGCAGCACCTTCTCGGCGTTGGTCATCTCGGCGCGCTCATCGAGCAGCTCGCGGAGGCGCGGGGGGTAGTCGGTCATGATGTTGTCCACGCCCATCTCGATCACGTCCCACGCGCGCTCGCGCGTGTTCACCGTCCAGACGTGGATCTCCATGCCGCGGCGGTGAGCCCTCCGAATGAGGCCGGAAGACAGGAACTGGGTGCTGACGGCGAGAAGGTCTACCGGCATCCGGGTTGGGTCGCCTATGGCCGTTGCGACGATGAAGCCCACTCGCAGGTCCGGGGCTTGCTGCTTCACCGCGCGAACGGCGGCCTCTTCCAGCGACGTGATCACGCACTCCTCTGCAAATCCGTTGCGCTCGACGAGGTCTACGACGCGATCCACCAGGCCATCCGGCGAGCCGGTCACTTTGAGCTCTATGTTGAGCTTGATGCGTCCGCGCGCGAGGTCGATGACCTCTTGCAGCGTGGGCAAGCGCTCGCCGGCAAACTGCGGCGAGAACCAGCTACCGGCGTCCACCTCCTGCAGCTCGGCGAGCGTCATCTCGCTCACCAGGCGGGCAACGCCGGCGATGCGCCGCAGGTCGATGTCGTGTATCACGACCACGGCGCTGTCGGCGCTGAGCTGCACGTCTATCTCGGCGTAGTCCGCGCCGTCCGCGATCGCCTGTGTGACAGCCGAGAGGGTGTTCTCCGGTGCCGCAACCGAGCTGCCGCGATGCGCCGTGATGGCAACCTGCCTGTCGAGATCGAGCCGGCGGATTGCCGTAGCCGACGCGATGACAGTGACCGCGAGGAAGCCGAGCACGACCACCCATACGAGCCGCGTCGACGACTTGCGCGGGGTGCGCCGCGCAGCCAGGTCGGGCGGGAGCCGTCCTTCGACCGGAGAGCCGGCCAGCCCGGCGTACGCGTGCGCGATGAGAGACGCGTCAACGGTGAACGCCACTGCCGTCAGTAGTGCCGAGCCCACCACATAGAGCGCGGCCAAACCAGCTACTGCGGCAATCACGTAACGAGTTCGGCTGCCTGCCAAACCGAGGGTGCCCGCTGCGGTGCCGTCGAACAGGAACTGAGCGACCATACCCAGCGCGGCGGATACCAGAAGCCAGCCGATCATCATCCGGGCCACGGGCCACCACGCTGGCCGTGCCAGGTGGTAGCTGCGCCGCAGCGCCCCCCACGCCCCCGAGCCCTCGAACAGCATGACCGGCAATGCCAGGATCCAGCATACGTAGAGCGCGGCGAACACGAGGAACCCGGCCAGTGCGATCGCGCCCCCGATTCCCGCCGCAACCCAGAACTCCGGCGGCCGCTCGGTCACGTAGAAGTAGATGTCGCTGGTCGAGAGCAGCGAGCGGTAGACCAGCCAGATACCCGCCAGGAACGGTGCCAGGACCAGCGAGAATCCGGCGAGCTGGAGCGCTCCCAGGGACAGCAATCGTGGGAAGCGCCTTCCCACCGCGCGAAGGGCCGGCAGCGCGTCGGCCCGACCGCCGCGCCGGGTCGCGTCGGCTATGAGGATCAGTCCCGCCAGCTCGAGGAAAATGATAGCGAGGGAGACGGCGCCCACCACGACGACTGCTGCCACGCCGCTAGGTGAGGCGAGGAACCCCACGATCGCCGTGTTGGAAACCGCCACGCTGCCCGTCGAATGGATGAAGACGGTCATCAGGCGGGTGGCGAGCGGCGTGAGGATGGCCACGGCAAGGAGCTTGAAGAACAGCTCGTACCACAGCAGGGGGGCGAGACCTCGGCGCACGGTGCCGAAGGCGGCGCGAAGCAGGCTGATCGCCGCGATTGGTGGTGGCTCTGGCATGACGGAATCTAAGGGAGAGCTACGGATCCAGCGCCTTCGGCTCCTCCCCACGCTGTTGCGTGATCATGCGCTCGGTGAAGTCGAGCCGCTCGTGGTAGTCGTCGAGCTGCTGGGCCTGCTCCCTCATGAACTCCGACATCTGCTCCATGCGCTGCTCCAGCTCGGCGAGGCGCTCGTCGGTTTCCGAGTCCTCCGCGCCGGAGCGGAGTCTACGGAGCGGTCGCTTGCCCCACACCAGGAGCTTTATGCCAAAGGCCGTACCCATGAGGGTGGCAAGGACAACCGCGAATCCAAGGGCATCAGCGGGGATATCCACGTTCACTCTCCTTGCGGTCCTGTCCCTCCTGACGAATGTGGGGCTGATTGTGTTTCAGGGCCAGGCGGGGTGCCCGCCCGCTTTCCCGACGACCGCCTCACTGTTTCTGCCGGCAGACACTCAGTAGGTTTGGACCATCACCTGCCTGCGAGGTCGTCATGCGGCGCGTGACGGTTGCGGCAACACTCCTGGTTCTCACCTTCTGGGCCTGTGGCGACGATACCACCGCTCCGGGGCCGACTTCGGGCGCCATCATGCTCCACTACGACGGCACCTCCTGGACCGAGGTGCCCGTCGATACGGAGGAGTTCCTCTTCGACATATGGGGCGCGGCCGCGGACGACATCTTCGCGGTAGGAGCGAGCGCCACCATCCTGCACTACGACGGCACCGATTGGACCCCATTGTCCGCGGGGCCGGATGCGCAGCTCCCGAGTGGGGAGGCCGCGTTCCTCTCCGGCGTATGGGGTAGCTCGTCCAATGACGTCTTCACGGTCGGATCGGCCGGCAAGATCCTGCACTACGACGGGTCGAGCTGGAGCGGCATGACACGCACGATCGGCCTGCCCTTGTATGCCGTGTGGGGCAGCTCCTCCAGCGACGTCTTCGCCGTAGGTGGCACGATCGTCCACTATGACGGAGCCAATTGGAGCGGGTTGTCGAGCGGCCCGGCCGTCTCGCTGTTCGGCGTGTGGGGGGCTTCGTCGAGCAACGTCTACGTGGTGGGATCGGGAGGCATCATGCGGCACTGGGACGGGAGCAGCTGGAACCAGCTGACGAGCGGCACGAGCGAAGACCTCGAGGCCATATGGGGCAGCTCGGCGACAGACATCTTCGCCGTCGGAGATGCCGGCACGATTCTACACTCCGACGGAACCACATGGAGCGCCATGACGAGCGGTACGAGCGAGTCCCTTTATGGAGTGTGGGGTGCCTCTTCGAGCAACGTCTTCGCGGTGGGATCGCAGGGCACCATCTTGCACTACGACGGAAGCTCCTGGAGCACGATGGCGAGCGGGACGACCCTTTGGGAGCTCACCTCCGTGTGGGGCGCCTCGGCGAGCGACGTCTACGCCGTGGGGTATGGGTGGCGGTGAGGGACCTCGACTAGCCTGGTGACCACCGTCACACCGGTGCGGCCCGGAAGGCCAGAACTTCAGTAGCCGTGCCAGTACCAGCAATCGCCATTCACGGATCCGGGAAGGCCTCGAAGGTCGCGCGATCGGTAGACGCGAACTTCAAGGACTCCGACCGCTACGACCGGGTAGTCACCCTGGCCTTCGACTGGGATTCCGTGGCCCCCGGGTCGATTCCCAAGGGTGCACGGGACCTGCACCGCTTCCTCAAGCGTTGCGCGGCCACCATCGGTGCCGCGTGCCGTGCAGGTTTCGACTTCGGGCCCAACTCGATCGACAAGTCACTGGGTGCCTTGCAACTCCACGTACACCGACTGCTCCAGTGGGTGCTGGCTGTGCTGGTGGCGCTGCTGTTCGCTACCTGGGTGGCGCAGGCCGCATTACCGACGCCGGCCGCGTGGCTCGGCTTCCCTATGAGCACGCTCGCGCCAATGAGATGGCTGGCCACCGCAGTGGCCTGGTCGCAGGTCGCGCTCGGCGCCGGCATAACACTGCTGATCCTGGTCGGCGGATTGCGCATGCTAACGAGCGGGTCCGTGCGCCCGGTCGTCGTCACGTTCCGCAGCATTGTCCTGCTGTTACTGCAGCCGCTGCTGGTCATCGCGCTGGGCATCCTGGTGGCACCGTGGTGGTTGCTGCTCCCAGTCTTCGCCTTGCTGGCGGGCCTGTCGTACGTCGCCGCAGGCCTTGACGCTGCCCTGCTGTGGGCGGTTGCTCTTGCGACCGCCATCGCGCTCCGCCAGCGCTGGGCCGGCGAATCGCTGCGCGGGCTGCCCAAGAACGCTCTCGACGCATTCCGCTACCTCGGTGAGCCGCGCCACCGGGAGCACATCCAGCTGGCTCTCAACAAGGCGATCGGGCGGGCACGGGAGCGCCTCGGGAACGAGCATGACTTCGTGCTGGCCGCACAGGGCGTGGGCACGGTGATTGCCCTCGACTCCCTGGCGCACTCGCGCGTCTGGAACGAAACGAGTCGCGTGCTGCTTGTTACCATGGGCTCGCCGCTCAGACGCTGGTTCCTCACGCTCTTTCCAGGCACGCTCTTCCCCGAGCGCATGGAGGCGCTGGTCGAGATCGTGGCGCGACGCCTCAGCGAGTTCCGCTGGATCAACGTGTACCGCCCATGGGATTACATGGGGGCGCGGCTCGAGCTCACGCCCTTCAACGGCCGCGACATCACCACAGGGATCGGCGTGAAGCGCGTCTTGGGGCACGCCGACTATTGGCGCGACATCGATGCACGAATGACCTTCCAGCATGGCCTGGTCAAGCTCAAGAGGATCGAGCCGGTATTCGTCGAGCAGAAGGCGTCGCAGCACCATCTGCCCAAGCCGTGGGACGCCGCTCGACTCCGCCTCCCCGCACTGGTGCGCAAGCTGTTCACGACAGCTTTGGTGCTCGCCACGGTGGCATGGATGCTCTGGTGGGTAGCCACGGGATCGGGCGTGTACGTGTCTGCGGCAGAAGGTCCGTCCGAGCTGCTCGAACGGCGGGGCTTCACGGTCGAAGCCTCAGCCACCCACTGGCGCGACACCCAGGTGAGAGACGCGGGAGTCACGTACATAGATCACTGGACGTTCTCGTTCACGGACTCGAGCGGCGTGGCTCGGCGCCAGATCGTGGAGCGCGACGTGAGCGACGCCTACCTCGGGCTTGCGTCCCACGGCTTCGACGCGCGCACGCTCACCCGGCGGATCCGCGCAGCGTGCGCTAGCACGTGGCCCCCGGATTGGCTGCCGGTGAATAACATGGAGACACCCTGTACTCTCGAGGGCGTGCGGCTGCGCTACTACTCGGGGGACATGTCGGTGTTTGACTTGCCCGATTTCCCGCAGCAGAAGTTCGGTGGCGAACCGCTCCGGGATTGGACCGAGGCCGGTGTAGTGGCACTGGCTCTGTCGCTATTGGCGCTCGTTCCGCTGGTGTTGGGGGTCAGGGTGTTCCGAGTGTTCTTGGGGTAAGCGGTCGAGCCGACGCAGTCTGGTGGTCTCCCCCCCGCAGCCGCAGTAAGTTCCCGCAGTTACGCCCGTTGGGAACGGCTCCACATGAGCGACCTGCTGCAATCCGTCAGATCGGCCCTCGCCGACCGCTATGCCATCGAGCGCTCCGTAGGACGCGGTGGCATGGCCGTCGTGTACGAGGCGCACGATCTCAAGCACGAGCGGCAAGTGGCAGTGAAGGTCCTGCGGCCGGAGATCGCCGTGGCACTGGGCCCCGACCGATTCCTGCGCGAGATCAAGATCGTCGCCGGGCTCACCCACCCCCACATCCTGCCGCTGTACGACTCCGGCGACGCGGACGGGCTGCTCTACTTCGTGATGCCGTATCTCGAAGGGGAATCGGTGCGTGAGCGAGTCGACCGTGAGCGGCAGCTGCCGCTGGACGAAGCGGTGCAAATCGCCCGCGATGCGGCCGACGCGCTGGATTACGCACACCGGCGCGGCGTGGTGCACCGGGACATCAAGCCCGAGAACATTCTGCTCGAGGAGGGGCGCGCCTTCGTGGCCGACTTCGGCATCGCGCGGGCGGTGAGCCTCGCAGGGGGCAACCGGATCACGGACACGGGCATCGCGATCGGCACCCCCGCGTACCTCAGCCCGGAGCAGGCGGGGGGCGAGGGGGAGCTCGACGGCCGCAGCGACATCTACAGCCTGGGCTGCGTGCTGTACGAGATGCTCGCGGGCGAGCCGCCGTTCACGGGCCCCACCGCTCAGGTGGTGATCGCCAAGCGTTTCGCCTCAGACGCGGTACCCCTGAGTGCACTTAGGGATAGCGTACCGGGGGCTCTCGACGCGGTTGTCCGCAAGGCCCTCGCCCGCACCGCTGTGGATCGTTACGACACTGCCAACGAGTTCTCCGACGCGTTGGAGCGGGCGCGCACCGCGCCGGCGGGTGTGGGTGGTGCGGTTCCGGACGAGCACTCGATTGCCGTGCTCCCCTTTGCCAACCTGAGCCCCGATCCCGAGGCCGAGTACTTCAGCGACGGGGTGACCGAGGAGATCATCACCGCGCTCTCCCGGGTCGAGGGCCTGCACGTGGCGGCGCGCACCTCGTCGTTCGCGTTCAAGGACAAGGCGGTGGACGTGGGCGAGGTGGGATCGACCCTCAAGGTTGCGACGGTTCTCGAGGGCAGCGTGCGCAAGGCGGGCAACCGCATCCGCCTCACCACGCAGCTCGTGAGCGCCGCGGACGGGTTCCACCTCTGGTCCGAGCGGTACGACCGGGAGATGGGCGACGTGTTCGCGATCCAGGACGAAATCGCCCGGGCCATCGTGAGCACGCTCAAGGTGAAGCTGCTGGGCGAGCCCGACGCACCGCTGGTGAAAGCGGCCACCAAAAACGTCGAGGCGTACACCCACTACCTCAAGGGCCGGTTCTACTGGAACAAGCGCACGCAGACGGGGCTGCTCAAGGGAATCAACCACTTCAACGCGGCGGTGGACGAAGACGGGATGTTCGCGCTCGCCTACGCGGGGCTGGCCGACTCGCACAACATCCTCGGGTTCTACGACTTCGTATCTCCGCGCGACTCCTTTCCCAAGGCCAAGGCCGCGGCGCTCAAGGCGCTGGAGATGGACGAGGGACTGGCGGAGGCGCACGCGGCGCTAGCCTACGAGCAGCTGTACTACGACTGGGACTTCGCCAAGGCCGAGGAATGCCTGTTTCGGGCGATGGAGCTCAATCCCTCCTACGCCATCGCACCCCACTACCACGGCAACTACCTCGTGGCGATGGGACGGTTCGATGAGGCAGAAAGTGCATTCCGGCGGGCGCGAGAGCTCGATCCGCTGTCGCTGATCATCAACGCGGCGAGCGGATGGGGCATGTACCACGCACAGCAATACGAGGAGGCGGTGACCCTGCTGCGTGGCGCCATCGAGCTGGACCCCGACTTCTTCCTGGCGCACCTGTGGCTCGCCTGCACCATGACCCAGATGCAGCGCTACGAAGAGGCAGTGGCTGAGGCCGAGCGCGCGGGCGCGCTGTCCGACGACACCCCGATCGCGATGTCCGCATTGGGGCAAGCCCATGCGCTCTCGGGGGAGCCCGAACGTGCGACTGCGGTGCTCGAGCAGATGCACGGAAAGGCAGGTGAGCGCTACGTATCGCCCTACTACGTAGCCGCCGTGCACGTCGCGCTGGGGGATAGTGCCGCGGCGCTTCGGTGGCTCAAGCGGGCGTTCGAGGAACGGTCGCACTCCCTGGTGTTCCTCAAGGTGGATCCTGTAATGGAGCCGCTGCGGGGAGAGGCGGCGTTCAATGCCCTGGTCGAGCGGGTGGGATTGCCTTAGAGACTGGCGGGACGTGAGCTCACTTCTTCAGGCACGACGAGCTCACGATGATTGCGTCACTGTCCGTCGACACCACCCTGATCCTGCTGGGGTCCGGTACGGTGAAGGACTTGGTCTCGCCGGCCGGGACCGTGCCGATCCGCCACTCCACTTCGAACACGTCCGCCCTGTACCTGGTCCAGTTCGTGACCTCAACGGTCCACGATCCCTCGCAGTCCTCCGGATGCAACGCCAGATCGTCCTTGGGCGCGCCGCCACATCCGAGGGCGGCTACCAGTACCAGGGTGACTAGGAGGGTCGACCGACGCATGAGGTCTCCGGAGTGGTCGATACTTCGGCGAATATACGCGGAGGGCGGGAGGGCGTAAGGGGGGTGGCGATTACGGCGATTGTTCAAAATCCACCTCTATTCCACCAAACCACCTTACCACGAAGTTGTAGAGAACGGCCTCAATAGCTCCGGCTACGAATCCAACTACTCCAAACAAGAGTGGCATACCTATCAGTGCGAAGAACGCAAGTGCCGTACCTGAGTTCAGCGTACCAGTAAGCAATTCGTAGATCGCCCCACCGAACGAATACAGTATCCCGGCAATCAGGCCCACGAATGCCATCACGACGCCCTGCAGCTTCGCGAAGAACAGCACCCCGAGTCTTGTCAGCTTTGCCATTGTTCACCCGCCTTCCTCAGAACGTTTCCAGGGCAACGCGAACAGGCTACGCCAGAATCAACGGTTGCGCCGTGGCACGAGCACCATCACATGAGCGTAGGGCGTGTCCTTCCACATCACCCAAGGCGCGCCGCTCGACGGCGTCGGCGGCAACGCCTCACGTATCTGCATGACTAGACTCCGACGTAGAGAGAGGGAGTGATAATATCCCCTTGGGGGCATCACCGCCACGAGTTGCGCCGTCTGACATCGTTGCGCAGCACACCGCTTGTTCATGTTCACATCAGGTGCAACTGTGACGCTTCCGCTTCATGCTCAGTTAACCGATTCTTTACACGCTATTGCTACGTTTCCACCGCCCCTCCCACCACCAACAGCCCCGGAGACTCCGGATGGCACTAGATCACAGGCCGCCCCTGGTAGTACTGCTCGGCGTTTTCATAGTCTCCGTTACCGCATCGTGCGCGGGGAACGCGCACGCCGCTCTCGGGAAGGTGCCAGACACAGCGGCCTGTCCGAATGAAATGGAAGTGGTGCGGGACACCGTCGTCGTTACCGGAGCCGACGGAAACCGCTGGTACCTGGAGCGAAAGCGACAGCGCTGCGTCTCTAGCATTACCGTGGAGCCGTAGCGGCGCCCATGTTCCCTTGTGACTGTATGGAATCGCAATACATTCCGGTCGAGTTCGCAGTCGCGACACCGCCGTCACCGAGCCGCGCATGCTGAGAGGCACGCCATTCCATTCGCGAACCAGCGCTCTGTGCCAGGCCCAGAACTGGCGCCGCTGGGCGGGATATGTAGCCGCCGGCTCGTACGAGCTGTCACACGACCGAGAGTACTACGCCATCCGCACCGCCGCGGCGCTGATCGACGTCTCACCGCTCTTCAAGTACATGATCCGTGGTCCCGACGCTGTGCCGTTCCTCGATCGGGTGGTAACCAGGGACGTGGCGCGCTGTGCGCTCAACCAGGTGCTCTACACTCCCTGGTGCAACGA
The DNA here is from genome assembly GCA_039586815.1 of Gemmatimonadota bacterium. Lineage (GTDB taxonomy): Bacteria > Gemmatimonadota > Gemmatimonadetes > Gemmatimonadales > GWC2-71-9 > WVYX01. The sequence continues at coordinate 5,197 of JBDHJR010000030.1, read as the reverse complement.
TGCAGGGAAGGTCGTGGACGACGGTACGCTGGCGCGCCTCGGTGAGAACGAATTCCGACTCACCGCGGCCGAGCCGAATCTCCGTTGGCTCCACGACAACGCCACCGGCTTCGACGTCACGATAGACGACGTTTCCGACTCCACTGCTGCCCTGGCGCTTCAGGGACCCACTTCGCGCGAGATCCTCAAGCATGCCACCTACGCCGACATGGACGCGCTGCGCTATTTCCGCAGCACGCCGGCCGACGTTCGAGGAATCCCGGTCACGATCTCACGCACCGGCTACACAGGAGACCTCGGATACGAGATCTGGGTGGACGCAGAGAACGCCGAATCCCTGTGGGATGCGGTGATCGATGCCGGAACCTCGTACGGCATAACCCCGGCAGGCATTCTGGCGCTGGATGTCGCGAGGATCGAGGCCGGCCTCATTCTGGTGGACGTGGACTACTTCCCGGCTCATCGAGCGCTCATCGAGTCCCGCAAGTCGTCGCCGTTCGAGTTGGGGCTCGGGTGGACGGTGAAACTGGACAAGGGGAGCTTCGTCGGCTCGGATGCCCTATTAAAGGAAAGGGAAAACGGACCGACCTGGGAGTTCCGGGGCCTGGAGGTGGACTGGGCCGCGTTGGAGAAGGCCTACGGTGAGGTGGATCTCCCGCCCCAGCTCCCCATGGTAGCGTGGCGCACCAGCGTGCCTGTGTACGACGGCGGGCGGCAGATCGGATACGCCACAAGCGGATGCTGGTCCCCCATCCTCAAGAGGTACATCGCCCTCGCCCATCTCCACTCCAGCCACGCGCGTCCAGGCACCAGCGTGGAAATGGAGGTCACGGTCGAGCACCACAGGAAGCGGGCTACGGCCACCGTGGCGGAGACGCCCTTCTTCGATCCGGAACGAAAGAGGGCGTGACATGACCACAGCGAGTCGCTACGACGCGATAGTCATCGGCGGTGGCCACAACGGGCTCGTAGGCGCCGCGTACCTCGCCCGCGCCGGCAAACGAGTCGTGGTGCTGGAGAGACGGCACCTGGTCGGCGGCTCGGTCGTGACGGAAGAGATCAACCCGGGCTTCAAGTACTCGGTGCTCTCGTACGTCGTGAGCCTGCTGCGACCGGAGATAATCCGGGAGCTGGACCTTCCGCGGCACGGCCTGGAGATCCTCCCGCTGGAGAGCACCCTGACGCCGCTCCCCAGCGGAGACTACCTCGCGCGCTGGGCGGATCACGACCAGACCCGCCGTGAGCTGTACCGGCACTCGCCCAAGGACGCCGAGGCCTACGACGACTACGGCAAGCTGATGTACCACCTCGCGTTTGCCGTCAAGCCGATCGTGGCAATGATCCCACCCGATCCCACGTCGCTGAGCTTCAAGGACCTCAAGAGCCTGCTCAAGCTGAGCAGGCATTTCCGCAGCCTCGGCAGTGAGCAGTTCCACGCGCTGTTCAAGCTCATGACGATGAGCTCGGCGGACTTCCTGGACGAGTGGTTCGAGACCGAAGCGCTCAAGGCAACGATGTCGGCCAGCGGCATCATCGGCACGTTTCTCGGACCACGCTCGCCCGGCACCGCATACGTGCTGCTGCATCACTACATGGGAGAGCTGGACGGCGCGTTTCGGTCGTGGGGCTTCGCCAGGGGTGGCACGGGCGCGATCAGTGAGTCGATCGCCGGAGCAGCGAGACGGTTCGGCGCGGAGATACGCACCGAGACCGCGGTCGCCCAGGTGGTGGTGAAGAACGGGCGCGCAGTAGGTGTCGTGCTCGAGAACGGCGACGAGATCCGCGCTAAGGTCGTTGTATCGGGCCTGGATCCGAAGCGCACCTTCCTCCAGCTGGTGGACTCGAGTCACCTGCCCGACGACTTCGTGAAGTCCATCGAGCGATTCAAGATCCGAGGCTCATCGGGCAAGGTGAACTTGTCGCTCAGCGAGCTGCCCGACTTCACGGCCCTGCCCGGCAAGGGGGCCCACCACCGTGGCGCGATCTCGATCAGCCCGAGTGTCGAGTACCTCGAGCGCGCATATGACGACGCCAAGTACGGCAATTACTCTCGACGCCCGTACATGGACATGATCATTCCCTCCATGATCGATCCCGGCATGGCACCGCCCGGAAAGCACGTAATGTCCATCTTCGTGCAGTACGCCCCGTCCGATCTGGAGGGAGGATGGAACGAGGCGAAGCGTGAAGCGTTCGGCGACACGGTGATCGAGACGCTGACCCAGTTCGCGCCCAACCTCCCCAGGGCAATCATCCACAGGCAGGCGCTCACTCCGTGGGACATGGAGCGTGACTTCGGACTGACCCAGGGGAACATCTTCCACGGCGAGCTGTCGCTGCACCAGCTCTTCTCCCTGCGGCCGGTGGTCTCCTTCGCCGACTATCGCACGCCGATCAAGGGGTTCTACCAGTGCGGGTCGGGAACCCACCCCGGCGGCGGCATCTCCGGCTGGTCGGGCCGACTGGCCGCCCTCGAAGTGTTGAAGGACTGGTAGCGATGACCACCACGTACGACGCCATCGTCATCGGTGCCGGTCACAACGGACTGGTCACTGCCGCATACCTCGCCAAGGGCGGGCTCAAGACGCTCGTCCTCGAGCGGCGCGAGCTGGTGGGCGGCGCCGCGGTCAGCGAAGAGATCTTCCCCGGCTTCAAGGTCGACACCGGCGCACACAGGATTGGGGCGTTCCACCCGGCGGTGCTGCGCGACTTGGGATTGGCGGCGCACGGCCTGGAGCTTGTCGAGTCGGACCTCTCGGTATTCAGCCCGCTTCCCGACGGCCGCGCCTTTGCGTTGTGGCGCGATGCGCAGCGCACCGCCGAATCCATACGACAGTTCTCGAGCGCCGACGCAGACAATTGGGTGCCGTTCACCCAACTGGTAGGTAAGGCCACCGGAGTGCTCGAGGCGGCATACCGCACCGCACCTCCCGACCTCGCGGAGGGCACCTGGAAGGACATCTGGGCCATGGCGCGCCTGGGCGGCAAGCTGCGCAGGCTGGGGCGCAGGGACATGCCCGAGGTCATGCGCATTCTGCCGATGACCGCCAGGGAGCTGCTCGACGAGTGGTTCGAGACCGACGTGGTCAAGGGGACGCTGGCCGCCGCGGCCATCACCGGCCTGTTCCAGGGACCGATGGCCGCAGGCACCGCCTACACCTTCCTGCACCATCACGTCGGAGCGGGCAACGGAGCGATACGACCATGCGTCCGGGTGCGCGGCGGCATGGGCAGCCTCACAGCGGCCCTGGCGGCAGCAGCGGCCCAGCTCGGCGTGGAAGTCCGCACCGATGCAGCGGTGGAACAGGTCATCGTCGAGGACGGCCGCGCCACCGGCGTCGTGCTGGCGGGCGGCGACGAGATCCGAGCAAGGACGGTCGTCTCGAACGCGGATCCGCGGCGCACGTTCTCTCAGCTGGTCCACCCGCCCCACCTCACCCCGGAGTTCACGAGGAAGATCAAGAACGTCAAGCTCAAGGGCGTGTGCGCCAAGGTGCATCTCGCGCTTAGCGAGCTGCCGCGATTCTCGCGAGCAGGCGACAACGGTGCACAGCTAGGCGGAACGATATCGATCAGCCCCAGCCTGATGTACCTGGAGCGGGCTTTCGACGACGCCAAGTACGGTTCCCTCTCAGCCCACCCGTATCTCGAGGCCGTCATCCCGTCGGTGACCGACGCCAGCGTGGCCCCGGCCGGGAAGCACCTCATGTCCGTCCTGGTGCAGTACGCACCGTATCACCTGAAGGACGGACAGTGGGATGCGGCCAGGTGCGATGCGCTGGGCGACGCCGTTGTCGGCACGCTCGCCGAGTATGCGCCCAACATCGAGGCGGCGATTCTGGAGCGGCACGTGCTGTCGCCGCTCGACCTGGAGGAGACCTTCGGGCTGACCGAAGGCAACATCTACCACGCCGAGCTCACGATGGACCAGGTGTTCTTCATGCGGCCCGTTCCGGAGTGCGCCCGTTACCGCACGCCGATCGAAGGGCTCTACCTGTGTGGCGCGGGCACGCATCCGGGGGGGGGAGTCAACGGCGCCTCGGGCTACAATGCGGCCCGGGAAATCGTGCGGGACTCGAAGCGAGAGCTGTAGGGGCGCGCTGGAGAGCCTCGTCTACCAGTACATGCTCTCGGCCGCAGCCGTGAGGGCGATTAGGGCGACTAGGGCCACCGTCCCGACGGTACCACCAACGACCTTGAACGTGTCAACCTCACGCACCTCCAGATGGCTCACGCTGCCGAGGGAGATGCTCGGCGGGCGTCAAGCAGGTTTTGGTGGGGACAACGCTAGATCCACCTGCGCACCCGCGCTCGATACTCTTCCCACTCTCGGCCAAACGTCTCCGCCAGCATCCTCTCCTCCACGCGTATGAAGACGCGGTCCACGACGAACGGGAAGATCACCACGGGAACGAGAGCCGTTACCGTCCCCAGGAGCAGTGCGACGCCGAGCAGCAGCAAAGCCATGCCGAGGTACATGGGATTCCTGCTGATCGAGAACGGGAATCCCGTAACCAGGGCGGATGACCGCTGAAACGGCTTGACCGTAGTCTCATGCGTCTTGAACTGGCGGTCCGCCATCAGATTGAGCAGAACGCCGAGGGCGAGTGGTACCGGTAATGCCAAGTGCAACGCGGCCATGACCGCCAGGGCAAGGAGCAGGTATGTCGGTGGGAGTGCCTTCTTCATTTCGAGCTTGGCTAGGGCTCCTCGGTCCCACCGTCCTGGGCACGCGTCGCTGCGGGGAGCGCGGCGCACACACCCAGCAGGAACGGCAGGATCCGAAAGACCAACGGCATGCAGACCTCCAAGGGATAGCCTCCGTACGGGACCGGGCGGCTCAGGTTTCGGATCCGCAGAGCCTAGCGGACTCCTCCATCAAACCTGATGTTCAAGCAAGATGTAAGTCACGAGGGGGGGCGTCCGATGCGCAAGGTCCTCTATGTCATCAATCCCGCCGGCCATGGGGGAGCAGGGCTCAGGGTGTGGGAACAGTTTCAATCGGTATGGTCCGGCAAGATCGCCACCGAAGATGTGCATTTCACGGAGCGGCAGGGGCATGCCCGGGAGATCGCGGCCGCAACGGAGGGTTACGACGTTCTGGCCGCAGTAGGAGGCGACGGCACGGTAGGGGAGATCATGTCGGGCGTACTGGATCGAGCAGAACCCCATCCCAAACTTGCGATCATCCCGGCGG